>CAKVDS010000036.1 GCA_934726455.1 uncultured Bacteroidales bacterium
GGCCCTTGAGGGCGCCGGGGTTTCGGGGATATGCCCCGTAAAAAAAGGAAAGGCTCTCAACTGAGAGCCTTTCCTTTTTCATCATAGAGTTCATATTGCAGGATGCTGTGGTCGCTGTCTTCGACCAGATCCAGCTTGCACTTGTACTTGCGTTTCCACTTGCGGACAAAAGAATTGAATCCGCGGCTCAAGTACGCCCCCAGAATCGGGCTGACCTTGAGCGTAAATGTCTTTTCCCCCTTCTCCACAAAGTCCGCAAGATTCCTCTCTATCTGCTCGTCGATGACGGCGGTGGAAGTGATCTTGCCGGTGCCGTGGCACAAAGGGCACTGTTCTGCAGTGTCAATCTCTGTCACAGGACGGATTCTCTGGCGGGTGAGCTGCATGAGACCGAACTTGGTGAGCGGAAGGACATTGTGCTTGGCCCTGTCCGAATCCATAAGCTCCCTCATATACTTGAACAGCTCGTTGCGGTGCTCAGCCTTGTCCATGTCGATGAAATCGACTATGACTATGCCTCCCATATCACGGAGACGGAGCTGGCGGGCAATCTCCTCCGCCGCAATCTTGTTGACCTCGAAGGTATTCTCCTCCTGGTCGTTGGTCTTCGCCCTGATGCCGCTGTTGACATCAATCACATTGAGAGCCTCCGTCGTCTCGATGACAAGATACGCGCCCTGCTTCATCGGCACTACCTTGCCGAACGAGCTTTTGATCTGGCGCGACACTTCGAAATGATCGAAGATAGGCTCCTTGCCTTCATAGAGTTTGACTATCTTCTCCTTGTCGGGAGAAATCAGCGACACGTAGCGCCGCACATCCTCGTAGATCTTCTTATCGTTGACATAGACATTGGTGAATGTCTCGTTGAAAAGGTCGCGGATGGTCGCGGTCGTCCTGTCATACTCGGTGAAGAGCAGCTTGATGCCCTTTGATTCGGCGATCTTCTTCCAGGAACTCTCCCATTTCTCGATGAGCGAGCGGAGTTCGGCCACAAGCACAGCAGCGTTCTTGTTCTCTGCGGCAGTGCGGATGATGGCGCCGTAGTTGTGCGGCAAGATGCTGCGCACAAGGACTTCAAGCCTTTTTTTCTCCTCGCGTGAGGAGATTTTCTGGGAAACGCTCACCTTCTCTGCAAAAGGGAGCAGTACAATGTTGCGTCCTGCCAATGAAATCTCCGCTGTCAGCCTGGATCCTTTTGTGGATATAGGTTCTTTGACAATCTGGGCAATGATCATCTGCCCCGGCTTCAGGTGGTCTTCGATGCGGCCCTCCTTCGCGAGAACCGGCCCTATCTTGATCTTCGAATACAACCCGGCCATGTCCCTGTTGGGATTGCTCTCACGGACAAACGTGTCAAATGCCGTGAAATACAGGCCGAGATCAAGATAATGGACGAATGCCTCCTTGCTGTCACCTATGTCCACGAAAGCAGCGTTCAAGGCGGGAAGTATCTTCTTGACCCTGCCAAGATAGACATCCCCTACCGAGAAACCGTGATCCTTGGTTGACTCCCTGTCAAGTTCGATGAGCCGATGGTTCTCCATCAAGGCTATACGGACTTCCGAGGCCGAGACGTCGACCACCAGATCTTTTTCTGTCTTCGCGGTATTTTCCATTTGCATCATTCACTAAAAAAGCCCGCCGGATCTCCCGTCAGGCTTTTCTCGACTACTTCTTCTTATGTCTGTTCAGACGCAAGCGCTTCTTGCGCTTGTGCGTAGACATCTTATGTCTCTTATGCTTCTTTCCGTTTGGCATGTTTTATAGATTTACTTGGTCTTCACTGAAGCAACGAATGACTTTGACGGCTTGAAGGCCGGGATGTCGTGCGCAGGGATGGTCATTGTGGTCTGCTTGGTGATGTTGCGGGCAGCCTTCTGTGCACGGTGCTTGATGATGAAGCTGCCGAATCCGCGCAGGTAAACAGGATTACCCTTGATGATTGAAGACTTGATGCTCTCCATTGTGGCTTCCACAATAGTCTGCACCGTAACTTTCTCGATGCCGGTAGATTTGGCAACCTCGTTGACGATTTCTGCTTTAGTCATTGTCTTAATATTTAATTCTCAATAATTTTCAAAAACTTGGGAGTGCAAAAATAGATTATTTTTTTCATTATTCAAAATAGTTCTGTCAGAAGTTGTTAATTTTGCAGTGGCATAGAGATTGACAAGTATGTCAGTCCGGTTTTGGCCGATAGAAATACTGACAAATTGACAGAATTATGAGACAAGATAAGAAAATAACTTTCCCGTCCGGAGCAGAAGTAAGCATAATACCTGTACTCCAGGGCGAGGGGGCGATGAAGTTTGACGAGGCGGAACTGCCTGATGTGCTGCCGGTTCTGGCGCTGCGCAACGCGGTGCTGTTCCCGGGTGCCATATATCCCGTCACGATAGGGCGCGAGAAGTCCATAAAACTCATCCAAGACGCTGAGAAAGAGGGCTTTTTCATCGGTGCCGTACCGCAGGAGGACGTGATGGTGGAAGAGCCTCAGGAAGAGGATCTTTTCCACTACGGGTCCGTGTGCAAGATCATCAAGACCCTTGAGATGCCGGACGGCACGATAACAGCCATCCTGCAGGCCTTCAAGCGGCTTTCGCTTGATGGAGTGCTCGGATATGAGCCGTACATCACAGCGAAGGTGCACTACCTTGAAGATGTGCTCAAGGAGGACAATCACAGCACTGACATAAAGGCAATCGGCGAAGCCCTCAAGGACAAGGCGATCAGCATCCTGCGCTCATCGAACCTCGGAACCCGCGAAACCATCGGGGCGGTAAAGGCGATAGATGACTTCCGTTTCCTTGTCAATTTCATCGCGACCACCATCGAAGTCGAGAATTTCGAGACGAAGATGGGGCTGCTGGAATACGACGATGTCAAGGTCCGCGGACTCAAGCTCCTCTCCATGCTCAACGTGCAGATCGAACTGATGAAGATCAAGCAGGAGATCAACCAGAAAGTGAAGAGCGAGATGGATCAGCAGCAGAGGGAATACTACCTCAACAACCAGCTGCGCACCATCCAGGAAGAGCTTGGCATGGACGATGCCGAAGAGTTCGACCGCTTCCGCGAAAAGGCGGCCAAGAAGAACTGGCCGGACGAGATCGCCGAAGTCTTCAACAAGGAGCTCGCGAAACTGGAGAAATACAACCCGTCCTCACCTGACTACAGCGTGCAGTACAACTATCTGGAGTTCATGCTCCAGCTGCCTTGGGGAGAGATGAGCAAGGACAACCTTGACCTGAACCACGCCCAGAAAGTGCTCGACCACGACCACTACGGGCTGGACACCGTCAAGGACAGGATCATCGAATACCTTGCCGTCCTCAAGCTCAAGGGAAACATGAAATCCCCTATCCTCTGCCTTTACGGGCCTCCGGGAGTCGGCAAGACTTCGCTCGGCAAGTCCGTGGCGAAGGCTCTCGGGCGCAAATACGTCCGCATAGCCCTCGGCGGAATGCACGACGAAGCCGAGATCCGCGGCCACCGCAAAACTTATGTGGGCGCGCTGCCGGGACGTATCCTCAACGGAATCGCCCGTGCCGGCACCTCCAACCCGGTGATAGTGCTCGATGAGATCGACAAGCTCAGCTCCGACTTCAAAGGCGACCCTTCATCCGCATTGCTTGAAGCTCTCGACCCCGAGCAGAACGGGGCCTTCCATGACAACTACCTCGATCTGGACTACGACCTGAGCAACGTGCTCTTCATCACGACTGCCAACAGCATCTCCCCTATCCAGCCGGCCCTTCTCGACCGTATGGAGGTGATCAATGTCACCGGCTACCTTGCAGAGGAGAAGATGGAGATCGCCAAGAAGTTCCTCGTCCCGAAGCAGCTCGAGGAGCACGGCATCGCAAAGGGGACACTGAAGATCGACAAGGCCGCCCTCGCGGAAATCATAGACCAGTACACCCACGAATCCGGAGTGCGCGGACTTGAGAAGCAGATCGCCAAGATCGCCCGCGTCAGCGCCAAGAAGATAGCCCTCGGCGAAGATTGCCCGAAAGTCATCAAGAAAGACATGCTCAAGGAATACCTCGGCCTGCCTGTAGCGTTCCACGACAAGCAGAAGGGCAACGAAGCCCCTGGAGTGGTCACGGGCCTGGCATGGACCCAGATGGGAGGAGAGATCCTGTTTGTGGAGAGTTCCGTGTCCAACGGCAAGGGAGTGATGACCATGACCGGAAACCTCGGTGATGTGATGAAGGAGTCAGCCACCATCGCATACCAATATATAAAGGCTCATCCGGAGATGGCCAAGATGACTTCCGAGGAGTTCGCCGCCAAGGACATTCATGTCCATGTGCCGGAAGGCGCCACTCCTAAAGACGGTCCTTCCGCCGGCATCACCATGGTAAGCTCCATGGTCTCAGCCCTGAGGGGTCAGGCCGTGATGTCGGGCCTCGCGATGACCGGAGAGATGACCCTCCGCGGAAGAGTCCTGCCTGTGGGCGGTATCAAGGAGAAGATCCTCGCAGCCAAGAGGGCCGGAGTACACACCATCGTCATCTCCGAAGACAACCGCAAGGACATCGAGGACATCAAGCCGGTATACATCGACGGCCTGACATTCCACTACGTCCAGAACATAAAGGACGTGATCGACTTCATCTTCCAGTAAGGCTAGAAGAGGGTCGGATGGTTCTCTTCGAGGCCCTTGAGGACACGCTCCATGAGGGCCTCCCTTACAAGGGCAGAGCGTGAAGAGACCTTGAAGCGCCTGCAATATTCATCGATTGCCGCAAGTTCCTGCTCATTGAAGAGTATGGACTTGCGGTATTTGCGTTTAAGGGAGTCCTTCTGACGGTCGAGATAGGAGGGGTCGACGGAGGAGGACTTACTTTTTCTCTTGTTTTTCCTTGCCATCTGTGATACTTATATAGTGGATGATTTCCTGCAGATTGGCGACTTCAAGCCTCCTCCCGAGTATCTCCCCGTCCTTCCACACGACAAACATCCTCGGTGTGCCTGTGACCCCGTAGTATTTCTGGTAGTCAGAGTCCATCTCCGGATCCCAGAGGTGGTGCAGCTTGACTTTCCGCCCCGGAATCTTGAAATTCTTGCGGAAAGCCTTCCACTCCCGCTTGTCCGTCCCGACATAGACGGCGTAGAAATTCATAGGGAAGTCCACCTGCGCCAGCACAGACGGGAGCACCTGAGACTCAAGCCGGCATTTGGCACAGGAGGTGTCGTAAAAGAAAAGCACAGCCACCTTGCCCTCCGCCGGCACTGTCTCGCTCCCGCCATTAGGCTTGAGAAGCCTGACCTTCGGGGCCGTCATCCCGATGAGAGACGAGCGGTTGAAGTCCGCGAAAATCTCGGCGTCCATCAGTTCGATGTCCGTAGCCGTATGCACAAGCCCGGTCGCGAGCCAGGTGTCATAGATATGGATGGCCACAGCCTCCTCCCCCATCAGACGGGAATGGCGGTAGTGGTCGAAAATGCGGAGAGTGACATGCTGCCTGGTCAGGGAGTCCTGACAGGTGGAGATGAGATGATCGAATTCGGCGTTCTTAGCCTCTATGCTCTCCCTCTCAAGCGAAGAATAGAACTGGGTCAGCAGGCTGTCCAGCCCGGCATAGCGCTCAAAATCAAGAGTATCCGTCTGCGCGGCAAGGACAAGCGCGGACAGCATCGAGACAAGACAAAGGACAAGCCGTCTCATATCCCGACATCCGGGAGTTTGACCCACGGCTCCATGAACAGTGACGTATCACCGTGGTGACGGAGTATGTCACGCACGGCAGAAGAGGATATATGCGCGAACTCCTGGGCTGTAGGGATGATTATCGTCTCAATCTCAGGAGCGAGACGCCTGTTGGCATCGGCTATGGCCCTCTCGTTCTCGAAGTCAAGCATGTTGCGCACTCCCCTGACTATATGGTGGATGCCGAGTTCCCGGCAGATGTCCACGGTCAGCCCGTCATACTGGATGATCACCACATTGTCCATCCCGCGCACGGTCTGACGGATTATGTCCTGCTTCTGGGAGTTGTCAAAGAAACCGTGCTTGTCCTGGTTGACGCCGATGGCCACGGTCACCTCGTCAAACATCGTGAGCGCCCTGCGCAGGATGTTGAGATGGCCGGAAGTGAAAGGGTCAAAAGACCCGGGGAACAATGCCTTGACTTTCATAAACGACAAAGTTATGAAATATTAAGCATTTTCCGCCACTTGATGTAGCCTGCCACGGCGATAATCACATACAGCCCATAAAGTGAGGCCTTGAACGGTATGCCCTTGTAGAAATACAGGGCGCAGGTGATGACATCCACAACTATCCATATCAACCACTGTTCCAGATATTTGCGGGCAAGCGCCCAGCACCCGACAAAGCTCAGCGCGGTAGTGAGACTGTCTGTAAGAGGGACACGGGAGTCGGTGTAGCGCACCAGCAGGAAGTATATCAATCCCCAGAGGGCAAGGGTGGCCAGAGTCCAGGGCAGGATATAGCGGCGCTCGAAGTGCGTGACCGCCCGGGGCTTGTCGTCCTTGTTCTTGAGATATTTCCAGTTGATGAAGCCGTAGACGGTCATGGCGATGTAGTAGAATTCCATGCCGCAGTCGGCATACAGCCCGTGCTGATAGTAAAGCACGACATCGAGGCTCTGCATCACGAAGGCCACAAGCCAAAGCCAAAGGCTCGCCTTGTATTCCAGGAGGATATAGGCGAGCCCCAGGGCTGTGGTCAGGATGTCAAGCCAATGTGTGGCGATGAAGTCCTGCATAAGAAGCGGTTTTTAGAATCTGAGCACAACGTTCCCGAGAGCCGTGAACCCGGCGTTCGGGACGAAGCCCAACTGGTAATAGCGGTTGTCTTCAGGATGTCCATAACTTTCAGCTATGGCCGAATAAACCCAGCCGCTCGTGGCGAAATGGCTGTTGAACACATTGTTGAGCGTCAAGCCGAGGCGCAGTTCCTTGAGAGCCCCCGTGAAGCGGAAGGTGTATCCGAAGTTGATGTCGGAGCAGGTGTAAGCAGGCAGGGAACGGTCCGCGTTGGCGGTGTTGTCAAGATACTGGCGGCCTACGAAGCCCGTGTGCCATACGGCATTGAAATCTCCGAAATGGAAGTCGGCAAATCCGTTGAGGATGGCTGACGGGGAGAAAGCAAGGGTTGACTCGTTGTAGTGGATCACGCGGTATCCGTCCTCCTTGTCATCCCAGTCTTCGACATACTCGTCGAAGTCAAGGATCCTGTTGGCGCTCAGGGCGGCGTTGCCCTCAAGAGTGAGCCAGCGGGTCACGTCCCAGGCGAGGGTGAGTTCAGCACCGGCACGGTAAGACTTGGCGATATTTGTCGTGAGATTCTCACCGATGTCGCTGACCTGTCCGGTCTGGACAAACTGGTTGCGGTAGTCCATGTAATAGAGGTTGACCCCGGCGCGCACCTTGCCGGCATTGAGCTGATAGCCGGCCTCATAGTCAATCAGGCTCTCGGCCACAGGGGCCGGATAGTTGTAGTTGTCGGTGAAATTGTTGCGCTCCGGCTCGCGGTGGCTCAGGGCCACGGAAGCGTATGCACGGTGAGCACCATTGGTGTAGCTCACTCCCCCTTTCGGATTGAAGAAATTGTAATGCTTGTCAATGTCAAGCATCTGATTGGAATAAGTTCCGGCCACCTTGTCATACACGAACTTGTCATTACGGCCGTCAGTGCTGTAATCGACCCTGCGGTACTGGATGTCACCGAAGATGTCCCAGTGCTCACCGAGGTTGAGGGCAGCCTTGACGAAGGCGCTGTAGTCACCCTTGAAAGCGTCTGAACCGTAGTAGGTGTAACGTCCTGACTCATCGAGAATCGCGGCAGCAAGAGCGTCATTGCCCACATAGGTCAGGTGTCCGAAGTGGTTGGATCGGAAATTCTGTGCGGAGAGACCGCCGATCACATCCCAAAGTTCATCGTGGTAGTTGACATTGTACACGGCCCCGTAGGTATGCTGGGTAAGGCCCTTCTGGCGTACGAAGTCGCTGTACTTGAGGTTGCTGCCGTCAGGGTTCTTGAAAGTGAGGCCGAACTTGGAGAGCTTGTTCTGGTAGCGGAACTCGTCATAGTAGCCATATCCGTAGGTGTAGTGGAGCGAGAGGTTCATGTTCCAATTCTCGTTCACATTCCACACGGCGGAGAGGATATTGTGGTTCTGCACGAAATTGTCGGTTGTCTTGTCCCAATATGAGCCGTCTTTGAGCTTGTAGCGGGCTGTCTGATAGTTGCCGTCCGCATCGCGCACGAAATTGCCCTTATCATCGGTCACGAGATATTCATAGAGAGAGTTGTAGCGTCCAAGGCCCACGCGGTACATGTCAGCGTAATTATGGATACCCGTGGCGGCCCCATAGGTGCCGTCCATCAGCGAGAGGTCGTTGCTTCCGGCGGTCACACCGTTCCACGCCTGGCCCGTGTGCTCGAAGTTGCCGAAGTTGCGGTACTTGATGCTGAAGTCGCGCCCCAGCCAGGTAAGTCCGGCATAGTAAGAGCCTGAACGTCCGGAAGTTCCGTGCACGTATCCGTCAGTTGATGTCTCGTGATAGGCACCGTCGATGATGAGGTGGTTCCAGAGAAGACCAGTGGAAGCCGTGATGCCGGTGTTGAAGGTATTGTATGAGCCGTAAGAGGCTGAGAGTTCAGCATAAGGCAGGAGAGATGCTGACATGCTCTTCATCGCCACAGTGCCGCCGAAAGCGCCGTCACCGTTGGTTGAAGTGCCCACGCCGCGCTGGATCTGCACACTCTCCATGAATGAGGCGTAGCTGTTCATGTTGGCCCAGAACACGCACTGGTCCTCAGGAGAGTTGAGAGGCACACCGTCAAGGGTGACATTGATGCGGGAGTCCCCCGCACCGCGGATGCGCATATAACTGGTGCCGGTGCCGACTCCGTTCTCGCTCCATGCGATGACGCCGGGCGTTCTCGCGATAAGGAACGGCAGTTCCTTGCCGCTGCGGCTGAAGGACTTCAGGGAAGTCCCGCCGATGTTTGCAACTGCGTAAGGCGCGTTTTCCTGCACCTTAACTCCCTTCACGACCGCCCCCTCAAGCTGTTCGACCAGGAGCGAGTCTTTTGCCGTCTGCGCTCCGGCCACGGAGGCCGAAAGCAGGAGCATCACAAAAAATACATTCTTTCTCATTAAATGTAATTATAAGTAAAACAATGTATAAGGGGAGGCATTTCCCTACGCCGGCATTACCCGGATCAGGTTATGGGTATAATCTCAGCCCCGGAAACATCCGGAGCACCCCTTAATGAATTCTAACCAAACGAAGTTTTCCGGCGCCAAAGGTAGGAATATTTTCTTAAATTCGTAAAAATATTCAAGAAATCATGGACGTACAGATAGAGAAGAGCTGGAAAGAAGCCCTCGCCGGGGAATTTGAAAAACCCTATTTCGCGGCTCTGGTGCAGGAACTTCACCGGGAGAAGCAGGCCGGGGAGGTTATCTATCCTCCGGGACGGGAGATATTCAAGGCGTTCGAGCTCTGCCCGCTGGACAAGGTAAAGGTCGTCATACTCGGCCAGGACCCCTACCACGGCTACGGCCAGGCCATGGGCCTTTCGTTCTCCGTCCCGCAGGGAGTGCAGGCTCCCCCGTCGCTGAAAAACATCTTCAAGGAAATCGAGTCCGACCTCGGTATCAAGATGTCAGGCAGCCCCGACCTCCGGCCATGGGCTGAACAGGGAGTGCTGCTTCTCAACTCCGTGCTCACAGTCAGGGCGGGACAGCCGGCATCCCACAGCCGTATAGGATGGCAGACATTCACGGACGCGGTGATAAAACTCATCTCCGACCGCTGCGAAGGGGTCGTGTTCCTCCTTTGGGGCAACTACGCACGGAGCAAGGCGGCCCTCATCGACACCTCGCGGCACCATGTGCTCGAAGCGGCGCACCCCTCACCTCTGGCAAAGGGCGCTTTCTTCGGATGCAGGCATTTCTCCAAGACCAATGGAATCCTGGCCTCAGAATGGAAAACTCCTGTAGACTGGAGGCTCTAACGCCTCTTCTTCCTCCTGGAGACGAGGGACATAAGCAGCCTCGCCACAAGCAGGGCGGCAAGCAGCAGAAAAGCCAGCGTGCAAACCCGACCGGCGATGTCACCGTTGCGGACAAAGAAAGTCTCGCTCGAGTTGAGATTGACTTTGGAAGTGATGGTGGCCTCTTCCCACCAAGGAGTGCGCTCAAGGATGTCGCCCCTCTGGTCGATGATGCAGGAGATGCCGGTGTTGGCGCTGCGTGCTATGTCACGGCGCATCTCAATCGCCCTCAGACATGAATAGCTGAGGTGCTGCTTATACCCCGGAGTGTCTCCCCACCAACCGTCATTGGTGATGACGGTCATCATTCTGGCCCCCTTGCGCACATATTCAGTGCAATACTCTCCATATATGGACTCATAGCAGACTGCGCAGCCGAACGGAATCCCGTCGAAATGCAGGACCGAAGCCTCGCTCTGCCCCTCGCAGCGTCCCATCAGGCCTCCTACCCCGAAAAGATCAGAGAGTTTTTCATCCAGAGGGACAAAGATCTTCGGATACGGGGTCAGTTCCGTGCCGACAACAAGGCGGCTCTTGAGATATACCTCGCTTCTGCCGGCAGAATCCAGGACGATGGCGCTGTTGTGCGATGTCACCCAGCCGTCCCCGTACTTGCGGGCCAGCACTGAAGGCTTTTCTCCGGCAGGATAAGTCGTATAACTGCTGGCCCCGAAGAGCAGCTCCGCGCGCGGATGCCTGTCCAGCATGCCGCGGAACGTCCGCACAGTCGGAGACGATTCCAAGTGATTGAGCACCACATCGGAAGTGATGGTCTCCGGAGCCACGAGAAGCACACGCGAAGTGCTGTCGCGGTCTTCGGAGAGAGCCTTCTCGAAGATGGAGACCATGGCCTTGTTCTGGTCGGCCTGGCTCACCAGCTTATATTTGTGATACGGGTCGAAGTTGGTCTGGCCTATTATGACCTTGACCTCACCCTCGGACTTCTCCTGATAGTTGCGGTAGATGACAGAGGACAACACGAGAGGCCCGGCCACGGCAAGGCAGAGCCCAGCAGCCGAGCAGATCCTCGCCCAACGGGTCCATCCGCCCCACGCCCCGGTCCCCAGAGCCTTGACAAGTCCGAAAAAACCGAGATTGGTCACCCATATCCAAAGAGAACCGCCGAGCGTGCCGGTGTACTCATACCACTGGATGCTGTGCGTGCTGCGCGCAAAAGCGTTGCCGAGCACAAGCCAAGGCCATGAAATGTCCACGGAGAAATACTTCCTCTCCCATGCAATCCACATCACGGCAAGGAATATATACGGCACCGCGCCGCCAAGATGCCGTTTGGCAAGACGGAACAGGGCCCAGACCACAGCCATCTGCATGGCATTGGCGACAATCGCGAAAATCCCGCCTCCCACGGTGGCATTGCACACCCAGAAAGTGGTAAGCGCGTTCCAGAGGATGAATGTCCAGAGATAATAGAAGAAAAACTTGCGCACACCTGCTTCATCGGCCGCATAGTCCGCAAGCAGCAGAGGCACGAAACCTACAAGGGCGAGAGCCCCGGTGTGCGGCACGAGCCACGGCAGGCTGAGCAGCACCGCCGAGATGGTGCACAGTATAAACAGCTTGAGTTTCATCTTATTGGATTTCTTCCGGCATCTGAGTACAATACTTGCGCCACTTGGCGAGCAAAGCCTCCATGTCGGACGGGAGAGGCGAATCGAACTGGAGCCACTCCCCCGTGCGCGGATGCACGAAGCCAAGAGTCTTGGCATGCAGGGCCTGACGAGGGCAGATCTCGAAGCAATTGGCTATGAACTGCTTGTACTTGGAGTATATTGTGCCCTTGCGTATCTCGCTGCCGCCGTAGCGCTCGTCATTGAATATAGGATGCCCGATGCTGGACATGTGAACCCTTATCTGGTGGGTGCGGCCCGTCTCCAGCTTGCATTCGAGAAGTGTCACGAAGCCGAACCTCTCAAGCACCCGGTAGTGGGTCACGGCATGTTTTCCCCTCTCCTCGTCATCGTAGACCCTGAAACGCAGGCGGTCGTTGGGGTCACGGCCTATATTGCCGTCCACCGTCCCCTCGTCCTCCTTGACATCTCCCCATACGATAGCCACATAACGCCTCTCTATGCTGTGGTCAAAAAACTGCTTGGCGAGCTTGAGCTGCGCCTCCTCGTTCTTGGCCACAGCCAGAAGCCCGCTGGTGTCCTTGTCTATGCGGTGCACCAGCACCCCCATCCTCTCGTCCTCCGCATCCGGCCCCTGACTTATGCCGAGGTGATGCGAGAGGGCGTTGACAAGGGTTCCCTCGAAATGTCCGTGCCCCGGATGGACGACCATCCCGGCAGGCTTGTTGATGACGAGCACGTCATCGTCTTCATATACTATGTCAAGAGGTATATCCTGCGGCAGTATCTCCATCCCTCGCCTGCGGTAAGGCATCACGAAGCGGATGACATCCCCGGGACGGACGATGAAATTGGACTTCACCACCTCGTCGCCCACATGTACATATCCGGCCTTGAGAGCCTGCTGGACACGGCTGCGCGAAGTGTCCTCCATGTGTGAAGCCATGTAGCTGTCTATGCGCATGGGCGTCTGGCCCTTGTCCACCTCAAGTCTGAAATGCTCGAAAAGTTCCTCTTCCATCACTTCTTCTTGAGATAAAGAGAGACCTCCGTCCCCTTCCGCACAGACTCGGAAGCGGGATTCTGGGAGTGCACCACGGCCGCCGCGGAATCGGCATAGTCACGCACCGCGGCCTCGTAACGCACACGCCCTATGTTGAGGGAGTTGTCCTGAAGAATATCCACAGCCTGAAGATAAGTCTTGCCTGTGACATCAGGAATCCAGGTCTGGTCGTCATCACTGAGTCCGAGAACAAGGTTTATGGCCGTCCCGCTGGAGACAGGGGTGCCCGGGGCTATATCGAAACCATAGCGCTGCTGTCGGAGAACATTATTGGTGGCTATGTCCCGGACATATATTATCTTCCCGAGAGTCAAGCCGTTGCGGAGAAGCTCCGCTTTCGCCTGACGCAGCGACACACCGACAAGGGACGGCATATAGACCTCCTTGGCCTGCATGGTATTGACCGTCAGCCGTATCTTGCGGCCTTTCTTGACATGCGATCCGGCCTTTGGTGTCTGCATATAGACAGCCCCCGGCTTCATCCGCTTCACATACACGGAGTCCGCCACGCTCACCTTCAGCCCGGCCACGGACGCCACGGCCTGCGCCTCCGACGGGGTCATGTCCGAAAAGTCAGGGACAGCAATCTCCTGTCCGTGCCTTGTCAGAAGCGAGAGCACCAGAGATACGACCCCCACAATCACAGCCACCATCGCGGCGGCCAGAAGCAGGTTCTTGACAATCCAGTTGCTGAAAAATTCCTTGATATTCATTTCACTATAGATAAATGCCCCTCAAGTGGAACATGAGGGGCAAAGATACGAAAAAATTACATCATTGGAGGTGGGCCGCCAGGGCCAGGGCCGCCGGGACCGCCGCCAGGGCCACCCGGACCGCGCCGTCCGCCACGTCTGTTGCCCATAGTGCCGAACCTCCACGTCAGGGAGACTACCACATAGCGCCCAAGAGTGTTGTTGACAGCCTCACTGTGGTAATTGGCACTGTCGGACACCGTAAGGTTCTTGGACTGTCCGAGGATGTCGTAGCCGCGCAGGGCCAGGGTCATGTTGTTGTTGAACAGGAGCTTTGATATCTCGGCGTTGAGCACGCACTGGGAAGGCTGCGCCGTGGAATACCCGTTGTACCAGTTGTAGTCAAAGTCACTCTCAAGGCTGATGCCCGTGGCCGTCCAGTTCCATGTGAGACTGGCGGAGAGCTGGTTGTTCCATGTGGTGGTCTGGTCCTTGGTGGTGGAGATGGAGTACCAGGACTTGTTCATCCTCGTGCTTCCGCCAAGAGACGCCTCCAGAGACTTGCCGCTGTACCTTACACGGAGACGCTCGTTGGCACTGAGGGTGCGGGTGGAGTTTTCGGTGATGTGTGCGGCGTAGAATGAAGGGTCGTTGAAGTCTGCGATGAGTTTCTCCATGAAGCCGTAGAAGTCCTGCCCGTCGTACTCGTCGATGCCGGTGCCGACATAGGAAGCGCTCTTGCGCCAGCTCAAGCCAAGGGAGTTGTTGATGGAGAAGCTGCTCTTCCCGATCGGGATGGTGCCGAAGCCGTTGACGCTGGCATTGGAGGTTGTAGGGCCGTTGAACGGCATGGTGTACTGGCCGCCGTTGGCACCGTACCAGATGAGGTTGACTATAGGGTTCTGGGTGAAGCCGCCGCTGAAACGCATGTTGAACGAGGAGAAACGCTCCTTGTTGGAGTAGCGCAGGTCGCCCCTGAGATTGTGGGAGAAATACGGGGTCAGGGTAGGGTTACCGAAGCTGACGTTGAGAGGGTCGGAGTTGTCCGGCACAGGCATGAGCTGCGATGTGGACGGCTGTGATGATTCTCCACGGTAGAAGAGCCTCCAGTTGAAGTTGTCGTTGACATCCATGAACATCATGGCCTGCGGCGAGAAGTTCCAGCGGAAGTCGCTGTATTCCTGAGGTGTATAGCTGCCGTCGGCGGAGTTGTAGCGGGTGGTGCTGTTGTAGGTCTTCGTCGGCATCGCGGCGAATCCGACCTGGGCGCGGAAGCGCTTGTCCTGATACAGGGCGTTGACCCCTATCTCCTGGCGTACGTTCTCGTTGATGATCTTGTTGGAGTAGTTGTAGTCCATCTCTCCCCCGTTGAGAAGGTCGTAGGTCTGCTTCTCAGAGCTTGAACGGCTCCAGTTGTAGGAGTAGTTGGCCTCAACATAGAAATGGTTGCCGAGCGGCTCCGTATAAGTGAGATTTCCCCAGACAGAGTATGATTTCTGATTGTTGTTGAAGCTCTGTCTGACTTCATCGGTCTTGGCGGCCCCGCTGTCGTAGGATGTGGTCCCGTTGTTGTTGAGCCCGTCGAGGACGTTGTTGGAGAGGTTGAAATTGACCATGGCGGTCATGGTGCGCCCGGGGATCCCGAGCCTCTGGCGGAAGAGCAGGAAGCCGCTTGCGCTGGCGTTGCGGTTGCTGCCGCTGTTCTCTGTGAATGCGTCGTTGAGTTTGGTGATGTTGCCGGCGAGGTCATCGCGGTAGGTCGAGTCCTTGCTGGACTGGCTGTAGTGGCCGGTTCCGAAGTTGACCGAAGGCTCGAAGAGGATGGAGGTGTTGTCGGAGAACTTATGCTCCAGACGCAGTCCGAAACGGTGTCCGTCAGAGTGGGTGTTGCTGATGCCGCTGCTGTTGTAGAGGAGGTTGTAGTCGTTGAGGTAGGTCGTCTTGACACTGCTCTCCTCGACATCGTTGTCGCTGGCGTTGTAGAGGTAGTTGCCGCCCACGTTCATCTTGTCGTCAAACAGGGTCCAGGCCCCGTTGAGCCCGCCCATGTAGGAGGTGGTGATACCGTTGCCGCCGCCCCAGCCTCCCTGGCCCCGGCCCATCCCGCCGCCTCCCATCATCCCCCGCATCATGTTGCCGGAGAAGTTGGACGAGCCGCGGTTGTTGGTGTTGTTGCCGTTGAGTATGAGGCTTATCTGCGAGTTGTCAGTAAACCTGCCGATGAAAGCGTTGCCCTGATAGCGGACGTCGCTCTTGATTCCGTCCTGAGAGGGGAGATCATATCCCGCGCCGGCGGCCACGTTGCCGAAGAGACCCTTCATCATCCCGGGCTGCACGGAAAGGTCGATCACTGTCTCCTCCTCGCCGTCATCGATGCCGGTGAACTCGGCCTGCTCGGACTTCTTCTGTATCACTTTCAGCTTGTTGACCATCTTCGCCGGGATGTTCTTGGTGGCGAGCTGCGGGTCGTTGAGGAAGAAGGTCTTGCCGTCGATGGTGATCTTGGAGATGCTCTCGCCGTTGACCGTCACGGAGCCGTCTTCGGACACCTCCACCCCGGGGAGTTTCTTGAGAAGATCCTCCAGCACGTCGTTGTCAGTGGTCTTGAAGGAGGAGGCGTTGAACTCAATGGTGTCTTTCTTGACTATGATGGGATTGCCGACGGCGGAGACAGATGCGGCATCAAGCTGTTCGCTGTCCACATTCATCTTCAGCGTGCCGAGATCAATCGCCTTGGATTCCATCTTCACAGTAGTGCTGTAGGCCTTGTAGCCGAGCAGCTCCGCCTTGAAAGTGTAGGTACCCTTGGCCACCGCATCTATCGTGACCTGGCCTTTCTCATCGCTCAAAGCATACTTGAGCGGCTTTTCCCGGCCGTCCTTGAAGAGCGACACGGTGACGAACCCGAGAGGGTCGCCGCTCGACGCATCCGTCAGCACTGCAGAAATCTTGTTCTGCGCAAAGAGGCCGGTTCCTGCAAACAGCAGGCACGACATCAAAATCGATCTCAATACTCTCATATAATTTATTTTATTCTGTCCGGATTCTCCGCGACAAATTTCGCCCAAGACGACTGGCCGGAGCCGCCGCCTGTGAATGGATTTGTGGATCGGTAAAAATGGCAGAGCGCCAACGCCAACGCGTCAGTCGCATCGAGGTACTTATTATCAATTTGTATGCCAAGAGTTTTCTGGGCCATCAGACAAACCTGTTCCTTGGAGGCCGCACCATTGCCGCAGATAGTCATCTTGGCCTCCCTCGGGGCATATTCAAATACCTCCGCGCCACGCGAGAGGGCCGCCACCATGGCCGCACCCTGGGCACGTCCGAGCTTGAATATGACCTGGGCGTTCTTGCCGTAGAACGGCGACTCGATGGCCAGGCACTGCGGATGATGGAGGTCGCACAGGGCACCCACTTTCTCCGTGATCATCTCAAGCTTGTCGTATGGAGAACTTATCTTGCGCAGATCCAGCACTCCCATGTCGACATACTGCGGCTTACGGGCCGCATCTACGCAGAGAATCCCGAAACCAAGGATGTTGGTTCCGGGATCTATGCCGAGTATTACTGTACCTTCCTTAATCAATCTTGTCGAATCCGGTGTAAGGCCTGAGGATGTCAGGGATGATGATGCCCTCCGGCGTCTGGTTGTCCTCAAGGAGGGCGGCCACGACGCGAGGCAGGGCGAGGGAGCTTCCGTTGAGGGTATGGGCAAGCTGCGTCTTGCCGTTCTCGTCACGGTAGCGCAGGTGCAGACGGTTGGACTGATATGTCTCGAAATTGGAGACGGAAGAAATCTCAAGCCAGCGCTGCTGGGCTGCTGACCAGAGCTCGAAATCGTAGGTGATGGCGGAGGTGAAGCTCAGGTCGCCGCCGCACAGACGGAGTATCCTGTACTTCAGTCCGAGTTTGTTGACAAGTGACTCCACATGGGCTATCATCTCGTCAAGGGCGGCGTATGAGTTCTCCGGCTTCTCGATGCGGACGATCTCGACCTTGTCGAACTGGTGCAGACGGTTCAGACCGCGCACGTCCTTGCCGTAAGAGCCCGCCTCACGGCGGAAGCAAGGGGTGTAGGCTGTGATTTTCTGCGGAATCTGGTCATCGGAAAGGATCACGTCGCGGTAGATGTTGGTAAGAGGGACCTCCGCGGTAGGCACCATGTAGAAATCATCAAGATTGGCATGGTACATCTGCCCCTCCTTGTCCGGGAGCTGGCCTGTGCCGAAGCCTGAGGCGGCGTTGACCATCACAGGCGGCTCCATCTCCTTGTAGCCGGCAGCCGTATTGCAGTCGAGGAAGAAGTTGATGAGCGCCCTCTGGAGTTTTGCGCCCTTGTCCTTGTATACAGGGAATCCGGCGCCGGTGATCTTGACACCGAGGTCGAAGTCGATGATGTCATATTTCTTGGCGAGCTCCCAGTGCGGAAGCGCCCCCTCCGGGAGCTTGACTTCAGGGCCGCCCATCTTGACGACCTCGTTGTCCTCGGCTCCCTTGCCCGGCTTCACCAGTGCACACGGGGTATTCGGCATGAGCACGAGCTGGCTTTCCAGCTCCTTGGAAGCCGCATCCATCTTGGCAAGCAGGTCGTTGGAGCGGGTCTTGAGTTCGGCGACCTCGGCCTTTGCGGACTCGGCGGCGTCTTTCAGCCCCTGCTTCATCAGGCCTCCGATCTCCGCGGCCTTCACTTTCTGGCGTGCGAGCAGTTCGTCGCTCTCCGCCTGGAGATTGCGGCGCAGAGTGTCCAGTTCGAGCACCTTGTCTACTATCGGCTTGGCGTCGAAGTTCTTTATCTTCAATTTTTCGATGACGGCCTGCGGGTCGTCCCTGAGCATTTTAAGTGTCAGCATAGCGATAAAATTAAAAAGGGGACTTACACCTTTCTCGAAGTGCAAGTCCCTAAAGATTCTGCATAAACCCCTTCGAGATTAATTCTCTAACGGGAGGACCGATACATACGATTTGTCGTTCTTCTTGCGGGTGAACTTGACAGTACCGTCGATGAGAGCGTAGAGGGTGTGATCCTTGCCCATGCCCACATTCTTGTCCGGATTGTGGACTGTGCCCCTCTGGCGTACTATGATGTTGCCGGCCTTAACGAATTCGCCACCGAATTTCTTGAGTCCGAGACGTTTGCTTTGTGACTCACGACCGTTCTTAGAACTTGATTGACCTTTCTTGTGTGCCATAATCCTTAAGCGATTTCGTTGATTTTAATCTTGGTGAGTTTCTGACGGTGACCATTGAGCTTCTGGAAGCCCTTGCGGCGGATCTTCTTGAATACAAGAACCTTGTCAGCCTTTGCGTTGTCATCGAGGACGGTGGCCTTGACCACTGCACCCTCCACATAAGGAGCTCCGACCTTCACATCGCCTTCACCTGCGACGAGAAGCACCTTTTTGAACTCCACATCAGCATCTTTGGCGTCGGCAAGCCTCGGCACAAAGATCTCATTTCCAGCTTCTACTTTGAACTGCTGGCCTGCAATGTCTACGATTGCGTACATTTGAAACTTGTTTAAAAGTCCGGACCGCAAGCGGCCGCCCTGCATGGACAGCACTTGACCTCAAGCTTGTCGGCCATAAATAATCGGGCGCAAATTTAGGCAATTTTATCTTATCCGCAAAATTTTATTAAATTTGTGGTTCAAGTCATTCCGGATTATGGACATCCCTTTCGTGTACAGCAAATATGTGACCGGCAAAAACAACATCGGCAGGAAAGTCGAGGCGCGAACCTTGGCCAATCTGCTGAGCCAGGGCGAGAACATCGTCATCTACGAGCCCCCGAAAGCCGGCAAGACCTCCCTTGTACAACAGACATTTTTCAACATGAAATCATCCGGCGGGGATTTCACCTCAGCCGCAGTGAACCTGCTTAACATACGGGCACTGAGAGATTTCGCGACAAGGCTCGGTTCCGAGGTGCTCCGGGCGGCATACGGCAACCCCCAGGACTACAGCCCAATGGTGGAAGCCCTTCTCCCCGGGACACATTTCACATTCGACCCGCAGAGATTCGCCGACACCGGGGAAATCCTCTCCCTGAGGTGGGAGCCCGGCAAGGACGACCTCAAGGCGGTGCTGTCGCTCCCCTACCGCGCGGCCCGGAAGTGCGGGAAAAAGATCTATGTCCTCCTCGATGAGTTCCAGAACATAATGCTGACCGAAGACGGGGACATGGCATGCCGCCTGATGGAGGAGGTGTTCCGGGAACTGGAACCGGAAGACAAGGCCGCAGCCGCATACATTTTCATGGGCTCCAAGGTCAACGCGATGCATGAGATGTTCGGGACGAAAAAATACTTCTTCCGCCAGGCGGAAAGGGTGAAACTCGGGGAAATCGACACGCGCGAGATAATCGACCACGTGATACGCGGGCTTCTCGCGACCGGCAAGGTCATCGACAGGGACCTGCTCCTGGGAGTGTGCAGGCTCTTCCGCAACAACATCTGCTACATCAACCATTTCTCCGCCATCTGCGACTCCCTCACGCGAGGATACATCATGGAGCCGATACTCAACGAGGCCCTCTCCACCATCGTGTCCATACACGAGCCGCGATTTGTCGCCACGATGGAAGACCTCACCACTTTCCAGGTGAGCATGCTGCGGGCCGTTCTGGACGGGCAGACCAAGTTCACGAGCGCCGACGTCATAGAGCAGTACTCATTCAACTCCTCCGCCAATGTCCGGCGGCTCAAGGACGCGCTCTGCAAAAAGGAGATCATCATGTTCGATGAGGCCGGGGTGCCGGCGGTGATCGACCCTCTGTTCGAGTATTGGGCGAGAAGATATTATTACGGGATGAAGATATGAGAGGGAAAAAGAGAATAGCCGTGCTGACCGGCGCCGGGGTCAGTGCAGAAAGCGGCCTGAAGACCTACCGCGACAACGGGGGTCTGTGGAACGGCGTGGATCCGATGGAGGTCGCCTCCGTCGAGGGTTGGCAGCGCAACCCTGGAAAAGTGCTGGAGTTCTACAACGTGCGCAGGGCGGAGCTGGAACAGGCCCGTCCCAACGATGCCCACAGGCTCATAGCGGCCCTGGAGGAGAAACATGTGGTGGACGTGATCACCCAGAACGTTGACAATCTGCACGAAAGGGCCGGCTCGACGCATGTCGTGCACCTGCACGGCGAGCTGACGAAGATACGCCCGGAAGACACTTGCAACGAGAGGGACGGATACTCGGAGAAATACGTCATCGACATAGGCTATGGCGAGGTGCATCTCGGAGACCTGGCCCCTGACGGAGCGCAGTACAGGCCGCACATCGTATTCTTCGGAGAAGCCGTCCCGAAGATCGAGCGGGCCATCGAGCTTGTAAGCCGTGCGGACGTGCTGCTCATAGTGGGGACCTCACTTCAGGTCTACCCCGCCGCGGGGCTTTATCGCTACGCATCCGCCGACACACCTATATATATAGTGGATCCGGCCCCGATGCGCCTGCCTGACCACAGGATCACCCACATCATGAAGCCGGCCACCGAGGGAGTGAAGGATTTTGTCGAGCTGATTGGAGGTGACTGAATGACAGAACCGATGACCACGTGCTCAAAACAAAATATCGAACATGGCCATCGGCTCTGTCATGCATAAAGGCAGTTTTTACGGAGTGGTTTTTATACCAGACGTTCTTGGAATATAGAAATTAATCGCTATCTTTGCGCCGCAAAAAGAAAAAGGGGGTGATTTAAAGAAATGATTATCGTACCAGTAAAGGAAGGAGAGAACATCGAAAGGGCTCTCAAGAAATTCAAGAGGAAGTTCGAGAAGACCGGAGCTATCCGTGAGCTTCGCGCACGCAAGAATTTCGAGAAGCCGTCAGAGAAGCGCCGCATCGCAAGGGCGAAGGCCATCTACGTTCAGCATCTCCGTCTCGAAGACGAGCAGTAGTTCATAGCGGCGTGTCTCACCGGAGCATCTCCGCCCTGAGACAGACGATCATTTCCATCACCATTGAGTGATATTGAAGCGGCAGGCCATTAAGGTCTGCCGCTTTTGCATTCTACCTGATACCGAAAACGCACCAGCGCAGCACCGGTATTCGGCGGAGCAGTTCATACAGGAGCACACTCCCGGCTGCCGTCCCGGCGAGGGCAAGGCAATAGATGCTCCAAACCGGCAAGCCGGAACTCTTGAGCACAAAGCACAGTCCGGTACAAACCGTCATGTGGACGATATACAAGCCGAAACTGCTGCGTGTCAGATAGTCCGCCACAGGGGAAGCCCTGTCGGCCCATCTTTTATAGCATCCGAACATCGCAAGCGTGGCGACCCAGGCATAGAGGTTGGTCCAGACGCTCTGCAGGCAGGACGGAGAAGTATAGTCAGTGCCGAAATAGTGCAGGGTGTACAAGACAGCTCCGGCAACGGCGGCGACGAGAAGAGGCAGGCTGATTTCAGAGAGCAGCCTCTGCACCCTTTCATCTGAAAATATGAAATAGCCGAGCAGGAACGGGACGATATAGAACGCCGGGCGGTACAGGTTCAGCAGGCCTTGAGCGGTGGAAGGCGAATCAATCTGACTCTGCGCGGCACCCCACAGCAGCAGGAAGCCGCCGACAATAAGAGCGAGTCCAGAAGCCAGCTTGCGGCCGGATGTGGCGTGCCTGCCCACTGGAACGGCATCAGCGCAATCGGCGGACGGACCAGAAGCGGCACCGTGGTCTTTCACCTGAAAAATCCGGAAAAGCATAGCCGCCAGAAGCGAGTACAGCCACAGAAGCTGAATGAACCACAGCGGCCCGACCCCGCTGAGCACCATGGCCGGATAACGGGCGAACGACGGAATCGAATCCCACGCCCCGGCAATCCTGGTGTTGAAGCAGCCGAGTATCCACTGGAACACGAACAGCCCGACCGTAGACGGCACCAGAAGTTTGACTGTTCGGCTACGGACAAACTCCCCCGGGCCTTTTGAAGCCAGAGCATATCGGCTGCATACCCCGGAAACCAGAAACAGCGCCACCATGAACCAAGGATAGAGGACATACAGTATGATGTCCTGATACTGTACATCAGCAAAAGACCCCACCCCGCCGAACACGCCCTCCGCATTGAAATTGTAGAAGACATGATAGACGAGCACCATCAGAACCACGCTCCAGCGCAGATTGTCAAGAAAATGTTTTCTCATCAGTGTATTAGTATAGTAATATGGACGCAAAGTTATGATTTTTTCGGACAAAGTCCAAAAAAATTTGGTAAAGTGCTTATATATATATATTTACGTCCGCTTTTTCCGCACAGAGTACAAGCAGAAAAGCAGGCATATAACACAATGTGTCAATTGTTTACAATCCCCTGCCAACAAAACGGCGGGCCGGTTTGCGTGGTCAATTGACCCTGTCCCGGCATCGTATTATCTGCCTATCAGAATTAACTATTTACAGCCGGACCGGGGCAGCCGGCACAAGTCCATCATCTTTATGAAGGCAAACAGCGAAAAACAGGCACAGCCCTATGTAAAACCGGAAGTCGAGCTGATCGACATCAATCCCGCCGGGGTCATCTGTATGAGCGGGGGAACAACAGGGCAAAATCCTGATGCACCTTATTATCCTTACTAATTCACAGCAGCACAATGAAAAAACAAGTTTTAGCAATCACCGGCGCAATAGCCGCATTGGCAGGGTGTACGTCCACCCTTGAGCCGACAGCAAAGCCTGAGGGCGAGGGCATTTTCGCCACCATCGAGCAGCCTGCCCTGCCCCTCCAGACCAAAACCCTCAACTGGGAAAACGACGCCCTCAAGTTCACTTGGGGGTCAAGCGAGGACGTGATCGTATTCGGAAGGGAGGGCAACAACGGAAAGGCAGACGCGGCACTCCTGCGCACATTGACATCCGGAGCCGCATCCTCCAAACTCGAGAGCAAGGGATTCCAGCTTATGGATGGGATAAACTACTATGCTTTCATCCCGGCAAACAATTTCAACATTACAACAGACTTCACCTTTATTCCGCTGACATTCGAAGGTCAAAGGCAGACTGCCAACAACAGCGCATCGCATATGAAAGCCTTCGACTATGCCTGCGCAACGGCAACTAAGGAGGACGGCTCAAACAGCCTCGAATTCAACCTCAAGAATCAAGTGGCATGGATAGTGGTGGAGCACCTCTTCACGGAAGAGACAAAGGGCGTGACCTCAATCGCCCTGTCAACTGAAGATGCGCTCTTCACAACTACCTGCTACCTTGACGTTACCACATCGACCCTCAAGTCCAACAAGTACAGTTCTGCTCTGACCCTGAATCTCGGAACCGCCAACGGCAGCGGACTCGACTTCGCCAAAGGCGAATACATGAGGGTATTCTTCACTACGGCACCTGTTGATCTGACGGGCAAGGAGCTCACCATCACGGCCAACAAGGCTGACGGCACATCCGTCCAGCTAATGAAAAAGACTTCCTCAAACTGCAAGCTTGAGAAGAACTCGACCATGGTCATAAGGACAAGCGATGCCACTCCTGCTGCCACCGTCGCCACTCTTGACGGAAGGGAGTTCAGCAGCCTCGAAGATGCTATCGCGGCAGCGGAGCAGTACGGAAAGCAGTCTACCATCACTTTGGCAGGTGATGTCATAGGCTCTTTCACGATAACCAACCCGATGAGTAAAGGTAACGAAATCATTCTTGATCTCAACGGCCACAGCATCACCGCCGAAGGCGATAGCGAATGTGCAATAGTCGTCAAGCAAGGTGATGTCCGCCTCAAGAACGGGACCATCGAATCAAAGAAGTTCGTAGGAGTCAAATTTGACTCGCAGGCCAAAGGAGCAAAAATCTATCTGACCGACTGCACTGTGAAATCTGTTGACGGGGCGGTCTGCACAGGCACGGCTACAGGATGCAAGATTGAGATCAAAGGCGGCTTCTTCACCGCCACCAACGGTGCAGTTATCGCCGGCAACGGCAGTCTTAACTACAAGAAAGACGGCCAAGACACTGGAGAGCCCCGCGACAAAGGCAACACGATAATCATCTCTGCCAGCAATGGAAACGTTCCTGTATTCAACGGCTCTGTTGTTGATGCAGATGCCGTAGCCTGCGGCCTTTACTCCCCTTGGAAGGATAAGATCACCATCAATGCCGCCAAATTCAACATTGAGAACGGTGTCGGCATACTCAGCCGCGGCGGTCAGATCACCGTCAACGATGCTGAAATCAGCGTCACCGGCGGAGACCGCACAGGCAAAGTCGCCGACAGCAAAACGGACGTGCCTTGCAAGACGTTCTATAAGGACTCCAACTGCGGCTACCCTGACATAGAGAATGCGGATATAGACATCAAGGGCGGAAAGTATTCTGACGATTCCGGAAAGCCTTATGTGCCAGCAGACGGCTATTCTTATGAGTCTACTGGCGAAACACCGCTCGCCTACAAGGTTGTTACCAACGAGACGAGACTCACCGAGGCGGTCTCTAATGTCGCGGAAAAAGCTATCGTCACCATCGATTATCATGTCTCCCTCAGAAATCAGCTGAAGATTCAGAAGGATTTCACCCTGACTCTGTTAGGTGGTACATCTAATAGTGCATATATAGAGGGTGACTGCAAATCCCCTGCGCTGCACTTCTGCCAAGATGGCGGCAATAACACCATCAATGGGGAAGGTGTAATATACGGTGGTGACAACAGTGATGCTGCCATCCTCGTCAACGGCAAGGGACAGACACTCACCATAGACTGCAAAAATGAGAGCGACCTCCAGATTACGGGCGGAAGTTCAAGTGATTTCGCTTCAGCTATCACAATCTGGGACGGCAAGCTGGTGATCAACAACGGCACATTCATCTCTGGAACCGATGAGAGCGGCAACAACAGCCCTGCCATCTACCTTATGCCGATGGATCAATATGATGCTCCTGAGCTCGAAATCAACGGAGGAGTATTCAGTCCGGCACGGGATGGTGGAAGCGCCACGTTCCTCATCAACTGCTCTGATCCGGACATCGCAAGATGCAAAATCACCATCAAGGGCGGAACGTTTATCGGCTTCAACCCGGCAGCAAGCACCGCCGACAAGATCAACGGCGAGCCTGCCAACTGGGTAGCAGATGGATATGTGTCCGTAGAGGACTCAGAAAACCCAGGCACCTGGATTGTCCAGAAGAAAAATTAATCTATAATAATCAGAAAGCTAAGTTCTGACGCTCATACCGAAGCCGCCCCACCCGGAGCGGCTTCTTTGTTTACCCTGTTCAGCGGTAGGAGGGCACCTGCGATGCTTTTTTTGTTGAGCAGGTGCCCCTCCTACCGCTGAACTCCACCTATCAAAAGATTTGTAAGCACACAGCCGTACACCTCGCACCAGCCGGAAAGCATTTGTCCGACCAAAGGCTGTTTCACCTGCGCACGGCAACGATACCGGGGAAACCTTTGGCCTCCGGTACAACGACGGCATATTCAGGTAGGAGCCGATTTCTCAAAAAAGGCTCACACCTGACACGGGCAACGGTCACAGAACGCATCCAGAGTATGGTGGCCTATTCAGGTGGGAGCGAAAATACCAAAAGGCGCTCCCACCTGTCTCTATCCCCACTGACACACTTTTCGCGTCTGATACAAGTGCTGCTCTCGTAAAAGTAGACACGGAGAGGTAGAAAAAGATTGAATGTTGTACATTTGTGCTTGTCACGGAAGTTG
>CAKVDS010000037.1 GCA_934726455.1 uncultured Bacteroidales bacterium
AACTTACCCGACAAGGAATTTCGCTACCTTAGGACCGTTATAGTTACGGCCGCCGTTTACCGGGGCTTCGATTCAGGCCTTCGCTTTCGCTGAGCCCCCCTCTTAACCTTCCGGCACCGGGCAGGTGTCAGGCCATATTCGTCATCTTAACGATTTAGCATAGCCATGTGTTTTTGGTAAACAGTCGCCTGGGCCATTTCTCTGCGCCCTGCTCTCGCAGGGTCCCCTTCTCCCGAAGTTACGGGGTCAGTTTGCCTAGTTCCTTAGCCGTGATTCACTCGAGCACCTCAGGATACTCTCCTCGCCCACCTGTGTCGGTTTACGGTACGGGTCGCCGCGCTCTACACGCCCCCTGGATTTTCTTGCCGGTATGATTACCTGCGCTGTCCGCTCCGCCGAAGCCTCGCGGTACTGTCGGATTTCAGTCACCCTACGTCCTTCAACCGTCTATTCCGTCAGACGGCGGCAGTGTCACTCCCGGGTCTCCAGATAGCCTGCGCGGCGAGTGCCGGAATCTTGACCGGCTCGCCATCGGGTGCGCCTCTCGGCTTCCCCTTAGTCCCCGACTTACCCTGATCCGGTTAACGTTGTTCAGGAATCCTTGGGCTTGCGGTGAGGGGGTTTACGCCCCCTTTGTCGTTACTTATGCCTACATTTTCTTTTCCAGTCGCTCCAGGAAGTCTCGCGGCTTCCCTTCGGCGCTGGCTGGAATGCTCCCCTACCACGCGTCTCATGACGCGTCCTCAGCTTCGGCTGCAGTCTTGATGCCCGTTCATCATCCACGCATCGCCGCTCGACCAGTGAGCTGTTACGCACTCTTTGAATGAATAGCTGCTTCCGAGCTAACATCCTGGCTGTCTCTGCGGCGTCACTTCGTTTCGTCTCAACTTAGACTGCTATTGGGGGCCTTGGCTGGAGGTCTGGGCTCTTACCCTCTCGCCGACGGATATTAGCACCCGACGACTCACTCCCGGTCTCTGGACTTCGCGCATTCGGAGTTTGTCAGGAATCGACAGGCGATGAAGCCCTCTCTTCCTATCAGTAGCTCTACCTCACGAAGACATGACCGAGGCTGTCCCTAAAGACATTTCGGGGAGTACGAGCTATCTCCCAGTTTGATTGGCCTTTCACTCCTACCCACAGCTCATCCGAGCACTTTTCAACGTAAACCGGTTCGGGCCTCCAGCGCCTGTTACGGCGCCTTCACCCTGGCCATGGGTAGATCACTAGGTTTCGCGTCTGCTCACGCCGACTGAACGCCCTGTTCAGACTCGCTCTCGCTCCGGCTGACGCCCCTTAAGGGCTTAACCTCGCCGGCGTGACGCAACTCGTAGGCTCATTATGCAAAAGGCACGCCGTCGCCTCTCGGCTCCGACCGCTTGTAGACGAACGGTTTCAGGTTCTCTTTCACTCCCCTGTTCGGGGTCCTTCCCACCTTTCCCTCACGGTACTGGTTCACTATCGGTCTTCCGGTAATATTCAGCCTTGCGGGATGGTCCCCGCGGATTCGGACAGGATTCCTCGTGCCCCGCCCTACTCAGGTGGTCTCCCCGATCAAGCCCCGTTACCCGTACGGGCCTCTCACCCTCTGCGGACCGACTTTCCAGACGGTTCCGGTTCCTGGCTTGTTCTTCATGGAAACTCCTACAACCCCGCGCGCGCCTCGACGCGCACGGTTTAGGCTCCTCCCCTTTCGCTCGCCACTACTCAGGGAATCGATTTTTCTTTCTTCTCCTGCAGGTACTAAGATGTTTCAGTTCCCTGCGTTCGCCGCGCTCGCGCGCTGCACGCACTTCATGCGTGCGGGTTTCCCCATTCGGACATCTCCGGATCACATCCTGTTTGCAGATCCCCGGAGCTTTTCGCAGCTTACCACGTCCTTCCTCGCTTCCGGAAGCCTAGGCATCCCCCGTTCGCCCTTCTCCTCTTTCTCTCGTGTGAATCGACATTTCTGTCTTTCTCGCCTATTCTTCTTCTTGAAATTGTAGTCCCTAACTCTTCGGAACCGATAAGACTCGATTCTTTCACAATTACTCAGACTAATCTAATTTCTATCTTTCTTACCTCGTTTCTCTCTCAGTATTGTCAATGAACTTTTGTTGTCCCCCCGAAAGGGATTGCAAAGGTAGTCATTAAAATTGAAAGTGCAAACTTTTTCTCAATTTTTTCAAAAAATCTTGACTCCACACGCCGCGCTGCGCTTTCCGGCCCGCGCAGAAGTGCCATTTCCGTCAAATTTGCTAAATTTACACGATTGCACGGCAAGACATAAACATCTATTATATATGGAAAATATCAAAGACAGATTTCTGCGCTATGTCGCAATAGACACGCAGTCCAACGAAGAAAGCGAAAGCCAGCCGTCAGCGGAGAAAGAGCTCAACCTGCTCAGGCTCCTCAAAGACGAACTGTGCGCCCTCGGGGTCAAGGCCGAACTCGACGAGTGGGGCTATGTCATGGCTTCGATACCGTCAAACATCGGAAAGAAGGTGCCGGCCGTGGGCTTCATTGCCCATGTGGACACCGCCCCCGACGCCTCTGGAGCAGACATCAAGCCTCAGATAATCAGCAATTACGATGGTTCTGACATCCCGCTCAAAGGCGTGCCGGGTCTGAGTCTGAAGACGTCCGATTTCCCGGAACTCCTCGCACATAAGGGAGAAACCATCATCACCTCTGACGGCACGACCCTGCTGGGAGCGGACGACAAGGCCGGTGTGGCAGAGATAATGGATGCTGTGCAATATATAGTGGAACATCCGGAGTTCAAGCACGGTGATATAAAGATCGGCTTCACTCCGGACGAGGAAATCGGGCGCGGAGTGGTGAAATTCGATGTCAAAAAGTTCGGCGCCGACTACGGATACACAATGGACGGCGGCGAGGTCGGCGAACTCGAATTCGAGAATTTCAACGCGGCATCGGCCGTCGTGCACATCCAGGGCCGCAATGTCCACCCGGGCTACGCCAAAGGCAAGATGCTCAATTCAATCATCATAGCGAACGAGTTCATCTCCCTGCTTCCGCAGGACCAGAGGCCGGAATGCACGCAGGATTACGAAGGCTTCTTCCATATCGTAGGATGCAAGGGCAGCGTGGAAGAGACAACCCTCACCTATATAATAAGAGACCATGACAGGGCCAAGTTCGAGAGGAAGAAGGAGGTCATCAACGAGTGCGCAGCTTTCATCAACCTCCGCTACGGCAAGGACTGCGTGAGCGTGACGCTCAAAGACCAGTATTACAACATGCGCGAGCAGGTGGAGCCGCACTACCACGTGGTCGAAAAGGCCGTAAAAGCCATGGAAATGGCCGGAATCAAACCTCACATCCAGCCGATACGTGGCGGCACCGACGGGGCGAATCTCTCATTCAGAGGCCTCCCGTGCCCGAACATCTTCGCCGGAGGGCTGAACTTCCACGGACGCTACGAATGGGTGCCGGTGGAAAGCATGGAGAAAGCATCCAAGGTCATCCTCAACATCATCAGCCTCTACGCAGAATAGACGCGGCTGAATAACGGTGGCGGATAACATCCTGAGACACAATGTTAAAAGCACTTTCCCTTACCCCGATTCGGGATAGGAGAAAGTGCTTTCTTGCTGCAAATGAGGCTCTTGGCCGCCACCGCTATTTTTTGCTGCCGCGAAGCGTAGCGCAAATCATATAGGCACAGATGGCGATGAGAGGAACGATGGCTATGAGTTCGGCACCGGAAGCCCCTGACGCACCAGGAGTGTTCCAGCCATAGAGATACCAGTCAACCTTTGCAAATTTCAGCACAGCCGACACGACACCCATAAGCGCTCCGCCGGCGATGAATCCGCTGGCGATGAGCGTGCCCTTCTCCTGGCGGGCCGCATTGACGGCCTTGTCCTTGCTGCGTGAGCTGACAAACCATGAGATGGCTCCGCCAAGAAGCAACGGGAGATTGAGGTCAATAGGGATGAACATGCCGAGACAGAACGCCAGTGCAGGGATTTTGAATACAGTGAGAAGTATGGCAATCGCCGCACCGATGCCATAAAGCAGCCAAGGAGCATTGCCGCCGTTCATCATAGGCTGGATGACAGCAGCCATGGCGTTGGCCTGAGGAGCAACGAGCGCTCCCTCGCCCGTGAAACCGTAAGTCTTGTTGAGTATGAGCATGACACCGCCCACAGTGGCGGCGGCCACAGCTACACCGACAAACTTCCACGCCTCCTGTTTGCGGGGAGTGGTTCCGATCCAATAACCGATCTTGAAGTCAGTGATGAGTCCCCCGGCAGTCGAAAGCGCAGTGCACACCACGCCGCCGATGATCATCGCAGCGACCATGCCGGCATTGCCCTTAAGCCCCACAACGACAAGTACGAGGGCCGTGATTATCAATGTCATGATAGTCATTCCGCTGACAGGGTTGGTGCCGACAATAGCGATGGCATTGGCCGCCACCGTGGTAAAGAGGAATGAAATCACCGCCACAATCACCAGCCCCACAAGAGCCTGCCATACATTATTGACCACTCCGCCGAGGGCGAAGAAACAGAAGACTGCAAGAAGAGCTATCGCAATACCCCACACCACAGTCTTCATCGGAATGTCCTCCTGCGTGCGCTCGACCTTGGAAGAAGCCGCCCCGTCCTTGCGGCGGAACTCTCCCGCTGCAAGCCCGACTGCACTTTTGATGACACCCGCGCTCTTGATGATGCCGATGATGCCGGCCGTAGCGATACCGCCTATGCCGATATGGCGGGCGTACTCCTTGAATATCTGGTCGGCAGACATGTCAGAGATCGCTGTCGCGATGCCGGTGCCCATAAGGTCGATGACCTGCCCTCCCCAGATAAGGTTCATCAGAGGGATGATCACCAGCCATACCAAAAAAGAGCCGCAGCATATTATGAACGCATACTTGAGTCCCACGATGTACCCCAAACCGAGTACGGCTGCGCCAGTGTTGAGCTTGAGGACCACCTTGGCCTTGTCGGCAACCACCTGCCCCCAATGCATGACCGTAGTGCTGAGGGTCTCGGCCCAAGCCCCGAAAGTGGCGACCACGAAGTCGTACAAACCACCCACGAGACCGGCCGCAAGAAGAGTCTTGGCGCTGTTGCCGCCGCTCTCTCCGCTGACAAGCACCTGCGCGGTAGCCGTAGCCTCCGGGAACGGATACTTCCCGTGCATCTCCTTGACGAAATATTTACGGAACGGTATAAGGAAAAGTATACCAAGGAAACCTCCGAGCATAGAGCTGAGGAACATCTGGAAGAAATTCACATCAAGTCCCAGGATGTAGATGGCCGGAAGCGTGAACACTGCCCCGGCAACGACCACGCCGGAACAAGCTCCGATGCTCTGGATGATGACATTCTGTCCCAGACCGCCTTTCTTGCCAAGGGCTCCGGTAACCCCGACTGCAATGATTGCGATAGGAATAGCAGCTTCGAAGACCTGTCCGACCTTGAGGCCGAGGAAGGCCGCAGCGGCGGAAAAAAGAATAGTCATCAGCAAGCCCATCGTCACCGAATAAGGGGTGACTTCAAGCGGCTTTTCGTCAGGACTCAGCAGGGGTTTGTACACTTCCCCCGGTTTCAGCTCCCGATGTGCGTTCTCGGGCAGGCTCAGGTTTTTGTTTTCTTTCATCTCTTTCTTTCCGTTTTTCGTAATACTCTATATATTTCTGCAACAAAGCCGCATCCTTGGCTTCCTCCCGGGCTATGCGCGCAGCGCGGCGGGCTTCACGCCGCTGGCGCCGCTCCTCGCGTTTCTTCTCTTTCGCGGCGGCACGGGCGGCATCGCGGGCATCAAGTTCAGCCCAACGGGCTTCACGCCGGGCTTTGCGCATAGCCTGGCGCAGTTCGGCCTTGCTCATATACTGTTCCTCCACAGACTCCGGGGCTGAAAGGGAATCTGCCACCTCGATACTGTCCCGTGGTGCCACCGATATTGAATCAAGGACGGCGACAGTATCGGCGGAAGCGGCCAGACCCACGGAATCCGCCACATGCAAACTGTCCGGACGGGGAGCGTTTCTCCGCTGCCGGATAGAGTCTATCTCCGCATAGACTCCGGACATGTATCCGGGATAGTAGACTTCGGTATGCGGGAATGCGGTACGCGGACGGGCACGCAGAGCGGCGCGCTGCGAGCGTCTCAACGAAAGATCCGTAATGTCGGACTTTCCGCGCGGCCGGAGCTCCGGCTTCCAGACAAAGCCCTTGAGACTGCGGTCCATCTCGGAGAGCTGGGCTAATGGGTAGGCGTCATTTTTAGGGCTGTCAAAATAGTATATCCTGTCCACATCGCCTCCCTTGAGGGTGGCCGAGAGCATACGGGCCTCAACTTTATTTACAGTGGCAAGAGTCTCATTTTCTTTGAGATAGAAAAGGGCTGTCACACCTCCGAGAGCATCGAAGCGCCGCAGCTGGGTGTCCTTGTCAAAATAGGCCATCACCTCGGAACTCTTGATCTGATCATAGTGCAGACTGTCCTCGTCCACTGCGATGAAAGCGTTTGACATCAGACTGGCCCTGTCCACACCTGTGCTTTTGACGAGCACAAAAAGGCTGTCGGAACTGTACTGCCTGCGCCCTTCGTTCCATATTATCGGGTCCTTGTAGAAACGGGCGATGGAATCCAGCTCATTGAAGCGGACAGAATCACAGCGCACCTGAATGTCCCGGCGGAAGACCTTGACGTCTCCGACTCCGAGCAGGAAACCGACGCGCGAAGTGTCCGGCGGCGGGGTGGCAGCAAGGCTGTCGGCCGCAACAGCCAGACTGTCGGCACCGGCAAGCGTATCACGCGGGGCAAGTCCGCCCGAAATGGCGGACGAATCTTTTTGAGAGGTGCTCCCGGACTTGTCCGGCACAGTCCCTGAAGCTGCGGTGAGGCCCTCGGATGTTTTGGAGAGCCCTCCCGTCTGTGGTGTCATAGGGAACTGGCCCGCCGCATTTTTCTTCGCGGCTTCTTCCTTTTCTTTGGCAGCCTGCTCGGCAGCACGCCGGCGGAATTCCGCCACGGGGTCGCCGTTGATGGTCTTGAGACGCTCAGCGGCGGCCTTGACCTCAGTTTCACTGATGTCGCAACGCCGCAGAGTATTGTACACCAGCGTGTCCGCCCCGAAGTATGTCGTATCTATCTGGCCTTCTTGATTCTCAGACCATAGAGCCACAGCGGCGTTGTCACGGAGAGTCACTCTGGACAGGGTGTCCTTATAGAAAAGGTAATCCGAGACGGCGGCAGTGCTGCGCGTGCTGTCCTGAATCTGGACACGCCCACGCATGAGCACGTCATTGGTGTTGCGATAGAAGAACAGAGTGTCGCTCCAACTCTCCTGCTCCCGTGTGAGCCCCTGCACGTCCCCGGAGAAAAAGAAAATGTTCTCCGGACGGCTGTACCAGCCGCCTGAAGCTGAAAGCATGTTGTCATCTTTCCAGAAATCTATCGGGGAGACGAACTCGGCTTTGTTGATATCGGAAAGATAGTGCAGCGAATCAGCCCTCACAAAGACAGAATCAGTGTACATGTTGACATTGCCTTCAAACGAGAAAAGGCTGCGCGCATTGAAATAATGTCCCTCGTCGCTCTCTATTATCTGCCCGTCAGAGCTGCGCATTGACGCGCCACCCCGGAATACGGCGACGCTGTCTCTGGTATTGTAGTCCAGAATCTTCGTACGCAGCATGTTGTCCTGCTTGTCACGAAGTTGCACAAGCGCCCCGCGGAACTGGGCAAGATCCTCATCCACAAGATAATCCAGTTTTTCACTGGTAAGCTCAGTGTCACCCTGAAGAAGACGGACATGCCCCATGCAATTGATGATGTTGGTGTTCTGGCTCCATACGGAACTGTCCGCCATAAGGTAGGTGCCGTTGTGCAGAAAAGTGGCTTCAACCGCCTTGCGGACAAAGTCATCACCCTGCTCCGCCTGCTCTATGTAACTTGCGCTGATGAGGCGCAACAAAGAATCTCTCTGCTCACCCTGCACTTGGGCACACAGAGAGACCGCTGCGGCAAACAGCGCCGCAGCAATCAGGGTCAGTCTTCTTTTCTGATTTTCTGAACCCATTCTTTACGGGAGAAGTCACAATCCGAGAACATAGGATCGATGACTATATATGTAGTCGCTATCTTATCGTCAATGAACTTGTTCAAGGCGTCCATCTGACGCCGGTTCCTCACCTGCGCAAGGAGTTCGGTATAGTCATTCTCAAAATTGGCGGTATGCGCCGGGACTATCTTGTCCAGTTTGATAATCTTGTAGACGACATTGCCGTTCCGGCCCTCGTTGTCCAAAGACGCCACCGGCTCGGACACCTCTCCCGGCTTGAGGTCCTTTATGGCCTCATAGTCCTGCGGCTTGAGTTCATCGATGTCGAAATATGAAGACCCGGTGTTGGGATCCGCCATCAGTCCGCCGTTGGTGCGGGTGGCCGGATCTTCGGAATAGAATCGGGCCGCAAGTGCGAAAGTCATGACGCTGTCCTTGACTATGGCAGTGCGGATACTGTCGAGCCGAGAGAACGCCTTCTCTTGATCCTCAGCAGTATACTGAGGCCGGATGAGAATATGGCGAGCGTTGAACATATCGCCTTTTTTCTCAAGGACTTCGATAAGATGGTAGCCGTCCGGGGTCTCCACTATCTGAGAAATCACCCCCGGCTTGAGGGCCATAGCCGCATCGGAAAATGCCGGCCAGAATATTGACTTGGACACCATGCCCAATTCCCCTCCCTTACGGGCGCTCTGTGTATCTTCAGAGTAAAGACGGGCAAGAGTGGCGAACTTCTCTCCGTTGATGATACGCTCCCGGATGGAAAGCAATCTCTCTTTCACGGCGAGCGCAGCCGCCTCGCGGTCAGGATAGATGCATATCTGGCTCATCTGATATTTGGTCGGGACCTGCGGGAGAGACGACACGTCTGCCGTATCCAGATACTGCTTGACATCAAACGGGGTAATCTCGGCGATGCCCTGAGCTATCTCCTGCTGCTCTTTCTGCGTGAGACTCTGCTGCTCTATCTGCTGCTGCCACTCCTGACGGAGTTTGTAAAGAGGCTTGTTGAAATACGCCTCCACTTCCTCATCACCCCCGAGAGCCGAGCGCACCTGATCCAAACGCTGGCTGAGCTCCGCCGACACCATCTCAGAATCAACACTGAGAGAATCGATGCGCGCCTGCATCAAATACAGCTTGGACTCCATCATGCTCTCAAGAAGCTCGCACCGGATATTTCTGTCGGAGCCGTACCCCTGGGCACGCATCATCTGGACCTGAGATTCAAGATCCGAGAGCGAGATCATCTCGTTGCCGACCACGGCCACGGATTTGTCTACAACTCCCTGATATTTCTGGGCCTGTCCCACAACACAAATGCTGAGCAGGGCCGCGAAGACTGCTGATTTCAAGCTGTTCATCTGTCAATAAATTACGAATTGTCTGTTTTCGAGTGCGGTCTCAAGCAAGTCCCGTTCCAAACCTTTGACCAGAGCATGTTTTCTTGCACTCAATATGATGTCACGGATCTCCTGCGTGCAGAAGTCCAAAGGTGCGACACCGCTCCGCTGTATATCGCAAACATAGGCCGCCAGGAGGTCGCCACGCCCCTCGGGCTCTATCTTTATCATCTTGTCCTTCATGGCGGAAAGCATCTCCGGATAGTCCACCCCGAACTCCGAGGCAAGATCACGCGCGTCCATCCAGACATCGGAATTGTCAAAATACCTCAACGCAGAAGACACTGTGATGGAATCCGTCCTGTGGAACTCGTCATACTCCTCCGACGATATCATCTTCAGGACATGGTCCTTGTTGGGAGAATCCTTCATCACATCCACAAAGCGCACCTTGAGCACAGGCCTCTGCAGGACAAAATCATCCTGATGGGACATATAGTAATCCGAAATCTGCGCATCGGTGACAAGCGTGTCCAGACGGTCGCTGATATAGCGCTGCTCATAACGGTATTTGACAAGGGACAGCCTGTACGCCTCAAGTTCCGCCGACACATCGATCTCCGACTTGGACAACTGTTCCTCCGCGACCTTGACATACAGCCTGTCGGTCGCCCAGGAATTGATGTACCTCGCAGCCAGCGCCGCACTGTCCTTCGGGCTGGAAGAGGCCGGGATGAATCGCTGCAGTTCTGAACGGTACAGTTTATCCTTGCCGACCTTGGCCACAACCTCATCATCGTGTACAATGGAAGAGACGGCCGTACAGGAGCACAGCACGGTCAAGGCGAGCAGCAGAGGTGAGATGAGATTCCGCATAAATGCAAAAATAGGAATAATATGTCAATTCTCGGCTGCAAGAGCTTCGATTATCTTGTCTATCTGAGGACTTACCGCCCAAGATGAAGCCGTGCAGTTGTTGGTCAGTATCGAGAAGACCACAGCATGGGAGAGGTCCCCGTCTCGCGGCAGAATATAACCGCTATAGCAGAGTATCCCGTTCATCGAGCCGCTCTTCATACGTATACGGCTGCGGAACGCGGCATCAGCGGAGGGGAATTTATACTCAAGAGTACCTTTGCCGCCAGGCTGCGGAAGAGAGGCCAGATATGCCCCGGAGGCATCGGTCCCGGCCATTACGGTCAAGAAATTGACAAAAAACGACGGCGAGACATAGTTCTTGCGGGACAGCCCGCTGCCGTCGAATATACGGCAACCGGACGCAGGGCTGAGTCCGAGTGAGGAAAGGGCCGATTCGGCCGCCATTATGCAGGAATCATAGTCGGCGCCCCCGCCCTTGTTGACAGACAGGGTCTTGAGGAGAGTCTCCGCAAAGAAGTTGTCACTCTCACAGTTGGTCTCACGAGCTATTGACTTGAGCGCAGCCGAACGCGTGCTGCCTACGAGGCAAAGAGACCGGACATCGGCAGCCTTCTCACTCCCCGACATGCTCTCCGGCATCTGGCGGACATAGCCGGACGGGGTCACGTCCGCAGCGCCCTCAGTCACAGATACACCATTAGAATTCAAATATTTACAAAAATAGTAAGCACAGGTGTATGCTCCGAATCTGTTGGAACATTCAAGAGTATATCCTTTTCTGTCAACGGGGAAACTCCCGGCAAACTCCCCGCATGGGGAAAGGTGCGTATTGATGTAATATACCGTATTGCGGGTGCGCGCCCCGCCGGTCGTGGCATGGTTGACAAATGTCATCCACGGTGTCTCGGGATAACGGACTTGTATGTCCGGTTTTTGCCCGGGAGCTGAACCCGGTTTTATGGAGAAATTCTGGGCGTTCTCAAAAAAGTTCAACCCGGTAGGCCCCGCCCCGTAATTGGTACCAAGATCATCGTACGTCCATCCCAGCCCCTCCGGGGTGACAGCGCCAAGGAATCTCGGATCGCCTATGACCCGCCCTGAGATGGAGCTGATCCCGGCGGAGCGGAGCAGTTTGAGCCATGAAGCGAAAAGTGCATCTGCTGGTTCGGCACACTGAACTTTCGAACCCGTGGTAGGGTCGCCTCCGCCTATGATATACAGGTCCCCGTCGAGGACACTGTTTTCTATCACACCATTATAGCCCAGAGATGTCTCATAACGGAAATCCTCCCCGAGATTGACCAGAGCCAAGCCGGTGGTAATCAATTTCATGTTGGAGGCCGGAACGAACTTCACACGGGCATTGTGGCAGGCAAGAGTGTCCCCGCCCATACTCATGGCAAAAACTCCTACCGAAGATGAAGCGAGCGGAGGACGGGAGACCACAGCATCTACAACCTCTTGCGAACGGGTCTGCGGAATACCGGCAGTCGCGCTCCTTGCAGCAAGCAGAAGCGCGACTGATATGAAAAATGCAGCGTGGAGCCTCATTACTTGGTTGACTCCTTCACGGCTGCGCTCAACTTCTCGTAAAGAGCATTCGTTTTGGTAAGAATCTCTTTGCGAAGTGCGGTATAATACGCTTTGCTTGAGCCCTCGAATTTGGCGTTCACCTTGTCCCGGAGTTCGTTGTAAAGATCAACGGCCTCTTCCATCAGCGAGCCGACCTTAGCCTGGGCAACATTGGAGTTGACAGTCGCCACAACAGAGCAATCCTCGATAAACGCGCCGAGAACGTATTCGATGTCTTTTTTGATACCTCTTAAATTCATAATATCATGTATTTGTGATTAATCTGCGCAAATATAGTAAAAAGATGCGAAACGGGAGCGGTCCACATGGCCGAGTATCCGCCGCACTGCAACCGGAGTGCGCCCATAACTGTCCGGCTCTCCGGAACGGAGCGAATTGACGCGTACAAGCTGGGAAGAGTGGATGATGCGTCCGTCTCCTATGTACATCGCCACATGTGTGACAGAAGCAATCTTGCCGGCGGAAGTCCTGCGCCCGAAGAACACCAGATCGCCTGGCCGCATTTGAGAAAAATCAAAGGGGATCTCCATCCCGCAATGTATCTGCTCACGCGCGTTGCGCGGCAGGAGGATGCCGTTCATAAGATATACGAACTTGGTGAATCCGCTGCAGTCGAAATACTTGGAGGTACACCCGCCCCACATGTATGGTGTCCCCAGAAAAGACTCGGCAAAAGAGACCAGAGAATCTTCTTCCGGACGGCGTGAAGACATCCATTCATCAAGAGGGGCGACATCCGAAGACCTTGCCCATACCTCCCGCCCGTCAGCGAGAAGTACCTGCGTCCACCCGGGACGGCGTCCCTGAGCGCAACGCACGACATCCCCCATGGTGAAGTCGCACACCACAGGAGCCCCTTCCCAAGCCGAAGCAAAAAGGGCGCTCTGGCGGGCAGTACAAATCATTTTCGGAGCTGCGACATAAGCCTCCTTGTCCGCCTCGTCCATAAACGCAAGGGCCAGTTCATTGGTCCAGCAGTCTTTGTAGTCGGGGACATTGACCCGACGCCAATAGCGGTCGGATCCTGTCACCTCCACGACTGTTCCCATAAGACATTGGCTCTCACACGAAGACTCATAATCAGGAGCAGCCCTGAGGAAACATGAGGAAATGTTTACCACCGCCCAGCGTTCTTCAGCACGCAGGGCAGACAACGGCAGCAGCAAGGCTGCCAATATCAAAATTAACCTTTTCATATTCCTGTCATCCACGCCGGCTGCGGGCAAACTCCATCACGAGTGAAGGAGCCTGACCCTCCTGCAGCTTCTCGCGCATATAATCCATATATGGTGCCACATGGGCGAAATACATCTTGAACCCTTCGCACAGCGAATTGCGCAAACTGCCGTCAGACGCACGCTCGAAACGGTGCTTAGGACATTCCCCGTGGCAAGCAAAGAAATACTGGCACTTCAGACATTCCGCAGGGAGAGCGTTGCGCTTGGCAAGGCCGAAACGGATACGTTTTTCAGTGGAGTATATCTCTTTGAGAGTATGCTCTCTGATGTTGCCGAGCAGGTATTGCGGATATACGAAATGATCGCAGGAATACACATCGCCGTTGTGCTCCACCACGAGCGCATCGCCGCAGGTCTCCGCCATGGTGCACACCCCGGGCTGCATGCCGCACCACAGGGCGAGGGTCGAGTCAAACATCTGGACATAATAGTTTCCGACATCCCTGCGCACCCACTCGTCGAACACATCGCAAAGAAAACGCCCATAACCTTCCGCCGACACGCTCCACGGAGCGAGGGAAGCGCCAGGAGTCTCAGGAGAGACGATAAGAGGCCTGCGATAATCTGTCTTCATGACAGTGTGCTCCACGGCAGGCAGAAACTGCATATAATGACTGCCGACAATGTCGCGGAAAAACCTGTAGATCTCCGCCCCGCGCTTCTCGCTGAGCTTATTCACAACACTCAAGGTGTTGAATTCCACACCGCTGCGACGGAACATCCTCACTGTCTCCATCACCCGGTCAAAGGTCGGCTTGCGCATCCGGTTGCGCCTGAATGCATCGTGGATATCTTTCGGCCCGTCCAGAGACAACCCGACCAGAAATCCGTTTGAGGCGAAGAACTCGCACCACTTCTCATTGATAAGGGTCCCGTTGGTCTGGAGAGTGTTCTCTATTGTCTTGCCGGCTGCGTATTTACGCTGGAACTCAACGGCTTTCTTGTAATAATCCAAGCCGACAAGCGTCGGTTCGCCTCCATGCCAGCAAAACGTCACCTTGTCCACATCGTTGGCCTCTATATACTGCCGGACATACTCTTCCAGAAGCTCTTCGCTCATCAGAGCCTCCTTTCCTCCATACTGCACCGCCTTGTCAAGATAGTAGCAATAGGTACAGTCCAGATTGCAGGCCGAGCCGGCAGGCTTCAGCATGGTCATGAACGCAGCTGGAGCATTGAGCTTCTGCGCATCGGACAGGGTGAATATCTGCTTCTCTTCCATTGGTTTGCACAAATATGGCTTATACAAAAAATCCCGAGGCTTTCGGCCTCGGGGACTCTGACTTTCTTCTGAAAGCGGCGTAGCGGGAGTGGGGCATGATCCCACGACCTCCGGATTATGAATCCGACGCTCTAACCAGCTGAGCTACCCCGCCTCATAACCCCCGAAGGGGCAGTTGAGATAGAAGGATTCGAACCCTCACTGACAGAGCCAGAATCTGTAGTGCTACCATTACACCATATCTCAATGATTGGACCCGAAAACGCAAAACGGTTTTGGGACTGCAAATGTACAACAGTTTTACTTAATTGCAAAATTATTTTTTTGAAATTCCGGAACATTGATATATTTGTACTTTGATGGCAAAGACAAAGACAGTATGGTACTGCACCGCCTGCGGCAACGAAAGCCCCAAATGGATGGGGCGCTGCCCGGCATGCGGAGAGTGGAACACGATGGTGGAGGCCCCTCAGGAGACACGGAAAAACTCTTCCCCATCCTCCGGGAAGAACACTTCGGCAGGAGAGAGAAAGCCCCAGAGCCTCAAAGAAATAGATTATTCCGAAGAAGCCCGGCTCTCCCTCGGAATGGGAGAAGTGGACAGGCTCTTGGGCGGCGGGATTGTTCCAGGCTCGCTGGTGCTGATCGGCGGCGAACCGGGGATAGGAAAATCCACGCTCAGCCTCCAGATCCCACTGCACAGCAAAGGTCTCAAAACCCTATATGTAACGGGAGAAGAGAGCGCCAAACAGGTCAAGATGAGAGCCGAAAGGCTCGGAGGCGAAGACTCGGAATGTCTGATTTTCTGCGAAACGCGAATAGAGGACGTGATTGCCGAAGCGGAAAGGATACACCCGGACCTGATGATCGTGGACTCCGTGCAGACCATGTTCACCGACTCTGTGGAGTCTACGCCGGGTTCGGTAAGCCAGATAAAAGAAGTGGCCGCCGCTCTGCTCAGATTCGCCAAGGACAGCGGGGTTCCTGTCATCCTCATCGGCCACATCACAAAGGACGGCTACATCGCGGGGCCGAAGATCCTTGAGCACATCGTGGATGTCGTCTTCCAGTTCGAGGGTGACAACAGGGGCTCGTACCGCGTGCTGCGCAGCATAAAGAACCGTTTCGGGTCAACCTCGGAACTGGCAGTGTTCGAAATGACGGGGACAGGGCTGAGAGAAGTGAGCAATCCGTCAGAATTGCTGATCCCGATGCACGAGCAGGGGCTGAGCGGCACGGCCATCGCCGCCTCACTTGACGGGACACGACCGCTGTTGTTTGAAGTCCAAGCTCTTGTCAGTTCCGCCGTATACGGGACCGCACAACGTTCCGCCACCGGATTCGACACAAGACGCCTCAACATGCTGCTCGCTGTGCTCGAGAAAAGGGCGGGATTCCGTCTGAGCGCCAAAGACGTGTTCCTCAACATGGCCGGAGGCCTGAAAGTCAGCGACCCGGCCTGCGATCTGGCCGTAATCGCCGCCGTGCTCTCGTCCAACTTCGACTTCGCCATATCTTCCGACATCTGCTTCGCCGGAGAGGTCGGGCTCAGCGGAGAGATCCGCCCGGTATCTCAGTGCGACAGGAGAGTCGGCGAAGCGGCAAGACTCGGGTTCAGCAAGTTCTTCCTCTCTTCATACTCAAGCGTGGAAAACGCCCCGTCCGGGATCAAGGTCATCAAGGTGGCGGACGTGCCTGCACTCGTAAAAGCGCTGTTCAAGCAGTAATATGGAACTTTTCTATTCTACAGACATTGACGGCCGCAGCCTGCGCCTCGACCAGGAAGAGTCCGCGCACTGCGTCCGGGTGCTGCGGCACCGCTGCGGGGACACAATTTCCGTTATCAACGGGAAAGGCACACTGTACCGGTGCCGGCTCGCTCTGGCTGACGCCAAAGGCGCTGAAGCCGAAATACTTGAAGCGCATGAAAATTTCGGGACGCATCCTTATGATCTCACCATGGCCGTGTGTCCGACCAAAAACATCGACAGATACGAGTGGTTCGTGGAGAAAGCCACGGAAATCGGCATCGACACTATCGCCCCGGTGCTTGGAGACCACTCTGAACGCAAGATCATCAAGTCTGAACGTCTGGAAAAGATTGCCCTGTCCGCAGCCAAGCAGTCACTCAAGGGGACAGTGCCTGAGATACTTCCCCTGCAGAGTATCAGGGAGTTCATCAGCGCGACAGCAGCGCAAGCGCTTAAACTGATCGCCTACTGCGACGAGACCCTCGAAAGGGACAAACGCCTGTCCATCAAGGACGTGCTGCATCAAAACCACGAAAGGGGGCAGGAAATCAGCATCCTGATCGGCCCGGAAGGGGACTTTTCACCTGAAGAAGTAGCTCTGGCGCTGGAAAGCGGCTGGATTCCTGTCCATCTCGGAGAGAGCCGCCTCAGGACCGAGACCGCCGCCCTCACCGCCACCGCCGCCGTGTATCTGGAGTTTCTTTAGCCCTCACGTTTAAGGCGTTTCGCCATATATTTAGGGCACAATTATTGCATCTTGAAATAAATATACTATATTTACACCTATACGCAAAAATTATGTCACAGGTTTCCATGACTGTCCGGATGGATTCCGGCCTTAAAAATTCTTTCGATGCGCTCTGCTCCCAATTCGGAATGAGTGCAAATACAGCCATGAACATCTTCGCCAAAGCGGTTGTTCAACGCGGAAAAATCCCTTTCGAGATACGAGGCGACAATGCGACTGTTGCCGAAGAGAGCAAGGGACAGAAAGCATTTCGCGCTATCCGCGCCATGGCAGAAGCAGGAGCATTCCCCGACCTTTCACTTGATGAAATCAATGAGGAGATTAAAGAAGCCAGAAGAGCAAAATGAAAGTTTATGCCGTCTTCGACACAAATATTCTCGTGTCTGCAATGATTTCCCGACGACCTGATTCCGCCGTGGTACTTGCTTTCGAGACTTTGCTTTCCGGAGAGGTGACACCATTATACAACGATGAGATAATTCAAGAGTACACCGATGTCCTGCACCGGGAGAAATTCCATCTTCCGAAAAGCCTTGTCGAGGCAGCAATCTGCCAGATCAAAACGAACGGGATTGCCACCGAAAGAATTGTTACAAACGAAGTTTTCCCCGATTCTTCAGATGCAGTCTTCTACGAAGTCGCCTTGTCAAAAGGAGACACATTCCTTGTCACCGGCAACATCAGGCACTTCCCCAAAAAACACATTGTTGTCACGCCGGCCGAATTCCTTGAACTGATAGGAAAAAACAAGCACTAGCCCCGGATTATCTCCACCTCGCCGCCGAGGCCAAGTTTGATGATCTGCGAGGCCTTGCCGGAAGAAGCCCGGTCATAGCACTTGGGCACAGTGTAGTCTACTGCGGAGCGTATCTCCTCCGAGATTTCAGAGAACGAAGAGGGAGAAGGCTCTCCTGAGATATTGGCCGATGTGCTGACAAGCGGACGGCGCAGACGGCGCACAAGTTCGCGGCAGAACGCGGCTCCGCTGTTCTCCGGAGTCTGACCCTCTTCCACGTACGGAACGCGCATGCCGACAGAACCGTCCTCGGCCACAGTGTTCGGTGCGAGATACTGGCCCTCCGGATAGATGATGGTCATCGGAGCATCGTTGACCTCCACAAGATCAATAGCAATCGAAGGAATCTCCTTGACATATTTGGCCACCATATCAAGGTCCGAAGCCAAGAGCACCAATGATTTCGCGCCGGAGCGCCTCTTTATCTTGAAGACTTTCTCGACAGCCTCCTCGTTGCAGGCGTCACAGCCTATTCCCCAAATAGTGTCGGTAGGATAAAGAATCACACCGCCCTTGCGGAGCACTTCAACCGCCTCAGATATAACCGTTTTCGTATCCATTACCAAAGTTTGTCTTTTTCAAACAAAATCCCTTTCTTACGCCACATCAATATCATAAGATAGCCGAAAAGCATTCCGCCGAGATGAGCGAAATGAGCCACACCGGCAACGGTTCCCGTAACCCCTGTAAGAAGTTCGATCACAGCAAAGACCACCACCATCCACTTGGCGCTGAGCGTGACAGGAGGAAAAAGAAGCGTCATCTTGGACTCCGGGAAGAGCATCGCATATCCGATAAGTACGCCATAGATTGCCCCGGAAGCCCCGACAGTCGGAGTCAGCTTGATTTCGGATATGTTCTGCAGGGCCACGACATTACCCACAGCCGCTCCCGGCAGGAAAGACTGCATCTGAAGATACTCGACACCCAGATGGAGAGCCACCGCCCCGAAACCGCAGAGGAAATAGAAAAGCAGGAACTTCTTCTGCCCCAGTATGTTTTCCACGACGCTACCGAAAATCAACAGGGTGTACATATTAAAGAATATATGCCAAAATCCCCCGTGCATAAACATGTGGGTGACAATCTGCCACCAGTGGAAATACCTCGAAGTCGGGTAGAAGAGAGCGAAAGTCTCGATCATGTATCCCTTGTTAACCAGACAGGCCAGAAACACAAGGCAATTGATGATTATAAGGTTTTTTGTGACAGTCGGGACATTGGACATGAAGCCCCGCCCGCTGCTGTTACCGTAGTAGTAAGCCATCTTTAAAAAAGTTTATCGATATCCCCGATTTTGACGATATTCACTATGCGGCGTCCATTCGAGGTCAATTCCGCGTTTTCACTTGCAAAAAGCGTGTCAATCAGATTCTGGGCCTCAAGCGCCGAGTCCAGCGGCACGGAATTGGATGCCCCACAGCCGGCAAGCCGCTCCGCCATACGCTGCCGCGCCATCTCCGGGAGCGCCGCACCGTCTTCTGACAATATGAGCATGAGATCCGCCACAGTCTGCTGCACCTTGCCCGGCTCACAACTGTAACCTTCCGGTACACCGTTCACGACCACGCTTTCAGCCCCGGAAGTCACGATGTCGAATCCGAGCGATGAGAGCATGTCGGCATGCTCCACAAACAGTTGCTGCTGAGCTGCACCGACCTGCACCTCAACAGGGAACATAGCCGTCTGTGTGACATGGACATCGCTTCCGTTCAAGGCCTTCAAGGCCCGGTCATATAATATTCGCTCCCGCGCCCGCGCGACATTGACAATCATCACTCCTGATGATACCGGGGTGAGTATGTATTTGCCCTGAACCACAAGCACCCGTGCAGCAGGAGCAGTCTGAGTCTCGAAAAGTTTACCGTAATCATCCCTCTGATCCACATATTTGCCGTATCCGCCTCCTCCGTAGTTCCCGGAAGGGGAACTTGCCTGCCGTGGCTCAAAACTCCCGTCAGGCTCCGGATCAAAGGGGTCAAAGGCCGGATCAATCTGGCACTGAGGCGGGGCGACTTCGCGATATTGCTCGAAACTGCGTCCGAGCTGCGGAAGTTCAACAGCCCCTTCCGTATCGAAGTTGATCCCGGCACCGAAGCTGTTGCGTCCGAGAGTCTCCTTGACGCAGGCATAGAGCACCTGGAAAATCACAGAGTCGTCTTCAAACTTCACCTCGGTTTTGGTAGGATGTATGTTGACATCCATATTGTGAGGGTCTACCTCAAGAAAGATGAAATAGGAGGGGGTGACCCCGTCAGGTATCATATCCTCATAGGCTTTCATGACAGCCTTATGGAGATAGGCACTGCGGAAATAGCGGCCGTTGACAAAAAAGAACTGGTTCCCGAGGGTCTTCTTGGCACTGTCAGGCCGGCCGATGAAGCCGCTCAGTTTCAAGACGGATGTCTCGGCACTGATGTCAAGGACATCGCCGACCACATTGCTGCCAAGAAGATCAAGAATTCTGAATTTCAGAGACTTGGCCTCTTTAAGCACAAATATGTCGCGTCCTCCTGACTTGAGTGTAAAACCCGTCTGCGGTCTGGTGATGGCGACCCGGGTAAATTCTTCTATGATGTGTTTGAGCTCGACGCTGTCGGATTTCAGGAATTTCCGGCGTGCCGGGGTGTTGTAAAAAAGATTACGCACCGCGAAGTTGGAACCCACCGGAGCGGAGACTGAAGATGTGGACACTTCCCCGTTCTGCCCCGTGCGTACCTCTGTCGCCGTTTCATCCCCCTCACGACGCGTCCGCAACGTCACCTCGGCAACCGCCGCTATACTGGCAAGGGCTTCGCCGCGGAAACCGTAAGTCTCTATGGCGTTGAGATCCTCGGCCGTAGCAATCTTTGAAGTGGCATGACGCTCAAAGCAGAGCACGGCATCAGCAGGACTCATCCCGCAGCCGTTGTCTATCACCTGAATCAACGTCCGTCCCGCATCAGTCACAATGACCGTAATCTGGCTCGCCCCGGCATCCACTGCGTTTTCCATCAACTCCTTGACGACGGAAGAGGGGCGCTGGACAACTTCTCCGGCCGCTATCATATTGGCGATCTGCGCCGGCAGGACCTTTAATCTGCCCATTACAGGAGAGAATAAAACTTGGCTATAAAAAAGAGCACCAGACAGATGAGGATCATGGTTATGATACCGATAATTGTCTGTGTACGCTTCATGTGGGCACGTGTGCGCTGGTAATGGCCGTCACGCAGCGAACCCTTTATGTATGAGCCCGGCACATAGGCGCCTTCCTTCTTTTCTTGGTCCATCGTCCCGTCCACGGCCCCGAATTTGCGCTTGCGCTCATCCTCTTCGCGGTTGTAGTATATCGGGCGGTAGTTGAAGACCCTATGCTCGTTTTCGCCGAAAAAATTGAATAATCCCATAATTCACAAAATTAAGAATTGTTTTCGGATTTTTCCGAAACAGTTCCTATTTTTGCCCTCATGGATATACGAATCGGACAAGGATATGATGTGCATGCGCTCGCATCAGGTTTGGCGATGCGCTTGTGCGGAGTAGATATAAAGTCAGAATTCGGCTTTGTAGCCCACTCTGACGGAGACGTGGCCATTCATGCCCTGTGCGACGCCATCCTCGGTGCCCTCGCACTCGGGGATATAGGGAAGCACTTTCCCGACTCATCAGAAGAGTTCAGAGGAATAGACAGCCGCCGCCTGCTGGAACGCGTGATGTCCATGATACGCAAAGACGGGTGGGCCATCGGCAATGCGGACATCACCATCGCCCTACAGGCACCCAAACTCGCCTCCTACATCCCCCGGATGAGAGAAGAACTCGCGCTCATAATGGGCGTCGAAGTCAGCCATGTCAGCATCAAAGCCACAACAACAGAACGCCTCGGCTTTGTGGGCCGGGGCGAAGGCTGTGAAGTATGGGCCGTCGTGCTTCTGAAGCACGATTAGAAATAGATACCGAATGAACAGGTCAGCCAGTTCTCCCTGTTGACAAGGAGAACACCGGAGTCATACCATTGTGAGCTGGACAGGCGGTAGGAAAGACTCATCGTGAAACGTGAGAAGTCCACACCTACGGCAGGAGAGAAGAACACGCCGATCTTTTCTGTGCTCCAGTTGTCAAACTCAAGCCCGGTGCGCAGGCGCACGTAAGGGCTGACGGTAGAGTATATAAAATTGTACTTTCCCTCGCCGAATATCATGGCTCTGTCGAAATCCCTGTAGCGCAACTCTGTTGTGAGAGCCAGACCGCCACCGAGAAAAACCCCGTTGCCGAAACTGTAACCATGTGATGAGAGAAGGGATATTCCGGACATGTTGTCAGGGGCTTTGTTGACAAGAATCATATTCTCGAGTTCAAGGCTTCCCCTATATCCCTGCTTGTATCCCACATTAGCCTGAGCTCCAGCCGTCAGACAGGCAAGAGCCATGCAGAAGACAAAAAATAATTTCTTCATAAAAAAAGCTTTACTCAGTACGCAACAAAAAAAAGAGGAGGCAGACATCACAACGGCCTCCCTCCTCCGGAAACATTCTAAATTCTCTTAGTCATTAAGAGAGAAACGCTTGAAAGCAAGAATCTTGATATCCTTGTCAGCAGCGGCAAGAGCGTCCTTTACGGAAATCTTGTCGTCGCTCATCTGATATTCCTGCTCGAGAAGCGTCTGCTCCTTAAGGAATTTCTGCACACGGCCCTTGGCGATATTCTCGATCATCTGAGCCGGAAGGTTGGCAGCTTTCTGCTCACCGACAGTCTTGATGATCTCACGGGCCTGCGCCGCCTGCTCAAGAGTAAGCCAACCCTTGGAAGTGTTGGACTCGATGTGCTCCTCGCTGTCTACATGGGCAGGATTGATGCCGGCCTTCTTGAGAGCGGCGTCGATCGCCTTCTGAACCTGCTCCTCCTTGGTCTTCTGGACAGCCACCTGATACTCGTTGTCGAGCACATCCTTAGGGCAGTCTTCAGCGGAGATGGCAACAGGGTTCATGGATGCGACCTGCATGACCACACCCTTGGCGAGCTCCTCCGGAACCGGCTTGTTGAAGCCGACGAGAGCGCCGAGCTTGCCATTGATCTTGTGTACATACTGAGCCACGAAAGGTGCCTCCACAAGGGCATAGTAAGCAAGGACATGCTTCTCTCCGGTCTTGCCGGTCTGAGCCTCGACTGCCTCCTGCACGGTATAACCGTCTGACATCTTGCAGGCCTTGAGGGCCTCAAGATCGGCAGGGCATTGTGCAATGGCCACGTCAGCGATAGCCTCGGCGAGATTCTGGAAATCCGAATTGCGGCTCACGAAGTCAGTCTCGCAACCAAGGCATACGAGGATGCCCTTGTCGCCGGATACACGTGCCTTTACCGCACCCTCGGAAGTCTCGCGGTCAGCCCTCTTGGCGGCCACAAGCTTTCCCTTCTCACGGATGATGTCGATGGCCTTGTTGAAGTCGCCTGCGGCTTCCTCAAGTGCCTTCTTGCAGTCCATCATTCCCGCAGAAGTCATTTTACGTAATTTCATTACGTCTGCTGCTGTAATTGCCATAATCGTTCTTGATCTATAAAATGGAACTTATTCGGACTTTGCTTCGGACTCCTCAGCCTTAGGAGCTCCCTTGCGGGCGCGGAGTTTGCGTGCCGCAGCCGGTTTCTCGTCTCCGACTTCCTCAGACATCTCCTTGTCCTTCTCAAGTTTACGCTCGGCAAGACCTTCCTCGATAGCCTTGCAAAGTACGCTCACTACATAGTCAATGGAGTTGACGGCATCGTCATTTGCCGGTATCACATAATCAATAGGGGTAGGATCGCAACAAGTATCAACCATTGCGAATACCGGGATATTGAGACGATTTGCCTCCTTGACTGCATTGGCCTCCTTCTGCACGTCAACCACGAAAAGAGCTGACGGAAGACGGCTCATATCGCGGATTGAGCCGAGGTTCTTCTCAAGTTTCGCCCTCTGGCGATCAATCTGGAGACGCTCCCTCTTGGCGAGTTTGTCAAAGGTCCCGTCCTCCTTCATCTTGTCGATGACGGACATCTTCTTGATGGCCTTGCGGATGGTAGGGAAGTTGGTGAGCATACCACCGGCCCAACGCTCGGTGATGGAAGGCATATTCACTTCGGCTGCCTTCTCTTTTACAATGTCCTTTGCCTGTTTTTTGGTGGCTACGAAGAGTATCTTGCGGCCTGACTTTGCAAGCTGCTTCATCTCCTCGGCCGCCTCGTCTATCTTGCCGATAGTCTTGTGCAGGTCGATGATGTGGATGCCGTTCTTCTGGTCGAAGATATACGGAGCCATCTTAGGATTCCACTTCCTGGCCAAGTGGCCGAAGTGAACACCTGCATCAAGCAATTCCTGGAAATTTGTTCTTGACATCTGTTTGTTTCTGTTTTTGTAAACTGTCCCCTTCCGGGGTCTCTTTTCTTCAAGGCGGAGTAACGGTCTGACCGGTCTCCGGCCTTTTCCGCAGCACGGCAACCCTCCAGAGGGAGTGGTTTACAACCGGGCTGTGCCGTAATCAGCAGTATACTAACGTTTGCTGAACTGGAAGCGGCGGCGTGCACCAGGCTGGCCAGGTTTCTTGCGCTCTACCTCGCGAGAATCGCGGGTGAGGAAACCGGCAGACTTGAGAGCCGAACGATATGCTTCTCTGTCAAGCTCACTGAGGGCGCGTGCGATACCGAGACGCACAGCCTCAGCCTGTCCCTTGATGCCGCCACCCACGAGGGTAACCTTGACATCGAACTGGCCGAGAGTGCCGGTAACTTCAAACGGCTGGTTTACGACATACTGGAGGGACTCAAGAGGGAAATAAACCTCGAGAGCACGTCCGTTGATCGTAACGTTGCCTTTGCCGGGAGTGAGATAAACGCGAGCCACAGCTGTCTTACGTCTTCCAAGGGCGTGTGTCTGTTCCATTTGCTCTGTTTAAATTTCGTCCAACTTAATTTCTTTAGGGGTCTGCGCCTGATGAGGATGCTCAGGACCTGCATAAACATACAGGTTGTTGATGAGATCCGCACCAAGACGGGTCTTAGGGAGCATACCCTTCACTGCTCTCCTGACGAGTTCGGCAGGTCGAGTCGCGAGGATCTCCTTCGGTGTCGTGAACCGCTGTCCACCAGGATATCCGGTGTAACGAACGTAAACACGATCGGTCATCTTCTTGCCACCGAGAGCGACTTTCTCAGCATTGACAACGATGACATTGTCACCGCAGTCCACGTGAGGAGTGTAGCCCGGCTTGGTCTTGCCCCTGAGGACAAGCGCCACACGGGACGCAAGACGACCAAGCGCGAGATCTGTCGCGTCAATGACAACCCACTTCTTGTCCACAGTCGCTGCGTTGAGCGATACTGTCTTGTAGCTTTGTGTGTCCACTGTCTTGATCTTAAAATAGTTAATAAAAAATTGCGATCCCTACACAAAATAGGGGTCGCAAAGATACGCAAATATTTTGTCAAATCAAAAACTTCCTTATCCTCAGGCGATAAAGTTGGCCTGTATGAAAGCGTTGATGGCCACGGAGACAAAGAGAAGGCAGATGAGGGTCACCACGACCACGCCTATCACTTTGACGCGCTTGAACCACACGCTGCCGTCCCAGCCCACTGTCTGGAACATGCTCCAGAAGCCGTGTGTAAGATGGAACCAGATGGCGGCGAACCATACAAGGTATATCGCGAGCACCCACCAGTTGCCGAACACTGTAGTCAGCAGCAGATAAGGATTATCCTCATAATTGCCTATGCCGAACATCTCCGGGAGCTGCATCTTCGCCCAGAAGTGGAAGAGGTGGAAGAAGAGCACGCCAAGGATGACGATGCCGAGCACGAACATGTTGCGTGCAGACCACGAATCGGTGGCAGCCCTGGAGGCAACCTCATAGCGCTTGTATCCACCACGCGCAGAAATGTTCTTGGCGGTAAGCCAGCAGCCGTATACGATGTGCACGAGGAAACCGAGCGCCAGGACAGGGACCATGATCGAAATCACCGGAGTGGACATGAAGTCGCACCCGAGCTTGAAGAGACCGTCTCCAGCGCTGAAAAGTTTGTCGTCCGCCGCAACGCTGCCGAACTTGCCCGTGAACGAGTCAATCACGGAGAAGAAGTTGATAGTACCGTGCAGGAGCAGGAACAGAATAAGGAAAGCGCCGCTCACCGCCTGGATGAATTTCTTGCCGATTGAAGAATTGAATATGAACATTGTAACAATATTTAATCGTTGTACGGGGTTGCAAATATAGTTCTAATCTTGCAAGTTTCATAATTTTCAAATACATTTGTTTTCCAAACATTCGGATATGAGAGTATTGCTGAAACTTAGCGGCGAAAGCCTCGGAAGTTTGACACCTAATTTTCCCGATATTTTCACTGGAGAGGCCCGAGGCCTCTTTTTTTTGTCAAGTAAATTCCTT
>CAKVDS010000038.1 GCA_934726455.1 uncultured Bacteroidales bacterium
GCACCAGACCGGTCTTGTCGCTGACGCTGACCAAAGCTCTTTTGCTCATATATTAATCAATTATTATTCAACAGTTTTGAAATTGTCTCCACATAGAGCGCATGCTCTATCTTCTGTCCGAGACGATGAACTTCAGCCGGATCGTCCCCGTCGTACTCAAAGGCCCGCTGTGCTATTATGCGCCCTCCGTCAAGTTCAGAGTTCACATAGTGGATGGTGATACCGTAGACCTTGACCCCGTACTCCACTGCCTGCTCCACGGCATGGGCGCCCCGGAATGCGGGAAGCAGCGACGGGTGGATGTTGATGATACGTCCACCGTAGGCGTCGAGCAGCACATCGGAGACGATGCGCATGTAACCGGCCAGGCACACCAGATCCACTCCCAGCGCATCCATCCTGGAGACTATCTCCTTTTCGAAGTCAGCCTTGCAGGCGTAGTCTTTCGGCGAGAACACGAAACTTTCAACACCGCGCGCGGCAGCCTTGCCCACGACAGCCGCCGACGGCTTGTCGCAGACCATCAGGACGACATCGGCATCGAGCCGTCCGTCCTTGCAGGCATCGTCAATGGCCTCGAAATTGGAACCGGTGCCGCTGGCGAAGACGGCAAGTTTTTTTCTCTCGCCCATATCAGATGATGTTGACACCCGGAGTGCCGGTGACCTTGCCGATCACAGAAGCCTTCTCTCCATGGCTCTCAAGGATGGAAATGGCCTTCTGCGCCTCGGAAGAATCGAGGACTATGACCATGCCTATACCCATGTTGAAGATATTGAACATCTCCCTGTGCGGCACGCCGCCCCATTTCTCAAGCATTTTGAACACAGGAAGAATCTCCCAGGTTCCCTCATGGATCTCCAGACCCTGTCCGCCGTGGAGCACGCGCGGGATGTTCTCATCGAAGCCGCCGCCGGTGATATGGCTGATGCCGTGGACATCACAATTACGGATGACATCGAGCACCTGCTTGACATATATCCTGGTCGGGGTAAGGAGCACTTCACCCAGTGACCTGCCGCCGAACTCCGGGACGGCATCGCCATACGAGAGGCCGTTGTCGGCAACTATCTTGCGCACAAGGCTGAAGCCGTTGGAATGGACACCGGTGGAAGCTATGCCCACGAGCACATCCCCCTCCTTGACCTTGCTTCCGTCGATGAGTTTGGATTTCTCTACCACGCCGGTGGTGAAGCCGGCGATGTCATATTCTCCCCCCTCATACATCCCCGGCATCTCGGCGGTCTCTCCGCCCACAAGGGCGCAGCCGGCCTGACGGCAGCCTTCCGCAACTCCGGAGACAATAGCCTCAACCTTTGACGGTTCGTTGTGTCCGACAGCCACATAGTCAAGGAATATGAGAGGTTCCGCCCCCTGGGCGAGGACATCGTTGACACACATGGCCACAGCATCGATACCGACAGTATCGTGCTTGTCCATCGCGAATGCGATTTTGAGCTTGGTCCCCACTCCGTCAGTTCCGCTGACAAGCACCGGTTCCTTGACTCCGAGAGATGAAAGATCGAACATTCCTCCGAACGAGCCTATGCCGCCCATCGAGCCCGGGCGGGCCGTAGAGGCCACGTGCTGTTTTATGCGGCGGACCACTTCGTAGCCCGCTTCCAGATTGACTCCGGCGTTTTCGTATGATTTTGCCATATATGATTGGTTTATTTTTCTATGGATTCGAGGCGGTGCAGAACCTCTTCGTATGAAGGCATGATATTGCCAAGGTCGTGGCGGAAGCGGTCCTTGTCGAGTTTCCGTCCTGTGGCGGTGTCCCAAAGACGGCAGGTATCGGGGCTTATCTCGTCAACGATCACAATCTGCCCATGTTCATCCTTGCCGAACTCCAGTTTGAAATCCACAAGGGTGATGCCCGCCCGGTTGAAGACTTCCGTCAGCACGGCGTTGGACTTGCGGGTCATGCCGTAGATGACATCCAGCTCCTCCCGTGTGACCACATCAAGCGCCACTGCCTGGGTGTCATTGATCATCGGATCGCCGAGGGCGGAATCTTTATAATAAAGATCGTAGATGGGCACCGACGGTTTCGTGCCTTCGTCAAGGGCAAGCCTGTCGGCAAGCGAACCGGCTATCAGGTTGCGCGCCACGACTTCAAGCGGAATCAAGGTGCAGGTACGGCAGAGCTGCTCCCTGTCGCCGAGCACCGAGACAAAATGGGTTTTGAGACCTCCACGCTGCAGGCAGTCCATCAGGAAAGCGGAAATCTTGTTGTCCACAACTCCCTTTCCCGGGAAAAGTGCCGTCTTGACATTGTTGTAGGCCGAGGCTACATCCTGGAAGCACAGTACCACCTTGCCCGGATCATCGGTCGCATAGACCAGTTTGCCATTAGCTTCGCCAAGCAATTCTCCTTTGACCATATCTTATTTCTTGCGGAAATATCTCACAGCATTGTCGAACAGCGGCTGCTCCATATCTTCCTCTATGTTCTTGAACACATTGTTCTCGTAGCGCTCGGAGTGGCCCATCTTGCCGAGAATCAGTCCATCCGGGCTGATGATGCCCTCAATGGCGTAGAACGAGCCGTTAGGATTGGCCGGGGACTCCATGGTAACCTGCTCCCATATCGGGTCGGAATACTGGAATGCCACCTGACCTGCAGCGAAAAGTTCTCTGGCAAGAGACTCGCTGACCACGAACTTGCCTTCCCCATGGCTCACTGCTATGGTGTGCTCTTCTCCCTTCCACATCCCTGCCAGCCATGGAGAACGGGTAGAGCAGACGCGCGTGGTGACCATGCGGGAAACGTGACGGTTGATGTCATTGCGGAAAAGGGTCGGAGAATCCTTGGTGACCGCACCGGCCTTGCCGTACGGGAGAAGCCCGCTCTTGACGAGGGCCTGGAAACCGTTGCAGATGCCGAGGATGAGTCCTCCTCTGGCAACAAGGGCTTGTATCGCCGATGCTATCTCCTTGTTCTCAAGCACGTTTGCTATGAATTTACCGCTCCCGTCCGGCTCATCTCCGGCGGAGAAGCCACCGGCGAGAGCGAGTATCTGGCACTCGGAGATGTTCTTTTTCATCTCGGCGATGGATTCGAGCACGTCTGCGGCAGTGAGGTTGCGGAAAACCCCGAAACGGACTTCAGCACCTGCCTTGCGGAAGGCCTTGGCTGTGTCGTAGTCGCAGTTGGTTCCAGGGAACACCGGTATATAGACAAGCGGATGCTCCACCGGGCCGCCCTCATAGTGAGGCTCTTCATATGCAAGATCTTCGCAGTTGATGTCCATCAGAGACTTGTGCTCTGCCGCCACCTTCTGCGGATAGACCTTGGAATAGCGTCTGAGATTGGCCTCAAGCAGTTCGTCTACGCTTATCTTCTCCCCGTTTATGCGCAGGCAGCATTCTCTCTCTTCGGTGACGGTGCCGAGCAGCTGCGCCCCCGGAAAATCCAGTTCCTTTTCAGACTCGACCACGATTGAGCCGCAGAGGCAGTCGAAAAGGTCCTTCTCAGATATTTTAACATCAGCCCCGAACATGTTGCCGAACGACATCTTGGCGAGAGCCTCGGCCACGCCGCCGATTCCCACAGCCCAGGCAGCTAAGATGTCGCCTGACATTATTTTGTCATGGATATATGTCCATGCGGCCTTGAGTCCCTCAACGTCCGGCATCCTGTCGGCACGAGGAGTATGACGGAAAAGATAAAGCTTGTCACCTCCCCACTTGAACTCAGGAGAAATCACTTTCGAGGCGTCAACCGTGGAGACACCGAATGATATGAGAGTAGGAGGGACGTTGATGTGCTCGAATGTGCCGCTCATGGAATCTTTGCCTCCTATGGAAGGAAGGCCGAAAGCAAGCTGCATCCGCAGTGACCCGAGCAGGGCGCTGAGAGGCTTGCCCCAGCTGTGAGGGTCGGAAGTCATCCTCTCGAAATACTCCTGGCAGGAGAAGCGCATCCCCGACCAGTCACCGCCTGCGGCCACCGTCTTGGCGCACGCCTCGACAAGGGAATACGCCGCCCCGTGATAAGGACTCCACGAGGACAGGAACGGATTGTAGCCGAAGGCCATCATGCTGGCAGTGTCGGTGTAGCCGTCCGCAGGGAGTTTCTGTACTGATACCTGAGTCTCGGTGCACTGGGTCACACCTCCGAAAGGCATGAGCACGGTGGAGCGCCCGATAGTGGAGTCGAACATCTCTATCAGCCCCTTCTGTGATGCCACATTAGGGTCTTCCATCACAGAAAGCATCTTCTCCTTGAGGGTCTTGCCCGCAGGATGCGCCTCAAAAGGATCCCTGTCCTCCACCGGCAGCACCTCGGCCACAGCATAATGTTTCGCTCCGGCGCTGTCGATGAACTCGCGGCTGAGGTCAGCTACCTTTTCCGAGCCGTTGTACATCACCATCCTGCCGCTCGCTGTGACATCGGCGACATAAGTCACTTCGACATTCTCGCTGTGGCAGTATTTCTCGAACTCCTTCCTGTCGGCGGCATCGACCACCACGGCCATCCTCTCCTGAGACTCGCTGATGGCGAGTTCGGTGGAGTTGAGGCCGCTGTATTTGACAGGGACACGGTCCAGATATATGTCAAGCCCCGGGGCGAGCTCGCCTATGGCCACGCTCACTCCACCGGCTCCGAAGTCGTTGGATTTCTTGATGAGCCGCGTCACCTCCGGGCGGCGGAAAAGCCTCTGGAGTTTCCTCTCTTCAGGGGCGTTGCCCTTCTGGACCTCGCTGCCGCAGGTCTCGATGGAGGCTTCGGTGTGCTCTTTGGAAGAGCCGGTCGCTCCTCCTATCCCGTCGCGTCCCGTCCTGCCGCCGAGCAGCAGTATCACATCTCCCGGCACAGGGCTCTCGCGGCGTACGTTCTCCGCCTTGACAGCTCCCACAACAGCCCCTACCTCAAGCCTTTTGGCCACATAACCCTCGTGGTAGATTTCGCGCACGTGCGTCGTGGCAAGACCTATCTGGTTGCCGTAGCTCGAATAACCTGCTGCGGCCTTGCGGCTTATCTGCTTCTGAGGCAGTTTTCCCGGGAGGGTCCCGCTCACCGGCCGGCAGATGTCCCCGGCACCGGTGACACGCATGGCCTGATACACATAGGCTCTGCCGGAGAGAGGGTCGCGGATCGCTCCTCCAAGGCAGGTGGCGGCACCGCCGAACGGCTCGATCTCCGTCGGATGGTTGTGAGTCTCGTTCTTGAACTGCAGGAGCCATTTCTCCGTCTCGCCGTCCACGTCCACATTGACATAGATGCTGCACGCATTGTTCTCCTCGCTTACCTCAAGGTCTTCGAGCAGGCCCTTCTTGCGCAGGTAGCGGGCTCCGATGGTGGCCAGCTCCATCAGGCAGAAGCTCTTCTCCCCGCGTCCGAGTTCGCGGCGGATCTGCTCGACTTCGGCAAGGGAGGCCTCGATCTCGGGACGGATGAACGAGTCGTCCACGCTCACACCCTCCAGCTCTGTAGTGAAGGTGGTGTGGCGGCAGTGGTCGCTCCAATATGTGTCCAGGATGCGGAGTTCCGTCTCCGTCGGGTCGCGGCGCTCGCTGCGGAAATACCTCACGACCTCGGAGAGGTCATCGGAATTCATCGCCAGACCCCACTTGCGGCAGAACGCAGGATACTCCTCCGCCGACATAGAAGTAAAACCTGCCAGAGAAGCGAGAGGCTTGACATCCGCCGTCTGGTTGTACTCAAGCACAGAGAGGTCTTTCTGACGGGACTCGACTGCATTTATATAATAATGGCGGACCGCGGCAAGAGCCTCGTCCGTCATGTCATCGTCAAAAATCAGAAGGCGCGAGCTGCGGATGCGCACGTCGGCTGACGGCTCGATCAGGTGCACGCAGTCCACAGCCGAAGAGGCCCGCTGGTCAAACTGGCCCGGAATATACTCCACAGCCAGATAGCGGCGGCCCTCAAGCGGGCAGTCATCGCTTACGAGATCTGTAACTTTCTCACCGAAAACGGTGTAACGGCATTTTTCGAGGAGCTCGTCGGAGAAACCGAAAAGATCATAGACATTGAGCAGCCTCAGGGAACGGAGGGAGAGGGAGAGGTTTTCGTTGAATTCTCTGCGCAGGCTTTCAGCCTCGACCCGGAATCCGGAACACTTCTCCACAAATATACGGTATGCTTTCATATTTCTACAGTTCTGTCTGGAGCACCTTTTCCGCCTGCTTTTGCCTGAACGCGTCAAGAGAGGCGCGGAGTTCAGGGTTCTGCAGGGCAAGTATCGACACCGCGAAGAGGGCGGCATTCTTGGCACCGTTGATGGCCATCGTGGCCACAGGGACACCGGAAGGCATCTGGACTATCGAGAGCAGCGAATCAAGTCCGTTCAAGGCGGCGCTCTTGATCGGGACGCCTATCACAGGGAGCGGGGTCATCGCCGCAGCCATCCCCGGCAGATGTGCAGCGCCGCCGGCTCCGGCAATCACTATGTCAACCCCGCGCGAAACGGCAGAAGCCATATACTCGCAGAAAAACCCCGGCGTGCGGTGAGCACTGATGACCTTTTTCTCGTAAGGGACGCCGAAAGCGTCGAGAGTCTCGCAGGCGGCTGACATTACATCCCAGTCGCTCTTCGAACCCATGATGATACTGACTTTCATTGCTACTTTTCTAACAAGCCACAAATTTACAACTTCGCGGCGTGGTCTGCAAGACAAGTTATCTACATTTTCGCCTTTTCGGACTGTTGATAAGTTTTTTGGGAGCATCGGGAAAATTTGCCTACCTTTGCGCGATTGCGCTGCAATCATTGAAAAATCCGCTCAATGATACAGGACATTTTGCTCAGAGGCAGCGGTCCCGACATTCTGGTCAAGGACGGCATCATCTGCAGGAAGGGGTACAACCTGCAGGTCGGAGAGGGCGTTCGCATCATCGACACCTCTGGCTGTCTCGTTTCTTACGGCTTCGCCGACATCCACGTACACTTCAGGGAACCGGGCTTCTCCTATAAAGAGACTGTCCGCAGCGGCTCTCTCGCAGCGGCGGCAGGCGGCTACACCACAGTGTGCGCTATGCCTAACCTCAACCCTGTCCCGGACAGCCTTGAAACAATCGCCATCGAGCAGGAGATCATAGACCGCGATGCAGTGATTGAGGTACTCCCCTACGCCTCCATAACCAAAGGGCGCAAAGGCTTGGAACTCGTGGACATGGCAGCCCTCAAGGGACACTGTGCCGCGTTCTCCGATGACGGGAGCGGGGTGCAGGACGGAGAGATGATGCTCAAAGCCATGGAAGCCGCAGCACGGGAAGATGTGATCATAGCGGCCCACTGCGAAGACAACAGCCTGCTCCGTGGAGGCTATATCCACGACGGGCGCTACTGCCGGGAGCACGGGCACCGGGGCATCTGCTCCGAAAGCGAATGGGGACAGATAAGACGCGACCTCGAACTATGCGCGCGCACAGGCTGCCGCTACCATGTGTGCCACATCTCAACGGCCGAGAGCGTGGAACTTATCCGCGAGGCCAAAAGCCGCGGGGTCAGGGTCACTTGCGAGACGGCGCCCCACTACCTGTGCCTTACCGAAGACGACATCCGGGAAGACGGGAGATTCAAGATGAACCCGCCCCTGCGCAGCGGGACCGATCAAGCCGCTCTGCTGGAAGGCCTGCGTGACGGGACGATAGACGCGATAGCCACCGACCATGCCCCACACAGCGCCGAGGAGAAATCCAGGGGGCTGGAGGGCAGCGCGATGGGCATCACAGGGCTCGAAACAGCCTTCCCTGTGCTCTACACCTCCCTCGTCCGCACGGGACAGCTCAGTCTGGATAGACTCACCGAAGCCCTCTGCGCCTCACCGAGAAAGATATTCCGGCTCGGCGGCGGCAGTCTGGAGGAAGGCGCCAGAGCGGACATCACCGTGATCGACCTCAACTCCAGATACCAGGTGGACAGTTCCAGATTCCTCTCCATGGGGCACTCTACCCCGTTCGAGGGGATGGAGGTCTACGGCAAAGTGAAATTCACCCTGAAAGACGGGAAAATCGTTTATTCATGCAAAAACTGAGATTCACCATAGAATCCAACAAGAAAGTGGCACGGGACACGTTCCGTCTGCAACTCAGCTGCCCGGAGATGAGCTCTTGCCGGAGCGGGCAGTTCGTGGACATAGCTCTGGACGGGTTCTTCCTGCGCAGGCCCATCTCCGTATGCGACTGCGCTCCGGGAAGCCTGACCCTGCTCTACAAGACCGTGGGCCAAGGCACTCTCAAGATGTCCGGGATGCGCCCGGGAGAGGCACTGGACATCCTATGCGGTCTGGGACACGGGTTCACCCCTGAATCATGCCGTTCCAAGGCGCTGCTTGCAGGAGGAGGGATCGGCTCCGCACCTCTGTACCTGCTTGCCAAGGAACTTCTTGCCGCAGGCAGGCAGGTCAGTGTTTTCCTCGGGTTCAACAGGGCGGACGAGGTGTTGCTGCGTGAAGAATTCTCAGCCTTGGGGATCAGGCCCGCCATCGCCACCATGGACGGGAGCGAGGGCACGAAAGGGCTTGTCACCGATGCCATCAGGGAAACCGCTCCGGAATATGATTTCTTCTACACCTGCGGGCCGATGAAGATGATGCGGGCCGTATGCGAGGCTCTCGACGGCGACGGCGAGGCGAGCCTCGAAGAGAGGATGGGCTGCGGTGCCGGATTCTGCTACGGATGCAGCTGCCACACCACGGTCGGAGCCAGAAGAATATGCAAGGACGGGCCTGTGTTCAGAAAGGAGGAGATAATATGGTAAAGGATCTTTCTGTCAACCTCTGTGGCCTCAGGCTCGACAACCCCATAATCCCGGCCAGCGGCACTTTCGGCTTCGGGCTGGAGATGGCTGCCGCATTTGATCTCAATGTGCTCGGGGGCATCAGCCTCAAAGGCACCACGGAGCAGGCCCGGTTCGGCAATCCCACCCCGCGCATCGCCGAATGTCCGGACGGGATGATCAATTCCGTAGGACTCCAGAACCCGGGGATTGATGTCTTGGTAAACGAAAAAGTCCCGGCTCTACGAAAAATATATGACAATGCTGTCATAGCCAACATAAGCGGATTCTCCGTAGAAGAATATGTCAGGAACTGCGCCAAGGCCGATGCCTGCCCGGGGATTGACATCATCGAAGTCAACGTCTCCTGCCCCAACGTCCACAACGGCGGGATGGCTTTCGGCACCTGCGCCTCGGCAGCGGCCCAGGTCACGGCAGCCGTCAAGGCGGTCTGCCGCAAGCCTGTGTTCATCAAGCTCAGCCCCAACGTGACCGACATAGTGGAGATCGCCCGCGCCTGCGAGGACGCCGGTGCCGACGGGCTGACCCTCATCAACACCTTGCTCGGCATGAGGATAGACATACGCCGGCGCAGGCCGGTGGTGGCCGCCGGGATGGGCGGATTCTCGGGACGGGCCATATTTCCCATAGCTCTGAGAATGGTTTATCAAGTTTCCAAGGCCTGCAAGATACCTGTGATGGGATGTGGGGGCGTGGCCAGCGCGGAGGACGTGGTGGAGATGATGATGGCAGGTGCCACGGCTGTGCAGGTCGGTGCGGAGAACATCCGCAACCCTTACGCCTGCCCCGAAATCATAGCGGCGCTCCCGGGGGTGATGGAAAGTCTCGGGATAGAAAAATTGTCAGAAATACAAGGAATAATATAAGATGGCAAAAGACGTGATCATAGCCTGCGACTTCAGCGGCAGGAAAGAGACGATGGACTTCCTCTCCCAATTCGGAGAGGGCGGGAGACCGTTCGTGAAAATAGGGATGGAGCTCTTCTACAGCGAGGGCCCGCAGATAGTGAGGGACATACGCGCCCGGGGGCACAGGATTTTCCTGGACCTGAAGCTCCACGACATTCCCAACACGGTGAGGAAGGCCTGCCGTGTGCTCTCGGGACTGGATGTGGACATGTGCAACGTGCATGCTGCCGGCACCATGGAGATGATGAGAGCCGGGCTGGAGGGCCTCACCCGCCCGGACGGCAGCCGCCCGCTGCTTATAGCCGTCACCCAGCTCACCTCCACAAGCGAGGAGCGGATGCGCCGCGAGCTGCTCATCGATGCGCCGATCAACGAAGTCATCGTCCACTACGCCTCCAACGCACGCGAGGCCGGTCTGGACGGGGTGGTATGTTCCCCTCTTGAGGCCGGGATGGTAAAGAGCGCCTGCGGGCAGGGCTTTCTCACCGTCACCCCGGGAGTGAGGTTCGCCGACTCCGCAGCCGATGACCAGTCTCGCATCACAACGCCGGCAAAGGCCCGTGAAATCGGCTCCGACTATATCGTGGTCGGCAGACCGATAACAGCGGCTTCTGACCCTGTGGCCGCCTACAGGAGATGTGTAAAAGAATTTCTGAACAAGTAATCAATATGGAGAGAATCATTGCAAAAGAGCTTCTTTCTATAGGAGCTGTATTCCTCCGCCCGGAGGAACCGTTCACCTGGGCCAGCGGCATCAAGAGCCCTATCTACTGTGACAACCGTCTGACCCTCTCCGCCCCTGAGGTGCGGCAGAAAATCGAGGTCGGACTGGCCACTCTCGTGATGAAACATTACCCTGAGTGCCAGATGCTTATGGGCACATCCACAGCAGGTATCGCCCATGCCGCCATCACTGCCTCCATCCTCGGACTCCCGATGGGCTATGTCCGCAGCGAGGCCAAAGGGCACGGACGCGGCAACCGCATCGAGGGCAAGATGGACAAGGGCACAAAAGTGGTGGTCATCGAAGACCTCATCTCCACCGGCGGCAGCTGCATCGATGTAGTGGAGGCACTCCGTGAAGAAGGGGCGGAGGTGCTCGGCATCGCCAGCATCTTCACCTACGGCATCAAGAAAGGGCTCATCAGGATAGCCGATGCAGGGACAGTCAACTACTCACTGAGCAACCTCGACACCCTCGTGGAAGTCGCCGTCGAAGAAGGCTACATCGCCCCGGAATGGAAGAACAAGATAATCGAATTCAGAGACAGTTTATGAAGCACCTTATAGACCCGATGGACCTCACCCGTGAGGAGACAGACCAGATAATCGCCCTCGCTGAAGACATCATCAAGGACAGGACGAAATATCAGGATCTCATGGCGCACCGCAAGCTCGCCACCCTATTCTACGAGCCGAGCACCCGCACGCGCCTGAGTTTCACCTCGGCAATGATGGAGCTTGGAGGCAATGTCCTCGGCTTCTCCGACGCCAAGAGTTCTTCCGTCAGCAAGGGAGAGACCGTCCAGGACACCATCCGCGTGGTCGGATGCTTCGCCGACATCATCGCGATGCGCCACCATCTGGAAGGGGCTCCGCTCGTGGCCGCCGAAGTGGCCAAGGTGCCGATCATCAACGCCGGGGACGGCAGCCACAGCCACCCGACCCAGACCCTTACCGACCTTCTCACCATCAAGCGCGAACTCGGCAGGATAGACGGGATCACCATCGGTTTCTGCGGAGATCTGCGCTTCGGGCGTACGGTGCACTCCCTCATCAAAGCCCTCTCCCGCTACAAGGATGTCAGGGTCGTACTGATCGCCCCTGACGAACTCAGGCTTCCCGACTACATCAAACAGGATGTCTGCGACAGCAAGGGCATAGAATACAAAGAGACCGGCAATCTGGACGAAGTACTTCCGGAACTTGACGTGCTCTACATGACGAGAGTCCAGAAAGAGCGCTTCCTGGACGAGGACGAATTCGACAGGGTCAAGGACAGCTTCGTGCTGGACGCGAGGAGAATGTCCCTCGCCAAAGAGAAGATGGCCGTGCTTCACCCGCTCCCGAGGGTCAACGAGATCCTCACCGAAGTGGACGCCGATCCGCGCGCAGCCTACTTCCGACAGGTGGAGAACGGAAAATTCGTCCGTATGGCGCTCATCTGCAAGCTTCTCGAATGGAAAGACGACAACAGCCACAGCATGCCGCAGGAAGAGTGGCTCACCGACCCGTCACTGCACTGCAGCAATCCTAAGTGCATCTGCAACAACGAGAAGGTCGAACCGCGCTTCAAACGCACCACCGGCCGCGTCACCCGCTGCTGGTACTGCGACGCCAAGGTACGGTAGAGTTCTGAGTGGGTGGCAGGGACGGAAGGTGGCAGGGGCGAGGCTTTTGTGTTGAGCCCCTGCCCACCTTCTGCCCTTGTGCATCTTTCTTTCAGGATTTGGCTATATCAGTACAGGAATCCGAACATCCACAGCGGCACTTGATTATCAAACACATATTCAATTGAATCCTTGACCACATATGCGTCTTTCAGATTGGATATCTGTTTCTTTCCCTTGCTGCGCCCGCCCACTTCGAAAATCTTTCCGTCAATCTCAAAATCTGATACAGGGGACTCCACCGTATCATAGTTCTGTCTGGTCCAGCAATAAAAGATGGTCTCCCGGGCATTACCCGTTTCCGGATTTTCACCGGAAAGGACATACGACATGTTGGAATTGTGGAGATAAAGCTTGTCCATCTTGCGGAGAATGGCATCCCCATTGGCTTTCATACGAATGACAGAGACAAGTTCGGCTTTTTCCAAGTATTCAAGGTACTTTGGAAGTTCGTCACGGCTTAATTCCAAGTCTCTGGCCATATCCGAAAAATTTATCTTGACCGGGACGCTCTTTGAAATATAGTACATGAACTTCTTTAGCTTCTGCGTGGCAGCGACGGTCATTCTGGCGTACTGGGGAATGTCAACCTCAACGGTTGTGTTAATGACTTGCCGCATGCGGGTTTCGAATTCGGGCTCCTGAAAAAAAGGATAGCAACCCTTTTTCATATAGTCGTCGAAGTATTTCAGCGGCCTCTCCGCCCCATAAGGGAAATCCACTTTTCCTCGCAGCACCTCTTCCAGACTGGAGGGTTTCAAAGACCAACCATTTCGCAGGTTCAGGTACTCACGGAATGACCATACAGGAAGATGGTACTCGATGACTCGGCGGCTGAGGTCAGCACCACCTTCTTTGAGGTCCAGCAAGGAACTGCCGGAATATACGACATGCAGCAGCGGCAGACTGTCGTATATATTCTTGATCTCCCGGCTCCAGCCCGGATATTTATGGATTTCATCTATATACAGGTATTTCCCGCCACGGGCGAAGAACTCCTTGGCAGTATCAAGAATGGTATGGGCGCTGAAATATATGTCATCAGCTACCACGTAAAGTGATTCATCCCTGTTCCCAGCCCTTTTGATGTGCTGCAAGATAAGAGTGGATTTACCGACTCCTTTTTGACCGAGTATACCCAAGACGCGGACATCCCAATTTATGATGTCATGCTGCGCCCGGAAAAAGTTCATCGGTGTCAGTTCCAGAAGTTGATTGAATTGTTCGTAAAGTGCCTGCATAACATATTGCGGTGTTTGTTCCGCACAAATATAAGAAAATTGCGGAACTTTACCTGCAACTTTCAAGGAAATCTGCAGAGTTTTATCCGCAGATACCGCTATTGCAAGGTGTGGTGTACGCGACTCACTGGATGTCTGCAGCGCTCTGCGGCATCTTGCCAACAAAGGTTGGGGTGTTTTTCGCGCTTTTCTCCCCAACGTTTGGCAGACGCCGAGCACCTTCGCCGTCATCGCCATCCTCTGGGCATAGCAGCGGGCATCTGAGCCTCCTGTTCGTCTATCCGTGGAACAATGCGTAGGGTGTAGAACGATCCCGTGCACACGGGACGGAGGTTTACTTGCAGAACGAATGGTGCACGTGACAGGGGTGGCAGGGACGAGGCTTTTGTGTTGAGTCCCTGCCACCCCTGTCCCTGCACCATTCTCCGTTCCGCCTTCAAAAGCTCACCCACCGACCATCAAGCAGGTCTGCCGTACACCACAACGCCGTTTTCTGTACCGGACGGTTTTGCAAGTGCCTTCCGTACAGGAAGAGGCCTGTTTTCTGTACGGCGGGAGGTCCGGGTGCAGGTTAGAGCGGAATAGTTGGAAAATGCTATAACCCGGCTTGTAAAACGTTGTCCTGTCGCATTTTGTGGCGCAGGTTATAGGGTAAAAGCCGTGGATAGGCTATAACCTGCGCTGCGGGCGAAAGGTGTGCGGTATTCATGCTGTTCTTGTTTGCCCATACTTTGCTATTGGCATCTGTGCTGCTTTAGACCATATACCACTCCCCTCCAGTATAGGTAGGAGCCATTTCCGGCATTTCCGCTCCTACCTGAACGGACCACCTGCCCTGCAAGGCCCTGTGCCGTACCTACCCTTGTCAGGTAGGAGCAGTTTCTGGCAATAATGCTCCTACCTGACATCATCCCAGGAATAGAGACCATGATATACAAGAATAGGCTCACCACTTTCGCGGTGAGCCTATTCTCAAAATATCCGTTGATCGTTATTCTGCTGTTTGGACAGTTTTACCATCAATAATTACAGTGAATTTTTGTTATTGACGCGGGCCGGTCAATGTGACAAATGGGAATTTTGTTGACAACTGCAACAATTTTGCCTGTAGTTCACGTGCAAACATCTGACTATAAAACTTTTTGCAAAAATAAAATCTAATTTTAGATTTGCAAAAAGTTTTTTGACCGGCACACATCGGCAAATGGGAATTTTGCTGACATGCCTAGAACTGGAAATATATGAACGCCTGAAGTTCGGCGGTGATGAACTGGTAGACGACAAAGACCACGGCGACGACCGCGACGGCCATCAGCGGCAGGGGCAGGAGGGCAAAGTTGAGCCGGTACCACCTCTTCCAGCGCGACGGCAGCCAGTGGATGGCCAGGCCGAGCACGATCAGCGCGAATACTTTCCAATACTCGGCACATATCTGCGGGATCAGGCTCCAGTTCCAGGCGGAGCCGATCTGCTGCACCATGTTGCGGGCCGTACTCCATGCCACCTCGTTGGCCGTAGCCGGGTCAAGGTTGCTTCCGCTGCGGAAAAACAGACGCGTGAATGTGACGAAAACGAACGTCTGCGCCACACCCCAGACATAGCCCAGCCGTCCGCAGCCTTTCCCGTGGCAGAGATGATAGATGAAACGCACCAGCGTCCCGAGCCACACCAGAGCAGCCCATACGAAGAGCATGTTCCACACCGGAGCCGGAGCGAGCCGGGAGAGAAGCCCCAGAGACAGGGCAAGCAGACTCACCAGCGACATCCTCAGAGCCCAGGACATGTCTTTCCAGAACTGATAGACTATCAGCCCGATACCGTTGAGCCCGCCCCAGATGATGAAGTTCCACGAAGCCCCGTGCCACATTCCGCCGAGCAGCATCGTGATGAAACGGTTGATGTTCGCGAGAATCTTCTTGCGCCTCTCCGGGAAACAGCGCGCCACTATACCGAGCACCAGAGCAATCACGATGAACACCAGCGACACCACCCACTGACCTGAAAGCATCATGGCGATCAACGCAAACAGCACGATCCAGAAATACGTGCCGAACGTGGCGTTGCGGTTGCCGCCGAGCGGGATATAAAGATATGACTTCAGCCAACGGCTCAGAGACATGTGCCAGCGCCGCCAGAAGTCCTGCGGATTCGAGGCTTTATAGGGAGAATTGAAATTCTGAGGAAGATAGAAGCCCATCAGCATCGCCACCCCTATCGCGATGTCGGTGTACCCCGAGAAATCGGCATAAACCTGGAGCGAGTAACCGAACAGGGCAGTAAGGTTCTCGAATCCGGTGAAAAGAAGCGGGTTCTCAAAGACGCGATCAATAAAATTGACAGCAATATAGTCGCTGAGTATCAATTTCTTGGCCAGTCCGTTCAGAATCCAGAACACTGCCACGCCGAACTGCCTCCGCCCCAAAGAGAAAGGCCGGTAGAGCTGCGGGATGAACTCGCTCGCCCTGACGATAGGCCCGGCCACAAGCTGCGGAAAAAAACTCACATAGAAGCCGAAATCGAGGATATTGTCCACCGGCTTGACCTCCCGACGGTAGACATCCACCGTGTAGCTGATCACCTGGAAAATGAAGAACGAGATCCCGACAGGCAGCACTATGCTGTCCACCCTGAAGAGTTCCCTCCCCGCGATGGCATTGCCCAAAGCCCCGAACACGTCCGTCACCTTGACCTGAAGCCCCGTCAGCGAATACAGCAGGTCGGCAAAGAAGTAACTGTACTTGAAATAGCAGAGCAGAAGCAGGTCAACGCAGACGCTCAGCACAAGCCAGGCGCGCCTCCGCCTCTGGTCGGCAGAAGCAGCTATCCTCTTGGCTATCAAGAAATCAGAGCACGTCACGAAGAGCAGTATCAGCACCGACAGCCCGCTCGTCTTGAAGTAGAACAGCAGACTGGTGAAAAAGAGGAAACTGTTGCGCAGCAGCCGCCTGTCACCGATCAGGGCAAAGACGGCATAGACTATGGCAAAGAAAGCCCAGAAATAGAACTGGGTGAAAAGCAGGGGCGAGTTGGGGTCAAACGAGAACAGCCGCCGCAGGAAAGTCCATATCACGCTGAGATCCATCTACCTGCCAGTGTTGCGGTCATCCATCAGGGCCTCGAAAAACAGGTCCCCAAGCAGAGTGTACCCTTCATCGGTAAAATGCAGCCTGTCCGGCTTGACAAGCCCGAGATTCTTCCAGCGCTGCACGGAATGCGCCCCGCCCATCAGACCGTAGAGATCCCAGACCCCGGCACCGTATTCACCGGCCAGCTCCATCATGGCCTTCCGGACCGCGGGGGCGTTCTCGTTGTAGGTCATTCCCCTCCTGATGTAACGGTAACTGTCGTTGTTGGTGATGAATATTATGGCGCAGTCCGGGTTGACCCGGTGGATCATCTCTATCAGGCGGCGATAGTTGTCTTTGAAACGCCCTGGCTTGAAGTCCTTCGCCATGCATGCCGAGTCGTTGATGCCCAGGGCGAGGATGGCAAGGTCCGGGTTGACCAGTCTCAGATCGCGTTCAAGGTCCGGGCACTTGTCCAGCCAGGTGGTGAGCTTGGCCCCGTTGACCCCGGACGAATAGTAGTTTACCCCGGGTCTGCCGCTGATGGGCTGGATACCGGTGAGGGTGAATGTCTCCCCGGCGGGGATCTCGAATCCCACGGTCACGCTGTCCGCCATGGAGGGGAGGCAGAAGAGGTAACTCGCTGTGAGCGAGTCGTAACTGTGCCTCAACGTATCGGTGCCGCTTACGACATAGGGCCAGGCCTTGTCCGAAGAACCGTAGCCCAGCACACGCAGCTGCTTGAAAGACCAGAGACTGACGGAGTCGGGGTTCACATTGAAACTGACGGACGCGCTGCTGTCGGAAGTCCGCGCCCCGAAGCCGGTGATGCCATAACGCGGCTTCTCCAGCTTCGAATTGAGGGTCATCATCGGGGCTTCCCAGCTCCCCGTGTATGAGATGCGGTAACTCTTGTCCGAATTGGTCTTGCAGAGCCGTCTCGGGAAAAGGAAACCCCTGTCTCCGCGCGGCGCGATGGAGTCAAGGTCGTTCATTATCCTGTTCGGAAAGTATGCCGCCTGTACATGAGAGCCGCCGATGTGCCACACATTCACATTGCCCTGCCCGGTGGAGATCAGGCTGTCAAGTTTTGAGTAGAAACGGTCCTGTGCACTGCGCTCACCCGGGAACACGAGGGCAGTGCTTTCAGCCTTCACGCAATCCGGGAGCTCCCTGCTCACGAGAATGGCGGGCAGCAGCAGGGCAAGAAACGGCAATATCTTATTTTTCATTCTTTTTCCTCCAGAGATAATAGTCATAATAGAGCAGGAAACTGTCGCTGAACATCTCCCCCACCCTGGCCGAGCCGCGCGGGGTGAAATGCACATAGTCGGAACCGGCGAGCGGCGGGGTCGCCCCAACCCAGTCGAGCATGGAGTTATGCCCTCCCATGGCCCCGTAAATGTCCCAGTAGGCGGCATTTTCGGAGACGGCGGCAGCACGCAGGGAGTCCACCAGTTCCGGGAGGACAGGGTATGTCTGGCGCTTCCCGTTGATGGAGGTGGACATGTCAGACGGCCCGATGAATACGAGCGTGGCCTCAGGGGCCAGTTTGTGCAGATGCCGGAGCTGCCGGCGCACCGAGGAAGCGTAGCCGGAGACGGCCTTGGTGGTGGAAAGGTACGGCACCGTGTTTCCCCCGTACTGCATGAGTATGAGACGGACGTTCTCACTCTTATAGAAACTCCGCAGCTGCGCGGCGTCCATCGCCGTGAAGACCAGTCCCGAGCAGCCGCGCATAGCCATGTTGTCCACCCTCACACCGCTGTCCGTGTCGAGCAGGATGCCGTAGATGTCGGCATGGCCGGAAAGGGAAAGGCTGGCCTTGGCACTGCTGTCGGGCAGATGGAAGACGGCCTTTTCTATCGGAGCGTCGCCCTGCAGATTCACGCTCCTGCCCCCGCAGCTGGCTGTCAGCGTGCCTTCGATGTTGCCTGCCACGAGTGTGAGGCGGTTGAAGAACTTCTGTCCCTTGCCGCGGGCGCGTACCGGCGAGAAGCCAAGCGTGAGAGTGGTGTCAAGCCGCACGAAATCCCCGTAGGGCCCGAATTTCCTCAGACCTTCCGGCTTCTCGCCAAAGACGGTAAATCTCTCAAGTTCAGAGGAAGCGCTCACGGCCATAGCCGGGGTGAAATAGCGGCGCGCCGGGAGCATACCCTGCCCGTCTCCGCCGAATCGCTCCTGAAGAGCATTGCGTATGGCCGAAGTGATCCTGTCTTCTTCTATCTGGGAGTCTCCATAATGGATGATTCTCACCGGATTACGCTCTGCGTTTTCAAGGGCTTCGAAGATCGGATCGAAGAAAGCCGGATCGTCGGACGGGAAGTAGAATCTGGCCGGATCCGAATCGAAAAATCCTTTGAACCGGTCATCCTCCGCCCTGCGGACGGCCTCCCTGCGGCTTGCAAGCAACTCTTCAGGAGACACGCGCGCCTGCTCCGGCTCCGCACCCTCAAGGATGTCAGCCACCGAGGGGAAACGCAGTTCCACCGGCCCGGCCTTCACTCCCCCGGACGGGAAGACGGCGCTGACAAGGGCCAGCATGGCGATCACGGACAATATGAATATCAGTACTGTGCTCCGTTTCATTTCTCTTTCCAGACTTTAAGGTATTCCTGAAGTGCCCACATCTCATCACGATAGCGTGCGGCATGTGCGAAATCAAGGTCGGCGGCGGATTTCTTCATGCGCCTGCGATCCTCTTCGATGAGCTTCTCCACCTGTTCGCGGGACATGGAGCGGATCACCGGATCCTGAAGCACCGCCGCAAGGTCGGCCTTGACATGCCCGTCGGCAAACGCCGCCCCGTCCTCACGCAACGCCGCATGGCCGAAGCCCACCGATATGCTCCCCTTCCCGAGATCCGAAGGGTTCGGGACATATACAGGCGAATCGTAAGAATTGGCGGCGCTGATCCTGCCCGTGGTGCCGCCGGCAAGACTCTTCGCAAGGACATTCTGGCGCACCTGCACCTGCTTCGGGGTGATGTGATGGAGTTCGTTGTATTCCATCTGCTTGCGGCGCCGGCGGTTGGTCTCGCGTATGGTCTCCTCCATGGACGGGGTCACGGAATCGGCGTACATGATCACGAGTCCGTTGACATTACGGGCCGCCCTGCCCGCCGTCTGGGTCAGGGCCCGCCCGGTGCGCAGGAATCCTTCCTTGTCCGCGTCGAGAATGGCCACAAGCGACACGGACGGGATATCCAGTCCTTCTCGGAGGAGGTTGACCCCTACAAGCACGTCAAACAGCCCCATCTTGAAGTCCTCGATGATTTCCACGCGCTCAGCCGTGTCCACATCAGAATGGATGTAGCGCACGCGGATGCCTATCTTGCGCAGGTACTCGTCCAGTTCCTCGGCCATCCTCTTGGTTAGGGTGGTGACAAGTGTGCGTTCATCGCTCTCTGCGCGTTTGCGTATCTCCTCGACCAGATCGTCCACCTGGTTTTTGGTCGGACGGACCTCAATCGGCGGATCCAGAAGGCCGGTAGGCCTGACCACCTGCTCCACCACGAGCCCCCCGGACTTCTCAAGCTCGTAGTCGGCCGGGGTCGCGCTCACATAGACTTTCTGGCCTGTGATGGCCTCGAACTCCTCGAACTTCAGCGGCCTGTTGTCGGATGCCGCCGGGAGACGGAAGCCGTAGTCGATGAGTATCGACTTGCGGGAATGGTCTCCCCCGTACATCGCCCTCACCTGAGGGAGAGTCACATGGCTCTCGTCGATGAACGTGACGAAATCCTTGGGGAAATAGTCGATCAGGCAGAACGGCCTCTGCCCCTCACGGCGTCCGTCAAAGTAGCGCGAGTAGTTCTCGATACCCGGGCAATAGCCCATCTCCTTGATCATCTCAAGATCATATTCGACTCTCTGCTTGAGGCGCTTGGCCTCAAGTTCGCGTCCCTGTTCCTCGAAGACCTGCATCTGCCGCACGAGATCGTCCTGGATCTGCGACACTGCGGCGGCACTCCGCTCCTTGGTGGTGACGAAGTTGTTGGCCGGGTAGATGCTGATTTCATCCAAATCCTCGATATGGGCCCCCGTCACGGGGTCGATAAGGCTCAGAGCATCCACCTCGTCCCCGAAAAACTCTATCCTCACCGCCTCGTCGGCGCCGCTCAGGTAGACATCCACGGTGTCTCCGCGCACGCGGAACGATCCGCGCTTGAACTCGGCCTCGGTGCGGTTGTACAGGCCCTCGACAAGGCGGTAGAGAAGCCCCGTCAGGCTGCGGGTCTCGCCCTTGCGGACAGTGACCGTCTGCGCATGGAAATCCTCCGGATTGCCGATACCGTAGAGACATGACACAGAGGAGATTACGATAACATCACGCCTCCCGGAAAGCAGTGCGCTCGCGGCACTGAGCCGCAGTTTCTCTATCCGGTCGTTGATGCTGAGGTCCTTTTCGATATAGGTGTCGCTCGAAGGGATGTAGGCCTCCGGCTGGTAGTAGTCGTAATAGGAGACGAAATACTCGACGGCGTTTTCGGGGAAGAATGACTTGAACTCCCCGTAGAGTTGGGCCGCCAGGGTCTTGTTGTGGCTGAGTATCAGCGCCGGACGCTGGAGACGCTCGATGACGTTGGCCATCGTGAACGTCTTGCCAGAGCCCGTCACCCCGAGCAGGGTGACATCGCTCACGCCGGACTCAAGAGCGGAGCAGAGCTGCGATATGGCCTCCGGCTGATCGCCCGACGGTTTGTATTCTGACTGCAGATGGAATTTCATAAAGTATCCGCTTAAAACAATGTCGGTTCATACGAGTGACGCCTTGGCAACAATAGAGAGGACAACGCCGGTACAGCAAGGTTGAGAAGCTCTTTTGGTTCCAACTTATGTAATCCCCCTCCATATTCACGTCCATTGATTATGAATTGCTCATTTGTAACTTCATTCAATCTTTGCCATACCTCATTGAGCAGTTCTTTGTCTGCCAAACACAGCCAGTAGTTCTCCTTTGGATATAGGAGCAAATAGACATTGGTCGTGATCGCCTCTGTCCGATTCAGGATGAAACGGAACATCTTTTTGGAAGAATCCCCGCGCCCCATATATGGAACTACAAAAGGTGCAGGTTTCCTGTCTTCACAGTAATACCATATAGGCCGGTGACTGCATATATATCCTCGATTCACACCACGCCTTACTCCTTCTTGTATATATTCCCATACGCCGGAGTATTCCGCTCTCAGTCTATCTTCCGACAAATTGCACGAGAACAGATACTGTATTTTGGGCAATGCTATCTTGCCTTCTTCGTCTGAGGTTATTATATTCTCCTTCAGATGCCTTGGACTTGGAAGCACGGGCTTGAGAAAGTTTGCAGGTATATGGTATTTTTCTATTGTATCCGTATCTACAATGAAAAAATCATTGTCACCCGTTGCTATTCCACGCTTGACTGTAAAAAAGTCCCCTATTTTACATTCGTTGCCGGCAGAACTCTGTGTGACACCTTTTATAAACAATCTTGACCATTTATCGGATGCAGACAAGCCTTGCCGATTCATCCTTATCGTTCCGGTCGGCGCATTTACATCTTGTCCACACGAAAAGACAATACATTTTCCTGATGGTCTACTTTTTCGGAAGAAGACAACGGTCGAGCTGACAAGTGCATCTTCAAATTGCACGTCATCAGCTTTGAATTTGTGAACCCATAAAAGATCAACACATTCAAGCAAATATTGTTTTACAGCCGTCCCATAATTCACATCCAAGAATTCCGATGGTATCAGCCAACAGGACAAAGCACCATCAGCCAACCATTTTTCAGAGAGAATCAGAAAATAGCAATAGAGTCCCGCCAATCCCGAGATCTTTATGCCTGTATTCTGCAGAACCTCCTTTTGCAATTTCCTTTTTGTTTCCGCATCAATATAATGATGTCTGACATAGGGAGGGTTTGCAACAAGCAAATCGAAATGTTCATCGGTTGTTCCCTCTTTCAAAAAATCTACATTCCTTAATTCTATGTCCTCCTTAGCCCAAAGTTTCTTTGCCGGAGCATAATAATGTTCATCTATCTCAAATCCAAGAGCATGGCCCGCTTTCTCTCCGAACACATCGCGAAACGCCACATAGAATGAGCCCAATCCAATGGAAGGCTCTATCAGACACACAACTTTTTCCCGGCAAAAGTCCTTGGCTTTATGCATTATGCTGCTTGCCAAAGAATATGGCGTGGCAAATTGCCCTTTCTCATTTCGCTCTTTTGAAGTTTTTTGCGAGTCCAATACTTTTTGCAGCCTGTCTCGTTCTGCATTATAATATGAAGTGTCGAAAGTCATACTCCTGCCTTTTTAAAATCAGTCACTCTATGTTCCCACACCCAATCAATACCCTCGGCAGCTTCATATCCAAGATATCCACTATCAAAATATCCGCACAAAAAAGCACGAAATCAACATTGTTACCATACGTTGACTTCAGTTGTTCTATCTTCTGCGCTTCTTCTTTTCTGCGTTTGTTGGTGTTTGTAAAATCTCCAGCCGACTTACACTCCACAAGAAGCGGCAAAGTTTTCTCAGAGCATCCGATACGCTTTATGACAACATCAATCGGCATATTAACGCCAAAACGGCTCATCTTTACCGGAACATTCAGATGATATGTAAATGTTCCTTTTCGCATTTCAGAAAATGCAGCCACCTGTTTGGATTCGACAAAAGTGTACCCTTCCGAAACGAGAAATCCACTGATCACTTTCAATTGCCTATTTTCTTGCTCATTGCGTATTATCGGATCGGCTAGAGTTCCGCACAATCTGTCCGCAACAATGCACTCCGCAATTTTAAGTTCTTCCGAAGTAGGGCTGACATCCTTTTGAATCCAAGAAAACAGATCTACATCAACTAATTTTTTCAAAACATAGAATATCCGATTCAGACAATACTCCTTTTCTTCTTCCGGCATTCTTTGTGGGAAACGTCCCTCTTCCATATTCTTGATGAGAGATGGTTTCACACCTGAAAACCCGATTAACCTATCACGTGCGATAGGAGGAGTCGTTGCCATCCTCAGTATTGTTATGAGTTCCGGGTGCTCTCTCAGATGTGTTGTCGTAAAATGAAAATTATTGGTCTGATTGATGGCTCTATCAACCTGTTCCATTGCGCGTCTACGCTCTTTTGTATAAGTTGCAGGTGCGAAATTCAGAAACCACTCATTATATAATGACACCGATTGAATGGTGTCCCCTTTCCACAATTCTGTAGCTTTCCTGTTTATTAGAATATTAGACTTTTGAGCCATATTTTATCTTCGTTAATTTATCGAATCACCCGATTTCCAGATACGAAGATATAAAAATAAAGGAAACGATTCTACAGTCCGAAATATCTTTCAAAGAATCCCTGCAGTTTTTCGATGACAGACTTCTTCTTTTCCTGCCTGTCGCCCCCGCCGAACCTTGACATCGGCGGAAGTATCTTGTCAATGTCTGTTCCGGTGGTTCTTACCTGCCCGTCCCGGAAACTGTTGTCGATGAAAGTCCTTGTCTCCTGCGTCTTGAGATGCTCGCTATCTATGATTTCTTTCAGGTCTTCGTCCTTTCGCTGCTGAACATATTCTTTCCAGCTCTTCTCCACATCAGTATCGGCATTCACGCTGCCGATGAAGTCCTCGATGAGCTCCTTCTTGCTCCGGAGCTGGATGCTTGACCCTATGGCCTTGGTGATATTGACAAGTATCTCCTTGTTCGTGCCGTTGCTGATGACAAATATCTGCACATACTCGTACAGACCGCATCCTGCCCAGAAGCTGTCCCTCTGGTATCTGTTTATCTGGTTGAAAGCCTCTTTGAGCTGGACACCTCTTCTTTTGAGTTCAATATGCACAAGGGGAAGGCCGTTTACAAGAATGGACACGTCATATCTGGTGTCATAGTTCCCGCCCTCCTCGACATACTGGTTTATGACCTGGACGAAGTTGTTATGGATATTGTCCTTGTCTATGAGCTTGATGTTCTGGCTTTCTCCCGTGTCCCTTTTGAGAACCTGGATATAGTCATCCTGTATCTTGGCTGTCTTGGCTACAATATCATCGTTCTTGTTGGCTATGCATTCACCGAAGAACCTGGTCCATTCATTGTCCGTGAAGTGATAGGAATTGAGCTTTTCCAGCTGTGTGCGGAGATTTGAGATGAGGTCAGCTTCCGTATGTATGGGAAGATACTCATAGCCCTGCTCCACAAGGAGACGGATGAACTCCTTTTCCAGATCAGCCTCGCTCTGGTAGCTTTCCGCAGGGGTAGCCACGTGGTCATACTCTGAGACCACAGTGTATTCCTGACTTTCCGCGATGATATTGTATTGTGTCATTATTATGCTTCTTGTTCTCTGTTATGCACCTTTCCTTTTGAAAGTCAATAGCTTGTCCCTATAATACTCGTACTGTTGCCTTCTTTTTTCCATCTCCGCTGGAAGGCCGGAAGAAAGGTCATTTGTCAGGCGGTCGAAGCGGTCAAGGATAGAGACAATCTTTTGCTGATCTGCCAAGGAGGGAACAGGGATAGGATAATCTTTTACAATTTGAGCATTGATATTGTTTTGGCTGCCTTGTCCTAAAGATTTGATTTTTTCATAATTTTTACAAACCCAATAATACACATATTTATACAGAGCTATTTTCGCGTTGATTTGAAGATTACAACATGCTTGATTTGTCGTAAGTGGAATTTGATTTATACAGGCTTTACCTGCGGTAGCCCCATACATAGCAATTATAACGCAATTTTCGGGGATCAACTTGGCTGAAGAGTTCTTGATGGCATCTTCTGTAATACTAATCGCCGTATCAAAGATGTTATTCCAATCAACTTCTTGTGTCCTCAACCAAGGAATATTTCCTTTAAAATATGCCCCGTTCTTTCTTGAGGGCGTCCCGCCCGAACTTATTTTCAAGCACACTTCACTCATCTTCATCCATCTTACTTCTGCTTGCCACCCCCCCCTATTGAAACTCAACAAGTTATCGAGATAATAGTTGTATTGTAGCTTTCTTTTTTGCAGTTCTGCTTGCAGTTCTGCTTGCAGTTCTGTAAACTTATCCAGTATCCTTACAATCTCCTCCTGCACCGGCAGGGGCGGCACGGGGATTTCAAGATCCTTTATTACACTTGGACTCAACCTCGGGATACTTGCTTTTCTGACTTTCGATAATAGGTAATGTTGTTTGGACATCAAACAAAAATAAACATACCTATTTGATATTGAATGGCTACATTCAACTTTAGATAATGCCAAAAGTAGCACTACAATTACGCGAGCATGACCTTCCGGCGGAAGTCATTGATTTTCAAG
>CAKVDS010000039.1 GCA_934726455.1 uncultured Bacteroidales bacterium
GGGTAAGCACGCTTGATGTCGCGAAGCGCCTTCTGGACTACGGATTCCATGCTCCGACCATCTATTTCCCGTTGCTTTTCCATCAGGCGATCATGATCGAGCCGACTGAGACAGAATCACTTGAGACTCTTGACAGTTTCATCGAAGTCATGCGCAAGATAGCCGGTGAGGCGAAAGCAGATCCGCAACTCCTGCACTCGGCGCCTCATAACACTCCTGTCGGACGTCCTGACGAGACGCGTGCCGCCCGCCAGCCGATAGTGAGATACGAAGCTTGAGGATGAAAAAGAGTTATAAAGGGCTGCTCATCCTTTTGATCCCTTTCGTTGCGGGTTTCCTTGCCGGCTTTCTGGTCGGGGGAACCCGCAACAAGGAAAAAGAGATTCAGACAGAACTGCAGATCGCCGCTGAAGAAAAGGTTGAGGAAAAGGCAGACGCCGATATGGAGGCGCAGATTGAAGAAGAGTCATCTGCCGCAGATGTTCCGGGTGACGATGTGGACGGAACGGGAGAGTCCCACGCAAAGGAAGTGATCTACTATGGCAAGAGACTGAAATATGCTGCCATATTCGCAGATCTGAATCCGGCCCATCTGGATGCCGCCAGAAAACTCGGCCTTCAATCCGTTCCACAGACAAGGTCGGAACTCGCAAATCTTCCAGAGCTCGTCAAAGTATCTGATAATGATTACTATGTAGTGGACGACCTCAAGTACTCAATGCCATATCTGACAAGGCGTGCCGCAGAAGAACTTGATACGATAGGCAAGGCTTTCAAGGATTCGCTTTCATCAAAGAAACTTCTTGACTACAAGCTTGTAGTCTCTTCGCTGCTGCGCACCGAAGAGGATGTCAAAAGACTTCGCCGCAGCGGAAACCCCAATGCAAGCGACAATTCCGCCCACTGCTACGCCACGACGTTTGACATCACCTATACACGATATTATCGAGAAGATGAGTCTGACGCATTCATGCAGCCATACGAGCTCACCAAAGTGCTCGGGGAAGTCCTGCGCGACCAGAAAAAAGCCGGAAGATGCCTGGTCAAATATGAGCGCAAAGAGCATTGCTTCCATATAACATCCACCCTGTCCGACTGATAAGCAACGCGCCTAATGAGGCGCGTTACTTATTTCTATGACACGCAGTGTCTCACCGCAGACAGAGAAACGTACATCGCAACCACGAAAAAGCAGGCCGTAAATCCTGTCAGGGTCGTCGTGATACTGCGGCCGAGGATCTTCCGCAAGCAATTCCCGGAGAGCATCCAGCTCCCGTGCTTGGAACAAAGTCCCGGCATCCGGAGGGAACTCCACTCCCAACTTGCTCCAGCCATTGCAGTCGGTAAAGCCGCTGCGTATGCCGGCATGGCTGTCAGCATATTCTATATACGGCTTGATATCGAATATCGGTGTGCCGTCTGCAAGATCAGCCCCGAGGACATCAATGATCCCGGAGGCGCAATCCACGGAAGATATCTTCACAGAACTCAGCCCCAGAGGGTTCGGGCGGAAAGGGGAGCGTGAGGCGAAAACCCCCACACGCGCATTTCCTCCAAGACGTGGTGGACGCACCGTGAGATGCGTTGCAGATGTCTCCCGATTGAGGTTGAATCCCCATATCAGCCACAGATAATCAAAATTCTCAAGTCCACGGAGAGCGTCCTGTGAGCGGAACTCTTTCTCAAGCACCACCTGCCCGGACAATGAAGGAGCAAGCCCGGACTGTCTCGGAAGTCCGAACTTGCCCTCTACTGGAGAACGGAAATATGCTATAGGCCTAATTTCCACTTGGTTCACCCGTAACCTCCTCAGACACTGGTGCAGACATCGCTCCAGCCTCGATCATATATTTGTCATACAAGGCATTGAACTCCTGCATATACTTCTTGTTCAAAGGCTCCGATGCCGGAGAATTGAGGGAAAGCGGGTCGATAGGACGTCCTTTCTCCCAGATGCGGAAATCAAGATGCGGCCCTGTCGCTGTACCGGTGGCACCGACATAGCCTATGAGCTGTCCCTGCGATACACGGGTACCCGCCTTGATTCCCTTTGCAAACTTCGACAGGTGCATATAGCAGCTTTCATAGCCCTGCATGTGCTTGATACGGATGCGGTTTCCGCCGCCTGTCGGATCCCAGCCGCACTTTGTCACGACGCCATCTCCGATGGCATGCACTTCAGTGCCTGTAGGAGCGGCATAATCAACTGCGGTATGCGCCTTTACCTTTCCGGTCACAGGATGCTTGCGGTGATAAGAAAAACGGCTGCTTATACGGTTATACTTCAGAGGCGCCTTGAGGAACATCCGCTTCAAGCTCACTCCTCCCTTGTCCCAGTAAGTGTTGCCGCCACCTTCCGCGGTCTGGAAACGGACAGCGGCCACCTGCTTGCCGTCACTTCCGCTGAAGAGGCTGAAATGTACGGTATCTATGGATACGACCTCATTTTCGCAGACGGTCTGGGAATAGATGACACGGAAACGGTCACCCTCCCTGAGGGTAAAGAAATTCACGCTCCACTGGTAAATATCCGCCAGGCTCATTATGAGATTGGGGGAGGCCCCGGCAGCTTTCATGTCGTTCCAGAGCGAACTGCGGATCGTGACATCGGCGAGTTTCCGTTGCTTCTCCACAGGTTTGTCCACATTCCATATCGCAAGCGAATCCGAGCATTGGAACACCGTTGAGCGCACACGGTCCTGCTCGTAGACCACATAACGCAGAACCTTGCTGCTGTCCGTCTGGTCGTAATATGCATGAATATGGTTGCCGGCACGCATCTTACGCAAGTCGAACACATCACGGCTGCAAAGCGTGCTGAGAGTATACGCATCAGAAGCGCTCATCCCGAGACGCCGCATCAATACGGAGAACGTATCACCGCTGCGGAGCACTGTAGTGTCGGCAACATATTTGTCTGTATAGAACCCGAGCGGCGGGGGAGTGTCATCAATCCCGCTACCGTCTGAAGAGTTTTCTCCCTTAGGCCCGCAGGCGGCCGTAAAAATCGCTAAAACCACCAAAAGATAGTACCGTGTCTTCATCTGTACCTATTTTATAAGATTCCCGAGAATGCTCCGGGTCAGGGTCCGCAGCGCACTCGAAGCCGCGCTGGATATGGCCTTGTCAGCCACGCTCTTACGGGATTTGCTCTTTTTCCCCGATATCGCATTGGCGGCGGCTGTCCCCGCGCTGCGGCTGACACTGGTGATGGCGGCGGTAGCCGCCGCCGTAAGCACAGCCCCTCCTATCTTGGCAGCCTTGCTCCGGCCGGCACGCGAATCTTTCTCCGCCTTGAGCCGCTCCTGTTCCTCAGCGGCGCGCCGGCTGTCAGCAAGCAGAACTTCAAACGCGGATTCCCGGTCAATCGGAGTATCATATTTGCCCCGGAGAGGCGAGGAGTTGCGGATGTCCGACCTCTGTCCCCCGGTAATCGCCCCTATCTGGCTCAGCGGAAAGAGGATCTTCGCGCGCTGCACCACGGACGGGGCACCATTCTCATCAAGAAAACTCACAAGAGCCTCTCCGGTCGAAAGGTTCATGATCGCATCTTCAGTCTTGAACTCAGGATTGGCCCTGAATGTCTCGGCGGCAGCCCTCACTGCTTTCTGATCCTTGGGGGTGTATGCGCGGAGAGCGTGCTGAACGCGGTTGCCCAACTGGCCAAGCACAGTATCGGGGATGTCGGAAGGGCTTTGTGTAATGAAATACACCCCGACTCCCTTGCTGCGGATAAGCCTGATGACCTGTTCTATTTTGGACACCAGAGCCGGAGACGTATCAGAAAAGAGAGTATGGGCCTCATCAAAGAAAAATACGAGTCTCGGAAGTTCGGAATCTCCTGTTTCCGGCAGGGTATCGAAAATCTCCGACAGAAGCCACAACAAGAAGGAGGAATAAAGCTTCGGATTCTGCATCAGTTTGTCGGCCGCCAGCACACTCATCACCCCTTTCCCGCCCTCGACGGCGAACAGATCATCAATATCAAACGAAGGCTCGCCGAAAAACTTGTCCGCCCCTTCGTTCTCCAGAGACAAGATCGCTCTCTGTATAGCCCCGATGCTGGCAGATGTGACACTGCCGTACTGCTCGCGCAACTCTGCGGCGTGCTGCGAGACATATCCGAGCATTGCACGCAGGTCCTTGATGTCAATCAGCAGCAGCCCCCTTTCATCAGCTACACGGAAGACTATGTCCAGCACACCGGACTGGACATCATTGAGTCCCAGAAGACGGCTCAGAAGCTGCGGCCCCATATCAGATATTGTGGTGCGCATAGGATGGCCCTGTTCTCCGAATACATCATAAAAACGCACCGGACAACCCTCAAAATGAGGGGCTTCCATACCGAATTCCGCACAGCGTTTCTCTATGAAAGAAGTCATCCTGCCGGGCTGGCTTATCCCGGACAGATCCCCCTTCATGTCAGCCATGAAGCATGGCACCCCGGCCTGGCTGAAAGTTTCCGCGATGACTTGCAGAGACACTGTCTTTCCGGTACCGGTAGCCCCGGCAATAAGCCCATGTCTGTTGGCCATACGGCCTACAATACTTATCGGCCCAGAAGGTGCGTGGGCCACGTATAATCCTTTTTCCTTATCGTACATAATTTTCAAATTTACGAAAAAAGTTCCTATAATTGCACCGGATTAGGCCCCCGCCTGTGAACAAACCATGATTTTCACCAGAAAAGGGCCATAGAATTTTTAGATGATGAAAAAGTATTTCGCTGAATTTGTCGGAACCATGGTTCTGACCCTTCTCGGCTGCGGCACGGCTGTATTCGTCGGCTGCGGCACAACTGCCGGCGTAGTCGGCACCGCACTGGCATTCGGTCTTTCTGTCGTGGCCATGGCCTACACCATCGGCGGCATCTCAGGCTGCCACATCAACCCCGCAATCACGCTCGGCGTAGCCATCTCCGGCAGGATGAGCTGGAAAGACGCGTTCGGCTACTGGGCCGGCCAGATTCTCGGAGGCATTTTGGGGGCCGCAATTCTCTATCTCATAGTAACGGTCACCGGCGCCCCAGGAGCGATGGGGGATCCTTCTGGACTCGGAGCCAACGGTGTCGCAAACGCCGGCGGTCCTGCGGGCGCCCTGCTCGTGGAGCTGATAGCGACATTCATCTTTGTGCTTGTCGTGCTCGGAACCACTGACGAGAAAAAAGGAGCGGGCAATTTTGCCGGTCTCGCAATCGGATTGAGCCTCGTGCTGATCCACCTCGTATGCATCAATCTCACCGGCACTTCCGTCAATCCGGCACGTTCATTGGGACCGGCCCTGTTCGTCGGAGGTGAAGCCTTGAGCAATGTCTGGGTCTTCTTTGCCGGCCCTCTGGCAGGCGGTGCTCTCGCCGCCCTTGTCTGGAAAGCATTGAAATAGAACTTGTACATATATTTAAAAGCAGAGCGGAGCCGCACAGGCCCCGCTCTTTTTTGTTTAACAAAATCCAATCATGAGCATCACAACAGCAAGTTTCAATGCCTACATCAGCAGACTTTCGTCAAGGATGAAAGAGTCCGGGCAATTTGGAACAGCCCGCAACTACGTCAGGGCAAAGAACAGTTTCACAAGATTTCTGAAATCCAGCCAAACCGGCAACGCTGAGATAAATGAGAAGTTGATATGCGCCTACAGCGACTACCTTATCGGGCTCGGACTCGTACGCAACACAACCTCTTTCTATATGAGGATTCTGCGTTCAGCATACAACAAGGCTGTTTCTGAAGGCCTGGGAGAGCAGACAATGCCGTTCAGGAGGGTTTATACCGGCGTCGACACCACCCGCAAGCGGGCTCTGAATGAAAACGACATCCGTAAACTGCTGAAGATGAACCTGCATTCTGACAAGAACATGGAACTGGCACGCGACCTTTTCGCATTCAGTTATTTCACCCGCGGCATGTCATTCGTGGACATGTCATTCCTCAAGAGAAAGGACGTCGGCAACGGGGCCGTCACGTACATAAGGAGAAAGACTGGCCAAAAGATGTCCATAAAATCCGAACCGTGCATCCAGAAGATAATAAGCAAGTACGCCACGGGGAAGAGGGAGTACATTTTCCCGCTGTTGACGAGCACTGACCCGCAAAAAGCGTACAGAGAATATGAAAGCGCCTTGTCCTGGTACAACCGTACGCTCAAATCGCTGGCGCTGAAAAGCGGAATAAGGGAGGGGTTGACCTCATACGTGTCACGCCACAGCTGGGCCACTTCAGCCAGGGATCACCACGTGTCACTGTCAGTCATAAGCGCCGGGATGGGGCATACATCGGAGAAGACCACGAGAATCTACCTCACCTCGATGGACAATTCGGAAATAGATGCGGCAAACAGGAAACTGCTGGCAGTCTTAAACATATAAAAAAAAGGAGACCGATTAAGTCGGTCTCCTCAAGTGGTGCTGGCAGGAGTTGAACCGGCGACACATGGATTTTCAGTCCATTGCTCTACCACCTGAGCTACAGCACCTCATTGCCCTAACGGGAATGCAAAGGTAGACAAAAAATATGAACCTGCAAATGTTCGGGCAAAGTTTTTTGAAAAAAAATCTACAATGCCTTGACAGCGGCAGCCAGACTCTCAAGTGCGTTTTTGAGTACAGAGCGAGGACAGCCGACATTAAGTCTCATGAAACCAGTTCCTTCCTTGCCGAACATCGACCCATCATTGAGCGCGAGGTGAGCGCCATCCACAAAAAGGTGCACAAGCTTCTCCTGGCTCAAGCCAAGTTTACGGCAGTCAAGCCACACCAAGAATGAAGCCTGAGGCCGTACAGGATGCACGACAGGAAGATTCTCTTTGAGCCAACGCTCCACAAAATCGATATTGCCTTCCACATATCCGAGCATCTCACCGCGCCACTCACGTCCCTTTTCCGTGTATGCGGCACGGGTGGCTTCAGCTGAGAATATCGAAGGATAGTCAAGCTCCACCGCCTCTATATAGTCATAGAACTTCTTAGCGATTTCCGGGTTGAAGACTATTGAATACGAGCTGACGACCCCGGCGATGTTGAATGTTTTCGACGGAGCCATGAATGTGATGCTGCACTGGGCGGCATCCTCGCTTACAGAAGCGAAAGGGTGATGCTTTTTGCCGCCAAGCACCATCTCCCCGTGGATTTCATCAGAAATCACAATCACACCGTGCCTGCGGCATATTTCCGCAAGACGCTGCAATGACTCGACTGAGAAGCATACGCCGCAAGGGTTGTGCGGATTGGAGAGTATGAGCATCTTTGTCCTGTCGTCAATCAGTGACTCCAGATGATTGAGATCCATTTCATAGGTCTTGAGAAAGCCGTCCTCATCGTATATCGGCTTGAGAGGGTTGTTGACGACTTCAAATCCGCAAGCGAGGGTCACATTATGGAAAGGGTGGTAGACAGGCGGCTGGATTATCACCTTGTCTCCCGGCTGAAGAAAGCAGCGCTCGGCAAAGCCTATGCCTTTGACAATGCCGGGAATATAACGGAAATGCTCCGGGGCGACCTTCCATCCATGCAGGGACTCAACCCACGACGAGACGATCTCGAAATAGTCAGAACCAGTAGTCGGATAGCCAAGAACAGGATGGTCAAGGCGGCGCCTGAGAGCATCAATGATAAAGTCCGGTGTCCTGAAATCCATGTCTGCAATCCAGAACGCCCCGAGATCGGAACGCCCGAAGGCCTCTTGAAGGGTATCCACCTTGCAACATCGTGTGCCGTGCCGGTCAATAATTTCGTCGAAATTATACATTTTATAAATTTTTTGTAAACTCTTACAAATCTACGTCAAAAATACGAGATTTTTTGTATCTTCGCGGCCAAGTTTCACCAAAGCCCATTTTATGGTTGGAAATGAAAAAAACACTGTTCTCTATCGCAGCTGTGCTGCTGGGCTTTCTTGCGCACTCGCAAGAGGCTGACAGCCTCGGCAGATTCGCCGAGGTCACCGTCGTTTCACGCCTTGACGCGAACCCGGCCTACAATTCCGAAGATTCGGATTTCGGGTTTGACCTTGGCAACACTTCCATCTACACACTCTTTGAAGGTTCCCTCTCGGAACATTTTTCCTGGACCGTGGTCAACCATTGGTTTCATGCCGAAAGTGAAGGGGAATACGGATGGCCGTACAAGTATCTCGGCTATTCCGACACCACAAACTGGCTGGATTACTGCACCTTGGATTTCAGCCTGGGCAATTGGGGTCTGACTTTGGGAAAAGACATGATCGCCACAGGTGGCTTCGAGTATGAAGACTGGGACTGGGATATCTACCCCGTGTTCTCTTCGCCTCTTGCCAACACGATGTCCTGCTACCAGTGGGGCGGCACGGTGTCTTACACGACTCCGTCGGGACTCAGCAACTTCAGTGCACAGATGACATCCTCACCTTTTGGAGAGCACCCGTTCAGCAGCGGCCTGTGGGCATATTCGGCCAAGTGGAGGGGAGAGTATGGTGTTTTCTCCAACATCTGGAGCGCAAGCGCACTTGAAACCGCAAAAGGGGAGTATATGTATATCTTCTGGCTCGGGCAGCAGCTCAACCTTGACAGCTGGTCAGCGACTCTCGACCTCAGCAACGCCTACGGTTCCGATGAAGACTTCTCGGCATCCGCACTCCATGGCGGCACGGCTGCATTTACACTCAAATATGCGCCTTCAGACAGGTTCAATGTGTCGGCGCGCGGTTCGTATATCCTTACCGGAGATGAAGAACTCACCCCGAACCGCTGGACTGCCGGCGGCATAGCCGAGTTCTATCCGCTCAAGGACTCTGACGACCTCAGACTTCACGCATTCCTCGCATACGACTCGCTCCTGTCACAGATCACGTTCAGCATCGGAGCCAGATATAACCTGAGCCTCAAGATTTTCTAGGGAAAGATGGTAAAATCAGAAATCATTGTCTCTCTCCGGAACGTCAGCAAGGAATTCTCCGGAAAGAAAGTACTGGACGACATCAGTCTCAACATACGCAAAGGTGAATTCGTTACCCTGCTCGGCCCGTCCGGCTGCGGCAAGACGACGACACTGCGTCTCATCGCGGGCTTCCTCGCCCCGGACGAGGGAGAAATCCTGCTCGACGGCAAGGACATCTCCTCGATTCCTCCATACAAAAGGCCGTTCAACACTGTATTCCAGCGTTACGCGCTTTTCCCTCATCTGGATGTCTACGACAACATCGCTTTCGGTCTCAAGCTCCAGAAAGTACCTTCGGACGAAATCGACCGCAAGGTACGCAAAGTATTGAAACTCGTGAGCATGACAGACTACGAGGACCGGGACGTGTCCACACTCTCCGGCGGCCAGCAACAGAGGGTCGCCATCGCGAGGGCCATCGTCAACCAGCCGAAGATCCTGCTTCTTGACGAACCTCTTGCCGCCCTCGACCTCAAGATGCGCAAGGACATGCAGATCGAGCTCAAGGAGATGCACAGCAAGCTCGGCATCACTTTCATATATGTCACTCACGATCAAGAAGAAGCACTGACGTTGTCCGATACCATTGTCGTCATGAACGAGGGCAGGATCCAGCAGATAGGAAGCCCGGTGGACATATACAACGAGCCGCAGAATTCCTTTGTGGCGGACTTCATAGGGGAGTCCAACATCCTTAACGGCACGATGCTCCATGACCGCAAGGTGGAGTTCATCGGACACTCTTTCGACTGCGTGGACGAGGGTTTCGGAGAGAACGTGCCGGTTGACGTGGTGATACGCCCGGAAGACATCTATATAATGAACCAGCTTGAAGGCGCCCAGTTCAGCGGAGTGGTCAAGTCATGTACCTTCAAGGGCGTGCACTACGAGATGTTCGTAGACTCCGACAAGGGATACGAACTGATGATACAGGACTACAACGCGTTCGAAGTCGGTTCGACTGTCGGGCTCCTCATACGGCCGAATGACATTCAGGTCATGCACAAAGAGAGACTCACAAACAGTTTTGACGGGGAAATGGCTGATGAGAACCATGTCTCTTTCCTGGGTGAGAAGTTCGAGTGCCTCCCGCAGTCAGGACTTGCCGCCGGAGACAAAGTGCGCGTCAGCATAGACTTCAACAAGGTAGACCTGCTCGACCATCAGGAAGACGGCATGCTGGAAGGCGAGGTCCACTTCCTTCTGTACAAGGGTGATCACTACCACCTTACTATCCTCACCGACAGCGGAGACCATATCTGGGTGGACACCGATGACATTTGGGACAAGGGCGACCTTGTCGGAATAAACTTCGCCCCTGCGGACATAAAGATCGAGAAGAGAAATGACTAAAAGAAGCAGCTGGAGCATTCCGTATCTGGTATTTCTTACGGTCTTCGTCGTCCTGCCGCTGCTCCTGGTCGTAATATACGCATTCCAGGACAGCTACGGACATTTCACGCTTGCCAACATCACCAAGTTCTTCTCCGACTCCGATGCGATGGGGACTTTCGCCCTGTCTATGGAGGTGGCGATAGAAAACACGCTCATCTGCATACTGCTCGGCTACCCTGCGGCCTGGATTCTGGCCAACAAGAATCTCAACCGCAGCGCGGTCACCGTGGTGCTGTTCATACTGCCGATGTGGATCAACGCCCTGATGCGCACACTCGCCACAGCGGAACTCTTCAACATGCTCGGCATCAGCCTCGGCAAGGGGACTCTGCTTTTCGGTATGGCATACGACTATCTCCCGTTCATGATTTACCCTATCTACAACGTGCTCAACAAGATGGACAAGTCATACGCGGAAGCGGCCCAGGATCTGGGGGCTACGCCATGGCAAGTATTCTGGAAAGTGACTGTGCCGCTTTCAATGCCAGGAGTAGCCAGCGGGGTAATGATGGTGTTCATGCCGACAGTCAGCACGTTCGCCATCTCGGAGTTCCTCACCAACAACAAGATAAAGCTCTTCGGAACCATTATCCAGGAGAACATAAACTCATCGATGTGGAACTACGGTGCCGCGCTCGCCCTGATAATGCTCATAATAATAGGTATCACATCCCTCTTCACTGACAGGGACAAAGACGCCGGGGAGGACGTATCAAGGATATGAAAAAGATTCTGGCAAAAATCTACATCTGGATCCTGCTTGCACTGCTGTATGCGCCGCTGGTGTTCATTGCCGTGTTCTCGTTTACAGAAAGCAAGGTGCTGGGGAGCTGGACAGGTTTCTCCACCAAGCTCTACAGGAACCTCTTCACCGGCGGCATGCAGGGTACAGGTTCGCTGATGGCGGCAGTGGAGAACACTTTGATCATAGCGCTCGTGGCGGCATTCATTTCAACCATGCTCGGCACCACGGCGGCAATCGGAATACACAACCTCAAAGGACGGAAACGTCAGGCCATGAGTTTCCTGAACAATGTCCCGATGATCAATCCGGACATCATCACGGGCGTGTCACTGTTCCTGCTCTTCGTGTTCCTGCACATAAGCCAGGGATACGCCACGGTAGTGCTGGCACATGTCAGTTTCTGTACGCCCTATGTGGTGCTCAGCGTGCTCCCGAAACTAAGGCAGATGAACCCGAACATCTATGAAGCCGCCCTTGACCTTGGTGCAACTCCGTCCCAGGCCCTCTGGAAAGTGCTTATCCCGGAACTCAGGCCCGGAATGGTGTCGGGGTTCATCCTGGCATTCACGATGTCGCTTGACGATTTCGCTGTGACATTCTTCACGAGAGGCACGATCGGACTGGAGACACTCTCCACCTATATCTATGCCGATGCGCGCAAGGGCGGACTGACTCCGGAGCTGCGTCCTCTTATGACATTGATCTTCTTGATTATACTCATCCTGCTGCTTTTCATCAACCTCAGGCAGGCAAGACAACTCAAGAAAAACGAATAATCATCCATATAAATGAAAAAAATTCTGACTTTCATCGCAGCGGCAGCTATGTTCTGCGGCTGCGCCGAGGACCGCAATGCGATCCTGAAGGTTTACAACTGGTCCGACTACATCGATGAGAGCGTCATCGGTGATTTCGAGAACTGGTACAAGGAACAGACTGGAGAAGATGTCAAGGTCATCTACCAGACATTCGACATCAACGAGACCATGCTCTCCAAAATCGAAAAAGGTCATGAGGACTACGATGTCGTCTGCCCGTCTGACTACATCATAGAGAGGATGCTGAAAGACGATCTCCTCCTGCCGATCGACAGGGACTTCGGCCAGACTCCGGACTACATAGACGGAAACATAGCTCCTTACATCCGGAGCTGCTTCGACAAGATAGTCGGAAACGGGAAGAACGCCAACGAATACTCCGTAGGCTACATGTGGGGCACTACAGGCATCCTGTACAACGCCAAGTATGTCACGGACGAAGAGGCTTCTACATGGGATGTCATCCGCAACCCGAAATTCGCCGGGAAGATATTCATCAAGGACTCCCCACGTGACGTCTACTCGCAGATCATCATATACCTCAAGCAGAAAGAACTGCAGGAGGGCAAAGTGACGCTCGACGAGCTCATGTTCGACTCGACCGACGAATCTCTCGCAGCAGTAGAGAACTATATGAAACAGGTCAAGGACCTGGTGGCAGGCTGGGAAGCGGACTTCGGCAAGGAGCAGATGATCCAGGAGAGGGGATGGGTCAACCTCACATGGAGCGGAGACGCCGTATGGGCCATCGAGGAAGCCAAAGAGGTCGGGGTAGACCTGAGATACGTCTGCCCGAAAGAGGGATATACCGTGTGGTTCGATGGCTGGGTAATACCTAAATATGCACGCAACACCAAGGCGGCAAAATATTGGATCAACTTCATGTGCCGCCCTGACATCGCCATCCGCAATGTGGATGTGACCGGCTACGTGTCCGTGCTCGGCGCTCCAGAAGTGATGGAGGCGTTCACCGACAGCACCTATGCTCCGGCGGATTTGAGCTATTTCTTCGGCCCGGAGGCTACCGCCGTCTGCGCCGACCCTGTACTTTATCCGGACACCCGGACCATCGCCCGCAGCACCATGGAACACGATTGGGGAGAGCGCACCGCACCGCTCATTGCAATGTGGTCAAGAGTCAAGGGAGACAATGCCAACAGCATGACAGTCATCGTCATAGCCGCTTTCATCGTGGTCGCCGCAGCAGCAGGAATCATCACCAAAACCCGTAAATCAAGCCGCAGGAAGTCAAGAAGACGCTAAGCAGCTGATTGGCCTGAAGCCATCTACTTAAATCCTGTATACAATATAGGCCGGGGCGATATTTTGTTTTGAGCCCCGGCCTATATTGTATACTGGAATATCCCGATTATGGGACTGTCTTTTTGCTGTGGCTAAGTTGTCTTAAGCTGTTTGCCCGGCTCCTTGAAGAAGATCATGAAGAGCACGCCGACCACAAACGAGTAGGCCGCAAATATGTACCAGGCCGTGCTCCAGTCCGGAGTGGCGGCATCATATACGAAGTGGTTGACGACCAAACCGGCCACCCAAGTACCTATGGAAGCCCCGAGCCCATTGGTCATGAGCATGAAAAGACCCTGGGCGGAAGAGCGCATGCTCTTGTCCACGTTCTCGTTGACAAAGAGCGAACCGGAGATATTGAAGAAGTCAAACGCCACACCGTACACTATGCAGCTCAGCACGAACATCCACACCCCCGGGCCGGGATTGCCCAGTCCGAAGAAGCCGAAACGGAAAACCCATGCGAACATCGCGATGAGCATCACCTTCTTGATGCCGAACTTTTTCATGAACACCGGAATGAGCAGGATACAGAGAGTCTCGGAAACCTGGCTCAGAGAAATCAGGGCATTGGCGTTGTTGGCGCCCCATGTGTCGGCGAAAGCCGGATTGTCCTTGAAAGAAGTGATGAATGTGTTGGCGTAGCCGTTGGTGATCTGAAGGGCAGCCCCGAGAAGCATCGAGAAGATGAAGAAAACGGCGAACTGCCTGTTTTCGAACAGTTTGAATGCATTGAGTCCGGTCGCCTCCGCAAAACTCTGAACTTCGGCGCTCTTCGGCTTGCACGGACAGTCAGGAAGGGTAAGGGCATAGACGGCGAGGACTATGCTGAGCGCCCCGGAAACAAAGAACTGGTTGTAAGTATGCTGGAACTGCACTCCGTCCGCCCCTTTGACGAAATTGACGAAAAGCATGGTGCAGATAAAGCCCACAGTACCGAAAACACGGATTGGAGGGAAGGCCTTGACGGGATCCTTGCCGGCTTTTTCCAATGCGTTGTAAGCCACGGAATTGGATATCGCGATGGTCGGCATGAAGAAAGCCACGCTCAAGGCATAGAGGGCATAGAAAGAGCCGAATTCAATACCTGCGCCGGCTGATTTGGCATAAAAGCCCGCACCGAGCATAAACAGACCGGCAAGAGCCTGACAGAGCGAAAGCACTTTCTGGGCAGGTACCCACTTGTCCGCCACGATGCCCATGAGCGCCGGCATGAAGATGGAGACAAATCCCTGAGTGGCGAAGAAGAGCCATATCTGTGGCCCGAACCCTGACTTGGCGAGGAAACTCCCCATCGAGGTGAGGTAAGCACCCCACACTGCGAACTCCAGGAAGTTCATAATAATCAGCTTGAGGCTGACATTCGAATTGTTCATACGAGTAAATATTAATTTCAGACCATAAAAGTAGGGAAAATGTTTCATATATTTTTGACTATCTTTGCAAGATAAACGGATTTGAGATGAAATTCACGAAAACCGCCTCTGACTCTCTTTCCGGCGCAAGATGCGGAGTGCTTGAGACAGACCACGGCAGCATACATACACCGATATTCATGCCTGTAGGGACGGTGGGTTCCGTAAAAGGAGTCTATCACCGCGACCTCAAGGACGACATCGGCGCCGAGATAATCCTCGGCAACACCTATCACCTATATCTGCGTCCGGGGCTGGATACGCTGAAAGCTGCTGGAGGGCTGCATAAATTCGAAAGTTGGGACCGTCCGATTCTGACGGACAGCGGCGGATTCCAGGTCTTCTCTTTGACTCAGATCCGCAAACTCACAGCCGAAGGCTGCACTTTCCGCAGCCATATCGACGGTTCGAAACACTGCTTCACCCCGGAGAACAATGTCGACACACAACGCATCATAGGTGCTGACATAATGATGGCATTGGATGAATGCTGCCCCGGGGACGCGGATCACGACTATGCACGCAAGAGCCTGGATCTCACCAAGAACTGGCTTGAAAGATATTCCCGCAAATTCCATGAGACGGAACCGCTGTATGGATATGACCAGACATTCTTCCCGATCATCCAGGGCTGCGTCTACCCCGATCTCCGTCTGGAAGCAGCCGAACATGCGTTGGAATTCTCCCGAACCGGCATCGCCATCGGCGGCCTTGCCGTAGGAGAGCCCACGGAGAAGATGTATGAGATGCTTGAACTGCTGAATCCGGTGATCCCCCAGGACAAGGCCCGATATCTGATGGGAGTGGGCACCCCGGCCAACATACTTGAGGGCATCGCGAGGGGAGTGGACATGTTCGACTGCGTGATGCCGACAAGAAACGGGCGCAACGGGATGCTCTTCACCTGGAACGGCATCATGAACATGCGCAACGCCAAATGGGCGGAAGACTTCTCCGAGCTCGACCCGGACGGGGCTTCGTTTGTGGACCACAGTTATTCCAAGGCATACCTGCACCACCTGTTCATCGCAGGGGAGATGTTTGCGGCCATGCTGGCGAGCGAGCACAATCTCGCGTTCTACCTCGACCTCGTACGGGAGGCGCGCAAGCATATTGAGGCAGGAGACTTCTCCACTTGGAAAGAGGTGACAGTCAAAAAGATAAGTTCCAGGATATGAACATTCCAGGGTTCAAGAAACTCGACCTCTACATCTCGAAGAAGTTCATCATGTCCTTCTTCATGTCGCTGTTGCTCATCATCGGGATCGTCATCATATTCGACATATCAGAGAAAATCGAGTACTTTGTCTCCAACAAGGCACCGCTCAAGGCGATCATTTTCGACTATTACCTCAATTTCATCCCGTATTTCGTCAACATGTTCTCCCCGCTGTTCGTGTTCATCACGGTGATTTTCTTCACCTCAAGGATGGCGGCGGACTCCGAGATCATCGCCATCCTCTCCGGAGGAGTGAGTTATGCAAGGATGCTGGTGCCATATCTGGCATCCGCATTGTTGATAACCCTGCTCTCGTTGGGCCTGAATTTCTATGTCATACCACGGTCCAACGCCACCAGGGTGGAATTCGAGAGCAAGTACATCAAGCGCCACAACAACTTCAATCTCAAGAACATACATTACCAGATAGCACCCGGGCAGTTTGTATATATAGAATCATTCAGCCGCTGGAACAACACCGCCTACAAGTTCACAATCGAGAATATTGAAGGCAACCGCATCACACGCAAGGTCAGCGCGGAAAGCGCGGCCTGGGACAGCACCATGGACGGCTGGAAGATGCGCCGCGTATTCACCAGAGACTATTCAGAAGGGCTTGAAGACCGCGTCAGCTACAAGGAGAGCGCGGACACCGTGATAGCCCTCAAGATCAAGGACCTCTTCGTCAACGAAAAGACGGTGGAGACCCTCAGCATGGGACAGCTCAACGAACTCATCGCGACCCAGAAGATGAGGGGAGACACCAACGTCATGTATGCCCTCATAGAGCAGAACCGCCGCTGGGCCATGCCTTTCTCCGCCATCATCCTCACCATCATCGGTGTCACCTTGTCATCCAAGAAGAAGAGGGGAGGCATCGGATGGAACATCGGCATCGGTATAGCGTTGGCATTCTCATATATCCTGTTCCTGCGTTTCAGTGAAATGTTTGTCTATACGGACACGCTTCCGCCAGGGATAGCACTATGGATACCTAACATCCTTTTCGCAATCATAGCAATAGTCTTATATAGGCTCGCACCAAAATAGCATGAAAGTAAAGATAATCAACAGAAGCGCCAACCCTCTGCCGGAGTACGCCACTCTTCTCTCAGCCGGTATGGACTTGAGGGCCGATATCGAGGGGCCGGTTGTCCTCCACCCGCTGGAGCGGGCGCTCATCCCGACAGGACTCTCCGTGGAAATCCCAGCCGGACATGAGATACAGATCCGGCCGCGCAGCGGACTCGCCATCAAGAAAGGAATCACGGTCATCAATGCGCCCGGCACAGTGGATGCCGACTACCGGGGAGAAATCAAAGTCGGACTGGTCAACCTCAGCAATGAGGATTTCACCATAGAGAAAGGGGAGAGAATAGCCCAGATGGTCCTCGCAGCACACGAGAAGATCGAATGGGAAGAAGTGGAGGAGCTTGGAGAGACGGGACGCGGAGACGGCGGCTTCGGAAGCACTGGAATGAAATGATTGATATGCAGATAGAAGAATTATACAAGAAGTATTGCAGCTGCCGGTTCAGGGTCACCACCGACACGCGCAAGATCAGAGGCGGGGAAATGTTCTTCGCTCTCAAAGGGGAGAACTTCGACGGCAACGATTTCGTTGAGACCGCATTGCGCAACGGAGCATATTGGGCCGTCACCGACAGGGAGTCCATACCGGAGGGACGCGGCATCATAAAAGTAGAAGACTGCCTCAAGACCCTGCAGGATCTCGCTTCCTACCACAGGAGCCAGATGGGCGGAGGGCGTCTCCCGGTCATCGCCCTTACCGGAACCAACGGCAAGACGACCACAAAAAACCTCATCAAGGAAGTCCTCTCTTGCAGGTATAATGTCACGGCAACGGAAGGCAATCTGAACAACGACATCGGTGTGCCGCTCTCGCTCCTGAGGATCACTCCGAGGACGCAGATCGCCGTGATAGAAATGGGCGCCAGCCACCCGGACGACATAGCCAGACTTGTCAGAATCTGCAAACCGGACTATGGCCTGATCACTAACATAGGCAAAGGGCATCTGCTCGGATTCGGCTCATATAAAGGAGTCAAACAGGCCAAGGGGGAACTCTACAAATGGCTCGGCGAGCACAGATACTCACTCATCTTCCTCAATGAAGACGATGAAGTCCTGCGCCGCATGGCATCGTCCCAACCATGCCATATTTTCGGCTATGGCCTTGAATATCAGAGCGCGGAAGTCTTGCCGACCACAGCCGAAGAGCCGTTCCTGCGCATAAAGCTCGACGGAAGCGTCATAAAGACACATCTCATCGGTGCCTACAACGCGGACAATGTCCTGGCGGCCATAGCCATAGCCGACCGCTTCGGAGTTACCCGCAAGGAATCGATCGCAGCCATAGAACGCTATGTTCCTGACAACAGCCGGTCTCAAATGGTGCGTACGGAGCGCAACACCCTGGTTGTCGATGCCTACAACGCCAACCCGTCATCCATGGCGGCAGCCCTCGACAGCTTCGCCTCCGTGCAGTCAGAACGCAAGGCAGTGATGCTCGGAGACATGAAAGAGCTCGGAGACGAATCTCTGTCCGAACACTGCAAGGTACTGGAGCGCCTCCGCAAGGAGATGCCTGAAGCCTATTTCGTCGGAGACGAGTTCAAAAAGGCTTTGGACAAGGACGGGGCAGAGCCGGGATGGAAATGGTTCGAAGACTCCGCCGCCCTCGCCGCCTATCTCAAAGAGAATCCGGTGAATGAGGCCGCAGTGCTGATAAAGGGCTCGCATTCAACAGAAATGGAGAAAGTCGTCCCGGAGCTATAAATTCAGGCGATACTGGAGCTTGAGTTCGTTTTTACCCTCCTTGGACTCATGGTTCCACGGATAAGCTGTCATTGAGGCGCGCAGCCAGATGCTGTGCGCCTTGTTTATATGCCATGCAAGGTACAACGAGGCATTCCACCCTCTCCCGTAATATGCAGGGACATTGAAACTCCCCGGGGCATCATGCTCATAGGCATAGATCCGGTCATCCCAATTGTCGATTTTGAAGACTCCGCCGCGCAGCCGCACATCAAACTTCTCCCCATCAAAACCTCCGCCAAGATAGGAAAGCCACGCGAAATTCTTGCACCACAAGGCGTTATACCGCAATTCAAGGATCATGTCCCCGAGCCTGGCCTTCACTTCAGGACGCACATCACAACGTAAAGGACTCTTGTCCGAAGGGCGCAGCCGGCCTGACAGACGGAGCGACGGCTCCAAGAGGAAAGCCCCGAAAGAGAATGACGGTCTGTATACACACAGCAGCCTGTGCTGCCATGATTTCTTGTCCCTGCGCAATCCGGAGTCAGCAGATACAAGCCACGATGGAGTATCCGCCCCAAGCGCAATCCCGCTATACTGTCTGGCCTGAATCCCATGCCACCGGGCGAGCAAACTCAATTTGAACCCATACTGCGGAATCCACTGAGTTCCTGCAATAGCCGACACCTGCCCCCGGTACGAGCAGGCGGCTTCTCCGAAAAAACTTCCCCCGGGGAATGCCAGCCTCCAATCCACGGAAGCTGCTTCGAGTCCGGCTGTGACCCCGGCGCTTATCCGCCGCCAGTCTCGCGAGATGTTCACTACCGTCCCCTTGCTGTCCGGGGTCAGAGCCGCAGAGAAACGGTACGCGCCGATTCGCCAGTCAGCCCCGATACCGAACAATTCAGCGCCGGCAGCCCCTGTCACGGACAATCCTCCGGCCTTGCGGCAGAAGGATGCCGCTGAGCCATATCCGGACATGGAAAATCCGCTCCACATGACAAGACCTTGCCCGAAACGTGCATTGAAGTTGCCCGCGACCACTTTTCCAAGACTCCCACGACCATAATAGGCGGCGCTTATAGTCCCGAGCCCGAACTGCGGCTCCGAATATGTCGTCCTCGATGTCCACCGGAGTTCCGCGCGCTCTCCAAGCGCCGCCTCATACCGTACGCCATAGGCCATCTCCCCAGTCAGTCTGGCCGATGCCTTGACAGTAAGCTCATTACGGAAGTCCAGACGCTGCCGGCCACCTGGTGGGGAGGAACTCCGCAAGGAAACGAAGAACGCAAGCGCCTCTGCGTACTCCGGCGAGAATCCGTCTATCAGCCCGAGCTCCGCAAAAGAGAGTATGTCTCCCGATTCATTCCTGTACTCCAGCAGAGATGCCAACTGAAAGGCGGAGAACAGCCCGCTGGCACGCAGACGGCTCTCTCCGGCAAGATTAAGGTCAAGAGGATGTTCGTGAAGCACTTGATAGCGCTGCACCTCATCTTCGGAAAGGTCTTCCACGCAAGAAGCCCCGCTGAGCGTCAGCATGGCCTGCTGACTGTCCGCCGGCCCGAGCAGGGCGGCAATCAAAAGAAGCGATTTCATAGTCAATATGTTCAAAGTTCCCCCAAACTTACAAAAAAAATCAGTAACTTCGTGCTTTCAAGTTATTTCCGCTTATGTCAGAAAAGATAACCTTGCAAGACAAGACATTCAAGCCTTTCATCCAGAATGAGAGGATCATGCGGGCCATCGATGATGTGGCCGCCAGAGTCAACAGTGATTTCTGCGGATGCACCGATGTGCCTATAGTGCTCTGCGTACTCAACGGAGCCATACCTTTCACCGGGGAGCTCCTCCAGAGACTTGATTTCAACTGCCAGCTCGTCTCCATCAAACTGTCCTCATATCAGGGGACAAAATCCACAGGCACTGTGCTTAATGTCATGGGACTTACCGCAGATGTCTCAGGAAGGAGGATAATTATCTGCGAAGACATCGTGGACACAGGCAACACCATCGTGGCACTCAAGGAAATGCTCTTGAGCAAGGGCGCGGCAGATGTGAAAATCTGCACACTGCTTCTCAAACCTGAGGTCTACAACAAAGCGGAAAAGATCGACTACGTAGGGATGGAGATCCCCAATGCTTTCATAGTAGGCTTCGGGCTCGACTACAACGAGTTGGGCCGCAATTCAAAAGACATTTATGTTATAGACGACAATAAGATGAAATACTACATTCTTTTTGGCCCTCCGGGAGCCGGCAAGGGCACGCACGCTGGTGCTATCGCAGAGAAGTATAACCTCAAGCATATCTCTACAGGAGAGCTCCTCCGGGCGGAGATTGCCGCCGGCACAGAGCTCGGCAAACAGGCCAAGGCCCTGATTGACGCAGGTTCACTCGTTCCGGATGAAGTTGTGGAGGGGATGATCGAGTCAGCATTCAACAACACCAAGGGAGTGAGCGGCTTCCTTCTCGACGGTTTCCCGCGCAACATCGCACAGGCCGAAGATCTCGACAAGATTCTCGAAAAGAGGGGGGAGAGCGTCACCGCCGTGGTGTCACTCATGATTTCGGATGAGCTTATCCGCGAGCGCATCAAGCACAGGGCAGCGATCGAGGGTCGCGCCGATGACGCTTCCGATGCCACCATCGCCAACCGCATCAAGACCTATCACGCTCAGACAGAACCGCTTATCGACTATTACAAGAAAGCGGGCAAATACTACGAGTGCGATGGCGGCACAGGCACCATCGACGACAACCGCCGCAGGGTGCTGGCCCTCATCGAGAGCATAGGGTAGGCAGGAAAACGTCCATGACCTCAGGAGCGGATCCACAACGGATTCCGCTCCTATTTTGAATCTTAACATATGAAAAAAGGACTCCTCGCCCTCGCTTTGGGGACATTCACGCTGGGAATCACAGAGTTCATCATAGAGGGCATACTCACGGATGTCGCACGCGACATGCAGGTATCCATCCCAGAGGCCGGACACCTCATTTCCGTGTATGCCCTCGGTGTCTGTGTCGGCGCTTTCTCACTGATATTCATGTACAAATTCCGCCCCAAGAAGATACTGATGCTTCTCGCATCAATGATCACCCTCGGGGCAGTCATCGCCACCATCGCACCGAATTACTGGACACTGCTGTGCGCGCGTTTCATCCAGGGACTGCCGCATGGGGCATACTTCGGCACGGGAACTATCGTGGCGGTAAAGATTGCCCGGGAGGGCAGAGGCACAAGTGCTGTCGCCATGATGTGTGCAGGAATGCCTTTCGCCAACATGATGGGTGTACCCCTCGGGACTTTTCTGAGCCATGCTTTCAGCTGGCGTATCCCGTTCGTCATGGCCATAGTACTGGGGCTGCTCACCGTCTTCATGATACACAGGCGCGTGCCCGATGTGGAACCGCTGCCGGACAGGGGCATGAAAGCCCAGTTCCGCTTCCTGCGGAACAAAGCCCCGTGGCTAATAATAGCCGCAACTTTCCTCGGCAACGGCGGGATACTCTGCTGGTTCAGTTACATCTCTCCGCTTCTCCAGACGGAAGGAGGATTCAGCCCGGCGAGCATCTCCTTGCTTATGATACTGGCCGGGCTCGGCATGGTGACCGGCAATCTGATAAGCGGGCCGCTCTCCGACCGCTTCAAACCCGGTCTGGTGACATGCTGCCTGCAGCTGATCGCCGCCGCCTCTCTTCTTCTGGTTTTCCTGTTCGCCCGTACCGGCTGGCTGTCGGCGGCACTGATGTTCATCTGTTGCGCCTGTCTCTTCGGCATCGGTTCTCCGGAACAGTACCTGATAGTCAAGCACTCCGAAGGGGGAGAGATGCTTGGCGGCTGCTGCATCCAGGGAGCGTTCAATCTCGGCAATGCGGTCGGAGCTTCCCTCGGCGGCATCCCGGTAGCCATGGGGCTGGGTTACAATTTCCCGGCACTCATCGGAGTCCCGATGGCACTTGCCGGTGCCCTGTGCCTTCTCGTCTTCCACCGGAAATATGAGTGATGCAATACAATGTTCTATTGCTCTTTATCAAAACAACTTCTAAATTTGTAGGAAAGAATGAGTAAGAGAGAGAAAGACATTGCCCTTTTCGTTGCATTCTGCATTGAAGAATATGGAGCGGCCAAAGGACTTACTGGAAGGCAAGTATTTGACTTGTTTTCCAGATATGGTATGACTGATTATCTCAGCCGGCACTTTGAACCGCTTCATACCCAAGGGCGACAATGGCTGATAGCGGAGATTGATGAATATATCAACATCAAACATAACAACAATAGCATATGAGATTATACCACGGGAGTCTGGAAGTGGTTGAGCACCCTGTCATACTCACCCCCAATCGTACGCTCGACTATGGTATAGGTTTCTATACCACAACATCGGAAACGCAAGCCAAGGATTGGGCAGAAAGACGTATAACCGAAAGAAATTCTGCGTGCGGTTATGTAAACGTATATGAGTTTGACGATAAGAAAACGTCAGAATTCAAAAGCCTCATTTTTTCTGAGCCGACAGAAGAATGGGCTGGATTCGTTATGGCAAACAGAACAAACAAGGACTTTATCCACGACTATGATATTGTGCATGGCCCCGTAGCAAATGACAGAGTGAAAGCCCTGCATTTCATCGAAGCAATCAAAATCGAGGTCTAACATGTTCCAGATTAATCAAAGCAATCTTCATCTCCTCCTGCCTGGAAAAATAAGCTGGCTGACAGAATATCTACATGATGATTATGGTTTAACCCTGCAAGAGAGTCTCGACCATATCTATCATTCGAAACTCTATGACAAACTCTCAACAGAAAGCACCAAGTATTGGCACTTGGGGCCTGCTGATTTATACAAAGAACTGAAAAAAGAACTATGAGCCCCCGAAAGGAAGATGATCGAGACGCATCCATTTCCCCCATTCCTTCCTGAAAATGCCCGGGTTCTGATGCTTGGCAGTTTCCCTCCGCAGCCACGCCGCTGGAGCATGGACTTCTATTATCCGAACTTCGGGAACGACATGTGGAGGATTATCGGCACGGTTTTCTTCTCAGACAGGGAGCACTTCATAATGCCCGGAGCAAAGAAATTCGACAAAGACAGCATAGTCGCATTCTGCGCTGAGCGGGGGATTGCAATGTATGACACGGCCTGCGAGGTCATCCGCCTCAAGGACAATGCCTCGGACAAATTCCTCCAAGTTACGAAAGCCACTGACGTCAATGCCCTTCTGCGCCAACTCCCCGAATGCCGTGCCATAGTCACGACCGGCCAGAAAGCGACGGATGTCATATCTGAGCACTTCGGATGCACGCCGCCCGCAATGGGCGGATTCTCCACCTTCAGTTCAGAAGGGAGAACTCTTCGCCTATATCGGCTCCCGTCCACCTCAAGGGCATATCCACTCACGTTTGACAAGAAGGCCGAAGCATACAAGAAGATGTTTCAGGAGGTAATAAATTAACCCGGCAATCGACTACATCATTTCTCTTTTAAACCAAAGTTCAAATACACTGTCAGCGAGGAATATGCCGTCTTTCTCAATGGTGATGATCTCTTTGTCCTCTAGACTTTTCTTTATACGGTCTACATTTGACTTGCTGCCCAAAGGGTATATATCAGAAACCGCTTGAGTGGTGAATCCAGAATGTATATCTTTGCACAAAAGACGAATGAAGTTGAGCTGATAGGTGGTAAGTCCCTCAGTCTGTTGTATAAAGAGACTGCTGTTTTGCTCCAACAGAGCCTTCAAGCCTTCTTCGAAACTCTCCTCGTTTACTTCTTTTTCTGTTTCAGCCATAACATTCCATGCAAGTTGTTGCACATAAGATGAGTAATTCTTCACCTCTTGGCATATTCTGCCAGCATACTCTTCTGTTATCTTCTTGCCGTACTTCTCGAATCGAGAACAGATGAAAGGAACCCAATATTCCGTAGGAATGCACTTTAGATGTAACATCTCTCCAAAC
>CAKVDS010000040.1 GCA_934726455.1 uncultured Bacteroidales bacterium
AACCCAGATTCCGTCATCCCTGCGGCGGAACTCCCCTGCAGGATAATTGTTCGTGAGATCGATCAGCCGCGCCGTCGCCTCGGTCAACTCCGGCGCTTCTGCGAGAGACGCTCCCTTGGTAAACGAGAGCCGCAACTCCTGCGGACTGCTGTCCGTCAGCACGCACTCCACCACCACCTTCGGCTTCTCCCCCGCATCCAGCACCACATCCCTCACACAGCCGGTGAGGACAATCAGTGCCAGAAATACCCATCTGCTATTCTTCATCCTTATCTATTTTTACAGTGGGTGATGGTACTCCGGCACAGATGACATCCAATTGCCCCATAACAAGTTCATGATCTCCATTATACACTCTGACTCGAATCTTATATAAACCATATTCATAAGGCTCCAACCAATAGGTGTGATCATCTATTCTAGTCCAAGTGCATGTTCCCGGAGTTGAGGACAAATTGTCCATATATGCCACCTCCCACTGATAGGTTAATGTTGAATAGATTGGTCGCACAGTATACAAATGAGTTGTATTTGGCATAATCCAGGTATCTCCGGAGATATTTGCTTGCCTTTCATTATAGAATTGCAGGTCAGCAGTTTCATAAGGGCAATCATCATAATCGTGTTCCATCAGAGGAGCAGCACCCCATTTGGAAAGGTATTTCCCGGAGGAAAGTATATTGGCAGAGTGATCCCCGTCTGAGTAATATGCTTTTAGGGCTCCTACAGTAGATGAGCAACTGACATATAAGTCATCTGTCCAGTAATTTGACAATTGTAAAAAGCCTTCGTATACTGCGTTTATCCAAAGCGTATTACTAGTTGAACTGTCGTGCCACGCATAACTGTGGCAATTGTACCTTGCCGATGCCGGCCCTCTCAATATTGCATTTGGATATTGTGTCTGAACCTTATCATTAAGATATTCAATTTCTTGCGAACTAAACTCCGTTTTTTCTATTCCAACAATAGGCTTCTGCCCGCGAGTGTATACTGTTTGATACCCAGCAAATTCTCCCCCGTTTACGGATGTGACTATCTGTAGATTCTCCTGGCTGTCAATACCAAATAAAGGCCTAAGAGAATTTGCGCTATACGTCAGTATGTCTGCAGAACGGAGTTCCAGCTTTTTACGTACAGCCTCCCTCAAGGCAGTCTTGTTTGCTCCAGACGACAAGTCTGGCACAAGTCCGGAGCCGAGAAAATACTCCAAAAACATCCCGTCAGTATAAGACAATGTCCTATTGTCTTCAGCGGCGTTGACCTTTCTTGAGTCAAGTGTCATGCTGGATGCGCTGAACGCTTTAATAAGTTCCTCAGCCGCATCAGAGCGTGATGCCAATTCCCGGTGAAGACCGCTGTTCTCATACACGAGGCGGACGGCATCTTGAGGGTCGTTATACGCAAAGACCAGATAGTTAAGAGGATAATGCAGAACCGATCTCACAAGAGCACTCGTCGTCATCATCTTGAGCTGCGCTTCCGGCACATCGCACGCCTTGAAACGTTCTTCTATGCCACGAATACTGGTCCATGCTGTGAAATCAGTCTGGGAGACAAATGTAAGCGGAGCGTCCAACTGAACGGTAGCGACCAAATCAACTGACGACTGCGCATCAGCAGGAGAATTGCCGAAGCCTTGTACGGCAAGCCTGTCCTGACAGCCGAAAATCAACGGCAGGAGGAGCAAAAGCGAATAATTCTTTTTCATAATCAAACCATTTAATAATTATATATCAGTCTACTTCAACATACTGTTTTCCACAGAGCCAGTCTTTGGTAGTTAAAGAACAAGTGCCGAATATTCCGATACCACCATGGATATTTGAATGAAAATTGTCACGCGCGAAAATCGATGTCAAGTCCGTAGAAATACCTGCATTAACAGTCGTAAAGGCTTGCTTCAAGTAGCGGTCATAGTCTTGGCTGAAAGAGGAGAAACACACATACATTCTTTCCGGATAATCGAAAATATCATCAAGACCATAGACCCCTGGAAAATCGCCCGATACAAAAAAGCGTTGACCTGAAGACGCATTGGAGATACGGAGAAAACGCCGATGAAGCAATTTGCCATATAGACTGCCATAACTAGCGTATTTAGAGCCGTCAAAGTGAACAATTTCCGGAGTATAACTATCCCCGGTAAGATTGAAAACATCGACATCCGGGTAGTCTGCACAAAGCCGCTCGACATACATTTTGCCCTTATCTGGGCCATAATCAAGTATTCCGCATATCCACACAGGAGTATTTGCATTTATGATACGGTAACTCACTAAAGTTATAGGATACGTACTTGACGATATCGGTGGAGGTGGAGTTTCTTCGACTATCCTTTCCACGACAATCCGCTCAGGCATCGTCTGCTCCGCCCAGACCAGTTCGTAGCCCGGGACTTCCACCTCAAGCCGGTAGTTATGCTCAGGCTCAGCCGCATAGTCAAGAACCCAGATTCCGTCATCCCTGCGGCGGAACTCCCCTGCAGGATAATTGTTCGTGAGATCGATCAGCCGCGCCGTCGTCTCTGTCAGCTCCGGAGCTTCTGCAAGCGATGCCCCCTTGGTGAACGAGAGCCGCAACTCCTGCGGACTGCTGTCCGTCAGCACGCACTCCACCACCACTTTCGGCCTCTCCCCCGCATCCAACACCACATCCCGCACACAGCCGGTGAGGATTAAGCACAAAAAAACCAAGCAGCCCAGAGAGAGCGGCGATAACAGAAAAGAATAAATTTTTCTCATTTCAAAAACTTCAGGCGTTAATGTAATCGTCCAATGGTTATGATGGCAAAACTTATTGGTTGCCTTAAAGATAATAACAGTTTTTCATCATAACAACAGTTTTATATAATCTCTTAGCAATCGCAACAGGTGGATGCCGCGCAAGGGGAAGGTGACACCTGCTCAACACAAAAGCATCGCAGGTGCCACCTTTCCCTCGTGCGGCGGCTAAACATCAAAACAGCACCACTTCAACTACAGTTCCAAAGAATCTTGCCGCAGCAAGAAATCGTAGATACTCATAGTCGTAATACCTTGCTCATCTCGCTGAACAAGAATAGGCTCGCCAGTTATTATTATTTTCTTGAATGAATCTCCTATGTTGATGAGAGACGCTTTTTCCTGCTTTTCTTTCTCTTCTGTTCCCAGCCTATATGCAGATTGGACATAGTATCTGCGACTCCCCTGATTACATACAAAATCAACTTCCAACTGCTTCTGAACCCTCTTACCGCTCGCATCAGTATCTCTGGTTACGACACTTCCCACATCCACGTTAAAACCACGAACACGAAGCTCGTTGTAAATTACATTTTCCATCAAGTGCGTCATCTCCATCTGCCTGAAATTCAACCTTGCATTTCGGAGTCCACAGTCAACAAAGTAGTATTTTGATGGACTTCCTATATATTTTCTCCCTTTGACATCATATTTCATGACCTGCTCCATAATAAAGGAATCACACAGATAGTCCAAATACAACTTGATCGTATTCGGGGAAATTTTGATGTTTTTAACGCTTTCGAATGTATTTGCAAGTCGAGTCGGATTCGTCAGACCGCCTATTGATGATGCCATCGTGTCCACAAGTTCTGACAATTCAGCATCTTGCTTGACGCCATACCTCTGCGTGATATCCTTGAGATACGTCTCGATGAAAAGATTCTTCAGATATTCCGATTTCTGCTCCTCCGTTGCAAATGAAAGGATTTGCGGAAGACCGCCATAGGTCATATACTCATTTAAAGCGGTGAATTTATCACCTTTGTACACCGGCATGAATTCACTGAAACTCAACGGACGGATCTTGATTTCATCGCCACGGCCACGAAATTCAGTAATAATGTCTTTCGATAATAATTTCGCGTTACTTCCAGTGACATAAATATCGAGATTAGGCCGGTTTTGCAGGCCATTAAGAACAAATTCGAACTGCGAAACCAGTTGTATTTCATCCAGAAGCAGGAAATAGTTTCCGCTGTCCACAATTCGGGATTTCACATAAGAATAAAGGTTGTCCGGGTCACACAAGGAACGGTTTTCCCAATCGTCCAATTTGACGGAAATAATGTGAGACTCGTCAATTCCCTGTGTCTTAAGATAGTCGCTAAATATACTGAAGAGCAAATACGACTTCCCGGATCTGCGTACTCCCGTGATGACCTTAATCATCCCATTGCCAACTCTTGCAATCAACCTGTCAAGGTAGATATCTCTATTTATTCTCATCGTACTGAATTTTTACTGCCGTTCGCCACAAAAAACTCAGCGCAAATATGGCAATTATTTCTCACTTCAGCAACGGTTTCCGAAATCAAAAAAATCGGCCAACTGTCGCATCGAAAATCGGCCAACTGTCGCACCAAAAATCGGCCAACTGTCGCACCGTTCAGATATAACGTACTTGTTTTTAACACAATAAATAATTATTTTTGTCAAAAATTTTTTGCTGTGAACAACTATAAAAAGAGAGTCGCAGATCGTCTGCTTACTTATAAACTTGAGTCTTCCGGTGCCGTTCTTATCGAGGGGCCGAAATACTGCGGAAAAACGACTCTGGCATCACAACAAGCCGGAAGTATACTGTCCATGGCTGATACTGACACACTTGGCCAGAATCTTGCTCTGGCCAGGACAAATATTTCAAGACTTCTTGCAGGCAAAACACCCAGACTCATTGACGAGTGGCAAATTGCGCCTCAATTCTGGGATGCAGTCAGGAACGAAGTGGACAAACGCAATGAAGATGGTCAGTTCATGCTTACAGGCTCAGCTGTTCCACCGGGACCGAAAAAGGATGAAAAAGGGAATATTATTGAGGAAGAGAACATACATCACACCGGAACCGGGCGTATTTCGCGACTTAAATTGCGTACAATGTCATTGTGGGAGTCAGAAGATTCAACAGGAGAAGTAAGCCTTGGCGGATTATTCTCTAATCCGGACATGATTGATGGTGTAAGCAACATTGACTTGAGCAGGCTGGCATATCTTACATGCCGTGGGGGATGGCCAAAAGCCGTCTTGAAGAAAAGTGAAAGAGCCGCATTGGCACAGGCGTTCGACTATTACGACTCCGTTGTGAGCAATGATATCAAAAGGGTAGATGACACAGACAGAGATGAAGAACTGGCAAAGAGGATCATGCGCTCGTACGCCCGTAATCAAGGGACTCAAGCCACTGTCGGAACCATTCTTTCCGACATCAAGAACAATGGCGACAAGCAGATGTCCGACAGTACCGTATACAACTATATCAAGGCATTGAAAGAAATCTTCGTAATTGAGGATTCCATCGCCTGGAATCCGAACTTGAGAAGCAAGACAGCCATAAGAACTTCAGATACAAGGTATTTCATTGACCCGTCTATAGCGACGGCTGCTTTAGGTCTTGGACCGGAAGATCTGATCAACGATATGGAGACATTCGGATTGATTTTCGAGACGTTAGCGGTAAGGGATCTTCGAGTATACGCAGATGCTCTTGACGGTAAGGTCTATCACTATCGGGACAAGAACAATCTCGAATGCGATGCTGTGATTCACCGGAGGAACGGCTCGTATGGATTGGTGGAGGTAAAGATCGGCGGTTCGACTCCTATTAGCGAAGGAGCTGAAAGTCTTAAGGAATTGTCCGCAAAAATCGATCAATCCAGAATGAAAGCCCCTTCATTCCTGATGGTCTTGACTGGCATAGGAGATTTCGCCTACAAGCGTCCGGAAGACGGAGTCTTCGTTGTCCCGATAGGTTGTCTGAAACCTTGACTAAATATAAACGTGGAGGCCAAAGTAGCCTCCACGTTCCCGTTTATTCAACCACTCTCTGGTGGAAGAAATCAAAGTCGGCATAACCGCCGCCTTCGGCTGAAGTCGGATAGCAATAGAGAGCCGTGCGGTAGCCGGTGAACAGATCAAGCGTGTAGAGCATCTTCAGTGTGAAGCCACAATCGTCCCAGCTCTGTCCGTCCTCGGACCAGCAGGCCGTCACAGTGTCGGCCTCTTCACCTTCGGAAGGAGTGAAAACATAGTTCAAACGGAGCCACAGCGTGTCCCCTTCGAGTTCGTGCCGGTACACTTCCGCATCCTTGGCATCGCGGCCACTGCGGCGAAGCACAACCGACTTGGAACCGTCAGCGGCCACCTCGGCACCGATTGCGATATTGTTGCTCTGGAACGCACAGATACCCGCCCTGTCACCAGGCTTGAGAGCAGAAACATCAAGTTTGACTTCCGCCACGCTCTTCGGTCCGACAGTCCTCTGTGTCAAAGTATTGCGCGCGGTCATTATGCCATCGGCAGGGATACCCGCATGAAGTCGCATCCAGCCGGGACGCTCAGAGAGTGACCACAAACTGCCAGCTGGCTTGTGATTCCACTGCCACACGAGAGCAAGTTCCCGGGAATCAAACTCATCCGAAGCCCAGACATAATCCTCCCCGGCCGCAGGGAGATTGACACGCACGGTCTTCATCGGCACGCCGCCGTCTCCCATAATCGGCCAGCCGTCAACCCACTCTACCGGCTGGATGGTCGGGATACGTCCGACCGCCCCGTGATCCTGGAACATTATCGCATACCAGTCACCGTCCGGAGTATCCACTATCGCACCCTGGGCGACTCCGTCAGGACGGGAATCGAACGCGCCCTGCAGGACCACCTTGCTCTCATACGGCCCGAGAAGATTCCGGCTGCGCCAGCAGGTCTCGGTGCGTACACCTCCCGCAGGCCAGTCAATCTCCAGAACATAGTACCAGTCACCGATATGGTAGATGTGCGCGCCCTCGGCCCGGAGCATGTAACCTTTTCGCGGAGCACTTATTATGACAGTGTCCACCCCGCCCTTCTTAAGGGCGGAGCCGTCAGGCTCAAGTTCAGTGAGGCGGAGATCCCCGTTGCCCCAAAGAGAATAGAGCCTCCCGTCCTCGAAGAGCATCGTGGCATCGTGCATCGGGAAATCAATCACCGAACGCGTCCACTCGCCTTTTTCGATATCGTCCGTGCGGTAGACATACGTCTTCCGCTGGTCATTCGCAATGAAGAGCGCATAATACAGTCCGTCGTGATACCGGAGCGATGTAGCCCACTGGCCCTTGCCGTAGGCGTTGGCCCCGTCACGGAGATTATATACATCATCATCTTCAAGGCAATCATATACATAGTTCACAATCCGCCAATGCACGAGGTCTTTGGAATGCATGATCGGTGCTCCGGGACAGAAATACATGGTCGTGCTGACCATATAGTAGTCTTCCCCGACGCGGATCACGTCATTGTCCGGGATGTCCGTGTAAGTCAGAGGATTGACAGCATCCTGCCACTTCGGGCCGCAACTGGCGGCAAGAAAGAGGGCCACGAAGGCCCCCATGAATCTACTTGGTCGCATATAGTCCTATCGTTGTTCCGGTGAATCCCCCCGCCACAGCAGTAGAAAGATAATCCGCAGGGACATTATCCTTGAGAAGCGTCCAGTTTTTGCCGTCCGGCGCATACCAGAAAGCAAATGAAGTCCCGGACGAAACCGTCTTGAGGTCGAAGAAAGCCCCTTCCGCCTTTGCCGATGCAAGTACTCCGTCCGGGGTCTCCAAAGAGACTGTCCAATCTTTCCCCACTCTGCTGAGAGAGAAGAAATAATGGTGCTTCTCATCCTTGAAAAGAAGCATGCCGGCTTTCTCTTCCGACGACACCGGGTTGAAAGTGATACGGGTATCGGCTTTGAATTTGTGGTGCTGTACTCTCCTCAGGACAGTGGCAGGAGTTGTGAATTTTGTCACGGACTCAGGTGATGACTTGAGGAGAAGTTTTCCGCCGGAGAGCGAATACAGATCCTCTGCCGGCCCGCGGAGCGTCATCCAGTGCAGCGGCAAGCTGTCTCCATCGAATTCGTCATTGACCATAAAGTTACCGAAAGTGACATTCTTGCCACGTTCCGCCCCGCTATGGCGGACAATCATCGGGACAGGTTCGTCTCCAGTCGTGATATAAGGGAAACCATCTTCGCTCCAGCGTACCGGCATCATGAATGTCTCCCGGCCTAGATTCTCGTACTTTCCCTCAAGAGGGCGGCAGGCAAGAAAAACAGCCCACCATTCCCCCGACGGCGTGCGCACCAGATCCGCATGCCCGGCGCAAGTGACAGCCGACGGACGGTCAGCATCCAGATGGCGCTGAGTCAAGATAGGATTGCCTTTCCAGGCCTTATACTCTCCCATAGGGGAATCGCTGCGGAATATCACCTCGGAATGCCCGATGGAAGTTCCACCCTCCGCAGCCATAAGATAGTACTTGCCGTCTATCTTGTAAAGATGCGGCCCCTCTATCCAGATCGGCTTTTCAGCCGGATTGACTCCCTTGTTGACAATGATTTTCCTCTCACCTACTGTCTTGTCGGTGGCGGTGTCATACTCCACGATACGGATTGTCCTGTGCCCGTCATACTCCGGTTTGCCGTCAGGGGCATCGTCATTGTTGACGATATAGGCCCTGCCGTCATCATCAAAGAACAGAGACGGATCGATACCCTGCACCTGAGGCAGCATTATCGGATCGGACCACTCGCCGAGAGGGTCAGAAGCTTTCACGACGAAATTTCCGGCCCCGACATTGGTGGTGATCATTTTGAACATGCCGTTGTGTGGTTTGTATTTGATATCTGGAGCAAATATGCCGCCGCTGATATGCTGACGGCCGAGATTGACAAGCTGTGAAGGCCGCGAGAGGACATTCCCTTTCTGTTCCCAGTTCAGCAGGTCCGTGCTATGGAATATCGGCACCCCGGGATAATACGAGAATGTCGATGTCACAAGATAGTAGTTGCCCTTTCCATCCGTGCAGATGCTCGGATCCGAATACCAGCCCGGCAAGAGAGGATTATATGCAAAATCCTTCCCCGGAAGCGGATTCTCAACGTAGAAATCATCCCGTCCTTCATATTTGAAAAAATCGAAGGCGGCCGCACCCTCGGGCACGGAAGTCGAGCATGACAACAGCCCGACTGACAGGCCAATGGCCGATAAGAGCTTTTTCATATCATTCAAAAATTATCCAGTCAATATCAACAGCTCCGCCCTCCGTCAGAGTGGCAGTCAGTGTCTGGAGGCCTGTCACAGACTTCCCGAGAGACGCCTTGACCTCCGTCCAATCCTTGGAGCGCGGCACCTTGACCTCCACGAAAGCCGGATCTTCAGCCACGCAGATGCTCACCTTTCCTCCATTTTTGGAGCGCACGCGCATCCTTACAGAAGCCGGGCTCTCATCCGTAAAATCCACATCCGCATACCTTACCCAGACCGACGGCCTGTCCAAAGCCACGAACCAGCCGGCAAAGGTGTCGGACGGATTGAGAAAGTCTATCGAGGCGCCGACAGGGCAGAGCGCACTGTAACGGTCGAGTTCGATCTTCTTGCGTGCCGGATACACTCCCACTCCCCTGTATGTCGGAGTCACCGGCTGAATCGTGCCGTCGGCATTGAAAATCACCTTGTCAACACGGGCGGAGCGGTTCTTGTCAAACTGCGGAGAATAGTCGTTGTGGTGATAGAACAGATACCACTGCCCCTGATATTCAACAAGAGAGTGGTGGTTGGTCCAACAGCCGGTCGGAGACTGCTGCATTATCAATCCCTTGAACTCAAACGGCCCCATCGGGTTGTCGCTCATGGCATAGGCGAGGGTCTCGGTCTTGTCCTGCACCCAAGGATATGTGAGATAGTACTTGCCGTCACGTTCAAACGCGAACGGGCCCTCCTTGAATCCGGCGGGGAGATTCTCATCCAGACGTCGAGGAGTTCCGTCCAGTTCAACCATGTTGTCCTTGAGCTTTGCCACCTGAAGTCCCATCCCGGACCAATAAATATAGGAGGTTCCGTCCTTGTCAATCAGCACGCACGGATCTATGCCCATAACGCCTTTTATGGACTCTTTCTCCGGAACGAACGGACCGGAAGGCGAAGTCGCCGTGGCGACCCCGACCGCGAATCCGCGGCCTGTCTTCGGTGCATCCGGATAGTAGAAATAATATTTGCCGTTCTTGTATACGCAGTCCGGAGCCCACATCGAATAGCCGTCCGGCTTGCCCCAAGGCACGTTCTCCTGACTCAGGATGACACCATGGTCAGTCCAGTCCATGAGGTTCTCTGAAGAAAAGACATGATAATCAGCCATGCTGAACCATTTGCGCTCCGGCTCCACCGGGCTGATGATGTCGTGGGACGGATACAGATAGACCTTGCCGTCGAACACCCTCGCCGTCGGATCAGCAGTGAACTGGTCTCGGATTATAGGGTTCTGCGCATAAGCCGTGGCCGCGCCGAGGAGGGCCAGACCAAAGATGATGTTTTTTGACTTCATATGATTGATGTTATTTGAAAAGGTGAGGAATGAATTCATTGAGGCAGCGCCTCCAGGTCAGCCACTCGTGGGCCGTACCCTTGGATTCGTAGTAAATGGCATTGACACCGCGGGCGGTCAGAGCGTCGACAATCGCCTTGGTTCCGAAATTCTCTTCTGTCCCGATGCCCATGAAAAGATATTTTACCTGGGCGTTGAAAGACTTGGCATCAGCGAAAGCCCCATTGTACAGCTTTGCGTAATCAGCCTGAGGCGGAAGGAAGATGGCGCCGCTGAATGCCCCGATATATGCAAACTTGTCCAGGTTGGTCAGCGCGATGTCAAAAGTCTGCTTGCCTCCCCATGAAAGACCGGCCATTGCCCGGCTTTCCCGGTCGGTACGGACGCGGAAAGTCTTCTCTATGTAAGGAATGATGTCCGTCAGGAGAACCTCTCCGAAAGTGCCGCCGAACTGATCACGGGACTCAGGGCCGCGGCTGCCGAATATGTGTCCGCAATTGCCATAGTCCATCACCACTATCATCGGCACACTCCGGCCGGATGCTATGCTGTTGTCAAGTATCTCCGCCATCTTACCCTGCTGGTGCCAGCCTCTCTCGTCCTCGCCCATGCCGTGCTGCAGATAGAAGACAGGGTATTTTTCGGAAGACTTCACTTCGTACTCCGCGGGCGTGTAGACGAAGCACCTTCTCATCTTCTGCTCCACAGTGGACCAGTAGTGGCATTCGCGCACCTGTCCGTGAGGGATATCGGGGTTGAAGGTATAGTATGCGGACGCTTCAGCGCTCTCGGGAATCTCGATACCGCTGGTCATCACGCCGCAGCCGTAGAAAGACTCGCTCGCAGGATCCGCCACTGCGGAGCCGTCCACATTGATGAAATAATAGTGGAAGCCGACAACAAGCGGATCAGTCGTGGCGGTCCATTCACCTGAGGAATCCTTGGACATCGGATATTTCTTGCCGCAGATGTCCACAAGCACTTCGGATGCGGCCGGAGCCTTGAACTTGAATGTCGCCCGTCCTTCGGCATCCACTTGAGGATATTCATTGCCTCTGATATTGGTGGAAGCCGGCGTTTGGGCTGACATGCTGAGCGCAGCCGCAGAGATGACGACTGCAAGAGTCATAAGAAATTTCGTATGCATCATTTGAAAAACAACTTTAACGTCTCCGCCAGATAAGTACGCGCATTCATCCAAGTATGTCCGCCACCGGTAGTGATACCGCTGTAATTGATGCCTTCGGCATCGAAGTATTCACGGTTCCTGACCACTTCCGGATACAGGAAATCAGAAGAACCGACACCCATCCACAGGAGTTTCAGCTCTGAATTGAGCGGCGAACCTGCCGAAACGAGATCAGGGAAATAGGTTTCCATAACTTCAGGAGTGAGATATGCGCTATATGCCGCAAGATAAGAAAATTTATCAAGATTCTTAAGAGCAGCAAACATCGACTGTCCGCCTCCGCGGGAGAATCCTGCGATTGCGCGGGCCTGAGGCTTGTTGACCGTGCGGAAGTTGCTCTCCACATACGGCATTATGCACTTTGTAAGTTCATCAGAGAACACCGAATACATCTCCGCAGCCTTGAGAGAAGACGGCATCGGAGTGCCGTTCATCATGTTGCCGTAAGGCATCACGACAATCATCTCTTCCGCCTTGCCCTCGGCGATGAGGTTGTCGAGTATCACATTGAGTTTACCCACCTTGGCCCAGGTCTCTTCAGTGTCTGTAGTCCCGCTTACAAGATAGAATACAGGGTACTTCTTTTTTCCCTTGTCGTAACTTGCCGGGGTATACACCACCATAGGACGATACATGCCGAGAACGTCAGAGGAGTAGGTGCAATAGTGGAGTTTCCCGTGCGGGACATCACGGAGACGATACAGGAGAGTGTCCGGCCCGGCTGTCTTCGAAGGAGGGAATGACGGCCAGGACGGCATCTCAAGAAGGCTCGCCTTGAAGTTCTCGTTAGGGAAGGTATCCTTGTTGAGAGGGTCAGAGACCTGCACCCCGTCCACGATGAAGCTGTACGGATAAATGTCCGGCTGCTCAATCTTGACTGTGGCACACCATACCCCGTCCATATTCTTCTCCATCGGGACATTCTTGTCAAGAAACTGTCCGGAAAGCTCAACTGAAGTTGCTTTCGGCGCCCTGTAGACGAATGTCACGGTACGCCCGAAGCCGTTGATCAACGGAGACACAAGTGAGGACGTATATGGATTTACAGCAGGACGGACGTCATATCCGAGGAATGGCAGGGCAGCATAAGCATATCTGCGTCCGAACTCACGATAACCGGCGGCATCGAAATGCAGAAAGTCCGGCAAGTTGGTCAGTCCTGACGATGAAATCACATGGGCGGTAGGGATGGTCTCCCCTATCCTGTCTATCCGCAGATTCGCCCCGCGGCTCGTACCGCCACGGTCAGCATTGACGGCCTCTCCGGCAAAGAGCGGCACGCGCTCAGCCTTAAGACCAAGGTCAGACAAGAGGTTCTCATAAACCGTCTTCACCTTGCGGGCCCACTCCGGATCATCCCAGTTCGACTCCCCCTGATGCAGAAGAATACCGGAGATGACTCCGTCTTTCTGAGCGAGGCGGGCCATTTCGACAAGACGGTCATAAGGACGGTTGTCGTAAGCTGCAAGCATACGCTTCATCCAGTCCGGAGCCACATCCCGGGCGTAGGCCTCCTGATTGTCCTTCAGAAATCCTTCGATCTTTATTCCCCCTATCGCGACATTGATCACGCCGACACGGTGGTTTTCGGGAAGATATTCAAGCAAAGTCCTGCCAAAATAGTCCACGGGAGTCATCCCCGTACCATATCGGCAGAGAGGCGGCAGGGCCTTGTACCACTGCCCCATCTTGCGGCTCCCGTCGCCGTAGTCCACGGCAGCCATTGTCAGAAAACGGTCGCTGACTCCGAGCGAATCAACGGCCTCCGGCCTTGCAGCACCTTCCATGTTGGACTGGCCGAAACAAAGATAAATATGAAAATTCGGGTCTTGGGCAGCCAGGCTCACACTCATGGCCAGAGCCGCCGCAGCAAGTATTATGCGTTTCATAATATCAGTTCTGAAAAAGGGCATCCGTTACGGATGCCCTATCCTCTACATTTGAAAAACGATATCTAATTAATCGGCCCAGCCGAGCACATCATGAAGATTTGGGTTGGCAACCTTGAAATCGAGCGGGAACGGAAGATATTCGTGCTGCCCGACAACAAATTTAGAGCAAGTAGCTTTGTCGTACTTGGTGAAAAGTTTGTGCTCTTTCTTATATCCAGGAGTACCCTCGACGAAGTACTCATCGTAAAGAGTAGGAACCTCATATTTATCGCCATTCCAAAGAGGAGATTTGTTGAATATGGCATCCAGATCAACCTTCCCCTGCTTGCTCCAGCGGACCAGATCGTGGAATCGGCAGCTCTCGAACCACATCTCGTACTGTTTCTCCTCCATCACGTTTTCGAATGTGAGTTCATTGCTTACTTTCCCTGAACCGGAGCGCTTCTGGACATCCTGAAGGGCCTTGAGTCCCTTGTCTGCATCAGAAGATCCTATACAAGCCTCAGCATAGAGGAGAAGCGCTTCAGCATAGCGCGCCACATTGTAGTTCTTGTGATTTGAAGCGGCACCGAAAGTACTGGTATTATCCGAAGGATAGGTCTTTCCGCCTGTGAGAATCTTAGGAGGATTTACAAATACCATGTGCTTCCACTCCATATAAGGGCCGTGGCTGAAGATACCGTTGGCAGAACTGATTCCGCGATTCGGGTCAGACTTCTTCTGCTCAAGAGTCCCGTCGTTCAACTGAGAATTCCACTCCATTTCATAGAGCCACTCATCTCCAGTGAGGAAGCATGCCAGACGGCGTGGAGATCTTCCGTCATGAGCAAGGAACTTCTCGGCAAATTCTTCTGTGATAGCACCGCCGTTCCATCCCTGGAATCCGGCATGTACCTGCGGCTCAGAAGCAAGCGCGTCCGTACGCCAGCAGAATACGTTGGCTACCATCCAGCGGCAGCGGAAAATGGCAGTCCAATAACTGCTGTTGAAGAGATCAAGGTCCTCGATGATGTTCGGTTCAAAGATCTTCTCCGAATTGCCATCTCCAGCGGCATGGAAGTTTGTCCAATATTCTTCTGACGGAATAAGTTCGTAGTCGCCGGATGAAATAAGATCGCCAAGATATTTACGGGCAGTCGCAGGGTCATTGTTGAACATCGCCGCCTTACCGGCTATGAATTGGGCGAAGCCTACGCTCATTCGGGCTGTCGCGTCCTTGTCGGTAATGCCATTACGTTCAGGAAGATGTCCGGAACTGATGGCCTTGTCGCACTCAGAGATGACCCACTCTAAAATCTGCTGTTGGCTTTCGGCGTTTACCGGAAGCTCATCCGCATCAAGAAGGCGGTCTACAATAGGAGGACAATTCCATGAAAGGGCTGTCATCAGATGCAGATACGCACGCATGACACGCGCCTCGGCCACTGCCTGCTGAGTAAAATCACTGGTGAACTTCGGCTCTGCACCATTACGGTTCTCATTGGTAAAGTTAGAAATGACGAGGTTGGCGTGATATATGGCATAATAGTAACGCTGATACATCTGCTTCAGTGTTTCATTGGTGTTACCGTAGCGGAACTCGTCAAATACACGGAAGACCTCATGGTCGCTCGGGCTGCCGCCGGCGGCAAGAATATCATCAGCGGCATAGTTGATGACAACTTGCTCCGGGACATCGATTCCCTCAGTCGCGGCCACATTGCTTATGTAGTTCGCATACATGCCGGCCAGAGCCGCAGCAGCATCATCATCGGACTGATAGAAAGAATCATAGCTTACAACTCCTTTCTGCGGTATTTCAAGCATATCCTCGCAAGAAGAAGCCACAAGAGCCAGTCCGCAAAGTATCGGAATAAATATCTTTTTCATATAAATGACAGTCATTAGAACGTTAAATTGACACCAAGGATGAGTTTCTGCATCGTAGGATATGAACCCCAGTCGAGACCGGAACCTGAAGTTGAATTGGTAGATGCGGTTTCAGGATCGAGACCCGGATAACTTGTGAAGGTGAAGAAGTCATCAAGCGACACATAGAAACGGAGATCGTTGATTGCAGCCTTGCGGGTAATGTTTCTCGGAAGAGTGTAGCCAAGCTGCATCTGCTTGATTCTGAAGAAATCACCCTTGAACACATTGGCGGAAGATGACCAGAAGTCATATTTTCCGTCAGTCTTGGACGGATGCGGATAATATCCGTTCGGATTCGATTCGGTGCGGGCCGCTTCAGAATAGTACTTGAGGGTGTTTTTGAAGCCAGTCCTGTAGAGCACCGGCATGATGGAGTTACCAGCTATACCGGCTCCATAGAGAGAGAAGTCAAATCCCCTCCATGAAAGATTGATATTGATACCATAAGTCAGGTCAGGATTTCCCTTCCCGATATAGGTCATATCGTCGCTGTTTATTTTTTTGTCGCCGTTGACGTCACGGATAATATAATCTCCATTTTCATCGACACCATCATAAACGTATCCAAGAAGATACCATACCGGATAACCAGGCTCGAAAGCGGTCCTGATCTGGTAGTTGGTCGATGAAGCGTCTGAACTTTCGATACGAGGGACACCTGCCGGCAGGTATGTCACTTCATTGTGAAGGGTTGAGAGGTTTGCATTGATGGCATAATTGAAATCCCCTACGCTGTCTTTCCAGCCGAGTTCGAATTCAAGACCCCTGTTGAGAACGCCGCCGCCGTTGATTATGGTGGAGCCTACGCCAAGTTCCGGGGTCGTGGTGACAGAGACAAGGAGATCCTTGGTCCTCTTGTCGTAGTAGTCGAAACCTACTGTAAGGCGGTCGCCAAGCATGCGGGCATCGAGTCCGAGGTCAACCTGCTCAGAAGTCTCCCACTTGAGATTAGGGTTAGGAAGGCCTGCAGGGGATGATCCATAAGCCGTTCCGGTCTCATCGACATGATACTGGTACCAGCTGTTGCCGAGGCTGATAGTGGTAGCGTACGGATAGTTGCTCAATACTCCGATGTTACCGTTCTGTCCCCAAGAAGCGCGGACTTTCAAGAATGAGAGAATATTCCGGTCAATGTTGTCCTTGACGAAACTTTCGTTGCTGACTGTCCAACCTGCGGAAACAGACGGGAAGTAACCCCAACGGTTGCTCGGCGGAAGTTTGGATGAGTCGAACGCATCAGCGCGGAAGTTGGCCTGAATGCTGTAGCGATTGTCATAACTGTAGACAAGACGTCCGAAATAAGCAAGGGAAGCAGACCGGTAAGGAGCATTGGAGACTGACTTGGACGCGTCTGACTTAAGATAGTTGAGATAGCGGAAGTTCTCCTCATACGAAGTCAGGATATCCTCTCCACTACTGCTTGCTGACACTCCGTCGCTGTTGCTTTCGCGGTAAGACATACCGGCCATGGCAGAGATGTCATGCTTGCCGAAAGACTTTGAGAAGTTCGCAAAATTTTCCCACTGATAATAGTATCCTGTGCTGGCACTTGCCGAAATGCTGTAATTATCTACGCTTCCACGAGACCCGATATAATAAGGGGCGGTGTAACTGTGTGAAGTGCTCTGATTGATACGATAACCCAAACGGGAAGTAATGGTCAGACCCTTAATCGGGGTGAGGTTTGCGAATAATGTACCATTTATATTGATACCGCCGTTGCTGCTGTCGGTTCCGTCACGCTTTGCAAACGGGCTGCCTTCCATATCGGAATACTTTGTGTTGGCAAACCAACCGTTCTCGTCACCAAGGAAACGGTAATTGCGTGGTGCGGTTCCTTCTTGAACCTTATTGTACATTGTCCGAATGTCAAGAGACATCTCATCGACGGTGGTCCAATACACCGGAGTAAGAGGATCGATTGTGAGCATCTGTTCGAAAGAAGAACCATAGCCGCGCTGTGAGACACTCTTGGTAGACCATTTCTCCAAAGAGGTGTTTGTTCCGATGGTCAACCATTTGAAAAGCTGGTAATCAGCATTGATTTGAGCGGAAAGCCTGGTATAGACATCCTTGTCTCCTCTTACAATACCATTGTTGTATACATAATTGAGAGAGGTGAAGAAATGCCCTTTCTTGTTACCGCCAGCAAAACTGATGGAGTGCTGCTGGCTCCAAGTAGGTTCAGTATAAGCACTTATCCAATCTTGATCGATAACTCCACCAGGATAATAAGGGTGAGAATAGTCGAAATCCTTGATTTTGTTGTTAACCCACTCCGCTCCGTTCTGGAGAGAAAGATAATCAACCAATTCTGCACGGTTCATCACCGGCCTCTTGTTGAATGTCTGAAGGGTGGCCTTGGAAGAATAGCTCACGGTTGACTGTCCGTCCATACCGCTCTTGGTCGTGACGAGCACGACACCGTTGCCGGCTTCAGCACCATAGATGGCAGCGGAAGCGGCATCCTTGAGGATTTCTATTGACTCAATCATCGAAGGGTCAAGATACTGGATACTTGAGACCTGAAGACCGTCAACAATGAAAAGAGGAGACAGGTTGCCGGAGTTTGAAGAGTAGCCACGCACACGAATGGTAGAACCAGAACCTGGTGCACCATTATTGATTACATGCACACCTGCGGCCTTGCCCTGGAGAGCGGCGGCAGCATCAGAGGTGGAACGGTTCATGAGGTCCGATGATTTTACAGAAGCCACGGACCCGGTGAGGTCGCTCTTCTTCTGGACACCATAACCGATGACCACGGTCTCTTCGAGGAGCTGGGAATCTTCCGCGAGAACGAAATCATAAGTTGATTTGCTGCCTACTTTGGCAGTCTGTGAGACATATCCGATGCAGGACACTTCAATGGTAGCACCTGCAGGGACGCTGAACGCGTACTTTCCGTCTGTACCGGTCATCACGCCAAGAGACTGCTGACCGACGACAACGACGGCGGCACCGATGACCGGCTGCCCCTCCGCGTCTTTGACTATACCGCTGATTGCACGGTTCTGGGCGGCAAGATCAGGAGCCCCCAGAAGAAGGATCAGCAAAGCCGCAGCGATATGCGTCACCTTTTTTGATAATAGATTGATCATACTGAGTACGATTGTTGTTAGTTGTTGTAGTGTTATAAAAACTGATGCGGCAAAGATATTTATATGTGCGGGCATGACAAGCAACAGCCGTTACATCAATTTTTACGAACCTGCCAAGATACAAGAAGAAGGCGCTGTTACATGGATTAAAGAAAATGTTACACGACGTATTTTTTCTCAGAGGCAAAATGCTAACTTTGCAATGATTTTGCCGCAGTTGCGGTGAACAGACACAAACATAACCAAAACCAATTATTATGGCAAAACAATATTTTCCTCAGATCGGCAAGATACCGTTCGAAGGCACAGAGAGCAAAAACCCTCTCGCATTCCACTACTATGAGCCGGAGAGAGTCGTCCTCGGCAAGAAGATGAAAGACTGGCTCAAATTCGCCATGGCCTGGTGGCACACGCTCGGACAGGCAAGTTCAGACCAGTTCGGAGGACAGACCCGCAGTTACGCATGGGACGAGTCTTCAGACGCCCTCCAGCGCGCCAAGGACAAGATGGATGCCGGATTCGAGATCATGGACAAGCTCGGCATCGAGTATTTCTGCTTCCATGACGTGGATCTCATCGACGAAGGCGCCACCATCGAAGAGTACGAGGAGAGGATGAAGGCCATCACCGACTACGCTCTCGAAAAGATGAAAGGCACCGACGTCAAGCTCCTCTGGGGCACTGCAAACGTATTCGGTAACAAGCGCTACATGAACGGCGCAGCCACCAACCCTGATTTCGATGTAGTGGCACGTGCTGCCGTCCAGATCAAGAACGCCATCGACGCCACCATCAAGCTCGGCGGCACCAATTATGTGTTCTGGGGCGGTCGTGAAGGCTATATGAGCCTCCTCAACACCGAGATGCAGAGGGAGAAAGACCACCTCGCCAACATGCTCAAGGCCGCACGCGACTACGCCCGTGCCAAGGGCTTCAAGGGTACATTCCTCATCGAGCCTAAGCCGATGGAGCCTACCAAGCACCAGTATGACGTGGACACCGAGACAGTGATCGGGTTCCTGCGCGCACACGGGCTTGACAAGGACTTCAAGGTCAATATCGAGGTCAACCACGCCACACTTGCCGGCCACACCTTCGAGCATGAGCTCACCGTGGCTGTGGACAACGGGATGCTCGGCTCCATCGACGCCAACCGCGGCGATGCACAGAACGGCTGGGACACCGACCAGTTCCCTGTCGACAACCTTGAGCTCACCCAGGCCATGCTCCAGATCATCCGCAACGGCGGTCTCGGCAACGGCGGCTCAAACTTCGATGCCAAACTTCGCCGCAACTCCACTGATCCTGAGGACATCTTCATCGCACATATCTGCGGAATGGACGCCATGGCCCGCGCACTTCTGAACGCGGCTGACATCGTCGAGAACTCTCCGCTCCCTGCAATGCTCAAGGAACGCTACGCTTCTTTCGATTCAGGAGAGGGCAAGGCATTCGAGGAGGGCAAGCTCAACCTCGAGCAGCTCGTCGACTATGCCAAGAAGCATGGAGAGCCTAAGCAGACCAGCGGCAAGCAGGAGCTGTACGAGACTATTCTGAACCTGTACTGCAAGTAGAAGAAGCAGTCTGGTTGTTCATATACTCGCGGGGTGTGACCCCATAGAGTTTTTTGAATGCAGTAGCGAAGTTCGCCTGATTCTCGAATCCAACGAGAGAGGCAACTTCGCTAATTGATTGTTTACCGGACGCCAGGAGCCGTGCCGCCTTTGTCAGACGTGCATTACGGATGAAATCACTGGTCGTCTGATTGGTAAGCTCCTTGAGTTTGCGATGCAGGTGCACACGGCTGATACCCACTTCTCCTGCAAGCTGCTCGATGGTCAGCTCCGGATTGCCCATATTGGCATCCAGAACCCGCATCACCCTCTCCAGAAGCTTGTCATCCGGAGTCTTCACTTCCGGCGTAGAAAGTTTATCCTCATGGTTCTGGTGACCGGCGAAGTTATTGCGCAACATGCGGCGCTGCTGGATGAGATTGAGGATCGTCGCCTTGAGCAGATCAATGTTGAAAGGCTTCGCGATATATGCGTCCGCACCGGTCTTTATACCCGCTATATTGTCTTCTTCGCGTGACTTTCCTGTCAGCATCACGAACGGAATGTGGTTAAGGTTGATGTTCTGCCTTATCTTGTCACATAATGTAATGCCGTCCATAACAGGCATCACGACATCGCTGACTATTATGTCCGGCGTCCGCTCGAACACAGCCTCAAGAGCTTCCTTTCCGTTGGAACACTGGATTATATGGAAATCGCGTGAAAGTTCAGAAGCGACATAGTTGCGCAATTCATTGTCGTCATCGACAAGGAGCAGGCGATATTTTGTCCGTGGAGAATCACGCACGGTCTCAGGGACAGATATGGCCTCAGGGAGCACAGACGGTGTCGGCTCAGACGTGAATTTTTCCGGAGCACGGGCTATCTGGCTCTCAGGGACATGAGCCCGGCCGAGTGGAAGAGTCACTATGAAACGTGCGCCTGAAGAATCCGTGTTGTTCTCGGCATGTATCTTTCCGCTGTGCAGCTCTACAAGAGACCGGGCAAGGTCAAGACCGACGCCGGTCCCTCCCTTATAGACAGCCTGTCCGGAAGACGACTGGTAGAAACGCCGGAAAATGTTTTCAAGGTCTTCAGCAGCTATTCCTATTCCATTGTCTATGACAGAAATTCTGGCGCTCTTTCCGTCCGGCGTCTTCTCCAGAAGCACGTTCACCTTTCCGTTCATAGGGGTGAACTTGAACGCATTGGACAACAGGTTGACAATCACCTTGTCCAGATTGGACGGGTCGAACCACATGTCCAGACTGTCGATGCCCGGATGCTCGAAAGACAAGGAAATGTTCTTCTGCGAAAACTGATACTCCATATTGTCGACAATCCCGGCGATAAAAGGCACAATATCATTCTCGCTGAAGGACAGCTTCATACCTCCCTTGTCTATCTTGCGGATGTCAAGCAGCTGGTTGATCAGCTGGAGGATCTTCTCGACATTCCGGTACATTATCTTATAATTGCGCTGATGCTCAGGATCTTTATCGGAGTTCATGAGCTTGCGCAGAGGATTCACCACCATGGACAGCGGATTCTTCAGTTCATGGGAGATATTGACAAAGAACTGCAACTTCGACTCGTTGATACGGTCGGACATAGCATACTCCTTAAGTTTCTGCTGGGCACGCCAGTGACTGATAAGCCAGACATACACCCCGACACATAGGCCTATGAGCAGAAGCACATACATCACTTTCGCGAAACCACTTGCCCAGAAAGACGGACGTATGTCAATCGTCATGAACATCGGCTCGGACTCAAGGAAAGAATCCCTGCATTTCAATGTAAAATCGTGCTTACCCGCCGGAAGACTGCTGAATGACAACCGCGTCGCGCCCACAGGCATAGTCACCCAACCATGGTCATCCATCTTGTACATGAAACGCAGGCGCTCCGGATGATTGTGCTCTTTGGTGGAGAAAAACAGCGTGAAAGCATTGTCCTTATAGGAAAGATTGATCCTGTCCGCCTTCCAGATGGCCCGGTCCAGCACTTCCCTGCCTCCCGAAATCGTATTGGTTGTGACCGGACTGTTGTGCAGATACATGCCTGTAAGCCTGACAGTCCACCGCCTGAGAGGACTTACAATCTCCCGAGGATAGAAACTTGTCAATCCCCCTATTCCACCGAACCACAGACGGGAATCCTTGTCCTTCCATGACGTGTTCTTGCTGAACTCATTGCCCTGGATACCGTCCTCAGCGAGGAAATTGACAAGAATACTGTAATCCGGCCTCAGACGGCACAGTCCATTCCCGGTCCCGAGCCAAGTCATCCCGTCTTCATCCTGCCTCACGGAATAAATCGTATCGGACGGAAGACCGTCTCTGGACGTGTAATGCTCCGTCTGTCCGCTCTTTTTGAGGAGGATAAGGCCATTGTCGCATCCGAAAGCTATGCTGCCGTCATTCTGCTCATTGACAGTATGCACAATATTGCCCTCTGAAATCATTCTGGCGGAGACCCCGTCAGAAAAATCAACCACGCAGGCCCCATCGTATGTTCCAAGGTACAAACGGCCATCCGATGCAAAGACGATGCTCGTTATATATAGAGGAATGTCACGGCAAAACTGGGAAGCGTCTGAAATCTTGCCGCTTCTCAAATCATAGCATAGAAGACCGGATCCCATCGTGGCTATCCACAGTTTTTTCTCCTTGTCCTCGGCAAAAGCGGAGACATGTCTTGTCGCACGCCGGCGCAACACATCAAGATCAAGCCTGCGGTACTTCCCGCTGCTCCTGTCCACCACACCGCAGCCTTTATTGAATGAAGAAAGCCACAGATTGCCTTCTGAATCCTCATACAGGCCGGTCACAGATACAGGCACCGAAGTCTCTGAGATCCCCGGGACGAAATGTTTCAGCTGTCTTCCGTCCGCAGATACGCCGTAAAGCCCGTCATTATCAGTACCCACCCAAAGAATCCCGTCACTTGTACGGCAAAGGGACACCACTGCACAAGAGCCGATTATATCCCCGGTCTCCGACTGGGATCCGTAGTACCTGAAATTGTTGCGTCTGAACGGGATGATATATACGCCTTTCTGATAGACGCCGACCCACAGGTTGCCGTCCTTGTCCCGCATTATGTCGTGGACTTTCTTCCCGTCCAGGCCATAACGGCCGTCGGTCGTGACAAAATCACAAAAGCTGCCGTCAGCCGGATCGTAAACTTTGATGCCGGCACCGTCCGTCCCGACAAAAAGCCTGTGCCGGGAAGACTGGGCGATGCAGCGGGGCTCGAAAATGCCGGATTCCCCGAAAGACACAGCAACGAAATCATCCTCACCGGCGTCATATCTCATCAGGCCACCGTTGATTGAAGCCGCATACAGGACATTCTCGTCACTCTCAAACAGACTCATCACCGTGGCGCCACTGCCGGAGAGATAATCACGGACGCTGCCGTCTCTGGCAACCCTTTGAATGCCATACCCGTGCTTGACAACCCAGATGTCCCCTCGCGAGCTCTCAAAAATGATATCGGCATAATTCACCACCGTGGGCAAGGTGCTGGCCGTCAACACGGGAATTCCATCATTCACATTTATGACCGACAAGACCGAGCCGGCTGCAACCAGTTCTCCATCCGATTTTTCGATGATCCGGGAGACCGAACCGCTGCCGGTGCCGTTCTCATAACGGGCAAGAGGGGAAAAGCTGTCAGAATCAGGGTCATAAAGCTGCACCCCAAGATGGCTTGCTATGAAAATCCGTCCCCGGC
>CAKVDS010000041.1 GCA_934726455.1 uncultured Bacteroidales bacterium
CAATCCTGCGGCCGATCTCGAAGTAAGTCATAAGCATAGTGGTGTTCACCTGCTTGACTACATTGTTTCTGGCCGCCTCAAGCAATTCCTTGATGCCATCTATAAACTGCCCCTCTGTCATGGCGTGTTGTTCTGCAACATCGTTACAACCCATAGTTTATGTAATTATAATTGCAAAATTAAACATTTTACGAAATTTCGGCCGACTATTGTTGCCCTTTTGATAAAACCAGTTTGCTAAACTGACGTACGGGTTATTCCGTACCACGAGTTCGAATCTCGTCCTCTCCGCAGCAAAGCGGCCCGCAGGTTTTCTGCGGGCCGCTTTCGTATTTCATTGATGTCTAGTCCTTGTGCAAGGTCAGCGAAGGATTGTCGGTGGCAGCCTTGTAGCTGCGGAGCGTCACCACCACGACAGTGACAAGCAGCGTCACGGCAAGCGCCATCACAAAAACCCACAGATACATCGGCACCTTGAAAGCGAAGCCCTGCAAGTAGCGGCTGACGACGAGGTAACTTACCGGTGCGGCAACGACAAAGCAGACAAGGACAATCCGGATGAACTCCATGTTGAACATCTGCAGGATGCTTCCGACCGTGGCCCCGTTGACGCGACGCACGGCAATCTCCTTGCGCCTGTGCTCAGTCTCGAACATCACCAGTCCAAACACACCCATCAGCGAGATGATGACAGCAAGCAGGGAGAACAGTCCGATCTGCGTGGAGAGCATGGACTCCTGCCGATACTGCTCCTGTATCTGCTGATCAAGCATCTGAATGTCCATATCCTCCGGAGACATGGAAGGATCCGTCTTCTCCACTATGCCCTCGACATATTTCCTTACCGCAGGAATATCCGCGTTCTTGACTGTGCGCACAAGAAGAGTCCTGAAGCTGCGCCAAGGGTGCTTCCCGAACACATACAGACACAAAGGCGAAACGCCGTCGCGCAGCGAGCGGAAGTTGAAATCACGGCAGAAGCCGGCGATTTCCGCTTCTTTCCTATGCCCCTCTATCTTGTCATCCAAGGTCAGCCCGAACTCCTTTTTCGCCGCCTCATTGAATATGAACACTCCGTTCTCGCTCTGCTCGTCGGCTTCCGTGAAGTCGCGTCCCTCCACTACCGGGATTCCCATAAATCTAAGGAAATCCCACGACACAGGATAGCACTGGAAACTTATCTGCTGGCCCTTAAATAACCGGCCCCAGCCCATCCTGCTCTGGCGCACGATATCTCCATCGGCCCACGTGACCGCCTTGATCTGAGGGTTCTCCAGCAACTGAGCCCGCACTGCGGTGGAAGATGCCGCCACCGTATTGCTCACATTCACTACGAGAAGTTCTTCCCGGTCAAAGCCCATGTCGTGCTTGACCATATAACTCCTCTGCAAGGTGATGAATGTGGCACAGATGATAAGGGACATGGAGATGAAGAACTGGACTCCCACCAGAGCGTAGCGGAACACCCTGCCCCTGCGGCTCGCACCGAAATTCCCCTTCAAGGCAAGTGCCGGAGAGAAAGAGGTGATATAAAATGCGGGATACAGGCTGGCAAGCACCGCCACAATGAGTCCGAGCCCCACGGCAAACAGGGCAACCCCAGGGTTCGCCGCAAATGAGGTGGAGCAGGAAATCAGAGAAGCGAAACTGCTGTGCTGGAACAGGAGCACAACTCCGGCAGACAGCACCAGCGACACGGCCACCATCAACACTGCATCAAGTACATAGGCGGTAACAAGGCTGCTCCTCGAAGCCCCGAGCACCTTGCGCGTGTTGACGGAATGGATCCTCAGCGGCACAAGGGCGAAGAAGAAATTGATGAAGTTGATGAAAGCGATGACTATGACCAGGACCGCCACGGCCAGAAGAGTCATGGTGGTGGTCTTGTTGCCAGTAGCTCCGGGAGCAACAGATACCGACTGGTCGAAATAGCTGTCCTCCAACGGGATCAGATGGAGCCTGAACCTCTTGGCAAGCCCAGCCTTATCCTCTTCGGAAGCGTCTGCATCCTGTCCCAGAATACCAAGAAGCATCTCTCCTCCGACCTTTTCAAGATCGTCTTTGGAGACACCTTCCCTGGCTTTGATGAAATAGTTGTAACTCCACTCGCTCCAGTCGTCTATGCCCTCATCACCGATGGCAACGAACATCTTGAATGAATCAAGGTCCGTATTACGCGGAGCATCCTTGTAGATGGCCTTGACAGTGGATCTGAAATTGATGTTGCTTCCCTGCTTCAATATGACCTCGCTCCCGAGATGCAGCCCCAGACGGGCGGCTTCGGACTCGGACACGGCAAGGGTCGCAGAGGAGATGAGGTCATCGGCGCTGCCGCTGACAAACTCCACACCCAAGGCCTTCGCCGCACCGGGGTTGAGGCTTGACACGTCCGTTGACAAGGCCGGCTCGTCTCCTTCCGGGGCAGAATCCCCCTTCCCGACAATGATCTTGTATTGCTGTCCGTAAATATGGCCAGTCCCGCCAACCTCAATGTCCGAGCAGGAAGATATGAGCTGTTCAAACGGTGGACGGTTCACCCACGTCATGTACTTGCCTTCCTCGTACCAGTCCGGCAGACTGACGATGTAGACCCTGTCGGCATCCTTGACCCCGCGGTTGTAACTGAGGTCGTGATGTACCTGCACCAGAATGATGTAGAAAGCGGCGAAAGCCGCCGTCATCCCCAAAATATTGAGGATGGTGGAGGCTCCGCCCGAGTTATGACGTCTGAAAAAGTTCATTTTTTAAAGTTCATTTTTGACATCACTCACTATCTGGCCGTCGAAGAGGTCGATGGTGCGCTGCGCCACGGCGGCGTCCCTCTGGGAGTGGGTCACCATGACGATGGTCGTGCCCTCGGAGTTGAGTTCGCTGAGCATGTCCATCACTTCCTTGCCGTTCTTGGAATCGAGGTTACCGGTAGGCTCATCGGCCAGGATCAGCTTCGGCCCGGCGACCACGGCCCTGGCTATCGCGACTCTCTGCTGCTGGCCTCCTGAGAGCTGCTGCGGGAAGTGCTGGGCACGGTGGCTGATGTTCATCCTCTTCATTATCTCCGTGACCTTGGCCTTGCGCTCGGCGGCTGAGATGTTGAGGTAGCGGAGAGGCAGTTCGATGTTCTCGTAGACATTGAGTTCATCGATCAGGTTGAAGCTCTGGAACACGAATCCGATGTTGCCCTTGCGGAACTTGGTGCGTTCCTTTTCCTTGAGGTTGGCCACCTCCACTCCGAGAAGTTCATAAGAGCCTGATGTAGGATTGTCAAGCAGGCCGAGGATGTTGAGGAGTGTTGACTTGCCGCATCCTGAAGGGCCCATGATGGCGACGAATTCGCCGTCTTTGATTTCAAATGAAACACCATTGAGAGCCGTCGTCTCGATTTCTTCGGTTCTGAAGACCTTGGTAAGGTTTGTTACTTTAATCATGTTGCGTATTTGTTTGTTCTTGTTCCTTTTATGCACCGCGCAAGGATGACCTGCACGAGGGCACAAACGAATAAACACTCTTCGTGCCAGTACGCATAAATCGCTTATTTTAAATGATTTAGCATTATCGACACTACTTCCGCGATGTAAAGATTCTTTACAACAGATGTAAAATAACTTTACAACGGGACGACTGCACCCACAGAAGGCTGGCAAAAAATTTCGTATCTTACACTACAAACACAAAACTGCACATGAAAAAAATACTAATTCTGGCAGCCCTGCTGGCATTGACCCTGCCAGTAAGTGCCAAAGACCACAAGGGAATCACATCGACAGACCTGAAAGACACCCATTTCACAATCATTGAAAGAGGAAAACCCCTCTCAATATTGTACGACAAAGACGACTACGAAGGGGTGCAGATCGCGGTGCGTAATCTGCGGAAAGATTTCGGTCGCGTCTGCGGCACCGAGCCCCCGTTCGGCATAACGCCCGGCAACAACGCCATCATCATCGGCTCCATTGAAAGTGAACTCATCAAGAGCCTCGTCTCCGATGGAAAACTGGACATCAGCGCCATCAACGACAAGCGCGAGACATACCTCATCACCACAGTCAAAAATCCCTCCGGACAGATAGACGAAGCTCTGGTGATAGCCGGAAGCGACAAGCGCGGCACAATCTACGGCATCTACGAACTCTCCGAGCAGATCGGTGTATCACCTTGGTACGACTGGGCCGATGTCCCGTCAGAGCACCATGACAACCTCGCCATCAAGCGTGGAGTGTGGACAGTAGACGAGCCGGCCGTCAGATACCGCGGTCTCTTTCTGAACGATGAAGCCCCCTGCCTCACTTCCTGGGTGAGAAACACTTACGGAACCGACTACGGCGGGCACGAGTTCTACGCGCGCGTATTCGAACTGATTCTCCGCCTTAGAGGCAACTACCTCTGGCCAGCCATGTGGGGATGGTCATTCTACGCGGACGATCCGCGCAACAGCAAGACAGCCGATGATATGGGCATCATCATGGGCACCTCACACCACGAGCCGATGGCCCGCAACCATCAGGAATGGGCAAGACGCCGCGGCGCAGACGGGCCATGGGACTACGTGACCAACCAGAAGACTCTCGACCGCTTCTTCCGCGAAGGCATCCGGCGCGCCAAGGACACTGAAGACATCATCACCATCGGCATGCGCGGAGACGGGGACGCCCCTATGGGAGGCAGGGTCGGACACGACGACGAATACGTGCCGCGGGAAGAGGAGACCATAGCCCTTCTTGAGCGCATCATAGCCAACCAGCGGAAAATCATCGCCAAGGAGACCGGACGTCCGGCAAACGAACGCCCACAACTCTGGGCCCTGTACAAAGAAGTCCAAAGCTACTACGACAAAGGCCTGCGGGTCCCCGACGATGTGATAATACTCGTGTCAGACGACAACTGGGGAGATGTACGGAAACTTCCGAACGCAGAGGAGCGGAAACGCAGCGGCGGATGGGGACTGTACTACCACGTCGATTACGTGGGCGCACCGCGCAATTCCAAATGGCTCAACGTCACCCCGATACAGAATCTGTGGGAACAGTTGCAGCTCGCATACGGCCACGGCGTGGACAAGTTATGGGTGCTGAATGTCGGAGACCTTAAACCGATGGAATACCCTATCACGCTGTACATGGACATCGCGCGCAATCCGGAGAAATTCAACGCCGCAAACCTTCTCGACCACACAGTAGAGTTCTGCCGTCAGCAGTTCGGAGACGCTCAGGCAGAGGAAGCGGCCCGGATACTCAACCTCTACAGCAAATTCGCAGGGAGAATCACTGCCGAGATGCTGGACAGCAGGACCTATAACCTCAAGACAGGAGAATTCAAGCAGGTCACAGACGAATTCAAGGGCCTTGAAACCGACGCGCTCAGACAGTATCTCTCGCTCAAGCCGCAATACCGCGATGCCTACAAGCAGCTAATCCTCTTCCCTGTCCAGGCCATGAGCAACATATATGAAATGTACTACGCCCAAGCCATGAACCGCCTCCTCTACGAGCACGGCGACCCGGCAGCCAACATCTGGGCGGACAAGGTGGAAGCCTGCTTCAAGCGCGACGCCGAACTGGAATACGACTACAACAAAGTGATGTCCGGTGGCAAATGGGACGGCATGATGACCCAGAAGCACATAGGCTACACGAATTGGAATGATGACTTCCCAGCCAATACGATGCCTGAAGTCAAGCGAATGGACGCAGGCACGCCGGGAGGGTTCAGCTTCGGCCTGACAGGCACCGGATACACCGCGATGGAGGCCGAGCACTACTATAGTGCCACCGCCACAACGGGCACAGAATGGACAGTAATACCGTACATGGGCAGGACCTTGAGCGGAGTGGCGCTGATGCCCTATACACAGCCGGTGGAAGGCGCGGAACTGCGATACAGGCTGCATCTGCCGGAAGGAACAAATGAAGTCAAAGTACACATAGCCGTGAAATCGACCCTCGCATTCAAAGGCGCCCCACACAGATACGAAGCCGGATTCCAAGGCAGCGCCTCAAAAGAAGTGAAATTCAACGAGCTTCTCAATGAAGACCCCGAGAACATCTACACCATCTACTACCCGACCGTGGCAAGAAGGGTGAAGATAGACACCCTCACCCTGCCTGTGACCATCGGCCCTGAAGGAGTGGCTGAACTCTGCATCAGGCCGCTTGACGAAGGCATCGTCTTCGAGAAAATAGTCGTCGATTACGGTGGCTACGAGGACTCATACCTGATGATGAACGAATCGGAATATCAGAAGGAATGAAAGTTCCTTGACGCTCTATTTCTTCTTGATGTCCTGGGCGCCTTTGCTTTCATCCTTGCCGATGACATGGAGTGAGCCATCGACGTTGCTGTAGGAGCAGTTCTTTGTCTGGAAGACTCCGTCGGCATGGCCGATGAAGATGCCCACGGCCCCTGTTCCGACATCCGGGATGCTCTCTATCTTGCCACCGAAATGGACTCTCTCGTGACTACCTACGGCATAGCCGTATGCGCCACCGACAAAATTGTTTTTCTTTCCGTGGACAGTGCCATAGGCGGAGCAGTTCGTGATCTTGCTGCCGGCTCCGACAGCACCTACAATGCCTCCGACACGTACCTCATTTTCAGACGTGGAATAAATGTCAGCATAGGACGTACAGTCCATGACATTCGCGAACGCAAGTCCAGCCACGCCACCGGCATGGAAATCGTTCCCTGACAGATTCTGGCTGTTTACTGTAACAGTGCCTCTGACGGTACAATTGGTTATAGTATTATCCTGACCATTGTTGAAAGAGATGTCCCCTATCAGCCCTCCAGCTGCCACTGACTTCGAAGTTGATGCCGGAGCATTGACTGTCACGTTGACATCAGCGCGACAGTTGATTATGCTTGGGTCGCCGGACCCAACGATTCCTCCGGCACAATACGCACTTGTCACTGATCCATCAACCCTGCAATCGATAATGTCGAGGAATGAAGTGAAGCCGACAATTACCCCGGCATCACGACCTCCGGTTTTAACATCAGCGTTCCTTATGGTAAGATTCCTTACAAGCGATTTTTCTGTGGAGCTTGTACCGGCAAGCCAATAGAACAGGCCTGCACATCCATCGCTCACGTCCACCTTCAGATTGATGATGCTCTTTCCGTTTCCGTCCAGACGCAGATGTGGGAAATGGGTTGAATTACCGACAGGTGTCCACGGCTTACTTGCAAGGTCTATGTCTTTCATCAATTTATAGTACTTGCCTTTATAATTATAACTGTCATCATTGTTGATATTATACGCAAGACCAGCCAACTGTGCGGCGGACTCTATAAGGTACGGGTCGGACTCCGAGCCGGAACCTTTTGTGATAGATTCAGTGGATTTTCCGTCCCAGACAGAATACTCTTCAATATAACTTTCCTTCTCACCTAACTCTTTCTCCGGCTGCCATTCCATGACATTGACGCTTCCTGCCTCTATTTTATCCTTCCCCACCTTGACATTCATGGTATAAGCGTAACCACGGTTTAGCTCCAAGTCGCTGTCAATGATGACATTGTACGCCTTGCTGTCGGACATCACGACCGTAAGCATACGTGCTCCGCTTTTCTGTCCCTTACCCGGGAAGAATATGGCCTCGTAGACATTGTCGGCCGTATTGCACATTGATATATCATTGGAGGACGACTGATCCAGATCAGTTACTGTCTTATTGGCAAGGTCACATTTTATCTTGCTCGAAGTCCCGTTCAATATCACATCTTTGACAGAATGCGAGTCACCAAACTCATTTCCAAAAATAAGATTGACTTTCAACTTCACCAGCACATGGCTGAAATTTATGTTCAGTTTCTTGTTGTCCAGGCCATCGGCAGGGACAAAACCGGGCATGCTGCACCAAAGGAAATCAGCAGTGGAAATGCCACCAGTCTGGTTCGAAGGGATGGAGAACTCGACACCCGTGTGATCATCCGCCCCGCTGATGTGCGGAGCATAAGCGTATATTCCGACCGGACTTTTCGCATTCTTCCAGAGGGCTTGGCTCTCAGGAGTCCATGTGCCGCTATTGTTAACCCAGCGGACATTGTCCTTGCTGTAGTAATCACCGTCACCATAATCAATAAACAGCCCAAGATCGCTACCGGTATATCCGCTATACGGCAAATCGGCTTTGGTCATCTGGGCACTTACAGAAGCATCAATCCTGACGACTCCGTCAGCAGGAAAATTATCGCTGGTGAAATCAATGTTCTTTTCGCAGGAAGCAAGAATCAGCGCAGCTGACGCGGCCACCACCAAGATAGAATTCCGTGTAAATCTCATATAGGTTATCATTTAATGTTCCTCGTTCTCCAATAGATTCTGCTAATGTACGGAATCATTTTAGAATATGCAAGTTACCCAGAAAATCATAATTCTTATATACGACAACGCTGCGGCAACTCTTGAGAAGTGCCGCAGCGAAGTTGTGGTCCCTGCAGGGCATGATCCTGCGACTCCCTGATTATGAGTCAGGTGCTCTAACCAACTGAGCTAAGGGACCGGTAGGCGGTCTTGATACCGCCTGATATCAGACTTTGATCTCTACTTCTACACCTGAAGGCAGCTCGAGCTTCATCAGAGCGTCAACGGTCTTGGCGTTGGACTCTTCGATATCGAGAAGCCTGCGGTAAGAATCGAGCTCAAACTGCTCGCGAGCTTTCTTGTTGACGAAAGTGGAGCGGTTAACCGTGAAGATCTTCTTGTTGGTCGGAAGAGGAATAGGACCATTCACCTTCGCGCCTGTGGCCTTCACTGTCTCAACGATCTTCGCTGCGGACTTGTCCACAAGCATGTGATCGAAAGACTTGAGTTTAATTCTAATTTTCTGGCTCATATTGAAATGATCTTTTTTCGTTAATTATTCGTCGTCAGACGGAAGCTTGTAACCGCTCTTCTCGATGATATCCTTGGCCATGGAGGCAGGAACCTCAGCGTAGTGGTCGAATGACATGGTGCTGGTAGCACGTCCTGAGGACAGGGTACGGAGCACAGTCACATAGCCGAACTGCTCGGAAAGAGGAACATAAGCCTTGACGATACGGGCACCGTTGGAAGTCGTGTCCATAGCGACAATCTGTCCGCGGCGACGGTTGAGGTCACCGACAATCTCACCCATGTAATCCTCAGGGGTAACAACCTCAAGATGCATGATAGGTTCGAGCAGAACAGGATGGCACTTAGGGCATGCATGACGGAAAGCCATACGCGCAGCAAGTTCGAATGACAACTGGTCGGAATCCACAGGGTGGAAGGAACCGTCGATAAGAGTAACCTTGAGAGATGGAACCTCATAGCCGGCAAGCACACCGTTGGCCATGGCAGCCTCGAAGCCCTTCTGAACACAAGGGATGAATTCCTTAGGAATGTTACCGCCCTTGACGACATTCTCGAACTGAAGTCCGGTCTTGCCCTCATCGGCAGGCCCGATCTCGACGATGATGTCGGCGAATTTGCCTCGACCACCAGTCTGCTTCTTGAACACCTCACGATGCTGGACAGGTGTGGTGACAGCCTCTTTGTAGTTAACCTGCGGAGCGCCCTGATTGATCTCGACGCCGAACTCACGGCGGAGACGGTCCACGATGATGTCAAGGTGAAGCTCACCCATACCGCTGATGACAGTCTGGCCAGTATCCGGATCAGTCTTGACGGTGAAAGTAGGATCCTCTTCGGCAAGTTTGGCAAGTGCCATGCCGAGTTTATCCAGATCTTTCTGAGTCTTAGGCTCGACAGCTATTCCGATAACCGGATCCGGGAACTCCATGGACTCAAGCGCGAACTTGCAGTTCTCGGCGCAGATGGTGTCGCCAGTACGGAGATCTTTGAAACCTACAGCTGCGCAGATATCTCCAGCTTCAACGAAATCGATAGGGTTCTGATGGTTGGAGTGCATCTGATACAGACGGGCGACCCTCTCCTTCTTGCCTGAACGTGTGTTGAGCACATAAGAGCCGGCATCAAGATGGCCGGAATATGCTCTCACGTAAGCCAGACGACCGACAAACGGATCTGTGGCAATCTTGAATACGAGTCCGCAGAACGGAGCATCTGGAGACGGCTTAAGATCAACTTCCTCGCCAGTGTTGAGATCGGTAGCCTTGGTGTCACCGATGTCAAGCGGAGATGGAAGATAGCGCATAACCGCATCAAGAAGGAACTGTACGCCCTTGTTCTTGAATGACGAGCCGCAGCATGCAGGTACTATCTGCATGGCGATGGTCCCTTTACGGAGAGCGGCGATGAGTTCATCGTCAGTAATAGACTCCGGATCCTCGAAATATTTGTCCATCAGAGCCTCGTCACATTCGGCGGCAGCCTCAACGAGTTTGTCCCTCCAAAGGGCAACGGCATCCTGCATATCTGCAGGGATCTCCTCGAACTTGTAATTCACAAGCTCCTCGCCGGAATCATATATGATAGCCTTCTTGGCAATAAGGTCAACGATACCCTGGAATTTCTCTTCAGAACCGATAGGGAGACAGATAGGAACAGCGGTAGCACCGAGTTTGGTCTTGATCTCCTCGACGCAGGCCAAAAAGTCTGCACCGACACGGTCCATCTTGTTGACATAGGCAATCTTCGGAACATGGTATTTGTCTGCCTGACGCCATACGGTCTCAGACTGAGGCTGTACCCTGCCGACAGCGCAGAAAGTGGCCACAGTACCGTCAAGTACACGAAGCGAGCGCTCTACCTCGACAGTAAAGTCAACGTGGCCCGGAGTATCAATCAAGTTGATCTGATAAACCTGCCCGTTGTAGTGCCAGAAGGCCGTAGTGGCAGCAGATGTAATGGTAATACCCCTCTCCTGCTCCTGAACCATCCAGTCCATTGTCGCGGCGCCCTCGTGAACTTCACCGATCTTATGGGTTTTGCCGGTGTAGTAGAGGATACGCTCGGATGTCGTTGTCTTGCCGGCATCAATGTGAGCCATGATGCCGATGTTCCTTGTATATTTAAGATCTCTTTTTGCCATCTGACGTTATCAACTAAAAACGAAAGTGTGCGAACGCCTTGTTGGCTTCCGCCATTTTGTGCATATCCTCCTTGCGCTTGAATGCACCACCTTCATTGTTGTAAGCGGCAACAATTTCTGCACAGAGCTTTTCAGCCATGGAATGGCCGGAACGCTTGCGGGCGAAGGCAATCATATTCTTCATAGAAAGCGAAATCTTCCTCTCCGGGCGCAACTCAGTAGGCACCTGGAAGTTGGCACCGCCGATACGGCGTGACTTCACCTCAATCTGAGGGGTCACGTTCTCGAGAGCCTTCCTCCAAATATCTAAAGGAGCCTTGTCAGAATCTTTCATCTTCTCGCCTACCAAGTCAATGGCATCGTAAAAAATAGAATACGCGATACTCTTCTTTCCCTGCAACATAAGATTGTTCACGAAACGCGTAACCTGCGTGTCGTGGAACTTAGGATCAGGAAGTAGAATCCTCTTCTTAGGCTTTGCTTTTCTCATTACTTGAAAAATTAATAATTAAACCATCCTTCAGGCAATTACTTTGGTCTCTTGGCACCGTAGAGAGAACGTGACTGAGTACGTCCTTCAACACCGGCGGTATCCAAAGCTCCTCTAAGGATGTGGTAACGTACACCTGGAAGGTCCTTTACACGACCGCCGCGAACGAGCACGATTGAGTGCTCCTGGAGGTTGTGGCCCTCGCCAGGGATGTAGGCATTGACCTCTTTTGAGTTCGTGAGACGTACACGGGCAACCTTACGCATCGCTGAGTTAGGTTTCTTTGGGGTCGTCGTATAGACCCTGAGGCATACGCCACGCTTCTGAGGGCAAGCATCCAACGCACGAGATTTTGACTTTACTTCAATGACCTCGCGTCCTTTGCGAACTAATTGTTGAATTGTTGGCATAAATGGTTGTTAACAAAAATTATAAAAGCCCCCGGTAAAATCGGGGGCTGCAAATATACGCAAATTTAAACTATTTGCAAAAAATATCTTACAACTTGACTATCTGTAGTTCGCAAACTCGACATCTTTCTCTGCACGGGCCTTGAATGCCGGATTCTTCTTGGCGATCTCAAGATACTTCGCAACATCGGACGCATTGCCCTTGCGTGCCGCGATGATAGCGCGGAGGTAGTTGCTGCGAGGGCAGTTGCAGGTGATGGCGGCAGAAGCCTTGTCAAGCTGGCCGGCAAGGATATAGGCTACAGCAGTATTGTGGCTGCCGGTACCGTCAAGCTCCGCAGCAGCCTGAGAGTAATTGCCCTTGAGAAGATCAACAGTGCCGAGGTTTGCCTTGGCCTCTGTGGTGCCGGACTGCTTGAAAAGCTTGGCGGCAGCGTCATAGTTGCCCTTGCGGAGCTCGCACACACCCTTGGCGTTGATGACATCAGCATCAACATTCTTGACAGCAGCAAGATACTTGGCGGCATCATCAACCTTGCCATCATTGAGAGAGAGGACTGCGAGGTTGAAGTTGGCCCTGTCGGAATTGAACTTCTTGACAGCGATCTTGTAAAGCTCAGCCTTGCGGGCAGCGTCATCAGACTTTGCGGCCACCCTCAGGAGAGCCTCCTCGTCGAGGACATCAATAGCCTTGCGGGAAAGTTCCTCAAGCTCTGCCTCAGAGAAGTTCTTGTAGTCGACATCGGCGATGAAACGGGCGCGACGAAGCTCAGGGAAGACGTTCTTGTTGATTTCGGTGTATACCTGAGACATGTTCCTTATCTCGCTCTCACGCACAGCAGGATCGCTGTACATTGAAAGGACGCGGAGGATAAGCTCCTTGTCGGAGATGTTTGACTTCTGCACGGCCTCCTGGAATCCTTCCCAGTCCTGACCCATGCTCTTCACCTCAAGATTGTCAGCCTCCATGCCGCCGGTAACCTTCTTCCATGCCTTCTTGGCGGAAGCGGCACGCTTGTCAGAAAGCTTGGCATTGTACTCCTGTCCGCCTTCCGGAGAAGCGTATGCGACAATCTTGGTGGCTGTCACAGTGTAACGAGGATCGGACTCGATCTCCTCAAGGGCAGCCTGAAGCTCCTTCACTGAATTGGAACGCAGCTGGCTGTTCTTCACGTTGGCAGAATTGTAATCGTAGAGAATCTGACCTTCAGCGCTCTCCTTGATGACATCCTGATATGCGTCTTTCTTGAATTCATACTCGCCGCCGGTGGTCGCGAGCATCTGGGTGACATTGCAACCGTCAGCCACCTTGATGGCAGGGATCTCGATAGGCTTGCCCTTATAGTAAGCTACGCTGCGAAGTTCGAGATAAGATTTCTCGACACCCTTCACATACTTGAAAGATACGCTCTCCTTGACAGTGCCTCCGTCATAGGCAACCACGGTGTAGTTGTCCTGGACTTTCTCTCCCTGATAGGTGAAAGTCTGCGCAGCCTGCTCTCCGCCCTCGTAAACGAGAACCGGGGTCACCTCAAGAGTGGCCTTCGGGTGGAAATACTTGGCCGGATAGGTAACGGTGATCTCCGCAGGAATCTTGTCTCCGACGAGAGCAAGAACCTCCGGGGTGCAGCTGACCTTGACATTCTCTGCCAGCTTCATCTGCTCAGCCCTGGACTTGGAGCAGGACGCGGCTGCGACCACAAGGGCGCAGAGCGCGAAAATCTTAAAAATCCTTTTCATAATAGCGATAGAATAATATTCGTAAATTTCAATCTATACACAAAAATAAGGAAAAATCCTTAACTTTGCTAAATATGGATGCACAAGATCTGCAAAGATTAAAGAACAAGTTCGACATCGTAGGGAACGACCCCGGACTCGTCCACGCCCTTGAGACAGCTGTAGCGGTGGCGCCCACCGACCTGACCGTGCTCATCACCGGCGAGAGCGGTGTGGGCAAAGAGGTGATCCCACAGATTATACACCAATTCAGCCGCAGGAGGACCGGCAAATATCTTGCCGTAAACTGCGGTGCCATCCCGGAAGGGACAATAAACGCCGAACTTTTCGGCCACGAGAAAGGGGCGTTCACCGGAGCTATCGGGGAACGCAAGGGCTATTTCGAAGAAGCCGACGGAGGAACCCTGTTTCTGGATGAGATAGGAGAGCTCCCGAAAGAGACTCAGGCGCTCCTGCTGCGCGTCCTGCAGAGCGGAGAATATATAAAAGTAGGATCATCAAAGGTCGAGAAAACTGATGTGAGAATCATCGCCGCCACCAATGTCAATCTGTCATACGCCGTGGCGACCGGCAAATTCCGCGAAGACCTATATTATAGGTTGTCCGGAATACAAATCAAGATGCCGGCATTGCGCGATCGCAACAAGGACGACATCTACCTGCTGTTCCGCAAATTCTCTTCGGATTTCTCGGAGAAATACGGGCTCTGCAAGGTCAGTCTCTCACACGAAGCGATAGGCGAACTCACCTCATACAGGTGGCCGGGGAACATCCGGCAACTCAAAAACATCGCCGAGACCGTGACCGCCCTTGAGTCCAGACCAGTCAGCCCGTCATCCGAAAGGGTCGAACTCGGTCCGGAGACACTCGCCAAATACATACCCCAAGACCAAGGAGCCATAATGGTCCCCCAGCGCAGCCGCGACGGAGCAGCACTTTCGGACGATGAAAAACAGCAGCTGGTCGAAGCTCTTCACTATCTCAAGCAGGAAGTGGACGCCCTCAAAGAGACCGTCGAGGGACTGAAAGCCTCCGCCGCAAGACCGCAACAGGGAGGCTCCGCCCCTAAATTGATCGACTTGTCGCGCTACTCAAAAGAAGAAACGGCAGATGACAAGCACGACGATGCCGAGGGGCAGATACGCCCGCTCAAAGAATCTCAGGACGACATGATAGAGAAGTGCCTTGCCAAACACGGCGGAAAAGTCAAGCCGGCAGCGGCCGAACTCGGCATCTCCGAGAGGACCATATACAGACGCATAGCGGAGAAGAAAGGAAAATGAGAAAACTCCTGTCACTGCTGGTCCTTACCATGTCGATATGCTCGTGCGGGATATACTCGTTCTCGGGCACATCCATTCAGCCTGATGTCAACACTATCACAATCAATTATTTCGAATACAAGGCTCTCAAGGTCAACCCTTCTTTGAGCAACGAACTGACGGAAGCCGTGCGCACAAGGTTCCGCCAGATGACCCGGCTTGAGCAGGTGGACACCGACGGGGATCTGGAAATAACCGGAGAAGTGACCGGGTACACAGTGGCCGCCTCCGCAATTGCGGCCGGAGATGTGGCCTCAAAGAACAGGTTGACCATAACTGTCAAAGTCACATTCACCAACAGGAAGTATCCGGAAGACAACTTCGAAGACAAAAACTTCTCGGGCTACGCCGACTACGACTCGACACTGTCGCTCGATTCGGTGGAGGCCGGTCTCACGACAGAGATCGTGGACAAGATTGTCGAAGACATATTCAATGCTACAGTGGCACAATGGTAAAACCTATAGACATACATACCTTGACATTGGAAGAACTCTCCGGGGTCGTCTCGATGTACCCGTGGTATGCTGGGGCAAGGGTGGAATTGTGCCGCAGGATGTCAGAACTGGGAGCATTGTCCGAGAGCCAGCTCGCAGAAACAGCCTTGTATGTCGGTTCCAGAAAAATCCTCTCCGATCTGGTGAGGGCCGGACGCAATGTAGACTGCACTGACAAGGATCTCGAGATGCTCGCAAAGACATATCTTCCGTCTCCGCAAAAAGAGGAAAAGAAGGTCTACGTGGTCGGAGGAGACTACTTCTCGCAAAACCAGTACAACGAAGTGCGCAGGTCTGACGACGGGATTTTCTCCCGTTTCGCCAGCAGGGCGCGCGAGGAAGGCTACACAGACCCTGAGACAGAAGAGCAGACTGATTTCTGCACCGAGACCCTCGCAAAGATTTATCTTGAGCAGGATTACACAGAGCAGGCCATTGATATTTATTCCAAGCTAAGTTTGCGATATCCGGAAAAAAGTGTTTACTTTGCAACCCTTATTGAAGAAATAAAACAAAAAGACAATAACAAATGAATACCGTATTTGTAATTTTGACCGTTCTCATCATTCTTGCAGCGATCCTTCTTATTATAGTCGTGCTGCTCCAGAACGGCAAAGGAGGCGGGATGGCCAGCAACTTCGTTGCGGGCAACCAGACATTCGGTGTACGCCAGACGGCCGACTTGCTTGAGAAGGTCACATGGGGGCTGGTAGCCTTCATTCTTGTCGTCTCCATCATCACTTCCTTCACAACGGGAAGCAGCAATGGCGCCGATATGGATGTCACCAAGAAGATAGAGAATACAGCCGGCAACCAGCAGCCTGCGTTCCCGTCAGCTCCTGTACAGCAGGAAGCTCCAACCACCGAAACCCCTGCCGAGTAAGGGCTGTCCACATCGCTGACATATTGTCAGTGGTATGTATTTTGAGTTTTCATCACCGGTCTCCATCGTGAGGCCGGTGATTTTATTATGGAAAACAAATACGAATTCTTAAGCAAATATGCCATAGACCTCAATGAGGCCGCGGCAAATGGAAAACTTGACCCGGTGATCGGGCGAGATGAGGAGATCCGGCGCGTGCTGCAGATTTTGAGCAGGCGCACGAAGAACAATCCGATTCTCGTAGGTGAGCCGGGTGTGGGCAAGACGGCAATCTCCGAAGGCATCGCCACGAAGATCGTCAACGGACAAGTGCCTGAGAACCTCAAGGACCGCAAGGTCTTCTCCCTTGACATGGGTGCGCTCATCGCAGGTGCCAAATATCAGGGTGAATTTGAGGAACGTCTCAAGGGAGTGGTCAAAGAAGTCGTGGACAGCGACGGGCAGATCATCCTCTTCATAGATGAAATACACACGCTTGTGGGCGCAGGCCGCTCTTCAGGCGCAATGGATGCCTCCAACATCCTCAAGCCGGCATTGGCACGAGGTGAACTGAGGACCATAGGTTCAACCACCCTCGACGAGTACCAGAAGTATTTCGAGCAGGACAAGGCCTTGGAGCGCCGTTTCCAGAAAGTCATGGTGGACGAGCCGAGTCCGGCGGAGTCAATCGCCATCCTGCGTGGTCTTAAAGAGAAATATGAGAACCACCACCGCGTCAGCATCGAGGACGATGCCTTGATCGCAGCCGTGAACCTCAGCCACAGGTACATCAACAACCGTTATCTCCCGGACAAGGCCATCGACCTTGTCGATGAGGCGGCATCCAAACTGCGTCTTGAGATGAACTCCGTACCGGAGCCTATCGATGACCTCAACAGCAAGATACGCCAGCTGGAGATTGAGAAGGAAGCCATCAAACGCGAGGGCACGAGCCTGAAGTCAGAGAAGCTTGACGAGGAGCTCAAGAAGTGCAAGGAGGACAGGGATGCCCTCACTAAGCGCTGGGACGAGGAAAAAGGCATCGTCACGGAGCTCAACAACCTCCGTCAGAACATCGAGGACTACAAACGCGACGCAGCTATAGCCGAGCGGGCCGGTGACTATGGCAAGGTGGCTGAAATCCGCTATGGCAAGATGGCCGACGCCCAGAAGAAGGTCGATGAACTCAGCGCAAAGCAGGCTGCAATCAAAGATCCTATCATCACCGAGGCGGTAACCCCAGAAGACATCGCCGAGGTAGTGGCCCGCTGGACCGGTATCCCGGTCAACAGGATGCTGGAGAGCGAGAAGGAGAAACTCCTCAGGATGGAGAGCGAACTCCACAAGAGGGTCGTAGGTCAGGACAAGGCCATCGAGGCCGTATCCGATGCCGTAAGACGCAACCGCGCCGGACTCTCCAACGAGCACAGGCCTATCGGTTCATTCCTCTTCCTCGGTACGACAGGTGTAGGTAAGACCGAGCTGGCGAAAGCCTTGGCCGAGTTCCTGTTCAACGATGAGAGCATGATGACCCGTATCGACATGAGCGAGTATCAGGAAAGCCACACCGTCAGCAGGCTCATAGGTGCCCCTCCGGGATATGTAGGATACGATGAGGGCGGACAGCTCACGGAAGCCGTAAGGCGCAAGCCTTATTCAGTAGTACTGCTTGACGAGATCGAGAAAGCCCATCCGGATGTGTTCAACATCCTGCTTCAGGTGCTTGACGACGGGCGTCTGACGGACAACAAGGGCCGCACTGTGGACTTCAAAAACACCATCCTCATCATGACCTCCAACCTCAAGGAGGAGGACTTGAAGTTGCGCATGCGTCCTGAATTCATCAACCGTATCGACGAGATCGTCACCTTCGATCCTCTGACCAAGGAGGACATCCGCAAGATTGTCAGGATGCAGATGGAGATACTCCGCAAGAAACTTGAGGAGGACAATGTCTCTCTGACTTTCACCAAGGCGTTCGAAGATGACATGGTCGAGAACGGTTACGACCCGGAATTCGGTGCACGTCCTGTCAAGAGGCTGATTCAGAGGGAGCTTGTCAACCAGCTCGCAAAGGAGATCCTCGAGGGCAAAGTCCACAAAGATTCTGTGATCGAGGTGGACAGCGTTAACGGGCAGACGGTTCTGAAGAACAAATAAATCAAAAATCAGATTTTTTGGTCCGAAATCTTTGCAGAAACAAAAAATCTGACTACCTTTGTAATCCCAAGCCGACAAGGCTCGGGATTTATTGCGGAAATAGCTCAGTTGGTAGAGCGCAACCTTGCCAAGGTTGAGGTCGCGGGTCCGAGTCCCGTTTTCCGCTCAAAGATCAGTCACCTTCGGGTGGCTGTTTTTCGTTTACGGTACTCTCTCATGGCCCGCGACCTCAACTGTTCCCCTGAGGGGTCGGCGGCCCAGGCCGCCAGGGGGTCTTCATTCCTCTCCGACGAAGGCGAGGGTGGCTACGGAGATTCTGGTCCGAAGGCCGAAGACCTCACGGAGAGCCGCGTGGCAGGCGGCAAGCGTGGAACCTGAAGTGAAGACATCATCCACCAGCAGGATATGCCGCAGGGCAGCTTGACTGCGGAACCGCTCCGGCACAGCAAATGCCCCGGTGACATTGCTCCGTTTTTTCTCGCCGGAAAGCCGCGTCTGGGTGGAAGTCCTGCGGATACGACGCAGCATATCCGGCATGCACACACAACCAAGACGTCCTGCTACCTGTCCGGCAATCACCTCCGCCTGATTATATCCCCTCTTCCACCTCCTCAGCCAATGAAGCGGCACGTATGGGGGTAAAAACGAAATGTGTATAATAGGGTAGGGGAGTGGAGAGGTGTATGTGTGGTGATTATGAAAGGGTTAGGGGAGTGTGAGCCGTAAACTGGGGATAAAACGAAATGTTACTTTTGCTTTACTTATGCGTTACTTTTAAGGCTGTTTGAAAGCCATCATTTAAGTTTGAATGTTACATTGCCTTCAGAAAGGGTTAAAAAGGCCCTGTTCTGGAGGCTTTTTCGTATATGGATAGGATTGCACGAGGAAGCCGTGGGTGCGTCTAAAACGCCAAAAATAGCTTGATTTGAGGTGTTGTTATGGTACTGTGGCACGGATGCCTATGATAACCTTTCAAAGATGGTTGAATAGCCTTTCAAAAGCCTTGTTTCTAAAACTGAGAGACGGAACAATATCATGGGCATAGAATTGAATGGGTGGACAGTTAGGTGGACGTTTGGGTGGACGGTGTAAAAAACGAAATGTGCGCGTTAGATGGACGTTTAGGTGGACATTTTTGCGACACGGACACCCCTCTACATAGGGGTTTAATTACATAAAATGCCTAAAAATGCACGGAAAATGGCGGTTAAGACCCCCTTTATGACACGGATTTGGCGGTTAAATTTGGATGTAAATGGGTGATAGTGACAGGGTAAGATGCTTGCATTACCGAAAAAAGTGCGCAAAATCTTGTTTTTGTTAATCAAAATTGGTTACTTTGCGTCAGCATTTGAAACGAGTCCACGAGACTCTCACTCCTTTCCTGGAAGGGTATTCGCCTCCTCGAAAAGAAGGAATAACGTCCAGCATTATCCCAGATGTTGGACGTTTTTTCGCTTTTATGCGAAATTTTAATGGCTTTACCCACGGGCCACAGGGGAAAAGGAGGTGTGAAGATCGTGGATTCAGTTTCAAATGCTAAAAATGAAAAAGGTGAACTCATCTTTCGAATGTACATTACTACGAAAGATGGCAGGAGGATTTATCGCAAAAACGGACGTCCTTTTTGCTTCCGTGTGAATAAGTAGTCTTTAGTAGTTTTATGTCAGTGCTTTGGGAGGCACTGACTTTTTTTATTCCATTGTGTGAAAGGTTAGGGATGCTTTGACCAGAGCGAGGGCGGTGACGCAGTTCATCGGGATGTCTTTCGGGGCGAAAGATGGGTTGAAACTGACGAGGCGGATCTTCTCTGGATCATCGGCTCTCTGAATATACTTTACTGCTGTATAGCTATCTCCGTCATAAATGAACGAAAGTAGATATATCTCACCCCAGAAGATACTATCCATTGAGAGTTCCTTCTTCTTGTACATCACAATATCTCCGCTTTTCAGCAGTGGTGACATTGACTCCCCACGTACATAGATAGCCCCATCAACTGGCGGAAGATTGGGGATATGCAGGTAGTCCTCTGGTTCAATGTTATGGTTGTTGAAGATTGCCACTAAACCAGCGGTTGCATCGAAGTCGTAGAGAGGAATATTCTGCTCGGAGACCATGTTATCCGTCTTGAGCGGAAATGTATGATTTGGAGTTACATCATTAGTATTGTTAAGCATATCTCCCTCTCCAGTCATGACCCATGGAATTGATACTTCTGGGTATGTGGCGAAAAATTTCGTCAGTACGTCTTCTGTAATCCCTGTTTTAGCTTCTAATGTGCCGCGAGAAACTCCTATTTTGGAATAAAACTCCCGTTTACTAATACCAATTTTATCAGCGAATTGAAGGATTCTTTGCTTTACTGGCGAAATCTTTTGTATCTTTTCTTGCATATTGGCGAAATCTTTTGTTATATTTGCAGTGCTTAACACCGTTAAGCCGTGAACAAAGGTACAAAAAACTAAGAATAAAATAAGAGAATATGGCAACGAGACGTGTTTACACACTGTATGGCGATGTGGAAGCCTTGAAAATTGCGATAGAACGGTTGGTGGAGAATTCCTTCGCCTTCCACTACACCGGGGAGTTCCTGTATGGCAATGCTCCGTGGGATGAATTCATTGAGAAGTTCTGCGGTGATATCAAGGCCAGGCTTGTGACACGTACCGAGGAATGGGCTGATTTGGATGAGAGTTTTGAGCCTGTCGTACAACCAAGCGTCCATGTGAAGACAGAGAAGGAAATGAATGCGCATGTCTTGCGTGTCCGGGGAATAATGCAAGAACTTGCATCCGAACTTGAATCGCTTGATCCAATCTACATCGGTGGGGAAGATTGGGATCCTGATGATGGCTACCTTTTCACTGCAGAAAGTACCTCTCCACTCCGGGAAGCTGCTGTCGCACGTGATCGGCAAGGGTCTGGATTAGGCGTACGGCCTCCGTATCAGAAGGATCTATCCGGATGCGTAGCTGCATCTCGTATTCGGCATCAAACGGAATGGGTTCTGAAAAAGAAAATGCCTGACGGGGATAGGCACGTGATGATGTGCATCTCATTTTGTGACGGCGCAATACCGGAACCGCCAAATCCCTACAACGACCGGCTGTCAATTCGTCTTGACATATAAAGCATAACATTACCATAGCGCAAAGATACGACAATTAAACACATCAATTATGAGAGTATATATCAAAGTGACAGATTCGCTCCGAAGGGAGCTGGCTTCGAGGTTCGCGGTGTCCAAGCCTACCGTCTGGTCGGCGCTTAATTATCTGACAAAAAGTGACCTTGCAGAAGCGATCCGGCAATATGCCTTGGCCCATGGTGGTGCCATTGAGGAACAGAACTTCGTCCCCAACTGCCGGACTGAATATACCGAGGATGAGATAATCCAGACATTCGCCGGAGGGGTGCAGGTCCGAATGGACAGGCATAAAGGGGATGTCAGTCTTATGCAGGGCGGAAAGGAGCTGGAGTCTTATGGGCCGATAAGCCTCCAAGCGTGGGGAAACCTGCTCTACCACGCCCAAAAACTGTCAGAGGAAATCATAGCCAAAGCGACAAAGAAATGAATGACGCTCTGATATTCTTCCTGTGCCTGATTCTGATTGTGGGTGGATTGGTTGTCGTGGTGTTGACTGCGTTCTGGTGGGCGGTATGGCTGATAGCTTTTCCGATGATGTATGTTGGTGGTCTTGGCGCTATTGCGTTGTTGGACTTCTGGAAGAAGAACAGTAGACGAAAACAGCGGTAAAATTGTTCATAGCATAAAGGATATTAGAGAAATGGGGCTTACCGCTGTGCCCCGAATGGAGAGGATAGGCGGCTAACTGGAAGGCCGAGGGTAAAGATTAGGTGGTTCGACTCCACCCCTCTCCGCAGAACAGATAATTGAAATGGAATATTACGGAAACATAATAGCTGTGACGGTTGATGATTTGACCACAACTCATAATGGTGAGGCCATTATGACGCGAGATAATTATCTGAAATTGCAGCAACGTGGCCGAATCAACGTGCTACGGTCCGGCAGGGGTTATGGTTCCTATGCCCTGATAGAATACGCGTCATTGCCGGAAAGGTTCAAGACCCG
>CAKVDS010000042.1 GCA_934726455.1 uncultured Bacteroidales bacterium
GTCTTCGGGCAAGTGCTTTTTTGTTTGGAGAAATACGGACGGATGTACTCTCAAAGGCCCGCTCTCAGCTCTCAAGCATATATAATCCGTTTTATGACAAATTTTTCCATTACCATTAAGTTTGATGAGCGCTCCTGCACAGAGTGCAAAGATGCTCACAAACCTAGCTATGTCAGAGGCCATTTCAGGATGGTCAGAGGCAAAAAGGTTTACGTGAAGGCCCACTACCGTAAACGGTAGGCCCAAGGCCTTGTCTGCATACCCGTCCGCATCGGAGCCGCTCATCCCACGGGCGGCTTCGTCATCCCATTCCATTCTGAAATGGCACAGAGACATCATATTTCTTTTATGATTTTGTCGATCTCGGCCCGTAGCACATTCTCCCTTTCCACTATCTCCACAAGTTCCGCATTGAGCTTCACGATGTCCACCTTCTCCCTTGTATCCTCCTGCTCGACGTATGTCGAGACAGACAGATTGTAGTCAGCCTTGGCTATGTCATCATTCGTCACAAGCTTGCTGACATACTGCACATCCTTTCTCTCGGTGAACAGGTCGAGGATATGCCGGATATTCTCGTCTGTGAGCTTGTTGCTGTTTGTGATCTTGATGCATTCCTTTGTGGCATCGATGAACAGGGTGCAGTTGTCTTTCTTTGCCTTCTTCAAGACCATAATGCAGGTGGCAATAGTTGTCCCGAAGAAAAGGTTATCCGGAAGCTAAATGATGCAATCCACAAAGTTATTGTCAATCAAGTATTGTCTTATCTTCTTCTCTGAGCCGCCCCTATACATCACTCCCGGAAAGCATACTATGGCAGCCGTGCCGTTACTGGCAAGCCAGGAAAGGGAGTGCATAATGAATGCAAGGTCGGCCTTTGACTTCGGTGCCAGGACTCCGGCAGGAGCGAACCTCGGGTCATTGATAAGGGTAATGTCATCATCTCCTTTCCATTTTGTCGAGTAAGGCGGGTTTGAGACTATCACCTCGAAAGGCTCATCATCCCAATGCTGCGGAGAAAGAAGAGTATCCTCACAGGCAATGTCAAACTTGTCATAATCAATGTCATGCAGAAACATATTGATCCTGCATAGATTATATGTGGTCAAGTTGATTTCCTGCCCGAAGAACCCCTGTCTCACATTGTCCTTGCCAAGTATCTTTGCGGCTTTCAGGAGCAGTGAGCCTGAGCCGCAGGCAGGGTCATAAACCTTGTTGACCTCTATCTTGCCGACTGTTGCGAGTTTTGTCAAAAGCTCACTCACTTCCTGCGGAGTGTAGTATTCTCCACCACTCTTTCCGGCATTAGAGGCATACATTCCCATCAGGTATTCATACGCATCACCGAAGGCATCGATGGTATTGTATTGATATTCTCCCAGTTTCATTGACTGGATACCCCGTAGAAGCTTGACCAGTTTCTCGTTTCTTTTGATGACAGTAGCTCCCAGCTTGTTGCTGTTCACGTCGAGGTCTGCAAACAGGCCTTTGAAGTCATCTTCACTTGCAGTCCCCTTTGCAGAGTTCTCTATGGAGGAGAAGATGCCTTCAAGTGTCATATTCAGGTTCTGGTCATTATCACAAGTCTTGCACACATTCTCAAAGAGCTGGGAGGGCAAGATAAAGAAGCCCTTGACATTCACCATCTCTTCCCTTATGCCTTCGGCCTGGGCATCATCAAGGTCCGCATAATTGAAGCCGGTGTTGCCAGTCTCCCATTCACCTTTGTTGATGTATGTGGTGATGTTCTCACTGATGTATCTGTAAAAGAGCATCCCGAGAATGTATGATTTGAAGTCCCATCCGTCCACGGAGCCTCTCATCTCATCCGCTATTGCCCAAATAGTCCGGTGGAGTTCTGCACGCTCCACTTCTTTCTTGTTGTCTATCGTATTGTCTGCTTGCCTTGTAAAGGTATAAAAATTTCCGGAAATAGGATGTCTTCTCTCGGCTCCCACCTTCATCATGGCCGCATACAGAAAAAAATCCCGGAAGCCGTCATGGCCTCCGGGATGAAGTGCGTCATAGTCAAGAAATTAAAAAACAGCTTTATCATAAGACTTTATCTTTATGCATCCTACCATCCGGTCTCGATTTTACTAAGTACTCGGCAACTTGTTTTTGCCTATTACTAAAAACCGGAGCTGTATATTCCATGCGCTATTATGTTATTGGCAAATATAGTCATCTATTGTCAAGTTCTTTCAGATTGAACGGGATTGAACCTAAAATGACCCAGTATGAACCGGAGAGCACTTCTCCACACTTTGTCCCGGACGATTGCGGCCGGTAAGGTGGTGAGCAGCAACGGCTGCTGCACCAGCGCCAAAACGCGGTGGCGGATAAGACGCTGACTATCAAGCACAAGAGCTTTCAGCCTCCCCACAAATCCCGGCAGGGCATATTGCTATTTACCTGTACATCAAGCTGTTATCCGCCACCGTATCCCCCCTTGACACTATGATGCCTCTCACCATGGCCGTGCGTGAAAAGCCGTCTGGTGCGCACGGCAGGCACGGCAAGGCGCAACAAATGCCAAAGCACAGCAGATGCCAAGGCGAAGCAAGTGCCAAAGCGTAGTGACAGGGTCGCCAACCCGACGCCCCATCGGTCACGCGCCACAAAAGTCTGGCAAAAAAAGGAAAGGCAACCCAGACACTAAAGCCGGAGCAGACACGAAAGCCAACCCGGCCGAGAAAAACAGAGAAGCCACAAAAGACAATCACAGGAGACAGACCGGACACGACGGCCGGACAGTGTGAATTAGAAGTTGTTTTGAATTTATTTGTCATAAATTTATGCGGATTTTTCTGCCAGAGTTTTTTCTGGATTTTGAGAAAGACAGTAGAACTATCTGACCGAAAAAGCCAGGGAAAACTATGGCGAAAAAGCAAGTAAAAGAATTTTCAACATAAATCAAAACAACTTCTTAAGATAACTTTTGTATATTTGCCATGATTCGAAGGCAGACCGGGGTCAGGACGCCACAAAGAATCAGCATACCACAAGACGCAAAACACTGACGACAAATAAAACATGAAACGAATTCTGTTTATCTGCCACGGCAATATATGCAGAAGCCCGATGGCGGAATTCATACTCAAAGCCCTGCTCAGAGCAAGGGGCGATGAGGATCAGTACCATATTGAATCAGCTGCCGTATCCGACGAAGAATACGGCAATCCTATCTATCCGCCGGCAAAACGCTGCCTCAAGCAGCATGGCGTCCCTTTCGACCAGACGAAGACCGCACGCAGCGTCACCCCGGAGGATTATCAGAAATTCGACCGCATCATCTGCATGGACACCAGCAACCTGCGCTGGCTCGAAAGAGTGATGGGCCCGGACCCCGACGGCAAAGTCCACCTGCTGATGTCATACACCGGGCACAGTCGCGATGTTGTGGATCCCTGGTACACAGGAGACTTCGAGCAGGCCTTCCAAGACATCCTCGAAGGCTGCGAGGCGATGCTCAACGCCGGAATCTGAAAAAGCTCCCCACAATCGGGAAGCCCTCACTGCCGTCAAGCCGGCCATACAAGAAGCCGGTGTCAAAAACTAATTCACCAGCACCTTCTTATAACCGAGACGCCGGATCTCTATCGCCGCCCCTATACGGAACATCACAGTGTAGGAACGAACAAGCACATAGAAACCGAGGTCTGTCTGCGGTTCGATGCTTTCGTGCCTTATCAGTCCGAGAGTCGCAAGAGCACAACTCAATAGAGTGTCGTTGATCTTCTTGGCCTCAGGGTCGTCCGCTTTCAGTCCCAGCACATCCTGAAGGACGTGTTCATCCATATTGTCCCAGCCCTTGCTGCCATAATAAGACTTGTAGGCATCGTCCTTGTGCGCCTCCCAGTCAGCATCCCAATTGTGCGCCACGGCCATCCCGAGGAATGCGGCCCAAGAAAGCGCCGCCTCAGGGTATGCGTTGAAATTCTCCACAGCGTCAGCCGTGTAGTCCTTGATGTAAGTGTCCCACTTCTCATCTATGTCGGGGGTTCTCAACACTTCCTCCCCCAGCAGGCCCGCCCCTTGGCAGACCTTGAGCAGTCCGTCTTCGAGAATCTTCTCGAACCTGTCCAAATACTCTGTATCCATAATAGTTACACCCTATGTACCTTTATTACATTCTTTATATTTGACACGAGCGATATTACCTTGTCCAGCTCCGTATTGGACGGCACAAGCAACTTGACGCTGATCTCGTAGGTTCCAGTCCTCTGGTTCTCCTTGACATTGAAAGAGCGCATCGAGACTTTAAACTTGCCGATCACGTCCATAATCGCGCTCAGCACAGGATGCTCCATTCCTGCGGTGATCGCCAGGTCGCAGACAAAGTCTCCCCCGCTGCTGTTGTCCTGCCAGACCACTTTCTGTATCCTGTAGGGATAACGCTCGATGAGTCTCGCGGCATTAGGGCAGGAAATCCTGTGGATCTTGATGCCGTCGGTTCTGGTGACGAAGCCGAACACATCGTCTCCAAACACCGGATTGCAGCATCTTGAAAGCTTATAGTCCAATCCGCGCACGTTCTTGGCATTGATGACAAGGATGTCATCGGAGGAGCTCCCGGCATAGCCCTCTTTAGGTGCAGCCGCGTCCTTTTCCTCCATGGCAGGAAGAGCCTTCCCGGCCTGCTTCTGAAGAATGAACGCCTTTATGTCGTTGACATCTATCTCCTCCCTCGAAATGGCGGCGAGGAACGGCATCACGGAACTGTATTTCCGTGATTTCATGAACTCTGTCTGCAGTTCGTCACTGAACTCCAGTTTCCAGTTCTTGAGGCGGCGCTCCAGAATCTCGCGGCCCTCGGCTGAAGCCCGGCGTTCATCGGCATCCAGTTCCTGCTTTATCTTGCCGCGGGCCTTGGAAGTGACCACCCAGTTCAACCAGTCCCTGCTCGGGCGCTGGTTGCGGCTCGTCATGATCTCGACCACATCCCCCGTCTTAAGTTTTTCCTTGATCTGCACCGGTTTGCCGTTGACTTTTCCGCCCGTGCAGCGGCACCCCACGTTGGAGTGGATATTGAAAGCGAAATCAAGCACTGAGGCTCCCGCAGAGAGAATCCTGAGTTCCCCGGTAGGGGTGAACACAAAGATCTCCTTGTCCGGCGGGGCCGGCATGTCCTCGGGGCTGGCCTCGAACGGATTGGCAAGGGAATCGCGCACTGACTGCATCCACCGGTCAAGTGAAGCCTCGTGGCGTATGCCCTTGTAGGCCCAGTGGGCCGCGTTGCCGCTCTCGGCCTCTATGTCCATCCGTTTCGTGCGGATCTGCACCTCAAGGGATTTGCCCTGCTTGTTCTTGACTGTGATGTGCAGGGACTCGTACCCGTTGGGACGAGGTGTGGTGAGCCAGTCGCGCAAGCGTTTGACATCGGGTTCGTATTCTTCCGTCACGTAGGAATATACTTTCCAGCAGAGATCCTTCTCCACTTTTGGGTCATCCTCGCAATCAATGATGAAACGGATCGCGAACACATCATATACCCCTTCGAAAGGCACTTTCTGCACCTGCATCTTGCGGTAGATGGAGTAGGCGCTCTTGGTTCGGGCCTTGAGCTTGTAGTGGATGCCTGCATCGGAGAGTTTCTTCTCAAGAGGGCGGATGAACTCAGCCGTGAGCTGCTCCCTGTCCTTTTCCGTCGCCTTGAGCTTGTTGGTCACCGCACGGTACTGCTCCGGATCGGAGTAGCGGAAGTAGATGTTTCCCAGCTCATTGTTGATGTTGTACAGTCCCAGCTGGTGAGCGAGCGGCATGTAAAGCATCATCGTCTCCAGAAGTTTCTGCTCCCTGGAGGTCTTCGGGAAGATGCTCAGGCTCCGCATCACCTCCAGGCGGTCGGCTATCTTCAGCACCACAACCCTCGGATCCGTGGAATACTGGACGATGAGTTTCTTGTAGTTCTCGGCTTCGAGCCTTGTGTCCTTGGGCTTGATGGTAGAGATTTTGTTCAGGCCATCTGTGATTTTCCTGACATCATTCGGGAAAGAACTGATGTCCACATCCTTATGAGTCCTCGTCGCCTCATGCAAATAGACCGCAGCGACGCACTCCATAGGCAGACCGATCTCGTCTGCCACTATACGGGCGACATTGTCGGGGTGCTGCATGAACGGACTGCCGTCATAACGGGTCTCATCTTTAAGTGCCTCCAGCGCCACAGCGCGGGCTTTTTCTACAAGTGCATCCATCAAAGGCAAATATACCAAATATCGTGCTAAATCGCCCGTACAAGGCACGAGTGATTTGCGGGCACGGATTTTAATTCGTAATTTCGCAGCCCGTTATGAAGTACGGATTCGACAACGAAAAGTATCTGCGGATACAATCAGCCCACATCAAAGAACGCATAGCCCAGTTCGGGGACAAGCTCTACCTTGAGCTAGGCGGCAAACTGTTTGACGACTACCACGCGAGCCGGGTTCTCCCGGGATTCCAGCCGGACAGCAAACTCCGCATGCTCCAGCAGCTCAGCGACTGCGCAGAGATAGTCATCGTCATCAGCGCCACCGACATAGAGAAGAACAAGATCCGCGCGGACTATGGCATCACCTACGAGATGGATGTGCTGCGCCTGCGGTCCGAGTTCCAGAACCGGGGGTTCCTTGTGAGCAGTGTCGTGATCACGCACTTCAACGGCCAGTCCAGTGCCAAGGCCTACAAGGCCAAGCTCAAGAAGCTGGGAATCAAGGCCTACTACCACTACACGATAGAGGGATACCCCAACAACGTGGCCCTTATCGACTCCGAGGAAGGATATGGCAAGAACGACTATGTCCAGACCACCCGCCCGCTTGTCATTGTGACAGCCCCCGGCCCGGGAAGCGGCAAGATGGCAGTGTGTCTGAGCCAGCTCTACCACGAACACAAGAAAGGGATGGCAGCCGGGTACGCCAAGTTCGAGACTTTCCCGGTGTGGAACCTTCCCTTGATGCACCCTGTCAACATCGCCTACGAGGCCGCCACGGCAGATTTGAACGATGTCAACATGATCGACCCGTTCCACCTCGAAGCCTACGGCAAGACAGCCATCAACTACAACCGCGACATCGAGATTTTCCCTATACTCAACGCCCTGTTCGAAGGCATATACGGGAAAAATCCATACAAATCCCCTACGGACATGGGGGTCAACATGGTCGGTAACTGCATCAGCGACAATGACATCTGCTGCAAGGCGGCCAACGATGAGATCATCCGCCGCTACTATGCCGCCCTTGAGCGCATGGCCGGCGGCGCGGACAACGAGAACGAGGTCGGGAAAATCTCCCTGCTGCTCAAACAGGCCGGCATCACCACGGAATACCGCCGGGTGACAGTGGCGGCCAAGCAGAGGGCAGCCACGGCCGGCAACCCGGCGGCAGCCATAGAACTCTCCGACGGCACCATCCTCAGCGCCGAAACTTCAGACCTGCTCGGCCCGTGCGCAGCCCTGATCCTCAAGGCTCTCAAGCACCTTGCCGGGATCGGGCACGGCGTAAAACTGATTCCGGGACGCCTCATCGAACCTATCCAGAAGACGAAGGTGACCTTCCTTCACGGGAAAAATCCCCGCCTGCACACCGACGAGGCCCTCATAGCGCTGTCCATGCTCAGCCCGGACGATGACAACTGCCGCAAGGCCCTGGACATGCTCCCGGAACTCAACGGCTGCCAAGTCCACTCGACTGTCCTGCTGAGCGACATCGACAAGAAAGTATTCAAAAAACTCGGAGTGGACCTTACTTGCGAACCTGTCCACGAGAGTTCTCACTGACAAGCGCCTCCGCATCCTGCGGGGCTGCCTTGCTCCTGTTGACGAAGCCTACTCCGGCAAACACGAGGACTATCGCGACGATTTTCTGCCAGGTCAGACTGTCCATCCCGATGATGATGCTGAACACGGTGGCTATCATCGGCTGGAGATAGGTGTAGAGGCTGATCACCGTAGGGCGTATCCTCTTCTGCGCCACCGGGATGAGGAAATATGACACGAACGTGGCAAATATCACCAGGAAAGCGATTTCCCTCACGACAGAAGGAGTGATCGCTGCAAAATCAGTGGTGAAGAAGCCCTCAGCCGAGAACGGGAGGGAAATCAGCAGGGAGAAGAGGAACATCCACTTCATGAATGTGACAACACTATAGCGCGAAATCAGTGGACGGAAAATCCCGAGATAAGCCCCGAAACTGACTCCGTTCAGCAGCATCAGCGCAATCCCGAGCGGCTTCGTCTGCTCCACACCGTTGTGTGCCGAAACCGAATTGAAAATCAGCATCAGCACGCCCGCGAGGCTGAGGAACACACCGCCGGCTTTCTTGGCGGTGATCGGCTCCTTGAGGAATATGGCTGCGAATATCATCGTGAAGATCGGCGGCAGAGTGCCGAGCACCGAGAGGTCGATGGAGGTAGTCATCGTCGTGGCCACCAGAAAAGAATACTGCGGCAGGAAAAGACCGAGCACAGAGGCCAGAGCCGTCATCAGTATGTCCTTCGGTGCCATCTTCTCCTTAGGGAGAAAAAGCGACAGCAGCCAGAAAAGCGCCGACGCCCCTATGGCCCTGATGGAGAACAGCACAGACGGAGAGATGCTGTGCGAATTTGCTATATCCTTGCAGAATATTATGTTAAACCCGAATATCGTATACGCGATGGCCACTGCAAGATGGCCCATAAGTTTACTCTTGTCTATCATTTCTTTCAAGCAATTTCTCAAGTTCTGCAAAACCATCTATCACGCTGTCCGCTCCGCTCGCGAGAAGCTCCTCCCGTGTGGAATTGCCGTAACTCACTCCGCAGGTGGCAGTTCCCGCTCCCCTGCCCATAAGTATATCGAACGGCATGTCGCCGACAACAAGGGTCTCCGCAGCTTTATATCCCAAGTCCTTGAGAGTCTTGAGCACCGGTGCCGGATCAGGCTTTGGCCTCTCGGCATCTTCGGCGCCAAGGACATAAGTCAGATACCCGCCAAGTTTCATGTCACGGACAAAGCCGTCGAGCGAAAGATGCGAGCGCGAGGAAGCGACTGTCATAGTGTATCCCTTGTCTTTCAGGTTCTTGAGAGTGCTGATGACATCAGGAAACGGCTGCGGAACCAGTTCTTTCTTATTGATCTCGAAGAGTTCCCTGTAGCACTCCGTACATTTTGCCGCTTCCTCCGCACCGAGTTGCGGCTGAAGACGGCGGAATGCATCATTGAGCGTCAGCCCTATCGTGGCGGCGCACTCTTCTTCAGTCCTGACAGGCAGACCTTGCGCCTCCATGGTCATCTGGAGAGTCTTGACGATATTGCGGCGCGTATCGCCTATCGTCCCGTCGAAATCGAAGATTATCAACTTTATTGCCATAAGTTTACACTACTTCTGAAAACCGCTGCAAAATTAGATATATTTTCCGAAATGATACATTATCTGATGGAACTGTTGCGGCTAAATCTATTTTATGCAATTTTGCAGTTGAACTTCAAAATTGCATACAAGATATATGTAGAAGGGTGGCAATGTCGCAGCAGCATCGCAATTCCATCCAGTTATAGTACATTGAAAGCAATCCTCTATAACCTGAAGCACCGGAAGCTACTGCCCCCGCTTGGCGCGGGCGCGGCGGGTGAGTTCAGCCTGAAAGGCACGGGCGTTGGCGTTGTGCTCCGAGAGTGTACGGGCGAAGATGTGCTTTCCGGAGAAGTCCGGATTGGCGCAGAAGTAGAAATTGCCCTTGCCGCGCACTCCCCCGAAATCAGGATTCAGCACAGCCTCAAGGGCCGCCCGTGACGGCACGCATATAGGCCCCGGAGGAAGCCCCGGATGACGGTATGTATTGTACGGCGAATCCACCTCAAGATGCTTATGCAGAATGCGCTGCGGCTTATAGTCAAAACAGAATGCGACGGTCGGATCCGCCTGAAGCGGCATCCCGACAGCAAGACGGTTGAGATACACTCCCGCGATGAGGGGCATCTCCGGCTCATAGTTGGATTCGGCCTTGACGATGGAGGCCAGAACCGACACCTCCTCGCGCGAAAGCCCCAACGCGGCAGCCTTGGCATCATTGTCCGGAGTCCAGAAAGCATCCCAGGCCTCTTTCATCTTGCGGAAAATGTCCTCCGGGCCGGCAGTCCACCATATTTCGTAAGTCGCCGGCATAAGAAGAGAAAAAGCGTTTCGGGAGCTGAAGCCGAACTTTCCGAGCAGAGCATCATCGCAGAGGGCCTGATATACAGAAGCGGAATCCACAAGCATCTGGCTGGAAATCTTGGCCGCAATGTTCTGCTTGATGCGCAGATTGCCAGCCAGAGTCAGCCTCACCGGAGTCTGCCAGCCGTTGTTGAACATACGCGCGACATAGACGCTCGCGTCACCGGGGCTCACCGTGTAATGGCCAGGTTTCAAGTTGGCAGCGACTTTTTTGTTGCGGAAACTGCGCTCCAGACTCCGGCGGTCCTTGACAGCTGCCGCTGCGCAGACTGTCTCAAACACCCCCGAAGCGGAATCGCCCGGACGGACATAAATCTCAGCAGTCCGACCGAAATTGGACACCCTGTTGTCCCTGTACCAGGTCCAGCCGAAAGCCAAAGCCAGAAACAGGAGGACAAAAGCAAGTATAGCCAAGACCGGTTTTTTCATCTGCGTTTCCTCAAGATAACAGTGTCACCCTCTTCCAACGACTTGCCGATAAGGACCGGATTCATCTTCTGGAGAGCAGCAAGCCTGATGCCGAAGCGCTGCGAAATCTCCCACAGGGTCTCCCCGTCAGAGCCGACCACATAGCGGTCAACCCCTTTCTGTGCCTGAGCTTTCTTGCGGGCAAGGTAGACCTTTGTCCCAGGAGCGGGAGCACCATCGGCAGAGAGGTCGTTAAACCGCAACAGCTCCTTGAGGAACAAGCCGTTGGAAGAAGCTATCGAGTGCCAGTTCTCCCCCTCTATCGCATAAACGAAAGGCACTCCGTTCTGCTCATAGACTTTCCGTCCCAAAGTGAAGCGGACAGACTCTTTATATTTGCGGTCAATCGTCTGGGCTGTAACCTGAACCGGAGCCTCGACCTCCAAAGGCGGTGTCACCTTCACTTTTATGCCCTTGTCGTATTCATAAAGATGGTAATCCTCTATGATCGTGATAAGCTTCTGGGCATACGAGGGGTCGGTTGCATAGCCGGCTTTTTTCAGTCCGCGTGCCCATCCCTTGTAATCGGTGCTCTTGAGTTCAAAAAGAGCCTTGTAACGGTCTTTGCCCCTCAAAAAATCAGAATGATCCCGGAATGACGCCTCCGCATTCGGGTACATACGAAAACACTCCCGCGGAGCATTGTCGTCAAACTTCATCTTCTTGCCTGTCCAGTCGTTGTGGCATTTTATGCCGAAATGGTTATTGCCTTTGACAGCAAGAGCCGACAAACCGGCATTTGACTCCAGCATACCCTGGGCAAGAGTGATGCTGGCCGGCACACCGGTACGCTCCATCTCGCTCACAGCAAGCGGAGCATATTTCTCAATATATGCCAGACGCGGATTTTTCTCCGCCCCTATGGAGAGAAAAACCGCCAGAACAATAAGGGCAAATCGTTTCATAAGGTGCTAAGGTACTAAATTTCGACCTCATCTCCATCCCGTGCCACGATGGTATCGGGAAAAATGGCAGTACATTCAGCCTTGAACGCATCAAAATCCACAATCCGGGAGGAGAAATGCCCGACAACGAGCTTGCCGACCCCGGCCTCCGACGCACAACGTGCAGCCTGACAAGTCGTGGAATGATAATACTTCTCCGCCTTGTCGGACATGAAATCCATATAGGTCGCCTCGTGGTAGAGACAATCGACACCATGAACCCACCCCGGAAGTTCCGGGAACGGAGCAGTGTCCGAGCAATAGGCATAAGATTTCGGAACAATAGAGCTGTCCCCCTCGGCCGCCAATGCCCTTTTTGGAGTCAGTATCTCATCGAAACGATATCCATAGCACTCTATCTTATGGTTGAGAGGGAAAGCGCTGACTCTCACCGCTTTGGACTCATGGATCAGCTGAGGCTCACGGCATTTGACAGCCTTGAAGACTATCTTGAAAGCGCCGTCAGTGCCAAAGAACGACTCGTAGAACTTGACTATGGAACCAAGCGCCTGCGGCCCATATATATAAAGTTCACCTGTCCGCCCATACATGGCCATGGAGCGAAGAAGACCGAACAGGCCGAACACATGGTCACCATGGATATGCGATATGAATATCGCCTCCACCTTGACAAACGAGAGGTGCATACGTCTCATCTGACGCTGCACGCCCTCTCCGCAGTCAATCAGAAACAAGCGCCCATGCACGGAAAGTGCCTGAGCGCTCGGGGTTCTATCAGAAATGGGCATAGCCGAAGCCGTGCCCATTATCTTGAGTGTAAAATTCATAGCGGGGATTACTCGCCCTTCTCGAACTTCTCCTTGAGAGCTGCCAGAGCATCGATGTCGCCAAGGGTGGCTTTCTCGACATTGGCATTGACTCTCTTGACTGCCTTCTTGGTGTTCTCAGCCTCGGCTGCAGCTGCCTTCTCCTTGACCTCAGCGTAAGTACGGAGGTGGGAGAAGAGAATGCGGCGGGTAGAACGGCGGAGCTCAACGACCTTGAACGGAAGAGTCTCACCTACAGTCGCAGTCTTGCCGTCTTCCTTGACAAGCTCACGGCTGAATGCAAAGCCCTCAGCGCTGCCGTCAAGAGTGATGTTGGCGCCCTTGTCAGTCATGGAAGCCACGGTGCCCTCAACTACAGAGCCTACAGGATACTTGGCCTCGATCTCGTCCCAAGGATTAGGAGTAAGCTGCTTCATGCCGAGAGAGAGCTTGTGGTTGGCCTCATCGAAGTCAAGGATCTGGACATCGATGGTGTCACCAGGGGCGACAATCTCTGAAGGATGCTTGATCTTGTTCCAGCTGAGGTCGCTGATATGCACGAGACCCTCTACGCCGTCCTCAAGCTCGGCGAACACGCCGAAGTTGGTGATGTTGCGTACGACAGCCTTGTGCTTGCTGCCTACAGGATATTTCTCGCGGATGTTCTCCCAAGGATTAGGGGTGAGCTGCTTGAGTCCGAGGGAAATCTTGCGGGCCTCACGGTCGATTGAGAGAATCTGAGCCTCAACCTCGTCGCCGGCCTTGAGGAACTCCTGTGCGGAGTGGAGGCGAGGAGACCATGACATCTCGGACACATGGACGAGACCCTCTACACCCGGCTCGATCTCAACGAATGCGCCGTAGTCTGCAATGAGGATCACCTTGCCCTTGACCTTGTCGCCGACCTTGAGGTCAGGGTTGAGGTTGTCCCAAGGATGCGGAGTAAGCTGCTTGAGTCCGAGGGCGATACGCTTCTGCTGCTCGTTGAAGTCAAGGACAACCACCTTGATCTTCTCATCGAGAGAAACGACTTCCTCCGGATGGTTTACACGGCCCCAAGAGAGGTCGGTGATATGGATGAGACCGTCAACACCGCCGAGATCCACAAATACGCCGTAGTTGGTGATGTTCTTGACAACACCCTCAAGAATCTGGCCTTTCTCAAGTTTGCCGATGAGTTCAGCCCTCTTCTGCTCCTGCTCGGCCTCGAGGAGAGCCTTGTGTGACACTACTACGTTGCGGAACTCCTGGTTGATCTTGACGATCTTGCAGTCGATGTTCTGATTGACGAACTGGTCATAGTCGCGGATAGGCTTGATGTCGATCTGTGAACCCGGGAGGAAAGCCTCGATTCCGAACACGTCCACGATCATGCCGCCCTTGGTGCGGGTCTTCACGAAGCCCTTGACAACCTCATCGTTCTCGAACGCCTCGTTGACTCTGTCCCAAGACTTGAGTGTACGGGCCTTGCGGTGCGAGAGCACGAGCTGGCCCTTCTTGTCCTCTGCGGACTCCACATAAACCTCAACCTTGTCGCCAACCTTGAGATCCGGATCATAACGGAACTCTGATATAGGGATGACGCCCTCGCTCTTGCCGCCGATGGTCACAACGACCTCGCGCTTGTTGAGTCCGGTCACCTCTCCCTCGACAACCTCGTTCTCCACAACCTTGGAGAGAGTCTTGTCGTATGCTTCTTCGATGGCTTTGCGGTCGGTGTCGCCATAGACGTCACCGCCTTCAAAAGCATCCCAGTCGAAGTCCTCCGGCTTGACGGAAGCGTTGAGCACGGAGCTCTTCTTCTCGGCCTTCGGAGCCTCTTCCTTTACGGTTTCTACCGCCGGCTCCACTGGAGCTGCCGCAGCCACCTCTTTGTTTTCAATTTCGCTCATTTTCAAAAAACAAACTATTAATTAAACTTTATGTTACATGCCGTCCGGGCACGCCCGGAACAAAGGCGCGCAAAGATAGCAAAAAAATCTGATAATCAAAGCATTTTCTTGCGCTTGAAGACATACCATACGGCAAGGACAAGCACAACCATCAGAAGAAGTATGAAACCCCATGCAAGTGGGCTCTGCGAGAGAGGGAGAGCCACGTTCATCCCATAGAAACTCGCCACCAGAGTAGCAGGCATCAGAAGCAGAGAGACGAAAGTGAACGTCTTCATTATACGGTTCTGGTCAAGGTTGATGATACCGACCACCGTATCCTGCATATATTCGAGGCGCTCGAAAGTGAAAGTTATATGGTTGATGAGAGAGGCGATGTCCTGGAGAATTATCCCGAGATCCTGCCGGAAATCCGGATCCTTGGGACAAAGCCGGCTCTTCAGCACATTGGATATGAGACGCTGCTTGTCCACTATGTTCTCACGGACATACATGGCATTCTGCTGCAACTGGTTGATATCGAGAAGAAATTTCTCATTTATATCCTCCATCTGGTTGATGCGGCGGCTGAATCTGGAGACATCTTTCGAAATCAGCTCGACGATATCGGCATCCAGATCGACACGTCTGTCCATTATGGAAAGAAAGACCGTGAACCCGTCCGGGAACTGGTCCGGGAGCGCCTGTATCTTCAATTGGAGAGTATCAATGGATCGGAGTGGAATCTCCCTTACAGTGGTAAGAATCCCGCCCGCTATGATGAATGACACCGGATCCATCAACATCTGGTCATCAGCCGGAGAAAGGAAGTTGGTGTTGGCGAATATGACCCCGTCCTCTTCGGAAAAGCGTGATGAACTCTCGATCTCCTCAGCCTCGGCACGGCTCTGGATTTCAGTACCGAGATACGCCTCCACAGCCCTCTTCTGATCTCCTGACGGCTGCAGAAGGTCTATCCAGAGGACAGCATCCTTGCTGATGACAGCAAGCTCCGTTTCAGACGGGCACGACTCGATCCTGCCGTCTTGTCTGTAGAAAATCTTGATCATAAGCCTTCCGGTTTTGGGGTTGCAGCGTCCACGTCACGGAGAAGCGGGCGCGCAAATATAGGAATATTTTGATAAAAATATCTATATTCGCGCCCGCAAAGCGCTTGAATTATATGGGAATACTCGAATCGTTGCTCACCGCTGTCTCGCTCTGTGCCGACTGCTTCGCCGTCAGCCTATGCTCCAGCGTGACGCTCAAGAAGATAGAATGGAGGAGCGCACTCGGGGTGGCTGTGGCGTTCGCCCTGATCCAGACGGGCCTTCTGCTTGCCGGCTGGGCTGCCGGGAGTCTGCTCGCCGGCGCAGTCCACACCATCTCACACATAATAGGATGCGTCCTTCTTCTGTATGTCGGAGGCTCGATGCTCCTTGAAGGCATAAGGGGGAAGGGCGAGGAAAGGAATCTCAACGGCCTCAAAAACATCGTGATAGGCGGCATCGCCACCAGCATCGACGCCATGGCCGTGGGCGTGGCCCAGTCCATGGGCGACGGAACATCCATCACACCGCTCGCAGTCTGCGTGGCAGCCGTCACCTTCATCTCGGTGATAGCAGGCATACTCGGCGGCAAAACGATAGGCCTGAGATTCGGGCGCATCGCCGAAATCGCCGGCGGCACCGTCCTCGCCGCCATAGGAATCAGTTTCTTGTTCTAAGGTTTGAAAATCTGGCGGTTGAGAATCGACCGGCCAAGCGTCAGCGAGTCGGCGTATTCAAGGTCGTCACCGAAACCGAGTCCGCGGGCGAGAGTGGAGACCTTGACTCCAAGGCCCTCTATCTGACGATATATATAGAAAGACGTTGTCTCCCCTTCCACATCCCCGCTCAAGGCGAGTATGACTTCCACCGGCCCTTCAGCCGACTTGAGCCGCTCTACGAGCTGGCGGATATTGAGGTCGGAGGGCCCCACTCCGTTGATCGGAGATATGATGCCTCCGAGCACATGGTACACTCCCCTATACTGCCCCGTATCTTCGATGCTCATGACATCCCGCACGCTCTCCACCACGCAGATAGTATTATGGTCGCGGGTCTTGTCCGCACAGATCGAGCAGGTGTCCCCGTCCGAGATCATCATGCAGGTACGGCAATAATGCACATCATCCGCGAGGCGGTCTATCGCCGAAGCGAAACGGTGTATGTTCTCTGAAGGCTGGCGAAGCAGATGCAGGGCCAAGCGCAAAGCGCTGCGGGAGCCCACCCCCGGAAGGGAGCTGATGGCTTCCACAGCGTCTTTCAGCAACTTGGATGGATAACGGTCAGTCAACTACCTGGCCTTTCCGTTGGAACCGAGCACGTCCACAATCTTGTGGATGTACATCTTCTTCATCTCCTCACGAGCCGGCTTGAGGTACTGGCGAGGGTCGAAGTCTGCCGGATGCTCAGCAAGGTGCTCGCGGATGGCGGCGGTCATGGCCAGACGAGAGTCTGAGTCGATGTTGATCTTGCAGACAGCGCTCTTGGCTGCCTTGCGGAGCTGCTCCTCAGGGATACCTACAGCATCAGGAAGTTTTCCGCCGTACTTGTTGATGGTGTCGACATACTCCTGAGGCACTGATGATGAGCCGTGGAGCACGATAGGGAAGCCAGGAAGCTTCTTCTCGATAGCCTTCAACACGTCAAATGCGAGAGGCGGCGGCACAAGGCGTCCCGTCTTAGGGTCGCGGGTGCACTGCTCAGGCTTGAACTTATATGCTCCGTGTGAAGTACCGATAGAGATTGCAAGAGAGTCGCAGCCTGTCTTCTTCACGAAGTCGATCACTTCCTCCGGACGTGTGTAGTGAGACTCCTCTGAAGCGACCTCTTCCTCAACTCCGGCGAGAACGCCGAGCTCGGCCTCAACGGTAACGTCATACTTGTGGGCATACTTCACCACTTTCTTGGTTAGGGCGACATTCTCATCATACGGAAGGGCAGAGCCGTCGATCATCACTGAAGAGAAGCCGAAGTCCACGCAGCTCTTGCAGAGCTCGTAGCTGTCACCATGGTCAAGATGGAGCACAATCTGAGGCTTTTTCCAGCCCAGTTCCTTTGCATACTCCACAGCACCCTGCGCCATGTAGCGGAGAAGGGTCTGGTTCGCATAGTTGCGGGCACCCTTGGACACCTGGAGAATCACCGGAGACTTGGTCTCGGCGGCAGCCTGGATGATGGCCTGAAGCTGCTCCATATTGTTGAAGTTGAATGCAGGAACGGCGTATCCGCCCTTTACGGCCTTGGCAAACATCGCACGAGTGTTGACCAGTCCGAGATCCTTATAAGAAACCTTCATAAGACAATAATTTATTATAACAAATATCTTGTTTCCAAAAAATCGCGTAAAATTAATTATTTTTGCGGAAACGTCAATGAGTTACAACAAATTTTTGCACCCCACGGCCCTGCAAGGCCACACCGCCGCCGGAGCGGCAACAGGTGGGAGTGCGCAAAGGTGCGCAAAGTGTCTGGCCAATGTACAACGGAGGCGGAAGACTGAATACAAAATGCACAAAAGATGATAAGGATTTCCCTCTATTTTGACGGCCGCAGGCTTGATGACAACGGGTGCGGCCGCGTCCGGCTGATGATCAACAACCACTCGCGGACGGCCCTCATGGACACGGGGGTCAAGGTAGCCCCGAACCAGTGGGACGCGCCCTCGAAGAAGATAGTCCGGCATCCCCAGAGGGGCAACCTCAACGCGTGGCTCGGAAAGCTTCTGATAGCCGCCGAAGACAGGGCGCGCGAACTGGCCCTTTCGGGGGCGGCAAAGGACATGTCCGTGACTGACATCGCGCAAGACCTCAAGGCGCGCCTGTGGGGCACGGGGGACACCGGGCCGGCACATCCGTTCCGGGAATATGCGGACAAGTTCGTCGCGACGAAAAACGGCACCACGGCGCGGACTTACAGAACCATGCTCAACAGCCTCGACCGCTACGACCCCAAGGCCGCCGCACGGGACATCGGGGCGTTTACATCGCAGTGGGCGCATAAGCTCGACACGTGGGTGACGGCGGAATACTCCCCGACCACCCGGAACACGTTCCTCACCAACCTTGCCGCCATCTTCCACCAGGCACAGAGGGACGGGATAATCAGCACCGATCCTTTTGCGGACGTCAGGCGCAAGACCGTCCAGACGCGCAAGCGCTCCCTCTCCCGTGACCAGTTCCGCACGCTCTGGTTCTCGGAGCCGCAAGGCAGGCAGGAACGCAAGGCGCTCGACCTTTTCAAGGCCTCGTTCCTCATGATCGCGGCGAACCCCGTGGACATTTCGCGGATGACGGAGAAATCCATAGTCAACGGGCGCATTGAATACGACCGCGCCAAGACCGGGAAGCATTACTCCATCGCGGTCGTGCCGGAGCTTGCACCCGTCCTGGAGCAGTACCGGAAAGGAGGGAAACTTTTCGCTCCCCTTACAAAGGGGTCGTACGACTCCGCCGCGAGCTACCTCAACTCCGGGCTGCGGCGGCTCGCAAAGCGTCTCGACCTGCCGCCCGTGACGTTCTACTGGGCGCGGCACTCGTGGGCGAGCTTCGCCGCCAATTTGGACATCCCCGTCGAGGTCATCAGCTCCGCCCTCGGCCACAGCCACGGATCCGCCGTCACCCTCATATATATAGCCATCGACCTCCGGAAGGTGGACAGGGCGCACCGGCAGGTTCTGGACTATGTGCTCGAGGACAAATGACAAAGCCCCGGCAACCGCCGGGGCGCAAAACAAAGTTACGGAAATCAGAGCGACAAGGCGCTCAGATGTGTCTGTTAGTCCATTTTCGCGGCATCGATCTCATCCGCGTGCGCCTGCAGGCGTTTTGCGATGTCCCGGAAAGCCGCCGTCAGTTCATCGTATTCCTCCGCGCTGAAGGCTTCGTCCTTGCGCCGCAACGTACACCCTTGAATGCGTTGCGCCATCCACTCGCCGGGCTTGTTGAAATATTGCTGCGCGACCGCTGAAGTATCCAGAAGATCTTCAAGTTCCGTAAATGCGAGCCACGCCGCGCCCTCTTTCGTCTTCATGAGCTCGCGGCGTCTTTCCTCGTAAACGTCCGCTCTCAAAATTTTTCTTTTGCCAAGATACATTTTTTCGGTAAATTCGCCCCCGATCTCTCGGGGGCTTTTTAAGTTAAACTTCATCTTTCAAGGCATTCAAAAGGCCTTCGATTTTTCTAATCAATGCTTGGTTTTCATCATTTTCAATTAATTGCAAGAGGATTGAAATTTGATAAATCAAGCATTCTTTGTAACTCATTTCATTTTACACCTCCTTTGTTCATGTCACAAAGGTAGGCATTTTCTTTGAAATAATCAAATTTAATTCAAGATTATTCCACTTTTTCGGAAGAATCCTTGAACGCCATGTCCAATTTTTCAAGCATGATTTCGAATTTGCCCCGGATGTCCACGCCGGCGGCCTTGAGCCGTCTGTATTTTTCGGCCGTATCTTCCCTTACGCAAAGGGATATGGTCTTCGTGTAAATGCGCGGGTCTTTCCTGCCTGCCCCGGGTCTCGCACCTCCCCAGCTCATGCCTCCCCCACCTCTTCATCAGTCCACCAAGCGAACACTCCGACCTGCTCGCCGTCCCTGTCACGCACTTCCACAGCCTCGCATTCGCCGCTCCATGTGCCGACCTTCTCGACAAAGCGGTCATCCTCCTCAAGGCCGCGCGTCCTGTCATCTATCGATGTGCGCTCTATCGTCCCGTCGCATTCTTTTGCGATCTCCTTTGCGGCCTTGAGGGCCTCGCCTTTCGTGCAGTACAATGTCTTCATTTTTCCTTTGTCGCCCCACACTTGAGCGGCGGCCTGCTTTAGCTTGTCTGTTCTGATGGCACAAAGGTACAATTAATTTTTGAATTACACAAACTTTTTTCAAGAAAAGTGCATCTTTTCATGAAAAAGGGAGAGACTTGCGCCCCTCCCCGGTGAAAACAATGAACAAATCCGCCATCAGGCGAACTTGACTTTAGAAAGGCGGTCGCAGAACACCTTGACACCCTCCTCTATCTTGCGGGTGGTAGCGGCTGACGGATGCCTGTACCCGCTGATGTAGTGCCCGAGCTGCTTCTGGTTCACGCCCGTGAGACGTGACAGCCCGGCGAGGGTGAACACGTTTGCGAAGTCCTGGAGGAATGAGGGCACGTCATAGACGAACTCGAAATCCGCCTCCTGAAAGACCTCCCCGGACTTCCTGTAAAATCCCTTCATCTCTTCATACGCCTTCAGGAAATCGGCCTTTGCGGACTCCACCGAAGCCCCTGTGCCCGTGCACAGATAGTCCAGATCGTCGTTGTCCATATAGACGCTATACCGCCCGTCCCTGCCTTTTTCAATGATTGCCTTTACTTTCCTTGTTTCCATATTCTTTCTTTTTTTAAGCGTGCGGGGCTATTTCAACCCCGCCGCTTTCATGATTGAGTTAAGTGTCCCGGGTGCCACCTCTTCCGAGCCGTGGCGGCTTGTCGTGAAGTATTTGCCCGTTCGCGGCGAATACCATAGCGGATGCCCGGCCCGTTCCTTTTCGGTGTCGTAGCATCCGATTTCCCGGAGCTTCTTGTGCAATTCGTTGTATTTCATTTCTGTTCATTGTTTTCGATTACAAAGATAGTAATTTTTCTAACAACTGCAAAATATTTCCGACTTTCGCAAAAAATCGCCGCCCGAAGTGGACGGCGACATGGAGTCTATATGGAGTCTATGTCAGAAGTTCCACCGGACGCCGGCGGTGACACCGAACCCGAACCGTGGCGCACCCCCGACATCGATGAGCACGGACGGCCCGGCGGCCAGTCCGAAGCCGAACCGGGGCTGCCGCTCCGCCTGCGTCAGCGTCACCACCTGCGTGACGGTCTTCCGGTAGATTTCCAGCTGCTCAAGGCGCGGCTCGTAGCCGGACACCACCGCCCGGTAGGTGCTGTCCCCGTACACCCGTTCAACCCTCGGGATGACCGTGTACACAGTATCCGTGACCCTCACAGTGTCCCGGACGGGGACAAGAATGAAGTCCTTGACGGAGGAACGCACAAAAACGGGCTTTTCCACGCGTATAGTATCGCGTCTGACAACTTCTACCACTTCGGGCTTGATGGCCGCTTCCTGCCCGTTTGTGCGCGAATTGCGCCCGACCACGTAGCCGAGAGCGAAAACGAGCGCGGCCAGCGTGGCCGCACCCGTGAAAACGAACCGCTCACTCATTGTAGTAGTCCCAGATGACCTGCTGCGCCTTGGTGCCGTCGCAGTCCGCATGCACGAACGTGCGGCCTATGCCTATGCGCGTGAATCCGGCGGCGATCAATCCCGTCACCACCCTGTAGCGCGCCGCCGATCCGCCGCACCGGATGTCCACCGCCTTGCCTGTGCAGTGGGCCGAAGTCCCGGCGCGCCCGTGGGACTTCTCCCACGCCACGGTGCGGAACGCGGAATTGAGCACGAACGGGATGCCGGCCTTGGCCCTTGCCAAGTCGAGCATTGAAATCAGCCGCGCGTCCATGTCCTGGAGCGAACATGACGGGGAGCACGCCTTGAACTCCCCCTCCTTGAAGTATACGCTCTCAATCATTGCCGCCCTCCTCCTTGCAGAGCTTGCATATCCGTATCAGCCGCTCATCATTTGCGGTATCGACCGGGCATGGGGCCGCCGGGTCTTTGAAGCGGTGGGGGCACTTCGTGGTCTGCGCTATCACGTGCGACTTCATCGCGCTGTCCTTCTGCTCCATGTCCAATTTCTGGCACATCTGCTGGTAAAACTTTTCGTGCTCGTCGAGCAGCTGCACATATCGGTCGTAGGGGCTTTTCTTCTTGTCCACCGCCGCCTTTATGGCGGCCCAGCATCCGCCCCCACCGAGGGCGGACACCGCTGCCGTGATTATCGTAGTCCAGTCCATACCTATGCCGCGTCTTCAACTGTCCAGACCTCCGGGATGCCGCTAATGCCGGACGGCCATGAGGTCATCGCCGCCGCCTTGACGAACGTGCCGGTAGAGGCCACGTCGCGAAGCCAAGCCGTCAAACAACCAGATGCAGATATGTCGGTCGCAAGACACTTCACATATGCAAGTTTTGTGCAGCGGTAGAACATGTAGCTGTAGCAGTAGCTCGCCAGCGTGGTGGCAGGGAGTTCCGGCGCGGAAGTCAACCCCGTGCAGCCGGAGAACATGTAGCTGTAGCAGTAGCTCGCCAGCGTGGTGGCAGGGAGTTCCGGCGCGGAAGTCAACCCCGTGCAGCCG
>CAKVDS010000043.1 GCA_934726455.1 uncultured Bacteroidales bacterium
ATGGTAGTGCCCCACCAGGTGTGAGAGTAGGCAGCTGCCGCTTTTCGGAAGTCCCGAGGATGGTCATTCGACCCTCCACGGGACTTCTTCTTTTTATATCGCGTTACAAAAAAAAGACCGGTGTAAGTGCCGGTCTTTCTTATGGATTTTCAGATTTCTTCTTTTATATTGTATCTGTTCCTGTCCCCTGACGAGCGTGCGATCATCTCTCCTATGAACCCTGCCAAGAAAAGCATGACGCCGAGCACTACTGCGAGCAAGGCGAGGTAGAACAGGGGCTGGTCTGTGACTGCCCTGAACTTGACTCCTTGGGCTTGGTGAACGAGTTTTGCTGCTATGATCCAGATGGTCATCACGAATCCTACAAAGAACATGAAAAGACCGCTGTAACCAAAGAAGTGCATAGGTTTTTTCCCGAATGTGCTGAGAAACCACAACGACTGAAGATCCAAAAAGCCGTTTATGAATCTTTCCATGCCGAATTTGCTCTTCCCGTATTTGCGCTTTTCGTGGTGTACAGGTTTTTCCCCTATTTTTGTGAACCCTGCATTTTTAGCAAGGTATGGGATATACCTGTGCATCTCCCCGTAGACTTCAATGCTCTTTACGACCTCGTTGCGGTAGGCTTTCAGGCCACAGTTCATGTCGTGCAGCTTGATTCCGGTTATTTTCCTTGCCGTCGCGTTGTAGAGTTTGGACGGCAGATTCTTGGTGAGTGCGTTGTCTTTGCGGTGCTGTTTCCATCCGGAGACAAGGTCATAGCCGTCTTCGCATACCATCCTGTACATTTCCGGGATTTCGTCCGGAGAGTCCTGCAAATCCGCATCCATGGTGAAGACCACGTCCCCTTGGGCTTTTTCGAAGCCGCAGTATAGGGCTGCGGATTTCCCGTAATTGCGCCTGAAACGGATGCCATGGACGGCATTGCTGCTTTCTGCGAGCTTTTTTATGGTGTCCCAGCTTCCGTCCGTACTGCCGTCATCCACGATTATGACTTCATAACTGAAGCCATGTCCTTTCATGACTCTATCTATCCATGCCGTGAGTTCCGGGAGGCTCTCCCTCTCATTGAATGACGGTATTATCACTGAAATGTCCATGTGCTCAGAACGGGTTCTTGGAAGGGATGTTCCTTGAATAAATGGCTGAAAGTATCACGCCGAAAAGCCAGCAGTAGATCAAGTTGCCGAAGAATGTGTATGTCGGCATCATGGGCAGGATGTTCTCCATTGCCTGCATGTAGGCGCTGCTGTTCATCATCGGGTTGCTTTTGAGGATTTCAAACGCCTCATCGTAAATGCCGGGATTTATCAGCGTCGTGTATGCCAGATAGCAGCCTGAGTATACAAGCGCTGACAGAAATGCCGTCAGACGTCCGAATCGGAACGTGTCTGAATTGTCTGCATCGGGATTCGCCCCGGACCACCGCAGCATGAAAAACCTCATCATGTAGAGGCAGGCTGCGAATTTTATCATCCACAATACTGTGCCGATGATGCTGGCGATGACAGCCGCACCCTTGCCTTCTCCTGAAATCAGGCTTGACAGGTACGTCAGCATAAGGTAGGCAGTGCTGATGCCGCCGAGCGCCAGACCTGCCTTGGCGGCGCTGTCCCAGATTGATTTCCTTTCTACCATAGTGTCGACAAATATAATACTATTTGTCCTCAGAATGAGGATATAATGAAAAATAATTCCTAATTTTGCGAGTTAAACAAACAGAAAACAGTATGTTGACGATTGCTTTTACTGACGGTACCATCCGTCCTTGGGACGATCCGGAGACCAAAAAGATATTCTGGCATTCTTCCGCACACCTTATGGCGGAGGCTCTTGAGTCGTTATATCCCGGCGTCAAGTTCGGAGTGGGGCCGGCTGTCGAGAACGGCTTCTATTATGATGTCGATCTCGGAGACCGGCAGATATCTGAGTCCGACCTCAAGGAGATTGAGAAGAAGATGATCGAACTTGCCCGCACCAAGGAGACATTTGAGCGCAAGGAAGTCTCAAAGGCTGACGCTATGAAGTACTTCGAGGATAAGGGTGACAAGTACAAGTGCGAACTCATCAAGGATCTCGAGGACGGCAAGATAACATTCTATACAAACGGCGCTTTCACTGACCTCTGCCGTGGCCCGCATATAAAGCATGTCGATGACATCAAGGCGGTCAAGCTCACGTCCATAGCCGGAGCGTATTGGAAGGGCGATCAGAACAGGGAACAGCTTACACGTATATACGGTATCACTTTCCCTAAAAAGAGCATGCTGGACGAGTATCTTGCAATGCTCGAAGAGGCCAAGAAACGCGATCACCGCAAACTCGGCAAGGAAATGGAATTGTTCACTTTCTCCAGCCGCGTAGGACTCGGCTTGCCTCTGTGGCTTCCGAGGGGTGCCGTGATGCGTAATACTCTCGAAAATTTCCTCCGCCGCAAGCAGAGTGAACTAGGATATCTTCCGGTGGTGACACCGCATATCGGAAGCAAGGAACTCTATGTGACATCTGGCCACTATGCCAAATACGGCAAGGACTCATTCCAGCCTATACACACTCCGCAGGAGGGCGAGGAATATATGCTCAAACCGATGAACTGCCCTCACCATTGTGAGATTTATCGCAGTTCACCGCGCTCTTACCGTGATCTTCCGCTCCGTTTCGCGGAGTTCGGTACAGTTTACCGCTATGAGCAGAGCGGTGAGCTCCACGGGTTGACGAGGGTGCGCGGGTTTACTCAGGATGATGCGCATCTGTTCTGCCGTCCGGATCAGCTTCAAGATGAGTTCGAGAAGGTTATTGATTTGATTCTCTATGTCTTCAAGACTCTCAACATGACCGAGTATATGGCACAGATATCTCTTCGTGACCCTAATGACAAGGAGAAATATATCGGAAGCGATGAAAATTGGGGAAAGGCTGAGCAGGCGATCATCGATGCCGCCGCGAAGAAAGGACTCAAAACTGTCGTGGAACTCGGTGAGGCCGCTTTCTATGGACCGAAACTTGACTTCATGGTCAAAGATGCCATCGGCCGCCAGTGGCAGTTGGGTACAATCCAGGTCGATTATAACCTGCCGGAGCGTTTCCAGCTCGAATATACAGATGCTGACGGTTCAAAGCAGCGTCCTGTCATGATTCATCGTGCTCCGTTCGGATCTATTGAGAGGTTTACCGCCGTGGTGCTGGAGCATACTGCCGGACATCTCCCGGTGTGGTTGTCCCCGGAGCAGGTTAAAGTCCTGCCTGTCAGTGAAAAGTATGCTGATTATGCGGAAAAAGTTTGCGAATCTCTAAAAAATTCCGAAATTCGCGCTTCCGTTGACTCGCGTAACGAGACGCTCGGCAAGAGAATCCGCGAGATATCTCTGCTGCGCGTTCCGATTCTCGCGATAGTCGGAGAGAAAGAAGTTGCCGACGGTACTGTCTCGGTTCGCAGAGAAGGTGCGGATCAGGGCAGCATGTCCGTTGACCAGTTTATACAGTATATAAAGTCAGCAGTGGCTGACGAACTAAAAAATTAGGAGGGAAAAGCTATCGCATTACCTTACAAACCGAAGCCTTCGGGCTTCAAGCCCGGCGGACGCCGTCCGGATCCTCGTCAGGCGCAGAAGCGCGACGAGAACGAACTGAACATAAACGAGCAGATAACTGCGCATCAGGTGCGTCTCGTAGGCGACAATATTCCTGAGCCAGGGGTCTATCCGATCGCAAAGGCGCTTCAGCTTGCTGATGAGCTCGAACTCGACCTTGTGGAGATAAGCGCACAGGCCGATCCTCCGGTATGTAAGATTCTCGATTATCAGAAGTACCTCTATCAGCGCAAAAAGAAAGCGAAGGAGATGAAATCCAACGCTGCCAAGGTCGTGATCAAGGAGATCCGCTTCGGGCCCAACACTGACGAGCATGACTTTCAGTTCAAGCTCAAGCACGCCCGGGGATTCCTTGAGGAGGGATCAAAGGTCAAGGCATCCATTTTCTTTCGTGGGCGCTCGATAATGTTCAAGGATCAGGGGGAGAAGCAGCTTCTCCGCTTTGCGGTGGAACTTGAGGATCTCGGCCATGCCGAGAATATGCCTGTCCTTGAGGGAAAGCGCATGTCAATGATGATTGCCCCTAACAAAAAGAAATAGGGCTTCATATATTATTAACAATTAATTATTTAAAACAATGGCAAAGCTTAAAACCAATTCCGGTGCCAAAAAGCGTTTCGCGCTTACCGGATCGGGAAAAATCAAGAGGAAGCATGCTTACCACAGCCACATCCTCACCAAGAAGACCAAGAAGCGCAAGAGAAATCTTGACCACTTCGCTCTCATCGAGAAGGTCGATGTACAGAGAGTAAAGGAAATGTTGGTTCTCTAAAAGTATTAAATTATGCCAAGATCAGTCAATTCAGTAGCCTCAAGGGCTCGCCGCAAGAAGATTCTTAAGAGAACCCGCGGTAATTTCCTGTCAAGAAAGAATGTCTGGACAGTAGCCAAGAACACTTACGAGAAAGGACTCACTTATGCCTACCGTGACCGCAAGGCGAAGAAGCGCAACTTCCGCGCTCTCTGGATTCAGCGTATCAACGCTGCCGCCCGTCAGTACGGAATGTCATACTCACAGTTCATGGGCAGGCTCAATGCGCAGAACATCGGTCTCAACCGTAAGGTGCTTGCTGACCTCGCGATGAACAATCCGCAGGCTTTCGAGGCCATAATCAACTCTGTAAAATAGTCTGAAGTGAGTCTGAAGGAGTTCGCGCACAACAGATGGACAAAGTTCACATTCTGGGCTTTGCTCTATGTGCTGTGGGTGATCTGGCTCGGGAATTTCTGGTGGCTCTTCGGTCTGGCGGTGATATTCGACATCTTCATCAGCCGTAAGGTCAGGTGGAATTTCTGGAAGAAACGTTACAAGGAGGGGGAGAAGCACAGTTCTTGGAATGACTGGCTGGATGCCGTCATCTTTGCTGTGATTGTCGTCACTTTCATCAACATTTTTTTCTTCCAGGCCTTCAAGATTCCTTCCTCTTCTATGGAGAGGACTCTCTATACGGGAGATCACCTCTTCGTAAGCAAGCTTACTTATGGTCCGCGTCTGCCGCAGACGCCGCTTACCATTCCTTTCACTCACAACACCGTTTTCGGTAAAGAGTCCTATTCGACCCTTATCCAGAACAAGTATCGCCGTCTGAGGGGATTCAGGCAGGTTGAGCGTGGAGACAGAGTTGTGTTCGGCTTCCCGAACGGAGACACTGTCCTGCGCCGTGCTCCTGCTGAAGATTACCACGCACTTGTGCGTGTCCTCGGGCAGAAGACAGTAGATGGGCTTGGCGAGAAGGTGGCACGTCCGATGGACAAGAAAGACCACTATGTCAAGCGTTGCGTCGGGATTCCGGGAGATGTGCTTGAGATCAAGGACGGAAGGGTATGGATCAACGGAGAGAAGGAGCCTGATTATCCGGGGCTCCAGCTGTCCTGGCGGGTCTATACAGACGGGCAGAGAATCAATGCGAAGACGATAGAGAAACTTGGGCTGAATGCCTCGGAAGTTTACTTTGACCCTTCCATGCCCGGTTATCCGGCGATGATTCTCACCTCGGAGATGCTTGAGAAAGTCCGGACGCTGCCGAATGTTGTCCGTATTGAGGATAATTTCGAGCGGGATCCGAAGGCTGTGAGCCAGGAGATCTTCCCATTCTCGGAGCAGAGCGGTTGGACTCGGGATTATTTCGGCCCGATCCGCATACCTAAGAAGGGTGAAAGCATCGAACTGACGGAGGAGAACCTCCCGCTTTACGAGCGCATCATCTCCGCCTATGAGGGCGGAAGTGTGCAGGAGGCGCTTGAGGAAGGCCGATATACTTTCAGACAAGACTATTATTTTATGATGGGAGACAACAGGCACAACTCTCTCGACTCCCGGTACTGGGGCTTCGTGCCCGAGGATCATATAGTCGGACGGCCGGTGCTGATATGGCTCTCTTCAGATGCGGGGAAAACTTTCCCCAAGAACATAAGGTGGAGCAGGTTCCTGAAATTTGTTTAGGTTTCAGTTTGGAAATCAGAAAATTATCAGCGATATTTGCACGCCTCATATCAAGACAAGAAAGAAAAAAGAAATAACTATGGCAAAAGTTTGTCAAATAACCGGAAGGAAGAGAATGAAAGGCAACAATGTTGCCCATTCCAAGCTGCGCACAAAGCGCGACTTCTCTCTCAACCTCAAGAACAAGCGTTTCTGGAGCGAGGAAGAGCAGAGGTTCGTCACCCTTAAAGTTTCGTGCAAGGGTATGAGGATTATCGAGAAGAACGGCCTTGAGGCGACGCTTCGCGATGCTCAGAAGAAAGGATTGATCAACCTTGTTTAATTTTCAGAGATATGGCAAAGAAATCAAAAGGAAACAGGGTGCAGGTCATCCTCGAGTGCACTGAGCAGAAAGCTTCCGGTGTACCTGGTATGTCTCGTTACATTACCACCAAAAACAAGAAAAACACTCCGGATCGTCTTGAGCGCAAGAAGTACAATCCTTACCTCAAGAAGGTGACCGTTCATCGTGAAATTAAATAATCAGAGGAGTTTGAATTATGGCAAAGAAAGCAGTCGCAACGTTCGCGGCCAAGGCCGGAGCTAAGAGTATGGTAAAGTGCATCCGTATGGAGAAGTCTCCAAAGACCGGAGCTTACGTTTTCTCTGAGCAGCTCGTTGAAGCTGACAAGGCTAAGGACTTTTTCGCAAAGAAGTAAGCTTCGTTTTGCAAGGATATTTGAGGCCGGTTCGGACAAAAGTCCGGATCGGCCTTTTGTATGGGTGCGGCAAATGCCGGGGCAGACACATATCAAGGAAAATTGTTATCTTTGTGAGTTATGGCAATCAGTTTCTTTCAAAGGATAAGCAGGGCAGTCATCGGGCGTTCCCGGGTGGATGATGATACGCTTGACGCCATCGAGGAGGCCCTCGTGGAGTCTGACATGGGGGTTGACACGACCCTTAAAGTCATCGATGCTCTCGAAGAGAAGGTCGCCAAGGACAAATATATGTCCTTTGACGAGCTTGTGGGGATGCTGCGCTCTGAGATTTCCGGCCTCATTGATGCCGGTGGTGAGCCTTTTGACTTTTCAAAGAAACCCTATGTGATACTTGTCGTGGGGGTGAACGGTGTCGGGAAGACTACGACTATCGGAAAGTTGGCCTACATGCTCCGCGCTCAAGGCAAAAAGGTGATACTTGGGGCTGCGGACACGTTCCGGGCAGCGGCTGTTGACCAGTTGACAATATGGGCGGAGAGGGCCGGAGTCGACATCGTCAAGCAGAGCATGGGCTCCGACCCGGCTTCTGTGGCTTTTGATGCTGTGAATGCGGCGGTGGCGCGCGGTGCGGATGTAGCCATTATCGATACCGCCGGTCGCCTTCATAACCGGCTTGACCTCATGAATGAACTTACGAAAATCAGGAATGTGGTGCGTAAGGTGGTTCCGGACGCGCCTCACGATGTGATGCTTGTCATAGATGCTTCCACCGGACAGAATGCTTTCCAACAGGCCAAAGAGTTTTCTCGGGCGACGGATATAACTTCGCTTGTCGTGACAAAACTTGACGGTACCGCCAAGGGTGGAGTCGTGGTCGGGGTTTCTGACCAGTTCCATATCCCGGTAAAGTTTATCGGAGTCGGCGAGGGGATTTCGGACCTGAAAGTTTTTGACAAGGAGGATTTCGTCTCAAAACTTTTCGCTCCTGAAGATTTGAAATAAATATTACGATATATGAAGCTTAGTTATAATTGGCTTAAGGATTATTTGAAGTGCGGCCTTTCTGTACAGCAGATTGCGGATGCCATGACATCTGTCGGGATTGAAGTTGACGGGATTGAGGAGAGTGAGCAGATACCCGGCGGACTTGCCGGGGTTGTTGTCGCAAAGGTTCTTGAATGTGTGGCGCATCCGGATTCGGATCATCTCCATATAACTAAGGTTGACCCTGGTACCGGGGAATCGCTTACAGTGGTATGTGGGGCGCCGAATGTGGCGGCAGGGCAGAAAGTCCTTTTTGCCCAGATAGGAACGGTGCTGCCGGGGGATTTCAAGATCAAGAAATCAAAGATCCGCGGGGTTGAGTCTTTCGGCATGATATGCGCTGAGGATGAACTCGGCATAGGCAGCGGGCACGACGGGATCATGGTTCTCCCGGAGGATGCTGTGGTCGGTACTCCTGCCAAGGAGTACCTGCATCTTGAGTCCGAGGCGGTGATTGAGTATGAGATAACTGCCAACCGTGTGGATGCGGCTTCGCATTGGGGAGTTGCAAGGGATCTCTATGCCTGGATGAGGCTGAACAATATTCCTTGCGAACTTGTCCGCCCGGGCGTGGATGCGTTCCACGAGGGCACCGGTGAGGGTATAGGGGTTGAGGTGCTTGACAGCAAAGGGGCCCCACGCTACAGCGGCATCACCTTGAAGGGGGTCAAGACCGGTCCGTCTCCGGAGTGGCTGCAGAAGCGGCTCCAGAGCATAGGGCTTCATCCGATTGACAATATAGTGGACATCTCCAATTTCGTTCTTTTCGAACTTGGACAGCCTCTGCATACATTTGATGCAGACAAGATTACGGGAGGCAAGGTGATTGTCCGCAGGGCGGCCGAGGGGGAGAAAATCAAGACTCTCGACGGGGTTGAGCGCAAGCTTTCGGCCTCGGATATGGTCATCGCCAATGAAGACGGCCCTATGTGCATCGCTGGTGTGTTTGGAGGTGAAGACAGCGGAGTTTCGGATTCGACCGTCAATCTGTTTGTGGAGAGTGCCTATTTCGATCCTGCTTCCGTCCGCAAGACGGCAAAGAGCCAGGGCTTGCAGACCGATGCTTCGTTCAGGTATGAGCGTGGCGCTGATCCTCAGGTGACGATTTATGCGTTGAAGAGGGCGGTCACACTTATTCAGGAGTGTGCCGGAGGAGAAGTTGTCGGGAAGATACAGGAAGTCTATCCTGAGCCGATAGAGCGTAAACGCATAGACTTGGATTATGCCAGAATGGAGGCCCTTATCGGCTGCCATATCGGGCATGAAGTGATTGAGAACATCCTCGGCTGGCTGGATTATGAATTCCTTGAAAAGAGGGAAGGCGGCGCTCTTGTGGCGGCTCCTTCATATATGGTGGATGTTTACAGGGAGTGTGATGTCGTGGAGGAGGTCCTCCGCATTTACGGGTACAACAATATCCCGCTGCCGAAGAGGATGCTCATGTCCGTCAACGCCACTCCGAAGCCGGATCCTGAAGCCATCAGGAACAACATCTCCAACTTCTTTGCAGCCAACGGCTTCACTGAGACGATGAACAATTCTCTGACAAAGGCTGATTATTATTCTAAACTCAAGACTTTCCCTGTTGAAAAGTGTGTCAGGATAGTAAATCCTCTCAGCCAGGACCTTAATGTGATGAGGCAGACTCTCATCCTCGGGGGGCTTGAAGTGGTAGCCTATAATCTCAACCGCCAGACCGGGTATATGCGCAATTTTGAATACGGGAGCGTATATAGCAGGATTCCGGAGAAGGGAGCGGAAACGCTTGAGGGCTATGAGGAGCATCAGTGCTTCTGCCTGATGCTTACCGGTTCTCCGGAAAAATCTTGGAGGGCTGAATCCGGGAAGAGTGATTATTTCCAGCTCAAGGGGTATGTGGAACTTCTGCTTAAGCGCTATGGCGCAAACCTTTACAATATGAGGACAGAGCCGGCGCCTTCCGACATCTTCGCTGAGGGAATGACATACTCTGTCCCTGGTTGCGGCCAGTTGGCGGTCATGGGAACAATCAATCCGTCTCTGGCGAAACAGTTCGGAATAAGGCAGGCTGTCTATGCAGCTGAGATAAACTGGCCGGCCTTGTTTGAACTGGTCAAAAGGGATAAAGTCGCTTTCTCCGAGATGCCTAAGTTCCCGGAGGTACGTAGGGATCTCGCTTTGCTGCTTGACGAAAGTGTCAGCTATGCGGATCTGCGTGCAGCCGCGCTCAAGCAGGAGAAGAAACAGCTCAAACAGGTCGGGCTCTTCGATGTTTATCGTGGCGACAAGATTCCGGAAGGAAAGAAGCAGTATGCTCTCAGTTTCGTGATTCAGGATGCGGAGAAGACTCTGACGGATCAGGATACCGAGAGGGTTATGGATCGGCTTCTGGCGTTGTTTACCAAGAATTTCGGGGCACAATTGAGATAAATGTCGATTTCGCGGCATATTTTTGCTTCGGCCTTGCTTTGCCTTGTCCTGTCTGCCTGTGGCGGGCGGGAAGGCCGGGTGATTCCGGAGAAGAAGATGGCTGCGCTGTATGCGGACATGTTCATTGCTGACCAGTGGCTCAAGGAAAACAAGGATGCCCGGACTGTTGCTGACACGACACTCTTTTTTGATCCGATATTCGAGAGGCATGGCTGCACATTTGCTGATTACGAGAAGAGTGTAGAGTATTATTCTGCCGATCCGGAAGTCTTTTCCGGGATCGTGGACAGTGCTTCGGCGATGCTCAAGCGGCAGGCGGACCGGTATACGAAGATTTCTGCGGCTATCCGTAAGGCTGAAGAGACCAACGAGAAGAACAGGGCTGATTACGATGCCGTGGATTTCGGTCAGGACTCTTTGCTGTGGGCGGCTTCTGCCGTGTTGTGGCCTGTAAAACATGATTTGCCGGTCCGTGAGGACACTCTTGCTGTCGGGTGGACGGTCAGGGTCAAACCGGAAATCACACAGCCGGAAGTCGGACGTCCCCCGCGCAGTAAAGGAGCGGATATGATTGAACGTGTCGAGATGAAAGAAATAAAATTAAGATAGAGAGTTATGGATTATCTTCAGAAATATGGCTATACTCCTGACGGGGAGGCTATAGCGTCAAAACTTCAGTCGCTTGCGGCTAATCTTTCCGGCGCGGAGTCTCCGGAGGTTTTTATGCGCTGCTTCTCCATGATGGACTTGACAACGCTTCATACAAATGATACGGAAGCCTCTGTCAAGGCTCTCGTAGAAAAGGCCAACGGGGTCAAATCGGCTTTTGAGGGATACCCTCTTCCGGCCTCAATCTGTGTTTTTCCGAACTTTGCCCCGGTCGTGCGGGATAACAGGGTCTCCGATGAACTGCATGTCACCACTGTCGCCGGCTGTTTCCCGTCCTCGCAGAGTTATCTGGAGGTCAAGCTCCTTGAGTGCCGTATGGCTGTGCGGAACGGCGCGGACGAGATAGATATAGTCCTGGCGCTCAATTCTTTTATGGCTGGTGATTATGAGAGTGCTTCGCGTGAGATTTCAGCGATACGTTCTGCGATAGATGATGAAGCGGCCAAGGAAGACAGGACTGTCATCCTGAAAGTGATACTTGAGACGGGGCTGCTTGTCACTGCGGAGAGGATTGCCAATGCCTCTTTCCTTGCCATGGAGGCCGGGGCGGACTTCATCAAGACATCGACGGGTAAGGTTGAGGTCAATGCGACGCCGATGGCTGCGTATGTGATGTGTGAGTGTATACGCGCCTATTATCAGGCGACCGGACGCAAGGTCGGGTTCAAGGCTGCCGGTGGCATCTCCACGGCCAAGGATGCGCTCAGCTATTATTGCATCGCGTCTTTTGTTCTCGGAAAAGAGTGGCTTGACAAGCGCTGGTTCCGCTTCGGTGTCAGCCGTCTCGGCAACAGTCTGATGAGCGCCATAGAACAGAAAACGGTAAATTATTTCTAGAATCGGTCCTTTTATCTGTTTTTTATGTGGACAATGTTGAGGGGCGGCTCCTGTGGAGCGGCCCCTCGTTGCGTTGTGCGCCGGGTCTGCAGAGGTTTTTTATGTTTCTTTATGATTTAATCGATTAAGCGGGCGGCCAATCGGAAAAGAGTTGCGAGCTTTGCACCTGACAAAAACGATATGGCTATGAAAAACTTCTTTAAGTTTGCAGCTGTGCTGCTCTTTGCCGCTTCGTGCTCTGACAGATTGGTTCCGGCAGGTGCTGATGTGGAGGATGTCGAAGGCAATCAAATCAAGCATGACATGATCGTGCTTGGCGACCGTCTGGAGGATCCGTATTCTGTAGACAATATGGAAAGGGCTCTTGATGCGGTCTATCCGACTAAGGCGGACAGGGTTCCGCTTGAGCCTACGGATCTTTATGTCCGCTTCCTCCCGTCGGGGGAGGATGAGTATGAGGAGCTTGTGGCCTTGGGCCTGCTGCTTGTTGACCATCCGGTGGATTACAGGATCCTCAGGGAAGGTGACTACTACCATGACCCTTCCATATCTGAAGACAAAATCACTTGGCAATATGCTGTGGTGGACAAGGATTTCAGGTTTCCGCCTCATATAAGGTATGAACTGCTGGAGCAATGTTATATTTCGGAACACGATCCGGCGACAAAGTCGGACGGGATAGACTGGGCTGAAGTTGAGCGTGCGGCTTTCCGCCTTACCGGCAATGGGGATATGCTTTCTGAGGAGACTCGGGCGGATGATTCCGGGACACCGTCGGGCAGGATCACTATCGTGGACTCTGCTTTGGGAGATGAACCTTTCGGTGTCAAGGGTGTCAAGGTCTCGTGCAACTGTTTTGTGAAGTTTGCCCATGCCTATACAGACAAGGACGGCTATTACCAGATGACCCGGTCTTTCCGTTCGAATCCGCGGTACAGGCTTGTATTCAAGAACAAGCTCGGATTCGGGTTGGGCTTCAACCTGCTGTTCTGCCCCGCTTCATTCTCAACTATGGGGAAACATTCCCCTCATGGGGCCGATCTTAACGTGACGGCTGACTCGGATCGCAGGCTTTTCACCCGATGCGTGGTGAACAATGCCGCATACGATTACTATGAGCAGTGCAAAACCACCAGCAAGTCCATAAAGACCCCTCCAGGCAATCTCAGAATCTGGCTTTTTCAGAATTTGAGCTGGAGCAGTGCGATCATGATGCAGCAGGGTGCTGTCATTGACGGAAGCAAGTTGGCGAAGTTCCTCGGTGAGTACACTTTTCTGCTCAAGGTCTTCCTGCCTGACATCGCACTCGGGCTGAAGGACAGCCGGACGTATGAGGATATTTATGCCCTCACCATCCATGAACTTGCCCATGCGAGCCATTTCATGCAGGTCGGCAAGGATTATTGGAACCGTTATGCGCAGTATATACTGACTTCTTTCATCTCGTCCGGGTTCGTGACTTATGGTGTGGGTACGGAGGAAGACTTTGGTTATTGTGAGGTGGGGGAGATGTGGGCTTACTACGTGCAGACAGTGATGCATAATGAGCGTTACCCGGATAATGAGAGGCTTTACGGGACAGGCTACTGGTTCTATCCGCAGATATTCATGTATCTTGATGAGCGCGGGATGACAAGGCACAAGATATTCTCTGCCCTGACGTCGGACATAGCCGACCGGGACAAACTGAAGAAAAAACTTACCAGCCTCTATCCACAGTCGAAGTCATCCATCAATCTGGCGTTCAGCCGATATAATTAGTGAGAGGCAACTTATTTTTAAAACGATCATTCAGCAATATGAGAAAGACAATACTGATAACAATCGCGCTGCTGCTCACGGCATTGACGTATTGCGCAGAGGCGCAGGAATTCTCGGTCTCGACCAACCTTGCCGACTACGCGGATCTTGGAACTTTGAACCTTGAAGCTTCTTATGGTATCGCACGTCATTGGAGCCTTGTCGCCGGGGTGAAGTACAATCCGTTCACGTTCAATCCTGACAGTGACGACACCGCCCAAAAGCGGCAGCGATCCGTAAGCGGAGGAGCAAGGTTCTGGCCTTGGCACATATTTTCCGGCTGGTGGCTCTACGGTGCCGTGCGCTATCAGGAGTACAATGAAGGTGGACTGTCTTCTCCTTTGACTTCAGAGGGGGACCGCTTTGGAGGAAGTCTGGGCATAGGCTATACATACATGCTTTCGCCGAAATTGAATATAGATATCGGTGCCGGTGTATGGTCCGGATATGACATATACAAAACCTACTCCTGTCCGACTTGCGGACGAAAAATCGATGAGGGACGGAAATATTTCATCCTGCCTTCAGACATAATGCTCGCGCTGTCGTATATTTTCTGAAAAAAGTTGTATATTTGCACTCCATTACCAAACCGGGCGCGGGTGGCGAAATGGTAGACGCGCTAGTTTCAGGAGCTAGTGTCAATTGCGACGTGTGAGTTCGACTCTCATCCCGCGCACTGAAAGGGCTGACCGACAGGTCGGCCCTTTTTGTGCACTCCGCAGACATTGACGTTCAAGCTATGCAGAAAGGTCAGAAACCAGGTCATGAGAAACCAGAAGCCACGGGACGATGTCGTTCCGTGGCTTCTGTTGGTAGTCCCTACAGGAATCGAACCTGTATTTAAGGTTTAGGAAACCTTCGTTCTATCCGTTGAACTAAGGGACCGCGCATGAGGCGGTGTCTTACTCAGCGTTCTTGACGATGATCTGACGGCCTCTGTAGTAACCGCACTCCGGGCATACACGATGATACATCACTGTAGCGCCGCAGTTAGGGCAGGTAGCAAGGGTAGGAACTGGAGCGAAGTCGTGGGTACGACGCTTGTCCCAGCGCTGCTATGAAAGTGTGTGTTTCGGATGTGCCATTTTTTATTCTTTTAAATATTTATTCACTTAAGTACTTCGTAGTCTCGGCATTGCATTCTCCTTCCGCATGGACTCTCTGGAGAGGAAGTGAGGTGCAGACATAATCGTATATGTCCTGCCCTAAATCCAGCTCTCCGGATTCCGGAGTGTAGGATCCCTCAAAGGAGGTGTCCACCGGTATCACCAGATCCTCAAGGCATCTGTCGCAAGGTACGGTCACGCTGCCGTGGATCTCGCAATCGGCCCGGACCGTAAGTCCCCCTCCGGAGACTCTTGCGGTCACGGTCAAGTCCGCGTCAAGGATTTCGGTGTTCCCGAAAGTTTCAAAGAACTCATGTCCGGCCTTCCACTCATATCGCTTCGGGCCGCTGCTCAAGTCGGGCAGACTGACTACAAAGGGTTGCAAAGTTAACAATTTTTTTACGATTATCAATCTTCGTTGTCGCTATTTCTTTTTCTGGCGATAGGATCAAGCAAAATCTTGCGGATTCGCATGAAATGAGGGGTCACTTCCACGAGTTCGTCTTCTTGTATATACTCAAGGGCCTCCTCAAGAGAGAACTTGATGGCCGGCGGCAGGACGATCTTCTCGTCAGAGCCGGCGGCACGTACGTTGGTGAGTTTCTTGGTCTTGCAGATGTTTATGTTGAGGTCGCGCTCACGGGTATGTTCCCCGATGACCTCTCCAGCATAGATTTCGTCTCCCGGCTCAACGAAGAAACGGCCGCGGTCGAGAAGCTTGTTCATGGAGTAGGCTATGGCCTGACCGGTTTCGAGAGAGACAAGAGAGCCGTTGTTGCGGCGCTCGATCTCGCCTTTGAAAGGCTGGTATTCCTTGAAACGGTGGGCGACGATTGCTTCTCCCTGACTGGCTGTCAGCAGGTTGGAGCGGAGTCCCATCAGACCTCTGGTCGGGATTTCAAATTCAAGCAGGGTGCGGTCCCCGCGAGGTTCCATGTGTATGAGCGCGCCTTTCCGGCGGGTTGCGATCTCGATGGCTGCACCTACGAACTGCTCAGGCACTTCGATGGAGAGCTCTTCAATAGGCTCGCATCTCTGGCCTCCGATGGTCTTGTCCAAGACTTTAGGCTGACCTACCTGAAGTTCGAATCCCTCGCGGCGCATGGTCTCGATGAGCACCGACAGGTGCAGGACACCGCGTCCGTATACTATGAACGAGTCGGCGGTAAGGCCCGGCTTTACGCGCAGCGCCAGATTCTTTTCGAGTTCTTTTTCGAGCCTTTCTTTGAGGTGCCTTGATGTCACGAACTTGCCGTCCCTTCCGAAGAACGGGGAATTGTTGATGGTGAAGAGCATGCTCATCGTAGGCTCGTCGATGGCGATAGGGGCGAGCGCTTCCGGGTGCTCGAAATCCGCTATGGTGTCGCCGATTTCGAAGCCGTCAAGGCCTACAACGGCGCAGATGTCCCCGCAGTGCACTTCGTCCACATTGGTCTTGCCGAGGCCTTCGAATACCATGAGCTGCTTGATTTTCTGCTTCTGCACCACGTCATATCTTTTGCACAGGCTGATCGGCTGGCCGGTGTGCAGTGTTCCGCGTGAGACTCTTCCTATGGCGATGCGGCCTACGTAAGGGGAATACTCCAAGGAGGTTATGAGCATCTGCGGAGTGCCGTCCACCATCGGAGGGGCCGGAATCTCCTTGAGGATAGTGTCCAGCAGGGGAGTGATGTCCGTGGTCGGTTTCTTCCAGTCGAGTGACATCCAACCCTGCTTCGCGGAGCCGTAGACTGTGGCGAAGTCGAGCTGGTCGTCGGTCGCGTTGAGGTTGCACATCAAGTCGAAAACCTCTTCCTGCACTTCGTCGGGGCGGCAGTTCGGCTTGTCAACCTTGTTGATGACTACGATCGGCTTTTTGCCAAGCTGGAGGGCTTTCTGCAGCACGAAGCGGGTCTGCGGCATGCATCCCTCAAATGCGTCCACGAGCAGCAGCACGCCGTCCGACATGTTGAGTACGCGTTCCACCTCTCCACCGAAGTCACTATGCCCCGGAGTGTCTATGATGTTGATTTTTACGCCTTTGTATGTGACTGACACATTCTTGGCGAGGATTGTGATGCCACGCTCGCGCTCAAGGTCATTGTTGTCCAGAATCAGTTGTCCGAGGTTTTCGGGCTGGCGTACAAGGTTCGCCTGATAAATCATTCTGTCAACGAGGGTTGTCTTGCCGTGGTCGACGTGGGCGATAATTGCGATATTTCGTATTTCCTGCATAATTCTCTGATGCTACAGCTTGTATAAACGCGCAAAGTTACGGATTTCTTTAAAAAATCATAATCCAAATAATTGTTATCTTTGTAAGATATGTGCAAAAAATGTCTCATATCCGTATGTCTGCTGCTTGCCGGGCTCTTTACTGCTTGCAGCGGGACGGACGGTGAAGGGCGGGGGCCTGAAGATCTTCCGGATCTGCTGCAGGCTGTCCCGTCAGATGCGCTTGCTGTCTGCTGCGTTTCGGAGAGCTCTGACGCCCTTGCACGGCTGGATTCCACCGACAGGCTTCGCAGTCTGGATCTCAATGCGTTCCGCTCCAGTCCGGCGGTGCTTTCGATGAGTTATAACGGTTCGCTTGTCCCGTCTTTGACCATAGGGACCGGGCACCGGGATTCTTCCAGGGCTGTCACTTCGGCACTTTCTCAGGCCCGGCGGAGCGGGATCTATGCCGCATATTTCGCTCCGGACAAGGCCTCGGAGCGGCAAGGCTTTCTGACATTGACAACATCCGAGTCCCAGATGGCCGCGCTTAAACGTCATATGGGCAACGGAAGTTCCGTGCTGGACGCTCCCGGCTTTCTTGACGCTGCCGCTTTGACCAGAGGAGAGAATTTTATGGTTCTGCGCAATGCCGGGGCAAGATATTTTCTTCCGGGAGGATTTCTCGGCGGAGTTTTCCCGCGCCGGGCCCTTACTTCATTTTTGCACTCGGCTGCTGACTGGACGGTATTTGTCCCGGATGGCGGTGATGCTTGGCGGGTGAGCACGGTCCAGGGTGACTCTGATGCGTATTTTGTCAATGTGATGGCATCTCTCCCTCTCAAGGGCAGCCGCCTTGGCGAGGTGCTTCCCGACAGCACGGATTTCGCCTTGTCCATTCCGCTTCCTCAGCCTCAGATGCGTGCGGCGTACGAGAGATATGTAGACGCCTCTGTCAAAATGACTCAGTATGAGCGTCGTCTGGCGGCTCTCAAGTCGGCTTCGGGCAAGGACCCTCTGAAATGGGAGCAGGAGATTGCTGCGACCGAAATCGCCCTTGTGCGTTGGGCCGGCAAGGAGGCCGTGCTGCTGCGCACGCAGAATGCCCCGCATCTGAAAGCTGTTGAAGACAATCCGTACAGGGGTTTTGTCCCGGCTCTCTATGGGGATGCGTTTACCCTTGCGGATGATTCGTGCCGTGCTGCCGTGTGCGGATGGTATGCCGTCGGGAGCAGGGAGGCTGTGGAAGAACTTGCAGGGCAGACAGAGATAAAGAAAGATAGCGGCTGGCCCCGGTGGGCCTGCCATTTTGTGTTATACAGTTCCGGGCGTTTTATGGTCTGGGACAAAAAAGGAATGAAAATATGGAATTCAAGTCGGTAAATAAAATAATCGAGAAGAGCATCAAGGAGAACTGGGACCGTGATGCGCTGTCCAACTATCAGGGAACCACGCTCAGATACCGGGATCTCGCGGAGCGTATACGCTATCTGCAGATTGCGTTCGAGCAGTGCGGTCTCAAGAAAGGCGATAAGGTGGCCTTGTGCTCCCGCAATCAGGCGAACTGGGGTGTATGCTTCCTTGCGTCAATGACTTATGGTGCGGTGCCTGTGCCGATTCTCCACGAGTTCAAGCCGGAGAACATCCACTATCTGGTCAACCATTCGGAGGCCAAGGTGTTCTTTGTGGACGAGGTGATCTGGGAGGGCCTTTCGGAGAGCGAGATGCCGGGGCTGGAGGTGATAGTGCAGATGAACACCCTCAATTTCATCTATTCCCGCAGTGCCAACTGCGTGGAGGTCAGAGAGAACCTTACCAAGACATTTCAGAGTCTTTATCCCGACGGCTTCAAGCCGGAGGATGTCAGTTATGTGGAAGACAAGCCGGATGAATTGGCGCTTATCAATTACACCTCAGGCACTTCCGGCTTCTCCAAGGGTGTGATGATCCCGTACAGGGCGCTCTGGTGCAATATCTGGTTCGCGGCCAATGTGGCTGAGCCGCAGATGAACTGCGAGTCCGAGGTGGTGGCGATGTTGCCTTCCGCCCACATGTACGGTATGATGTTCGAATTCTTGTTCGAGATGACGATCGGTGCCCATGTGCATTTCCTGACGCGGACACCGAGCCCGAAGGTGATAATGAAGGCATTCTCCGAGATCCATCCGGATGTCATAATAGCCGTGCCGCTCATAATCGAAAAACTCTACAAGAGCCAGATAAAGCCTGTGGTGGACCGCAACAAGGCTTTCATGAGGATACCTATCCTCGACCAGTTCGTCCTCAAGAAGATACGCAACGCCATGATCGATGCTTTCGGCGGGCGCTTCGAGGAGGTGATCCTTGGCGGTGCCGCGTTCAATCCGGAGGTCGAGAAATTCATGCGCAAGATTCATTTCCCGTTCACGGTGGGCTACGGGATGACAGAGTGCGCTCCGCTGATCACATACGCAAAATGGTGGAAGGCCCGCAGGGGCTCATGCGGCATGCCGATCAATGGCTGCCAGATCCGCATAGATTCCAGAAATCCGCACAAAGAGCCGGGCGAGGTGCAGGTCAAGGGCGACAACGTGTTCCTCGGCTACTACAAAAACAAGGAGGCGACCCGTGCGGCGTTCACCAACGACAACTGGTTCAAGACCGGGGACATAGGAGTGATAGACAATGACGGGTATCTCTATCTGAGAGGCCGCTCCAAGTGCATGGTTCTCGGCCCGTCCGGCCAGAACATCTACCCGGAGGAACTTGAGGCCGTCATCAACAATGTGACTTATGTCATCGAGTCCCTGGTGGTCGAGGACAAGGGCGGACTTACGGCTCTGATATATCCTGATTATCATCAGGCCGAGATGGACGGCATGAGCGGCGAGGAGCTTGAGGCCAGACTTGTCGAGGGGCTTCCGGAAATCAACAAGCTGCTCCCTGCGTATGCGCAGATCCGCAAGATCGAGTTCATGCCTGAGGACTTTGAACGCACGCCGAAGAAGAGCATAAAACGCTATCTTTATCAAAGAAATAAATAATGAACAAGTTTGACGAAAAATACATAGAGATGGCCGCGATCTGGGCCGGCAACTCTTACTGCAAGCGCCGTCAGGTCGGGGCTCTGCTCGTAAAGGACAGGATGATCATATCTGACGGCTATAACGGTACGCCGTCCGGATTTGAGAATATCTGTGAGGATGAGAACGGCATCACGAAGCCTTATGTCCTGCATGCCGAGGCCAATGCCATCACGAAGGTTGCCAAGTCCGGCAACAGTTCCGACGGGGCTACGCTCTATGTCACGGCGTCCCCTTGTATAGAATGCTCAAAACTCATCATCCAGGCCGGGATAAAGAGGGTTGTCTACAAAGACGAGTACAGGCTCACGGACGGGGTGGAACTTCTCCGCAAGGCCGGAGTGGAAGTTGAAAAAGTGGATTGAGAAAATGAAGAACGCATCATCTATAATCATAGCCTTGCTTGGAATAGGTGTCGGAGTGCTCAGTGTGCTGACGGTGCAGAGCATTTCGAGACGGTCTCATCGTCTGGATGCAGGCGGTGCGGACTGGAGGAAAGTGAACTTGGTGCTCAAATGCATAGACGAGAATTATGTAGACAGCATCGACCATAAGAAAGTGACGGACGAGGTGGCCGCAGCGGCCCTTTCGGCACTTGATCCGCATTCGGTATATATGCTGCCTCAGACACTTGAGTCGACAGAAGAGAGCCTTGCGGGTAATTTTGACGGTATCGGGATACAGTTCAATGTGCCTAACGACACGGCCGTGGTGATAGAGGTGATCCCGGGCGGGCCGTCCGAGAAGATAGGACTCCGTCCAGGGGACCGGCTTCTGAAAGTGGATTCAACCAATATAGCCGGAGTGAAGTTCCCGCAGGACAGCATGGTCCGCCGCATCAAGGGCAAGGCCGGTTCAAAGGTCAAGGTCACTGTCCGCAGGGGTGGGGAAGACATTCCGTTCGAGATAACCAGAGACAAGATCCCGACGCACTCGGTGGATGCCGCCTTCATGGTGGACGATACCACAGGGTATCTGAGGCTCTCCAAGTTTTCACGCACATCCGACACTGAGGTCACCAGATCCGCACTCGGCCTGCTCTCTTCGGGCATGAAGAGTCTCGTGCTGGATCTGAGGGACAACTCCGGCGGTTTTCTCGATCAGGCGCTGAGCCTTTCCAACATGTTCCTGCATAAGGATGAACAGATCGTATATATGCAGGGGGCGCATCGCAAGCGACAGGATTTCAAAGCTGACGGGAACGGGTTCATGCAGGATATCGGGCTTAAACTTCTTATCAACGAAGGGACGGCATCTTCGAGCGAGATTCTCGCCGGCGCCCTTCAGGACAATGGCCGTGCGCTCATCGTGGGACGCCGCTCTTTCGGCAAAGGACTTGTGCAGGAACCTTTCTATTTCAACGACGGTTCCGGCATGCGCATCACTGTGGCGCGCTTCTACACGCCTTCGGGCCGCTGCATACAGAAACCTTATTCAGAGGACTATGATTATGAGATTTATCGTCGCTATGATGAGGGCGAGATGGTGACCGCCGACAGCATGAAAGTGGAGAACGGTGGCATTCTCCCGGATGTGTTCGTGCCGGCAGACACCACCCGCGCAGGACAGTTCTATGTGGCGTGCAGTCGCAAAGCCACTGCAATGCGCTTCGCTTCCGCGTTCTTCGATGAGCACAGCTCTGAACTCTCATCCATCAGCGATTACCCAAGACTTCTTGAGTATCTGGACAGGGCCGTCACCGAGAAGCGTTTCCTGGATTTCGCGAAGAGCAAGGACGGGATCGCTCCAAAGCCAGGGGAGTGGGCTGTCGAGCGGCAGTATATAATGACTCAGGTGCGGGCTCTTGTAGGCCGGTACTCCAAACTTGGAGACAACGCCTACTATCATCTTTTCCTTCAGACAGACAAGACTTTTCAGGCAGCGATGCGAAATTAGACCATTATGCAGATGACCGTACTTATATGCCTTATGGCGGTGATAATCATCACCTGTGTTCTTCTCAACAATGCTTCTCTCAAGATAGGGATGCCTGTCTTGCTGGCCTTTATCCTGCTCGGCATTGTCTTTGGCAACAACGGCCTGTTCCCTGTACGTTTTGAGGACTATTCTTCTGCGGAGAACATATGTACGGTTGCTCTCATATTCATAATGTTCTATGGCGGTTTCGGAACGCGTTGGGAGTCGGCCCGCTGTGTGGCTCTGCCGGCCGGACTGCTGGCCAGTCTCGGGGTTTTCCTGACGGCGGGGCTCACCGGAGTGTTCTGTCACTTTGCGCTCCGTTGGGGTTGGGTGGAGAGCCTGCTGATGGGTTCGGTGGTCAGCTCTACTGATGCCGCGTCCGTGTTCTCCATACTCCGATCACGTAAACTTGGTCTGAA
>CAKVDS010000044.1 GCA_934726455.1 uncultured Bacteroidales bacterium
GCAGGGCCTGATCCGGATAGACAAAAACGGTAAAAGGACCAGATACTCCAGCACCGGCTCTGCCCTGCCGGAGGGGGTCATAACGGCTCTGGAGACCGATCGGCACGGAAACCTGTGGATAGGCACCGAAAAGGGCATCTATGTAAAAGGCACGCACAGCGCCATAAGTCTTTTTACCTCTGAAGACGTGACCGGCAGCAGCATGATCACGGATCTCGAATATGACAGAGACCACGACCGTCTCTACGCAGGCACTTCCGGCAACGGCATGATGATCATATCACCGGCAGACGGCAAAGTAATCAAGGCGACAGACGGCAACCTCCACATCAACACGCTGCACGTCGGTGCCGACGGCACCGTCTGGGCCGGCATCAACGGAGGCCTGCTGCGCTACGACCCGCTGTTGGACCGGTTCTCAAGGGACAGCCTGTCCGCAGGCTCCACAGCCACAGTACATTGCATATATGAAAGCTCAGACGGCGACATGTGGGCCGGCACTTCAGACGGGCTGTTCCGCTTCCCGCACAACTCGGGGAACAACATACGATACTCCACAGACGACGGACTTCCATCTGATGTGATATGCAGCATACTGGAAGACAACAGCGGCAGCCTCTGGCTCTCGACCACCAGAGGCCTGTGCAGGTATCTGCCATCAGAGTCGAAGTTCTCCTGCTACTCAAAGGAGGACGGGACCAAAGACGACGAGTTCGCATACCGCGCCGCCTGCGAGGTTGGAGACGGAAGGCTGATATTCGGAAGCATGACAGGCCTGACCGCCTTCCGCCCCGAGGACATTGTGGAGCCGAGAAGAGATGCCGCACCCGTAATCATAACAGGACTGCGGGCCGGAGGCGGCAAAATCGGGAACATCAACCTTGTCCCGTCGGAAGGAATGAAGATACCGGGAGGCCTCAACAGTTTCACTGCCGGCTTTTCAGTGCTCGAGTACACAAGCCCCGACAAGATCGTCTGCTCATACAAGCTGGAGGGCCGGGACAGGGACTGGATCACCATACCGGCCGGCAAAAGGGAGATAAGCGGGGAAAGGCTGCCCGCAGGACGCTATACACTGAAGATAAGGGCCGCCGATGCCAACATGCCGTCCAGATTCTCCGAATGCACCCTGCCTCTCAAGATCACCGCTCCCTGGTACAGGAGGTGGTGGGCATATATGATATATTCCTTGATAATTGTTTCCGCGCTATGGTTCGTGGCTTTAGACCTCTCCAACCGCAGGGCGCTGCGCCGACGGGAAAAGGAATCCGGAATCAAGGACTTCAAGCTCCAGATGGCATCGGACATATCCGAGGAAATCCGCACGCCGCTCACTCTCGTGATGTCGCCGCTTCAGGAGATGCGGGAGCAGGAGAAAGATCCGAAAAGGAAAGACCTATATAATATGATGTGCCGCAACTGCCAGCGCATCATCCGTTCCCTCAACCAGATGTCCGATCTGCGCAGGCTGGACAGCGGAGAACTGGAATTTCACTTCAGAAAGACCGACATAGTCTATTTCATCAAGGATATCCTCCACTCCATGAGCACCAGCGCCGAATCGAGGCAGATCGCCCTCGACTTCTCCTCCGAAGAGCCGGAAGTGCAGTTATGGATTGATCAGGGACACTTCGACAAGATCATATTCAACCTCCTGTCCAATGCGCTCAAGCACACCCCCGACCATGGCCGGGTCAGCGTGAGGATCAGCGCCCCTTCAGAAAGCGGCATGGTGGATATCAGCATCATGCACAGCTGCGACAAGCCTTGTGACACGGGCCGTATATTCTCCCGGAAAGGCGACGGGTCGGGATTGTATCTGGCCCGCTCCCTCACCACTCTCCAGCACGGAAAGCTCAGCGCAAGCAATGTTGAGGGCGGAGTGCTGTTCTCGCTGCAGCTCCCTTACGGGAACAGACACCTCACCAATGCGGAGATGAGTCCGACCGAGCGCCACAAAGAACTCTATACCAGATACTCGACAGACGACGACCTGACTGCGCTGCCCGCCGAGGATGAAGACAGCAAAGAATACAAATCGCGCAAGACGATAGTGGTCGCCGGGTTCGACAGCGAAATCCGCAATTACCTCAAATCCGCACTGCGCCGGCAATACAACATAAGGGCATGCGCCGACACGAGGAACGCCTGGGGAATCATATCCACCACCATCCCGGATGCCGTCATCACGGGAATGGACTCCAGCGGCGGCAACAGCCTTGAACTCTGCTCAAAAGTGAAGCACAACCCCGGGACAAACCATATCCCGGTGATCATCTTGAGCACCAGCAATGATGATGAAAACGCAGAAGAAAGCACAAGAATAGGCGCAGACCTCTACCTCAAGCTCCCGGTCTCGATAGAAATGCTGAGAGGAAGCCTTGCCAACGTCATCTCCACCAGAGAGACGCTCCGCAGCAAATACGGGAACGAAATCCACTGTGATTACGAGCAGATCAAACTGGAGGGCAAAGCCGGAGGAAACTTCATCGACGAGGTGACAGCCATCATACACCGGAACATAAGCAATCCGGATTTTACGGTGACCAGCCTGAGCCGCGAAGCGGGAATCAGCCGCGTACACCTCAACCGCAAGCTCAAGGACGCTCTCAACATCTCGCCCGGCAGCCTGATCAAGTCCATAAAGATGAGACACGCCGCTTACCTGCTGATACACAACGACGCCAACATATCCGATGTGTCCGGGAGCGTAGGATTCACCTCCCCGTCGTATTTTACCAGCTCGTTCCATGAGTATTTCGGCATGACCCCGAAAGAGTTTCTCTCCAAATACCGCGGCTGCACGGATCCGGACACTCTGGACAAGCTTCTCGGCAGCGACTGGAGGCAGGTGTAACAGGCAAATGTTACATATTCAAAAATAAAATGTAACATCAGTGCAGCTCTTGTAACCGCAGCCTAAAAGCGAGAAACATCCGCTCCCCGGCAGGACGCGGATTTTGGATATATTTGTGTCATCATGAAAACCACTGCACAGATAACACTGGCTCTGATGGCGCTGCTCGCCGCAGCCTGTTCAAAGCCCGCCCAAGTCACACTCCCGGATCTTTTCTCCGACCACGCCGTAATACAGAGAGACAGGGAAATCACTCTTTGGGGCAGCAGCTCCCCGCACGCCTCCGTCAAGGTGGAATGGAGGGGCAGTCTTTACAACACGAAAGCCGGAGACGACGGCAGATGGGAGGTGAGACTCCCGTCAGGAGAGGCGGGCGGACCATTCACCCTCAAAGCCGGGGACAAGACGGTAGAGGACATACTCGTCGGAGACGTATATCTGTGTTCCGGCCAGTCAAACATGGAACTGCCGGTCAGACGCTGCCTGGATGTGGTAGCCGAAGACATCAAAGGGTTCGCAGACACCGACATACGCTACATGGCCATCCCATACAGCTATGATTTCCATGGCCCGCTTGACACACTCCCCCACAGCCGCTGGGAAGTGCTGGACTCTGACAGCACCGCCCTCGCCTGGAGCGCCCTGTGTTACTTCACGGCAAGGACCCTGCATGAAAAGACCGGCGTACCGGTCGGGATGGTAAGGCCGGCCGTAGGCGGCTCCCCCATCGAAGCATGGATGAGGGAAGAGATCCTCCCGGAATACGCCCTCGAAACCCTCGCCCCGCTCAAGGACGACAGCTATAGGGACAGTCTGAGAAAGGCCGGTGCCGAGGTCTACTCTGCATGGTGGAGAGAATACTCACAGAAGCCGTCACAAGAAGAAAAGTGGGCACGCACGGACATATTTTCAAAGACTTGGGCCACAGACAGCAAGGGCAAAGACTGGTACGGAGGCCATCTTTTCCGCAGGCACGTCAGGCTCGACGCAAAGCAAGCCTCTTCTGACGCCATACTGCACCTCGGGGCGATCGTGGACGCCGACTCGGTGTTTGTCAACGGCCGCTGCGCAGGTACGACAGCATACCGCTACCCGCCGCGCAACTATCGAATACCCAAGGAGATGCTCAAAACTGGAGACAATCTCATAGAGATACACCTCTACTCGTTCGGAGTGGACTCGGAAGCGAAGTTCATCCCGGACAAACGCTACAGCCTTGAGACAGCGGAGGGCGAGACTCCTCTTCTTGACGGATGGGAGCACAGCTTCGGCAAGAGAATGCCGGCAAGACAGAAAGAGATATTCCTCCAGTACATGCCGTCCGGACTGTACAACGGGATGATCGCCCCGCTGCGCAGGTACTCGTTTGACGGCGTGATATGGTATCAGGGAGAGAGCAACGAGGGGAACGCGGCGCAATACGGCGAACTTCTCGAATCCATGATAAAGGACTGGAGGACACAGCTCGACGATGAAAACCTGCCGTTCTACATAGTGGAACTCGCCTCATATCAGCACTCCGAGAGAAAAGGTCCGGACTACGGCTGGAACAGAGTGCAGGCAGAGCAGCACCGGACAGCAGCCAAGATGAGCGGGACCGTCCTCGTGCCGAACTCCGATCTCGGAGAGTGGAACGACATACATCCGCAGGACAAGAAGACCCTCGGAGGCAGAGTAGCCGGAGCGATTTCAGACAACAACAAAACCAGATAATCATGACACAAACAAACAAGCAGTCAAACGGCTTCTACAAGCTGAACTGGCTCCAGAGGATAGGTTTCGGCGCCGGAGACATGGCGCAGAACCTCATCTACCAGACCATCAGCATGTGGCTGCTGTTCTTCTACACCAACGTGTTCGGGCTCGATCCGGCTGTCGCGGCGGTCATGTTCCTCATTGTAAGGATCGTTGACGTACTTTGGGATCCGATAGTGGGCGCGTTCGTGGACAAGCACAACCCCAAGTTCGGCAAGTACCGCTCCTACCTGATTTTCGGAGGCATCCCTCTCACGGCATTCGCCGTGCTCTGCTTCTGGAACGGTTTCTCGGGCTCCCTGCTCTACGCTTACATCACATACGTGGGGATGTCGATGTGCTACACCCTCGTCAATGTGCCGTACGGGGCTCTGAACTCCTCGCTCACCCGCGATACGGATGAGATCACGGTGCTCACCTCCACGCGCATGTTCATGGCCAACCTCGGAGGACTTGCCGTATCAATGGGCATCCCTGCCATGGTGAAAAGTTTCGCCAAGGGCTCGCAGATGGTAGGTGAGCAGGCCATGCCGGCCGACGGGCACGCCTGGTTCATGACGATGCTGGTGTACTCGCTCGTGGGACTCGCGTTCCTGTTCTTCTGCTTCTCTCAGACCCGCGAAAGGGTGGTGATGGACGAGAAGGAGACTGCCAACGTCAAGGTTTCGGATCTCTGGGCCGAATTCGGGCGCAACCGCCCGCTCAGGGTACTGGCATGTTTCTTCATAACTGCTTTCGCGATGATGTCGGTGAGCAACGCAGCCGGTTCATACTACATGCAGTACAACATCCACTCGACCACGGCCCAGATGTCCCTGTTCATGGGACTCGGTTCCATCCCGGCATTCATATTCATGCCTATGGTCCCGGCCATCAAGAAAAAGGCCGGCAAGAAGGGGATGTTTTTCATATTTCTCTCTGTGGCGATGGTCGGCATGGCCATGCTCTACCTGGTGTCGATGATTCCTGCCCTGCGCTCCCAGATCTGGATCGTGTATCTGGCTCAGTTCATCAAATCCACGGGCATCATCGTTGCGACCGGCTACATGTGGGCCCTGGTGCCTGAGGTGGTGGCTTTCGGAGAATATACCACCGGACGCCGCATCGCCGGCATCGTCAATGCCCTCACCGGCATATTCTTCAAGGCCGGAATGGCCCTTGGCGGCGTAGTGCCGGGGCTGGTGCTCTCCGCTGTAGGGTTCAATGCCGCCAGTTCAGCCCAGACTCCGCTTGCGGAGCAGGGAATCCTCTGGCTGGTGTGCGTGATACCGGCGCTGCTTCTCATTCTCGCGATGTTCATCATCAGCAAATACGAACTCAGCGATGAGAAGATGGATGAAATCAACAAGGCAATAGAAGCAAAACACAATAAATGATGAAAACACCGAAAAGATACCTCTGGCCATCAGATTATATGGCCGATCCGTCCGTCCACGTCTTCGACGGCAAACTCTACATCTATCCTTCGCATGACTGGGAGTCCGGGATTCCAGACGATGACTTCGGCAGCGAATATGACATGAAGGACTACCACGTCCTCAGCCTCGACGGGCCTGACCCTATGACGTCTCCTGTCAAGGACAGCGGGGCCGTGCTGCGCCGCGAAGAGATTCCTTGGGCCGGCAGACAGCTCTGGGACTGCGATGTGGCGCGCAAAGACGGCAAGTACTACATGTATTTCCCGATGAAGGACAAAAATGACATCTTCCGCATCGGAGTGGCCGTGGCTGACAACCCGTGCGGCCCATTCACACCGCAGAGCGACCCGATGAGGGGCAGCTACTCGATAGACATCTGCGTATACGAGGAAGATGGTGAATATTATATGTATTTCGGCGGCATCTGGGGCGGCCAACTCCAGAGATACCGGGACAACAAGGCTCTGGACACAGGCTCTACCCTGCCTGCCGATGCGGAGCCGGCCCTTTGCCCCAAGGTTGCAAGGCTGAGCGGGGACATGCTCCAGTTTGCCGAAGAGCCGCGCGATGTGCAGATCCTTGACGAGAACGGGCAGCCGCTGCTCGCAGGAGACAACTCACGCAGATTCTTCGAGGCCGCATGGCTCCACAAGTACAACGGCAAATACTATTTCAGCTATTCCACCGGCGACACCCATCTGCTGTGCTACGCCATCGGCGACAGCCCGATGGGGCCGTTTACATATAAAGGAGTGATACTGACCCCGGTAGTCGGCTGGACCACCCACCACAGCATCGTGGAATACGGCGGCAAATGGTGGCTCTTCCACCACGACAGCGTGCCGTCCGGAGGAGTCAACTGTCTGCGCAGCCTCAAAGTATGCGAACTCCGCTACAACGCTGACGGCACGATACAGACCATAGAGGGACGCGACTAGACGAGCATCTTGGTAGCCAGGCCACCGGCACTTGTCTCCTTGTAGAGGGACGGGATGTCGTGGCCTGTCTGCTTCATCACACTTACAACCTCATCGAAAGAGACCCTGTGGAAACCGTCGGAGAAGGCTGAATACAGGTTGCAGTCAAGTGCACGTGCCGCGGCCATGGCATTGCGCTCTATGCACGGGATCTGAACAAGGCCGCATACCGGGTCACATGTCATCCCGAGGTGATGCTCCAGCCCCATCTCGGCAGCATATTCCACTTGACGCGGCGTACCCCCGAAAAGTTGGCAGGTCGCGGCGGAAGCCATGGCACAGGCTACGCCCACCTCGCCCTGACAGCCGACGTCAGCCCCGGAGATGGAAGCGTTGCACTTGACCACGTTTCCGAAAAGCCCGCCGGTGGCAAGAGCATGCAGGATGCGTTTCTCGCTGAATGTGTGCCCTTTCCATATATGGTACAGGACTCCTGGCATCACCCCGCTCGCCCCGCATGTGGGAGCTGTGACCACCGTGCCGCCGGAGGCGTTCTCCTCGCTCACGGCAAGGGCGTATGAAAACACCAGCCCCCTGGTCTGGAGGTTGGCCTTGTAACCCGACACCTTTATATAATAGGTTGCCGCCTTGCGCGAGAGGTGCAGCGGTCCGGGCAGCACTCCCTCGCTGTTGAGCCCTGCCTCCACGGATGCCCTCATTGCCGCCCAGACTGTGGAGAGGTAGTCCCAGATCTCCGGTCCCTCGCACTGCTCCACATATTCCCAGTAGCTGCGGCCGGTGTCCTTGCACCACTGCATGATGTCGGATATCGTGCTGAGAGGGTATATGTCAGGGCCCTCCCCTATCAGAGAACCTTCGCCTTCGGAAATCGTCCCTCCCCCGATGCTGTAGACCGTCCACTCGTCCGTGGGCTCGCCGGAGGGGTCGCGCGAGACGAACTTCATCCCGTTGGGGTGATACGGCAGAAAAATCTCCGGCTTCCACACTATCGCCACGGGGGTCTGGCCGTCCGGAGATGATGATGCCCCCGCCGTCTTGAGCACATCGGTGATGGCTACATCAGTGAGGTGTCCCTTCCCTGTGGCGGCGAGGCTCCCGTAGAGGGTGACCTCAAAAGAAGCCGCTTCCGGATGGCGTGCGGCAAACATCATGGCCGCTTTCTGCGGGCCCATTGTATGGCTGCTGGACGGGCCGCGGCCTATCTTATAGAGTTCCTTGAGAGATTTCATACGGAGGGCAAATATAAGGCAATTCTGCGGAAATGCCTATCTTTGCGCCATGAGTACAAAATTGATCATTTCCACAGGGGCGGCGCTGTGCCTGCTCACCGCGACGGGCACTGCCGCACAGCAGGCTGACAGCCTGAAAACTTTCCCTATAGACGAAGCCGTAGTCACCGGCACGCGCAACAAAGTAGATGTCAGACACTTGTCCCAGACCGTATCGGTGGTGGACAGGACAGAGATAGAGCAGTCCATGCAGCCGTCGCTGCTGCCGGTGCTCACAGAACAGATCCCGGGACTTTTCACCACGGCCCGGGGAATCATGGGATATGGAGTGTCCGGAGGTGCAGCCGGCGGGATGTCGCTTCGCGGCTTGAGCGGGGGCAGCGCCAGGATGATGGTCCTTATTGACGGGCATCCGCAGTACGCCGGAATATTCGGCCACCCGATCGCGGACTCATACCAGACTCTTCTCGCTGAGCGTGTGGAAGTCCTGCGCGGGCCGGCCTCGGTGCTCTATGGTTCCAACGCGATGGGCGGAGTTGTAAATATCGTGACGCGCCAGCCGGAGGGGGACGGGCTGAAACTCAGGTTCCACAGCGGATACGGCTCGTACAACACGCTGGAGACCGAAGTCGGGGCGGCGCTGAAAAGCGGCCGTCTCAGCGCCAACATCACAGGATCATACAACCGCACGGACGGGCACAGGGACAACATGGGATTCTCCCAATACGGAGGCTACGGCAAACTGGGCTACGAACTGAGCCGCAACTGGAAGCTCCTTGCCGATCTGGATCTCACTCACTTCAACGCCTCCTGCCCAGGCCCTGTCAGCGCGCCTCTGATTGATGCCGACCAGAGCATCACCCGGGGCATGACCTCATTCTCGGCCAAGAACGACTACGGCAACACCTCCGGAGCCCTGAGTTTCTTCTACAACTGGGGCAGGCACAGCATAGGTGACGGGCACACGGCCGATGTCATCATCATCGACCCGTACACATTCGAGTCATACGACGACATGATGGGAGTCTCGCTCTACCAGAGTTCCGTGCTCTTCGAGGGCAACCGCACCACCGTCGGGGCGGACTGGTTCCGCTACGGCGGCAAGGCCTGGAACGACTACCAGATGCAGGAGGACAAGTCTCTGGTGGACAAGCACGAGACTGAACTCGCCGCCTACATCGACATCCGCCAGCACATCGGAGGCCTGCTGACCGTCAACGCCGGCCTGCGTGCCGACCACCACTCGCGTCTGGGCACGGAATGGATACCGCAGGCCGGGGCCGCCTTGCACCTGCCGCACAACATCGAGGTCAAGGCTTCCGCAGGCAAGGGATTCCGTTACCCGATTCTGAGAGAAATGTACATGTTCCCGCCGCAGAACCCGGATCTCAAGCCGGAGAGCAGCTGGAACTACGAACTCGCCCTGAGCCAGAAACTCCTCGGCGGCAGGTTCAGTTATGGGCTGAATCTCTTCCACATAGACGCGGAAAATATAATCCAGACCCTCCCGAATCCTGCAGGAGCCGGGATGCTCAACCAGAACTCAGGCGAACTGCACAACAACGGAGCCGAGCTTCAGGCGGCATGGAGGATAAACAGGGCCTGGTCAGTCAACGCCAACTACAGCTACCTGCACATGAAGAATCCTGTCATCGCGGCCCCGGAGCACAAGGCCTACGCGGGAGCGAACTGGACGGAAGGACGCTGGAGCGTCTCCACGGGGCTCCTGTATGTTGCAGGACTCTACACCTCGACTTCACCGGTGGAGAAAGAGGACTTCCTGCTCTGGAACCTGCGCGGTTCGTACAAGGTCAACAGATGGCTGGAGCTATGGGCACGGGGAGATAATCTTCTTGCACAGAAGTATGAGATCAACGCAGGCTACCCGATGCCGGGGGCGACAGTTGTTGCAGGGTTCGACATCAGGCTGTAAGTTTTTGCGCAGCTTCAGCCTGCCGTAAATAAAAATTTTTATATTTGCGGATATGAAGTATATTTTACTGACTGTCGTTGCTTTGGCCGGCGTCATCGAGGCCTACGCCCAGATGCCTGACACCACCGGGCTATACAAGGGCTGGACCGACTCGCTCGAAGTGGCAGTGTCCACGGCGCGCCAGAGCGGGACATATCTGTCAAAGGGCAAGGACATCCGCACAGAAGTGATCTCTTCTGCGGGGCTTCAGAAACTTGCCTGTTGCAGCCTTGCAGACAGTTTCGAGAACTCGGCGAGCGTCACCGTGGGCTACTCGGACGCTGTCACCGGAGCCCGGCAGATAAGGCTCCTGGGGCTGAGCGGCATCTATACGCAGATGCTCGACGAAGCCCGGCCCGTAATGCGCGGGCTCTCCGCACCTTTCGGCCTGTCATACATACCGGGGCCATGGATGGAGAGCATCCAGATTGCCAAGGGGGCGACATCCGTAGTCAACGGGAGCGAGTCCATCACCGGGGCCATCAACATCGAGCACAAGAAACCTACTGACGAGAAGCCGCTCTTTGTCAACGCATCCGTGATGAACGACACCAAGACGGACTTCAACATAGTCTCATCCCTCCAGATGGGGGAAAAGTGGAGCACGGCTCTCATGGGCCACGTCTCGGGCAATTTCATGGCCATGGACGGCAACGGCGACGGTTTTGCCGACGACCCGCGGCAGCTCCAGTTCAACCTCGCCAACCGTTGGCTGTATTTCAAGGGCGACGGCACTGCGGTGCGCTTCGGGGTACGGGCTGTCAATGACTCCCGTCAGGGAGGGCAGCTCATGCACGGCTCCGGGATGCCGGGGGCATGGACTTCAGACATCGCAAACCGTTCATTCGGCGCTTATCTCAAGGCGGGCACACCGGCAGGACGTGCCGGGAGCGTGGCTCTGGTCTCGGACTACAGTTTCCAGAAGATGGACTCCCGCTTCGGGGAGGCTCTCTATGGGGCAAAGCAGCACAGTGCATACCTCGGTCTCCTCTATCAGGACGAGTTCGATGAGCGCAACAAATTCACGGTAGGGGCAAGCGGCATCGCCGACTGGTACGACGAGGATCTCACCCGTTTCAGCGGAGCTTTCTCCGGAAAGAGTTTCCTTGCGAGCGCGGGCCCTTACGCGGAGTATACCTTCCACAATGGAGATGTCTTCTCCGCCATTCTCGGCCTGAGGGCCGATGCCTACACTGGTCATGGGATCAAGATGACACCGCGTCTGACGTTGAAATACAGCCCGAGCGGGCATTTCACTTTCAGGGCCAACGGCGGCCGCGGGCTGAGGTTCTCCACCCCCGTCAGCGACAATATCGGCATACTCTCCACCGGAAAGGCATTCATCGGAGACCTCTCCGAGCATACCCTCGAAGATGCCTGGACAGCAGGCGGCAACGCCACATGGTACTTCGGCGGGAGTTCTTCCGACTACCTGAGTCTGGACTTCTTCCACAGCGAGTTCTCCGAGCAGCAGATAATCGACTTCACGGACAGCGAAGTGCTTCTCTACAAGCTTTCGTCCATCGCCGGAGGGCGTTCCTATACGGACAACCTTCAGGCCGACCTCGCTCTGGAGCCGCTGGAGAGATTCACCGTCAACACAACTTTCCGCTACACTCTCGCCAAGGCCAGCTACGAGGGGAAAGGTCTAATTGACAGGCCGATGATCAGCCGCTACAAGGCCGTCCTCAACCTCCAGTACGCAACAAGGCTCAGCCGCTGGATTTTCGACGGGACAGTTTCCCTCAACGGTCCGTGCGAAGTGTATGATTTCATGCGCTCTCTCCGCTCTTCCGACGGAGAACTTCTGTACGCCTCGGGCAAGACGCCCGTCTATCCCCTGCTCTACTTCCAGATCACACGCAGGATGAAAGGCTGGGACATATATATAGGAGGGGAAAACCTCGGCGGATTCAGGCAGAAGAGCGTCATAATCTCGACTCCCGGCGAGCGGTCTTTTGACGCGAGCCAGGTATGGGGCCCGATAATGGGCGCGAAGCTCTATGCCGGGGTGCGTTTCACGATTTGGAAAACATATTGATTTTGAATATGAAAAGGATCATCACAATCATGCTCACCGCACTCGTAGCGGTCTCGGCTCTCGCCGCAACGGCGAAGCCGGAGAAAGTCACATTCCTGACCAACCTCAGGTGCAACAACTGCGTGAAGAAGGTCAATGAGAACATAGCCTTCGAGAAAGGCGTCAAGGACCTGACGGTCTCTCTGGACAAGCAGACCATCACGGTGACCTACGACCCCGCCAAGACCAGCCCGGAAACCCTCGCCAAGGCCATCGAGAAACTGGGCTACAAGGCCCAGAAAGACACTGTAAATACAGCGAAACAGGTTAAATAATCCACACAATCAAGATGAAAATGAACAGATTTTTCGCGACGCTTTCCTGCGCCGCGCTTGCAGCAGTGCTACTGCCATCCTGCGACAAAAAGAGCCCGGAAGCGCCGGCTACATAGTATGGGCTGTGGCAGTGGACGCCGACGGCAAACCCGAGGGAGAGTTCTACTCAGACCGGTTCACCACTCCAAAGGAGTAGTTTATCTTTACGCTGAACTTGCGGCCGGGGGTATTGCATCTCCGGCCGTTTTTTTGTGTATATGCCTTGTTGAGTTGAGCCAATTATTATATATGTCCAGTTGCCTCTCATCAAGAAGTTCTATCAAGAACTCCATCTTTTTCTCAACATTTTCACATGGTGCAAGTTCTCTGCAAATAAACATCCCTCCATCAAAACCATGCTCCTCTATCCAAGGATTCTCTTTAACAAGATTACACCTAGCATCGCTCATATCATCCCCAAATGCTTGGCCTAGAAGCTGGCAATTTTCCACATCGTCACCTTTCGGATCCTGTGTAAATCCCTCTGTTGTATAAAAAATATATTCTGCCATATGAAAAATTCCGAATTCAATTTGACAGCACAACACTGTCGGGTGTAAAGTTATACATTTTTTTTGAAATACTCCGGCGATGTCAGATACCCGAGTGGCTTCCGGGTCTGTTGTTCACCCTTTTGTTTGTCCGGTCGCGCTTCCCCACTCGAGTGTTGCACCATTCACTTGAATCGGCGTATGAAATAATTTTTAACTTTGCAAAGTTAAAAAAGTCCTGTTCATTAGTGGACGTGATATTGAAAATGAAAAGAAAGAAACAATATACATTCATCGACTTGTTCTCCGGTGCTGGCGGAATGTCCTATGGCTTTGAGATGGCCGGTTTCAAGCCCCTTTTAGCTATTGATAATTGGCAGGACGCACTGGACACCTACAAAAGGAACAATCCCGGGGTAGATACTTTGTGTGAAGATTTGTCTACGGCTGACGTCGCGGGAATTGTCGACAAGTATAACCTCAAAAATGTCGATCTTATAGTCGGGGGGCCTCCGTGTCAGGGATTTTCCGTGGCAGGCAAACGTATAGTTGATGATGTCAGGAATAAACTTTATAAGTCATTTGTCAGCTTTGTCAGAGAGTGCAGGCCCAAAGTATTTGTGATGGAGAATGTTCCCAATATATTATCCATCGGGAAAGGACAGATCCGGGACTCCATCATTTCAGATTTCTCGGGACTCGGATATGGTGTGGAATGTAAAATACTTACCGCCTCAGATTACGGTGTGCCGCAAAATCGTCGTCGTGCGATATTCGTGGGAACACTTAACGGGCATTTCTCATTCCCGTCGCCTACTGTTGTTGAAAAAGTGACAACATCACAGGCTATTTCGGATTTGCCGGAAAACACAGTTGCTGATGGTGCCGGTTATAAGTCAAAAGCTGAGAGCGATTACCAGAGGTGGGCAAGATATGGATCAGACGCGATATACAATCAGGAAGCCACAACTCATAATGAAAGAACAGTTCATATAATTTCGTTGGTTCCAGATGGGGGAAATTATAAGGATCTGCCGGAAGAGTTCCAAAACACAAGAAAAGTTCATATCGCCTGGACAAGATTGAACAGCGGCAAACCGAGTATCACAATAGATACAGGACACCGGCATCATTTCCATTACTGTTACAATAGAATACCAACCGTGCGGGAATGTGCCAGAATACAGTCTTTCCCGGACAAGTATATTTTTCTTAAGAGCCGCACAAGCCAATACAAACAGGTAGGCAATGCTGTGCCTCCATTGATGGCAAAAGCGATAGCGGAAAAAGTGAAAGAATCCTTAACTATCGAATAAGATGTATAAAGTTCCGACAGAATATTATTTGAGGCTGCATCATATCCGTCCCCGGTTCAAAAATGATGTAGAGAATGTGTTGTTGTACGTGGCTCAGGAGTGTTCAAAGATTCCAGATGGGACTGTGGATGAATACAGCAGGGCTCTGAACGATTCTATTCGTTTGTATCCTGGAAATGAGTCAAAAGAGATAAAGACAATAAACAACTGGCGGACAGAAATATCGTCTTTATTTGGTTTTTACATAGAAGACAAGCAAATCAACTGGACAAGGACAGGCGAAATCGCAAAAATGCTGGCGGACAAGCAGGATCTCATGCAGTTTTTCAAGTATTTTTTGTTCTCTTTCCAATATCCTGGCGGACATCTTAAGTCTCACGAAATAAAGACGCTTATAGATGCTGGCGTAAAATTCAAGCCGGCAAAATATATCGCTTCAGTATTTGTATACGGAAATGAACAGTATAAGGGTTCAGGGAAACTGTTCAGTATGTCAAAGGCTGAAGTGACACATTGCATATTCAACGATTTGAGAGTGACAAGGGATAATCGTGCTCCTTCTGAAGTCGTAGAATTGATTCTGGAAAATCGCAGGAAAAAAGTTGAATATGATTCTGCCGGGGACACCATAAGATATGCTGGAGATATCTTGGATTATATGGTGCTGGCTAATTTGTTGAAAGAGAGTCACGGCTACTATTATCTGAATGGCATTGAGGCAGAGTCAGTATCTTCGCTGCTCGTATCTGATACTTGGTTTTCCTGCTATGACGTTTTTTATGGCAACACCTTCGCGTTAAGCGAGATAGAGGCAGTACGCCCGGATTGGTTCAAGTACGTCAATTCAAATCTTGACAGTACTGCATTCACAACGAATATCGCAGACTTTATACAGGAACAATACCCGACAAATGAGTATTCGGAATTGTTGACCGAAAAGATACTGGGGCTGTTCAATGCGGATGATGTCAAGACAAAAGATATAGGTGATATCGGTGAATCACTGGTAATAGGGCATGAAAAGATGCGTGCCATTGAATGTGGCTTGAAAGATTTCATTCACTTGATAAAAAAGATACCGACAGCATTGGCTGTCGGATATGACATCCAAAGCCTTGAAGGGACGCAGGACAGAGCAAAGCGATATATTGAAGTCAAGAGCACGATCAGTAAGAATAAACTTCATTATTTCAACGTGCATCTTACGACAAACGAATGGGAAACAGCGACTACACTAAAAGAGCACTATTTCATTTATCGGCTGATGATAAGCAGTGGGGAGATGTATCTGTATTTATTGAAAGATCCTGTGGCGATGTATAAATCCGACAAGATTACGATGATTCCGAAAGATGGTGCGGATTTGGGATTCACAGAAGACGTGTGCGATAAAGTAAAGCTTAAGATATGGCAGCAACAATAAAGACAGTCTCCCTTTTCTGTGGGTGTGGCGGGATGGATTTAGGGCTTGTGGGAGGCTTTGATTATCTGGGGAAAAGATATGCCAAGCTGCCATTTGACATCATAAAAGCGGTTGATAATGACCCGTACTGTACGAAGATATACAATGACAACTTCAAGACACAATGTGAGATTGCCGATGTAAAAGAACTGGATGCAACTACGTTGGATGATTTCGACTTGTTGGTCGGTGGTTTCCCTTGTCAGTCGTTTTCCATATCTGCACAGAATCCTCCACGGCTTGGCTATAAAGATGACAGGGGGAAGCTTTTCTTTGAGATGGTCCGTATCTTGAAGGAGAAGCAACCGATGGCATTCATTGCCGAGAATGTCAAAGGCTTGCTCTCTGCTAATAAAGGCAAGGCATTCCCTATGATTATCAAGGAGTTTGAGAAAGCCGGGTATCATGTGACGTATAAGTTGCTTCTGGCTTCGGACTATGGTGTTCCACAGAAAAGGGAGCGCGTGATAATTGTCGGATTTAAGGATGAGGCAATGTTGAAATCTTTCTCATTTCCGGATTCGTCAAAAATCAAGCATGTCCTTCATGATGTCATTGACAAACAGGCTGACAATGAAGAGAAGTGGTTTTTCAGCGAAAAGGCTGTGGCCGGTATGCTGAACGTCAAAGATAAGATGAACAAAGGACGCATCCAGGAACTTGACAAGCCTTGTAATACGATCAGTTCCCATCTTGCAAAAGTGAGCCTGAATTCCACAGATCCGGTTCTGTTTATCAATGGTCGGTACAGACGCTTTACACCGCGTGAAGCAGCGAGAATACAGTCATTCCCAGAGTCATTTACTATTACAAGCGTATCTGATTCAAAACAATACAAGGCTATCGGAAATGCTGTTCCTCCTGTTTTGATGTGGTATGTTGCAAGGGCCGTGTCCAATGCGTTAGAATCTTCTATGCGATGATACTTGTCACATCATTATTAAGTAATTGCACTTATTTTTACGAATATGAAAACTTTTGACTCAAAACCATGGGTGCTCCCGCAGCCGGTGCTTATCATCGGCACCTACGACAAGGACGGTACACCGAATGCGATGAACGCAGCCTGGGGCGGCCAGTGGGACGCAGGGCAGATATTCATATCGATGGGCGTGCATGCCACGACAGACAACCTTGAAAGGGACGACGAGTTCACGGTGGCTTTCGCGACCGCCCAGACCATGACGGCAGCCGACTATGTGGGCAATGTCAGCGGACGGAAAGTGGCCGACAAAGTCGGGCAGGCGTTCTCGGAGTACAAGAAACTGTGACGAGCCCTGCTGCAATGATATAAACGCGATTCATGGTTCTAGTCAATGCAACGTAGAACAAACGGCGTTCTTCTGCGCATGGAACGACACACAAATCAGTGGAAAATCTTTTCAAGTTTAGCTGCTTCTTCTTTCAACTTTGACGGATTCTTTGTCATCAATCTCATAAGATTCTGCAGTTTCCAATTCACTGATGGATAGTTTTGAAAATACTCAAAGTCAAAATGTTTCCAATCAGGTTCAGCATTTTCAAAGCTGAGCAGAAATTCCTTGTCAGCAGGTGTCATTAAGGAGTTGACAGCTGAAATCAAGCGAACCCTCGCCTGCTCGAAATCTGCATAAGTAAAGTCTATGTCTGTCATGCCTATGAACTGATTGGCAAGAGCATCACGCCGGTCAATCAGGCTCGGTGCGAGTGATTCGCGTATTGGACGTTCGCTGCCAAGCAGGCAAAACAGAAGGCCTTCTCTTGTGTCGGCTATCGGATATTGCATATACTTCACATCAAACAAGTCACGCGGATGTTGGCGGGACAAAGCTGCCGCAATCTTTCCTCCATATAGCAATGTCATCGGAACGATATCCGTTTCACAATAAAGTCCAAACTCGTCCTGCGCTTTTTCGCAGACAGGTTTTCGGATTACATCACCACCCACTATGCCTCGTTTAGTCTGATTGACCTCTATCTTTATTTGCCGTCCTTGGTATTCACATAGCAACTTGCTGGTTTCCGGTTTCTCAACAATGTGTATTCCACGGAATGCCTTTTTTGCTTTCTCAGCGACAGATTTCAAATGTTCAGTGATATGAGCTATGCTTGAGATCCTGTCTTCCAATGGAATGTATGTCAAATCTATATCTACTGAATATCGAGGCAGATTGCTTACAAACAAATTGATTGCCGAGCCACCATGGACAGCAAAAACACCTTCTTCTGTAACAAGCGGCATCATCCTTAAGAGGATTTCCACTTTCTTTGCATATTCATTATTCATATTCTGCCAACTCTGATGGAATTATTATCCTGTATTTTCCTATATATTTTCCAGCCGGGGCTATCAGCCGATCTCCCTTGCCCAAATCTATTTTTGAGACATTGAGAGCATGGAACCATTGATGCCCGGATTTCTCCGCCATATACAGGAACAGACGTTTGACCTTAACTGAGGAACATTCCTCCAATAGTTGTTGAACGAGTTTTGGCCTTAATGTAGTCAGCATCTCCATAATGTAATAGGCATCCATCAAAGAGTAGCTTGACGGTGCCAGATGCAGACATTCCATAAACGCCCGTTCTGGGCTGGAAATAAGAAGTTTATGACTGCGGTAATCATATTCTTCAAGTCCTGTTCCGTCGCCGAATACGGATGTAGTGAAATATCTTATGACCCTATCCCATTCTGCTTCCAGAATCCACCCGGGAAGCCTTTGTCCTGATGATGTAAATAGGTACGCAAGAGGTTTGCCCATAGCAACAAAATGAGAGTAGCCACGCAGATCCAACGCTGATGATGCCCCTACATGGCACCTCTTTCCAAGCTGCGCATTATATGATGCGACTGCAACATAAAGAGACGATGCACTGCCTTCAAATTTATATACGCCATTTGCAACCCTCTCAAGCCATCCACTCCTGACATAAAGAGTCTGCTCCTTTCTGTCTATGCCTTGTTCTGCAAGCCATGAGGAGAACAGCAGCGAATCTTGTGGGACCAAACTTAATATTTTTTTAATTTTTGTTGCCATAGCGGTAATTATTACCGCAAATATAACAAATATTAAAGAGATGCCATGTTTCTTATGTCCAGTTTATGTATATTTGCCATAGCTTTAAAACGAGAAGAATATGAAAACTTTTGACTCAAAACCATGGGTGCTCCCGCAGCCGGTGCTTATCATCGGCACCTACGACAAGGACGGTACACCGAATGCGATGAACGCAGCCTGGGGCGGCCAGTGGGACGCAGGGCAGATATTCATATCGATGGGCGTGCATGCCACGACAGACAACCTTGAAAGGGACGACGAGTTCACGGTGGCTTTCGCGACCGCCCAGACCATGACGGCAGCCGACTATGTGGGCAATGTCAGCGGACGGAAAGTGGCCGACAAGGTCAGCCGGACCGGATGGACAGCCGTCAAGGGCGAGAAGGTGAACGCGCCGGTGTTTACCGATTTCCCGATGACCCTCGAATGCCGGGTGGCCAGGAAAATCGACCCGAGCAGCACGGGGTTCTTTCTAGTGGGGGACATTCTCGCAGTCCGCGTGGATGAGAAGTACCTCGCCGAGGACGGACTGCCGGATATCGAGAAGATGCAGATCATCGTCTTCGACCCGGTTCACCACGGTTACGTGCAGCTCGGCGACAAAGTCGGGCAGGCGTTCTCGGAGTACAAGAAACTGTGACGAATCCCGCTGCAATAAGGCTCCTCTCACAACAACTCATCAGCCCGCAATTCTCTTCACCCGCCGATGTCGTCTCTTTCATGGGTGCGATGCAGGCGCAGGAATACAAGATGATGCGATGGGCTGTGGCCATGCGTACATCCGCCCCGTCAGCCGAAGCGTTCCGGCTTGCATACGACAGGGGCGAAATCATCAGAACACATCTGCAGAGAGCCACCTGGCAGTTGATTTCCAAGGAAGACTACTGGTGGATGCTGCGTCTGTGCGGGGCTAAAAGTGAAGCCGCGCTCAAGGGGTGGATGCACACGAACGGCATCTTCATCGAGAATGATGAGTTGCTGAAAATACGGGAATTGCTGATACGGACAGCTGGAGAATACGGCAGCGTCACAAAGGAAGACTTTGTCCGGGCGCTTGCGGAAAACGGCATCAGGATGGATGCCCACAGGCTCTCATATCATATCCGGCTCGCTGAGATGTCCGGGACTCTGTGCAGCGGAAAACTCCTTCCGCAAAAAGCTTCCTATTCTCTTGTCTCTGACAAGATAGGCCCGGAACACTCCGGTCCGGAAAGGGACGAGGCATTGTCAATGCTCGCCAGAAAATACTTCCAGAGCCACTCACCGGCAACACTTGAGGATTTCGTCTGGTGGTCGGGACTCAACACCGGAGACTGCCGGAGAGCGCTGACCATTCTTGGCAGTGAGATTGAGACCGTGACATTCGGAGAACGCAAGTTCCACATCCACAATTCCTGCCGTACGCGCGGCTTCCGCAAAGGCACCGTGCATCTGCTGCCTCCATACGATGAATATCTGATCGGATACAAGAGCCGGGACATTTCCCTTGATCCGGAATTCTCCCACAAGGCCCACAGCGGCAACGGCATCTTTTACCCCGTAGTGCTCTCTGACGGCATTGTCTGCGGCAACTGGAGGGCATCAGGCTCCGAAGTGAAGTTCGAATTTTTCGGGGACACAGCGCCTTCTACCGAACGGGCGTTGGAAATCTGGTCCCGGTTTGCCGGAGGGAAAGTCTAGATTCTCCCGGGCGGGGTCTGGGCTGGGTCTGGGCTGGATCTGGGCTGGGTCTGGGCGGGATCTACGTTATAGCGTTTTTCGTTGATTCTGCTATAACCCGGGAAAGAAAACGCCACTGGCGGGCGATTCATGGATCGGGTTATAGCATTTCGCCGTCTTTTTGCTATAACCCGTCTGCATGCTCCTAAAGGCTGTCGCCCGTGTCCGCCTACGTCCACCTACGTCCGCCATACCATGTCCGCCCACACAGGTTGGGGTGTTTTTGGCGGTTTTCTCCCCAACCTTACGGAGACATGGCCGCGCAGCTCATGGATATGTGCACCGAGACAGGCGCGTCCTCGTAGTCTCGGCCAGGTAGGAGCCGATTCCGGGCTTTCCGCTCCCACCTGAACACCCCACCTGCTCCACACGGCATTCTGAGGCACTCCCCCTTTCCAGGTGTGAGCCTATTTGGCAAAACATGCTCCCACCTGATTTCGCATCCGGACAATGCCGGAAACAGTATAACCAGAATTGATTACGGCGGTTGGCATTTACCAACTTTTTGGTATTGACCATAATAACGCAACAGGGTATTTTTGTTAAAAAATACGATCATGAATAAATACTTGAAAGCGGCGTTGTACGCCCTGCTGTTTTACGCCTTCGCATTTCTGGTGGAGTGCCTCGGCTTTATCGGCCCGTTCTTCTGGGTCTATGGTGCTACTTTCGGAGCACTCGTCCTGTGGTTTCCTTACTCAAAACTTTACAAAACTCTGGATTTCGGAGCGGCGTTGCTGCCTGCCATAGTAGTCGTGCTGATCAACGGCGTCATCGGAGAGCTTGATGCCCTGTTTGCCGGGATTGCACTTGGATGTGCGGTGCTCGCCGAACTTGCGAGGAAAGTGTTCAAGAGTGGCGGATACGTGGCAAGTTACACCGTGTTCTCCCTCATCCCGTATGCCTCAACATTGAGGATGTGGGTGCTGAGAGATGCTTCTTATCCGATGGCGGTCAATGAGATGGGAGTGGAGTATGCCGACAGGCTCATGGCCATCACTCCGGCTTGGGCCTGCCCTCTGACGATAGTTGTCACCATGATTGTGGCGGCGCTGGTGGCTTCTGTACCTGGATTCTGGAACAATGCCTCCCGTCCTTCAGGACGTATGGGCAGGCTGATGATCCGTTTCATGAATTTTTCCCACACCCCGTCAGCGCATTGGAACCTCTCCCAGCTCGCCTGGGGCAAAGACT
>CAKVDS010000045.1 GCA_934726455.1 uncultured Bacteroidales bacterium
TACTTCTTTTGTAGTTCTGTGTGTGGTGTCATATTGACTGACTCTGTTTTGAGTCAACCCTTTTCAGGCCAATACAGGATGGGGGAAAATTCAGTGCGGTGCGCACGAGGGGGCCTGGTGCGCACAGAACCGGCCGCGTGCGCACGGGGAGAGAGTATGTGAAGGTAAGGGAGAAAGGGGAACGGAGGGTCGAGGGGAGAGAGTGTGGGGCTCAGTCGGTGCGGATGTCGCGGACACAGCGGGCTTTTTGTGCGTTATATGAGCCAAGGGTTATGATGTGAGTCAGGATAAACCCGTACTTAGTTTTAACCTTGCCGCTGCCGATTCCATCTATGGCTCCGAATGAATAGCCGGTGCGGGACATCAGGTAGGGGTTGTTGGTCAATACATCATGATACTTCATTATTGCCAGTTCACGCTGGTTCGGAAGACGGTATCCGGCAGGGCAATAAGGGTTGTCCTCTCCCTTGTCGATGGCTTCGGTCACTCTTTTGTTGAAATCCACAAATCCGAGATTAACGTTGCTCTCCGGTGTGTAGTCACTATAAACCTCGAACTTCTTATAGAGGCGGTTTTCTTCGGCGTTCTGGTTGTGCAGGTCAAGCTCTCGCGAAGTGTAGTAGCGGAGGGCAGCCGGGTTGAGATAGGTGTTGGTGAATGTCGTCTTGCCGTCCGCAGAAGAAGATTTCTGGATATAGTCCTGCGGCTCTTCATCTAAGTCAGCGTCTACGGCCATACCGAGATTGCGGACGCATCGGATTGTCATCTTGTCGCCTGCTCCATCTTGAGGATTGTTGCTCGGGCCGGTCGCGATGCCTTCCTCTGCCCATACGATGGTTGAGTAGCCGTTATTGTCAATGGTGGAAGAGGCCACATGTTGCATCCATTTCGTGCCGTCTGTGCTGGCCTGCTCTTCTGCACTTCGGTTATAGAGCCGTGATTTAGGGGCAACGAGACCGTCACCGATATAGAGTCCTATCAGCTGGTTGATGGATGCCGTGTACCAGCGGATCTCATCGCGGTCTATCTTGCCGTCACCGTTGTTGTCACGGTTGCGGGTCATGCAGGAGTAACGCAGATTCCGGTATGTGTCCTGAAGCTGTGGCGTTGCGTTGTCAACTTCGAAATCCATGAATTTCGACCACTTCTCTCTTGCTTTGAAACTGTTGCCAGAGTTTAATTCCCACAATTTTACCGAGTTGAGAAGACCGTTGCTGTTGGGGTTGGTGGTGTTGCCAGCCCCGGAGGCTTGCGGAAAACTCCAAATACCCGGGTATTCATCCTCATACTCAAGCCCCCACGCGCTTGTGAGAGAAGTTATGGACGGGTCGGTGTTGTAGATGGTCTGGATGGATTTCTGCTGTATCGTGATGACTGAGCCTGTGGCCCGAGACTCCCCGTCCTTGCTGACCTGCGAGTTGCAGAGGATGTGCATCGTGCGGTCCGGCTGGTTGACAAACTCTTTCCAGAGGGTAGGGGAGCTGACACCCGTTATCGGGTTCTCCTCGTAGTAGAACTCATCCACGAAGGCGGTGACGCAGATTTTCGGCCCGTCCGCACCGTTGTCGTTGTCAAAGTCGCTGTTGTGCGTGCCGTACACCAAGTCTTTCTCGTATTTGTCTGCCTGCTCCTTGATGTACTTCACCAGTCCGCGGATGTCCATGCAGCCGTCGTTGTGGTAGCCGGCGAGTCCCGGGTTGCCGTCATCCTCTTTGTTCTCTTCGGCAGTCCGCTCTTTGCTGCTCGCAGAAAACACGCGCGGAGTGTATTTCCTCCTCTTGTCGCTGTAGTAATTGCCGGAAGCGTCCTTTTTGTTGAGCCGGAATCGGACCCACTTGTAGTCCAGCCCGTCCGGGATGTCTTCTCCGTTTGGCCCGAGTGTAGGCATGCCGTCGCAGTAAGGGGTCTTGACGCTCCATGTAAGCTCGTCGGCCACTGATTTGCCGTTGGAGTCCAAGAAATTCTTTGCGTGGAAGGTCATGGTCTTGGAGGCGTAGTGCGCGTCGCAGAGGGCTATTTCTTCCTTGGCAATCGTCACCAGTCCGGATGCTCCCGGCTGGTTCTCTTTGACGTCGGAAGCGTCTCCCTGGCTGGTCTCCACTTCCACGCGTATGTTGTTGACCGAGTTGACGGTGACAGTGTAGGTGTAGGAGGTGTTGCGGCAGATGTTGTAGTTTGCGATGCTGCCGTATTGATCTTTGCTCCAACTGCTGCCGCTTGATTTCTGTGTCCAGTCGCCGAGGTGGATGAGATACTGGACATCGGCGGCAAGTGTCTGCCCGGCATTATCGTTTTTGAGATCCATCTCAACCCTGCCGGTGACGAGAACGTAGGTTGAGAAGTCGTTGGCGTTCTGGAAAATGCGCATGTCGCGGGACTCCTGCTTGCCGGTCGTGGGGTTGGTGAAAGTGAAGGTGGTGCTTTCGTTCTGACCGCCGTCTGTCTTGACCTGGCGGCTTCGGTCTTGATAAGTAGTGAACGTGCTGCTTTTGGGAGTCTGCCGGTTTTCGAGCATGTAGAACGAAAATCCGGAAGTGCCGTCGGTGCCGAAATTCTCGAAATTGGTCCACGGGCTGTCGAAGAAGTCGGGGGCGTGCTCCGGGTATTCATTAATTCCCGTTTGCGGGTCTACAACTCCGGAATCATTGCCAGTCGCGATGCGGTCCGTATAATCCATCAGGTTGGAGGTGCGCGGGACATTGATCACCCGCCACTGCTTGGCTGTGAAGCTCTTGATGGTCTGGCCTCTTTCGTCCACGCGGGTGCCGGCCTTGAAGATGAAGCGGACCTTGGCATCGAGCCGGGTGAGGTACAGTTCCCCTCCGGAAGTGCTGCCTCCGTCCGCGATGTCTATGTTGGAAAGCATCCCGCTCATCGGGAAATAGCCGTTGCGGGAGACTGTCTCCTGATTGAGGTAGACCGGGAATTTCTTGAGATCGGCTTCGCTGTCGATGTTGTGGGCGAGTACATCGGAGGAAACGCGCACCATGTCCGCATCCAAATTGGTGAGGAGATAAAGTTTGAAGCCGGAGCTTGCCGGAGCCTTAATCTTGATGCTGCCTTCGGTTTTGCCGCTGTCGCCCGTGGCATTGCTGACATACCAGCAGTCCTCGTCCGCATTGCGCACGGCTTCTTCGCTCCCCACCATCTCAAGCGTGCTGAACCACTTGCCGTAGACCTTGTTGCCGTCCTTGTCAAATAGGAAAAGGTAGGCGTTGAGCACCCTGTTTTCGCTTGCATGGCCGAGCGTGGCGCGGGTCTGTATCTCCACGTTGTCGCTTGAGCCGAACTGGAGCGTGAGCCAGCCCTCGCCTTCTGCAAGGCCGCCACTGCGGAGCTCTTCCCGGACGCAGCCGCCTGCCGCCAGAATCATAGCCACGCAGGCCAATATCAGTGTGATGTATCTTTTCATATTCCGTGTCAATCAAAACTTGTCCCGGTGCTATGCTCAGCCCAGCCCTGGACCACAAATGTGAAGGCACCGAGATTGGTGCTGTAATAGATGTTGACAACCACGTTGAGATCCTCGTTGCGGCTGATGCCCGTGATCTTGTCGGTGCTGCCGTAGCTGTTGATCCGGGTGAGAAACGGCCGGGTCACGTCAATATCCTTCTCTGCTCCCTCCAAGGTGCGGATGGTTACAGTTGATGCGACTTCAGCCTTGCGGAGATACCATTTTTCGGTGGTGGTGCGGCTTGTCGAGATTCCGGGCTCGCCGTTGTTGTTGGAGAGGTAATAATTGTTCCTCCAATAACTGCTGTAGAAGTATCTGCCGCCGTCGGTCCTTGTCGAGATGGTAGACTGGGTGTCAGTGAGGTATGGGACGCTGTTGTCAGTTGGGATGTTCAAGTATTGCTTTGTCTCGAAATTCTGCATCTGCGTGCCATTCCAATCAGATGAAAAGCCCCAAAGGTACTTGGTCGCATCGCTATAGAAGATGAGCTCGTCATCTGTGCCGAACTGCTTTACATCCAAAGCGTTGCCTGCGTCCGCGCCGAGGAAGAAGCGGGGGTTGGAGGCTGAGGCGATGAAGTACTTGTCTGTGCTGTTGAAGTCGGTATTCGTCTCGCTGTCGGTCATTTTGTAGCGTTTGACTTCGGTTTTCTTGACGGTTGGTTCTCCGGAATAGCCTCCATCAAAGAGGCCACCGGTGAAAGAAAGGCCTATGGCATCGATAGTTCCGGTCTCGTAGAGGTAGGTGTCAAGTATCTGAGCTTCTTTTCCAGCTTCTATGTCAACGATGTCTGAGAAGTTGGCGAACTCCCCGTATTGAGTGCCGGTGGGTATTGCCCCGTCATGAGGGAAAAGGTAACCGGTGGAAGGGTTCTTGTCGGTGAGGGAGAGCTGGCTGATGAAGACTTTCTTGTCTTCGGCCTTGTTGCGCACGGTCACGCGCACCCTGCCGCAGACGCGCAGCAGCTGGGCGTCTATCTCGTTCTTGCCCGGGCCTATGCTGACTTTCTGCACAAGTGAAAGTGGCATGGCCTGGGAGTCGCTGAACGGAGGCCTGTTGTTTGTGAGCTCCGGGAGGGTCGCGGCGTTGAGCTCTGCTTCTGTGCTGTTAATCCCGTAGTTGCCCGGGTCGTTGGCGAGGATATAGAGGTCGTATTCACCTCTGGCCAGCTCGCCGAATGTGACAGTGGCTTGGGCCGCTTTCGGAGTGGACTCTTCGTATAGGCTTTTCCCGTCCTTGAACATCCAGACTTTCAGGCTGTTCATGGCGTCGCCGTCCTTGGCGCTGCGGGTGGAGGTCTGGCCGATGTTGATGACAAGTTCTCCCTTGTCCCCGTATGCCTGCGGGGTCTTCTCGCAGGCGGTGAGGGCAAACGCGGCCAGGAGGGCTGCCGTTATGATTGCTTTGACTCGCATGGCTACAGGTAAACTTCAACTGATGACTGGACTTCATCCCAGTCCTTGATGCCCACGTTGACCTCGACGCTGGACTTGAGCACCTTGAGGGTGTAGGTGTAGATTTTCCCCGGCGCCCAGGTGATTGGCGGGAGGGTGGCAGTGTGGTCCATGGTGCCTTTCTCCGTGGTGAAATGCACGCTCGTCCTGCCTTTCTCGATGGTTTGCGGTATGGCGAAGACGACCCCGTTGTTGGCATTGAAAATATTGACGGCTGTGCCTTTGCCGAACTCCACCTGATCGGGGCAATTGTAATATTCTGTGGTCTCGTCGAAGTACTTGGCGCTCCATTCGAGTTTCGGGGTGAGCCTGTTTCCTTCGTCATAGGAATAGAGGAGCGTGCCGGCGGGGCGCAGGCCCTTGAGGTGAAATCCGGTTATGCGGTCGGTCGGGCCGTTAGGAACAGATTCGTCAAAAACCACTTGGAACCTGAGACCGGAGAGGGCGTGCTGGAAGGGCATGTTGACGGTTTTGTAGCCTTCGCTGTCTGTCGCGGGACAGCGGTGCGCGAATGCTACCAGCAGGTCGTACTGATGGTCAACTATCTTGTAGTTTATGGAAATGTTGTCGGCATTGGAAGTGGAGGGGAGAACGTCCGCATCGTAGGGGCAGTATGCCCTGAAGCGGTAGTGGCTGTTGCGCCGCCAATACTTGACGGGGCTGTATTCCCACTTGTTTGTGTAGGAAACCTTCACAGCGGCATCGCTGTCAAAGAGATTGGTGAGCGTGCCGCCCTCGGTCGCGGAGTAGCCGCCGAAGATGCCGAAGGAGTACTTCGTGAGATCGTCTTTGCCGATGGTGGTCCAGCCGGCTCTGGTCTGGCTTTCGGATGCTGATTTGTCTGCTGTCTGACTTTGACTTGCGGATGGGCGTGCATCAGCGGCTGCGGTCTGGTTGGCCGAGAAGTCCATGGGAACATCTTCGGCATGCTCTTTCTGGCATGCGCCGAGTATGATGACGGCAAGCGCGAGTGTCAGTGGTAAGTATGCTTTCATTCTGTTCCTATGTTTACTCCTGAATTGTCCTTGTCTTCCCAGTCTCCGATGCTGCCGCCGAAATCGATGGGCTGGTCACCGGAGCCGAAAGTGATGTAGTATTTGTATTCCTTGCCCTTGTCCCAGAAGTTGGTGCCGAGGATTTTGAGGTCCCGCTTGATGTCTTCTTGGGCCGCACCGTTTTTGGTGTAGGAGATTATGATCTGGGGAGTCTCTCTTGGGCCGTCTGTTTCGTTTTGGCCGGTCGCAAGGAGATTTTGAGGGATGATGAGGTTCGAGGCACCATATTGTGCCGGTTCTGTTGTCACTTCTTTACTGCCGCTAACATCGGCCATATTATAACTCGTCACACTTCCGCGATTGCTCCACTTATCGTCAGAGTACCCTCCACGAGAGTATGTCGCTGTGTGGTAAATATTAGTGAAAGATATTTTCGTGATGGTATAGTTGTCTTCTGTCTTTTCCTTACTTACATGTATCGAAACTTTGGCAAGCTTATGGCGGAACACGGTCGGGACACCGTTGAGGCCTGCCCGCTTGTCCTTTTCGATGTCAGCGACAAGTAGATCTCCGGTTATATAATTTGTGAAATCGGTGATGGTTAATCCATTAGTCTTATCTATGCTTACAGTCCCATTAGACGTGCCTGTAAAAAGCCCATCAATAGTACTTTGATCCTCAGAGACGCAGGTATATGACAGGAAAGTCAGACTTCCGCCACGTGGCCAGTAGTAGGTGTTGGTCCGGGATTTCCATTTCTCGTCCACTTTGGAGACTGTTTCGTTGACGATATATTGGTCTGCGTCCGCCTTGTCCGTGTCCCATTTCTTGCCGTCCGGAAGATACCATGCGTACGAGTAGAAATTTGCGCGTTCGCCAAGTTGGGCTGCGGTTGGGTTTGCTTTAGTCCTGACACTGCCGAGAACCGGGGAGAAGGATATTACACGGCTTTCGGGACTGCTTGGGGCGGTCTCGACCTTGGCGCAGGCGCTCAACAGAGCGAGGGCTGCGAGGATTGGCGGTATGCTTTTCTTCATCGTGTCAGGTGGTAGCGGATATCTTCGCCGGGGCGTCGGTATTAACTTAGCATCGGCTTCAGCGTCAGCATCGGCCGGAAGCCGGTGGCGGATAAATATTTGATGGTCAATATTTTGGCTATATGTCCTCCCCTGATTTTGAGGGAAGACATATAGCTAAAACGTTGTTTGATAGGCTGTTACGCGCCACCGCTTTTTAGATGGTGATGGTGCCTGTTTCCTCTGTCCAGTTCTCCACAGTAGGATCCCAGTAGATGATGAACTCGTTCTGTGTGCCGGCAAGGCTGATGGTCACGTTGTAGGTAATCTTCTTGTTGATGCCCCAACCATCTTTGTTGATGTCGCTGAGAGGTACATACTCGGTCGCAACATCTGAGAATGCTACCTTGTCGTCTTCCCTATAATAGTCGGTCGTATATGACAGTTCGACATGTGGAACGGCCTTGACGGCGTTTATATAAGCCTGAGTCCTTTTTTCAATAGCCTTTTCAGCTTCAGTCGTTCCAGTGAACTTATATGATGGTTCAGCGAATGTCTGCGGCACGAAAGCCTTCTGTTCGTTGGCCAGACTTACAGCTGTAGTCTTGCTGAGTTCAGCTGGATTTCCGTCTGAAGTCTTGTATGCATAGGTGCTCTTATCGCCTGCATCTGTATACTTAGAACTATTCCAAGTCCCTGTAGCATTATCTTTCAGAGAATAGTCACCTTTGTTATAAGGATTTACTATTTTGATTTCATTGATTTTGATGACGTAGCTTCCAGCTTTGATGACTCCATTATCTTCTTTCTTGTAATCATCGTTAGTCGTTACATTGAAGCCGACAATCTGAGTCAAGGCGTGCTTGAATGCTGTAGGTACTCCTTTTTCGTTTTTTGCGCTACTGGTTGTGTTTGCCGTCTGTCCGGTTGCGTAAGCCACCATGAAATCACGATTCTTGTTCGCATCCGCATCCACATTATATCCAGTTACCGTGAGACCAGCAGCGGCATCGCAAGAAACGTTCGTAGGATACGAAGTTGCTTTCTTGTCACTATCAACGATAGTATACGAAATGAACGTCAGGCTACCGCCCTTCGGCCAGTAGTAGACCTGATCGGCGTGCCATGAATTCTCAACGAACGGAGAAACCGCGTCCTTATGATACGAAACCTCCGCATTGTCAATATACAGACTCGCATTATTCGGCCAAGTAGTCCCGTTGGCATTGTAGAATGCATAGGTCTTGAATTTGTAGTCCGTGCTGAACTTTGTCCCCTCGACCAGAGCCTTGGTGCTCTTCGGACCGATTACGGTCTGCCAGGTGATCTGTGCCGGCCCCTCGGATACCGGCCGAACCTCGTTCTTCGTGCAGGCGGAGAGCGCCGTGAGCGCCGTCGCCGCGATAATCAAGTAAGTTTTTTTCATCGTTTTATTTTTTTATAGCTGTTATGATTATATCAATATGTCATGGTGTTCGTCGTCCCAGTCGTCCACCGAAGGGTCGAAGCCGCCCCCGGCGTTTTTCGGTGGGTCGATCTTGATGACCTCGTCGAGCAGGAGCCAGTGGTGCCTGACGCAGTTCTCCGTGAGGAACAGGTCCGATATGTCGAAGGTCTTGCGCACAGACTTTCCGTCTGTGGTCTTGAGGTCGAAGGTGACCTTGAGCTCGTTGGTCGAGCCGTCGATGCGCCCGAATGTGTTGAACACCGCGCAGATGACAGGTTCTCCCTTGTCGTCGCTCTTGAGCAGCGGTATATATTCCGTCACACCGGGAAGGTCCGAGCGCCCACCGGAAGCGATGGCACAGCTCTCCACGAGTCCTGACAGCCAGGCCTGGGCCCCGGAGACGTACTCCAGCCCGTCCACCTTGATCTGCAGATAGTAGCTCTCGACCACGGTGCGGCACTCTGTCTCGACAGTGTAGAGGCCTGTGTGCGGCGGAATTACCTCGTCCGGCTCACGTGCAACTACCAAATGGTCAGGCTCATATACGACCATACCCTCTTCTCCGGTGGAAGCCTTGTATCGCGATGCTATGGTCTCGGACACGGCTGCGGCACTGGCCAAAGCCCCTTCGTAGGAGCCGAGTCCGCTGATGAGCGTGGTCTCCGTGCCGAAGTTGTAGGCGAGCAGACGGTATGATCCCGGGGTCACGGAGACTTCTCCGGATATCACGGTCTTCCCCTCGGAGTCCTCCTCGCGCGTGGAGATATAACTCTCCGTGGCGATGCCGCTCCCGTTGTAGAACAGGACATGTATCACCTCCGGATTGATCTCCGGAACCGGTATCTTGTCGTTGTAGATGTCGCAGGTGACGTTCTGGATGCCGTCAAGGTTGACCCTCACCTGCACCCGTGTACGGAAGTCCTGGTCCAGCAGCGGCCGCCTCTCGCAGCCGGAAAAAAGACAGCCCGCAAGCACGCAGAGCGCAACCCCGGAAGCCAGCCTCAAAAAACCGTGACGCAAACCTCTCATCTCCCTACCCTCCTTCGCAAAGTTATCGGCACCACCAGCGAAGCCTTGAGCTTGGTAGGCCCGAAATACGATAGAACGCCCGTCCGGAACGGATCACGATACAGGTGCTCATAACCCTCTCCCGGCTCGTAGTGCCGCCAGTCGCTCCGCATGAATCCCAGCGAAGCCGAGAACTCCAGATTGCACCAACTCCACAGAGGCATCGCATAGCCGTAGGTCAATCCGGCTGACCAGAACTCCCCCTGCCAGCAGAACTTCTTGTCCCACTGCAGGTCGTATTTTCCCGACATACCGTAAACTCCGAGGAAGTGCCCCGACAGGCGGTCACGGGCGTCAGTCCGGGCGAACCACCACCGCGGCTCGATGCCCATTTCCCAGATCTGGAAGCAGTACTTGTTGCCGTTCGGACCCCAGTTCCACCACGGGAACACATCCTCGACGGTCACGGAGAAGCTATCCCCAAGCGGCACCTCCACCTCGAAATTGAGGGCCGTCACAGCATCGTATAGCAGGTTGGTCTTGAGTGCCAATATTGTACGATAGTCCCAATATTCATAAGTGGTCCGGGGTGCAGGTTTCCCGGATGGTGCTTCCAGCAAACAAGCGGGCGCAGCCCCGAGAGGCAGCATCTCCCCTTCATCGAAGCGGAACTCTGTCCAGGAGAGATTGATGAACGAACGTCTCATGTCCACGAACCACTGCCGGACAATCCGCCGCCACAGTCCGGAGTCCCAGGATTTGATGAGGGTTTTCTTGCGGTCCGCCGGGAGCGGAGAATCGATAATCTCAAGCAAACGTGTACGTTGTGCATCGGTCAATGTGCTGTCGGAGAGAACTCTTGCGCGGAAAAGCTGCCAGGACTCGCCGTCAGCCGAAGTGCGCATCTTGCCTGAAAGTTCCGGAAAACGGGAACTCAGGTACAGGAACATGGCCGCACGCCGCCGTTCGGAAAGCCGGGCGTTGTACGCCGCCCGTCCCTCCGGCGAAGAATATGAAATGATGCTGAGACTGTCCAGATTCCCGCCCCCGATGGAATTGATGGAATCGGCAAGTGCCTCAAGGCTTTCCCGCGTGCCCATATATTCAGGGCGTATGACGGCATCGTCCCAACGGAAATTGACGGAGAATCCGGCCTCGTGCTTTATGCCGGTCTTGTGGATGATTCCCTCCCGTGACAGGCTGTCCGGGGAGAATTTGTGCCCGGTTGAATCGGAGCGCGTGGAATCCTGTGCTGAGGCGTTGAGACAGAGGAACAGGGTCAACAGTACTGAATACGACAAGCACCCCAAGCCGGATTTGATGGACCGGCCTGTGAATAGCCCTTTGATTGCCTTGATGTCTTTCATATTCAGTGCTTGCGTGCCTCTCCGATGCTCGTCTCTTGGCAAGAGACGACAAAAGAATATATGATTGAATATCAATTAGTTGACGGGGGGGGTAAAATTGTACTTTTCCGGTGTTTGGGATTAAAAATAAAGGTGTTATATTTGCAACCCCCATTTGTCGTCTCTTGCCAAGAGACGACGTGAGGGGAGTGGCGCGACAAAGTATATGCAAGCTTGGCTATGTTGTTGACAAACAATCATCTGGATTGTCGTTTTCATGGTAGTGTGAGGCGATTCTGCCTTGCGCTTTTTGCCGTAGGCCTGTTTTCCCCGATTCTTGCATCTGCACAGCAGCGCAATGCTGAATTCACAGTTGACTTCCGTTGGGACAAATCCACCCTCGACACCTTATATATGAATACCGGTTCCCGGCTTCGTGAGTTGTCGGACAGCATCGCGGCCATAGGGTTGGAACGAATTGACAGTGTGGGGCTTGTCTCGTATTCTTCTCCTGAGGGGATGTCGGCCTATAACGCCCGTCTCGCGCAGAGGCGTGCCGCCACGATGAGCCTGTATATTCTTTCTGCCCACCCGGAGCTCGGGGATCGTCTCAGCGTGGATGCGGACGGTGAGTCCTGGCATCTTTTCAGGGCCCGTGTCCTTTCGGACTCGACTTTGACCGGGGCGCAGAGGTCGCGCCTGCTTGAGATAATCGATTCGCCCGTGGGGGCTGATGCCAAGAAAGTTCTCATCAAGAGGGCGTACCCGGGGCTGTGGAGGCGGATCGTGAGGGAATGGTTTTCGTATATGAGGCGTTCGTTCGTGAGGCTTGACTGGCATGGGACTCGGCCTGTTTTCGGGGCAGTAAGTCCTCTTTCTGCCAGCGCTCCGTCTGTGCTGCTGCCGGTGGATGGTGGCTCGATGGCGCCTCGCACCGCTTATGATTATAGGGAGCGGCGTACCATTCTCGCGTTGAAGACCAACCTCCTGTATGATGCTGTGACGGCGCTCAATTTCGAGGTGGAAGTGCCGCTTGGGGAGCGCTTTTCTCTTGCCGTAGAGGATGTCTTCCCGTGGTGGAACTGGGGTCCGAACGGCAACAAATACTGCTTTCAGATCTGGGAGATGGGCATCGAGCCGCGGTGGTGGTTCGCCAGGACTGACGCTCGTGACCGCCTCTCGGGGCACTTCCTCGGGGTTTACGGTATGTCGGGAAAATATGACCTGCAGTGGGACAAGAAGTTCTGCTGGCAGGGTGAGTTCTGGTCGGCGGGATTGACCTACGGCTATGCTCTGCCGCTTGCTGACTGGTGCAACCTTGAATTCTCGGCTTCGCTGGGATTCATGCGGAGCGACTGGCGGCACTATGAGCCGGGGACTGGCTATGAGCATCTGTACCGTGATCCGTTCCGGACGGGCGTGCTCTCTTATTTCGGACCGACCAAACTCAAGGCGTCGCTGGTGGTGCCTATAACTTTGCGAAGGAGGGTCGGGAGATGATGGGGCAGCGTTCGGTTTTGCATAGGGGTGTACGGGGTGGCTTCGTCGCTTTGGGGCTCGCGCTCTGCCTGCTGCCGGGCTGCGAGAGGCGGCCGCTTGAGGACCAGGACTTCCGCACACGGGTGCAGGTCAGGGTCAACCTCGACGGCATCCAGAACGTCACCTGCGACATCTACAACGACAAGATTCCCGTGCCGGTGATCGACCCGGAGGTGATGAGGGTGCTTTTCTTTGAGGAGAACGGCGGCGCACTTGTCACTGAGTCATATATAAGTTCACGCGACAAGGACGAGGACGGCAGGACTGTCTTTACAGGGGAAGTTTCCGTTGCCCCGGGGTCATACCGTCTGCTCGCGTATAATTTCGGAACGGAGACGACCCAGATACGTGACCCGTATGACTGGGAGACCTCACAGGCCTATGCCACAGCCGTTCCGGAGAGCGTGGCCAGCAAGTTCGCCACCAAGGTGCCTGCCGGGGAACCGGTTGTGTATGAGCCTGACCATCTTGTGGTTGCACGTGAGCCGGACGAATACATACCGCCTCATACCGGGGTGCATGTGGTCAAGGCAGAGTGCCGCACCGTGGTCGAGAGCTACTATCTGCAGATCAAGGTGGACGGTTTGCAATATGTGTCTTCAGCCACGGCTGTGCTTTCGGGCCTGTCCAGCGGCAATTATATTTCGCTCGGGGAGAGGATAGATGATCCGATGTCCGCCGTATGCTTCTCCCTGCTCAAGAGTGACGACAAGGGTGAGCCTGTCGTGTGTGCGATATTCAACACCTTCGGCCGTCCGGAGGGCGCGGAGAACGGACTTGAGGTCACTTTCGATCTCCGGACGACTGACGGACGCACCGTGCAGAAGACATTCGACATCTCGAATCTGTTCCTTTCGGAGAACTGTGTCAAGCACCACTGGCTGCTGCTCGACGATGTGATAAAGATCGACCCGCCGGAGAACCCCGGCACGGGAGGCGGCTTCGACCCTTCGGTGGACGACTGGGACGATGAACACCATGACATTGACATATAATTGATAACATAAATCGAGTTAAAAAAACTTTCAAATGAAAAATTACTATTTTATTGCAGCTGCGGCCCTTCTGACCCTTGCCGCCTGCTCAAAGAACGAGGTGCGTCCGTTATCCTCTGATCCTCAAGAAATTACCTTTCAGACTGTAGTGGGGGGGGTAAAAACTAAGGCGCCGACAACATCTCATACAGAGTTTAACGGGAGTCATAAATTCTACTCTTATGCCTATTTCCTTCAGGAGGGAGCATGGGATTCTGCCGATCTTGAAAATGATGCAAAGTCGTACATAAGCAGTTCGCCTATTGAAAAGAATTCTGAGGGAATCTGGAAAAACAAGAATACTACTTACTACTGGCCTAAACAGGGAACTCTGACTTTCTTCGCCTGGACTGACGACACCGATGATCCGAAGATAGTTGACAATGCCGGGACTCTTACTTGCCCAGCCAAAGAAGGTATCAAGGTTGAGAACTATGATGTCAAAGACAATAAGAATAAAGATTTGATGGTCGCTGAGGTAAAAAAAGACCAGAAATCCAATGCTAATCCAGGCCAATACTACACAGTCGGTGTGCCTACATTGTTCCACCATGTCCTCTCAAACCTTGCGTTCAAAGTCAAGACCGATAAGGCGTATACTGACAACGAAAAATTCGCTCTGAAGAGCATAACTCTTAAGAGTGTCATGACCAAGGGCAACTATACGCAAGGATCAGTTACCGCAAATTCGCCTGAAAACGTGTGGTCATCTTGGTCAGAAGCGGAGGAAATGCCACTCGTTAAAAATACCGATGCTGTCGAGTTTACAAATGACGGTAAAGACAACGATATTGCTATTACTGATTACAGTATAGTTCTGCCTCAGAAATTTAATACCACAACTCCGGTAATTGAGATCGTATATAATGTTACAACCAATTATTCTGGAACTCCTGTCGTTGAGACAGTAACAGTGGAAAAACCGCTTAGTGATATTTACAAGGATAATTGGGTTGCAGGTAAAAAGTATATACTTACGCTTACCATCGGCCTCGATGAGATTCTCTGGGATCCTGCTGTAGAGGACTGGACCGAGCAGGGATACGATATCACCTTGTAAAAGCGGTGGCGCGTAACAGCCTATAAAACAATATTTTAGCTATATGTCTTCCCCTGAAAACGAGGGAGGGCATATAGCCAAAATATTGACTATCAAACATTTATCCGCCACCGGTTCCGAGGAACCACCGCCTGCGGAGCAAGAACAAGCCGCCGGCATCCTCCCACAGACACACATCAATGAATAGAATCATCCTGCCGCCACTTTTCGCAACTATCATGCTCTTGGGCTCCTGCGCAAGGGCGGAGCTTGACGTGCCCGAAATCCAGACGGAGGTGAGCTACTGCGTGGTCTCGGTGAAGACTCCGCGCGGAGGTTCCGCTGCCACAGCCTCAAGCGAAACTCCGGAGCCTGCCGTGCAGCCGGCGCAGACTTCCACTCCGCGCACAAAATCCACCTACGACATCGCGCAGCCTTTCGGCGCATGGGCTTGGTATCTGCCGGAGGGGAAGACTTGGGCAAAGGACAAAGAAGAGGCGATCCCGTATATCGGCAGCGCCACCTCAGCGGAGCAGATAAGCTACGCGGACGGGCAGTGGAAGTCGGCTTCGCACAGATACTATTGGCCCAAGGCCGGGTCGCTGAGTTTCTTCGCCTACAGTCCTTACACTCTGCCGGAGAATGCCGGGACAGTCGGCTGCGACAAAAGCGGAGTATCCCTCACGGACTATATGATAGCGAGCCAATGCGATTTCCTGGTCGCCGACCCTGCCGCAGACAAGACGGCAGCCGAGACAACCTACGGTCTCAACGGCGTTCCGACCCTTTTCCGCCACGCGCTTTCCAAAGTCACTGTCAAGGCGACACTTGAGAAAGAGTTCACCGATGGAAAAAAGGTCACCATCACCGGCATAAGCCTTGGAAACCTTTACCTCACAGCTTCATACAAGTACTTGGCGACTCCCCAGTGGAATCCTCTCAAAACCAGCCTTGGCAGCCAGACCCTTGCCGCCAGTCCAAAGGACATCTCCACCATTGATGTCGTGGATGTCGGGTCGGTTTTCGTCATCCCGCAGTCTTTCGGCCAGCGTGACGGCGGAGTCTACCCGTCGATAACCATCAACTATATCGACGAAAAAAACGAGGCTCAGACGGCGACCCGCAATTTGTATGATCTCTCCACCAAGGCCACGTCTTTCGAGCCGGGACGGCACTACATCTATACCATATCATTCGGTACGAGTGACAAGCCGATCATCTTCGGAGGTCAGAGTGTCGAGGATTGGGTTGTGAAAGGCTCTGACAGTATTCAGTATTGACGGCATGAAGCACAATATCAACATATTGGCTCTGTGCTTATTGGCCATGGCTTCATGCGCCAAGGTGACCGTTGAGCAGGACGGCGGGCCGATGGCCTTTTCTATAGGTGAGGGGCAGGATACCAGAGCTCTGGCGGAGTTCTCCGATAAAATGGAGTCTGACGGCCGGAAGTTCGGTGTCTATGCCACAAAGAGTGGCAAGGATGTATTCAAGAGCCAGCCTCAGCCTGTGACGTATTACAGTTCCACTCCCGTCGGCTGGTTCTATTATGGCCACAAGACCTATGAGGCCGCCCCGGAAGAGTACGAGACCTGGAACCGGGGCTCGACCTATAAGTTCAGGGCCTGGTATCCGTATGAATATTCTCCTCACACCACCTCGTCCTCGGACCTGCTCACCTTTGACGGCTTCAGCCTCTTCGTTGACAATCTTGACTTGATGGTGGCATACGAGGAGAGGGTTCCGTCTTCTCAGGGGACGGACGAGGTGAAGATGAAGTTTCGCCATGCTCTCGCTGCGGTATGCTTCAAGGTTCAGTACAAGGATGGGGTCAAGCCTGCGGATGCTGTGGATTATGTGACATCTGCCTGGTTGAGCGGGGTCTGCGCCACCGGCACTTTCGCGTTCGGGAAAGTCTCATCTTCCGATGCGGCAGACAAGATGCAGTGGATTGTTTCCACGCCGGGTTCCCGAAAACTGCACGAGTGGACTCCGGCTCGGGAGACTGACAAGCCTTTCAAAGTGCCGGATGGCCCGGATGATGCCACTTGCGCCGTAGATGTCTATGCCGAAAGCAGCGACCCGGGATATGTTTTCGTGATTCCCCAAACTCTTGGAAGCGGGGCTGCATTCAACTTCACGACCAAGGCTTCCGGCTCTGCCGTTTTTACTGCTCAACTCCCTGGGAATGAGTGGGAATGCGGCAAGAAATATACATACACCATCTCCGTCTCGGCATCGGGGATAGAGGTGGAAGTGTCAATCAAACCATGGGAGGAGCTCGCCTCCGGATGGGATGTGTTCATTTAAGGCATGAGAACCGGGATTTCAAATATTTTCCTTGCGCTTGCGGCTTTCATGATGATGTCCGCCTGCGGCAAACAGCCTGCCGTTGCTGAGGCGGTGGGCGGGAAGGCGGAGCTCAGTATAACTGTCCGCACCTCGGAAATCACCAAGGCCGGCGGGGCTGCGTCCGGAGATGCCCTCAACAATCTCCGGCTCTGGATTGTGGACGCGAACAACAATATTGTCAAGTTCGTGAAGACCGACGACTGGCAGACATTCTCCGGCACGACGGAGGGGACTGCCGCGACGTTCGATGCCGGGCGCACAACTGCAACCATCACATTCTCTGACATCTACCGGGCCACCTACACCCTCTATGCGGTGGCCAATTATACAGGGTTAGACACTTACGGAGATAAGACCCAGATAGACAATGCCTTCATTGATATGGAACTGCCCGAGATGACAGGCTCTTATGGCGATGAGGCCGGCATGCCGCTCTCGGTGTCCAAGACCATCCAGCTTCTTCCGGGGGAGAACAAGATTTCCGCCGAGCTTGAGCGGGTGCTGGCGCACTTCAGCATCAAGATCAAGAACCAGAGCGACGGACACCAGATTGTCATCGGGGACGCGAGCCTCTCTGATTTCAATATATCTAAAACATACCTTTTCCGCCATTCGGACGAAAACCTGATGCCGGCAGACAGCGAGGATCTGCCTATGCCGGAGTTCAAGAATCTTCCTTTATCTATAGGAAGCGGCAGCATCGAGACAGTCTATTCCACTTATCTCTATGGGGGTGAGTCAAAATCCGGCTACAAGCTTCGTATGGCAGTGGGGGCGTTCCCGGAGGGGCAGGATGTTTCCGGGCTCACGGCCGAAGGGGCTGTGAAAATAGTCGAAGACGGCCACAGCATCAAGGCAGACGGTACGGAGTATATGATCCGCAGCTGTTATGGAACTTCCTCCGGCTATCCATGCCTGTATCTCAACGGAACTTCACTTGGCATCAAAGCCTTGACAGATGCGGATATAGAGAATATGAGAGAGGATGAGCTCAAGCCGTACCTCTGGACTTTTACGGATGAGGACGAGGGCTATGTGCGGAGTGCGTATGATCCGGATTATCACCTTAACAGCCGAAACAATCAACTTGAAGCCAGCCAGTCACAGAAGACGGAATTCATGTTCGACTTCCGTGAGGCCAAGCCGGACAGGATGTACTTTATGGCCGGAGGGAAAGGGTTGTATCTTAGTTATTATTGGAATCGTTATTATGTTTATACAAACGGCCCTTCTTCCATCCTCGACACTTCCGGCGACCAATATTTCTGGAAACTCCTTCCCCTCTCCGATGCCAAGTGGTCTGATGCTTCCGGAAACAGTGTGCCCGCCGCGGGCAGCACATTCATCGCCCGCGACCTGACCAGCTTCGATGATTACAACGTTCCCCAGCCCCTGACCGCCCTCTGGCGCAACCAGCGGCTCACCACCACCATCACGGTGACGTTCATGTCCCAGACCGGGGCCTTTGACTATGTGGTTGAGGACTGGAAGGATGGCGGCGGAAGCGCTTCATTCAATTAAAAAGTTCCCACACATGAACAGACTGCTCAAATACATATTGTTTGCGTTCACTGCCTTGGCACTGCTCTCCTGTGTCAAGACTCCTGTTGAACCGGGACTTTCCGAGGGGGAAGGCTGGCTCATACTGGACTACGGTGCTTCCGGGGAGCTCCAGGTGGAGACCAAGGCCACGTTGGAATATGCCAACGAGAACAACCTTCGCAATTTCTATCTCTTCGTATTCAATGACTCAGGCAAGAAGATCTACGGCAAGTGGTTCGATGACTCGATGCTCAAGGCCAGCGATGAGGCGGTGACGAATGCCGCTGAGGACTGCTGGAGCAAGACTCAGGGTACTAAGAAGACGGAATCCTCTGGAACAGAGACCAAGACGCAGACCCGTGGACGTATCAAGATAAAGACCAAGAACGGAGAGAACTACACCGTCTACGCCCTGTCCAATATCAATGCCGACATGGTCCGCATCAGCTCTGAATATCTCAGCTCCAGCGTGGACGATATTTCTGATATTCAAGAGCTTGTCATCACGCTGAGCCAGGATGTCGTGAGCCGCAACGGCTATTTCCCGATGTGTGGGAAACTCCGGCCCGTCAATGTTTCCGGGGGCACGATGAGCACTTCCGGCAGTCTTGTGTTCACCCGTCTCGATGCCAAGATAAGCTTTGATTTCCAGATAGGTACGGCCTCAGAGGGTAAGCAGCAGGTGGAGAGCTTCAAGATAGAGAAGTGGCGCGTGGTCAATGTGCCACGCAAGACTTACCTCGCCTCTTATGCCGACCGCGGGGAGAGCAACGCCCTCGGCAACATCGCCCGGGCGGCGGGGCAGTCATCCGCTGATTTCTTCTCCACGGCATTTGTTGTCCCGGACTATTCAAGCAGCACCGGCGGCGGCTTCTCTTTCTATATGGTCGAGAACTGCCGCGATCCGAAGGGGACAGGTGCCGGTTTCCACGACCGCGACAAGCAGGTCAAGGATGCCGCCGGGCTCAATACAGTCAACCCCGACGGGACTCTGGCCTTTGTCTATGCCGACGACCTCTCGACCTATGTGGAGGTGAAAGGATGGCTGACGATGAAACTGAACAATGATTCTGCCGGCCAGATACTCAATGCCGAGGTTGTCTACCGCATACATCTGGGCAACTTCAAGGACGGCAGTTTCGGGGATTTCAATGTGGAGCGCAACCACAGCTACAAGTACACCATCACCATATACGGGGTGGACAACATCAGGGCCGAGGTGAGAGATGACATCGAGAGCGAGCCGGCGACCGGGGGAGTGGTGTCCATAGCCCGGGAGACCATCGCCCTATGCGATGCCCATTATGTGACCAAGACGCTGACTTTCCACGCCAAATACCTCACTCAGCCGGACGAGAACGGCATCCCGAGCTACGAGAACATGACCTGGCGGGTCAAGACCCCTTTCTGTGACGGGCAGCCGCTCATCGCCGCGTCCGGAGCCGAGATCATCACGGACGACTGCCGGGACTACAAGTGGGTCAAGTTCGCCCTCAACGAGAAACAGGCGAGTGGGAGCTATTATAAGGAGAAGCGCCGCTCCTGGGCCGATGCCAAGACAAAAGGCGAACTGATGGACATCAGCCAGCTCGTGGCCTATATGCGACAGGAGGCGGACAAATACTACAACGGCACGCCTAATGCCTTTGACAACGGCAAACTTTCCGACGGTACCGATGACCCCCTCGGGGCGAAGATTTGCCTGACCGCCTTCGTGGATGAGTACTACTACGATGCCGACCCGATCACCGGGATCAAGTGGGACGGGGTCGAGGGCTACGAGGACCGCTGGAAAACTTTTGTCAACCAGGACAACCGTGTGATGTCCATCCTCTGCAACTCTCAGATCAGCACCGACCGCGAGAGCCGCATGACCGGGAGCGTGGTCACCATAACCCAGAACTCTATCCAGACCGTGTATAACACGGACGAATCCAAGACAGACCTCAAGACTGCCTGGGGAATGGAGCACAGGGACGAGTATGCGCATCTGTTTGATTATAATTCGGATGGTTATGGTAAGACGGAAAATCGGGGCAACACCGATCTGTCCAACGGGCGCTACAACTCGATAAAGGAATGGAAACTTACTCCAGGTACTAGCGTGTGGAAAACTTATCTCAATGAGGAAGTCGAGAACGATCTCCCGATGCTGGCCACGGACAAGTACTACCTGCGCTATTCCTGCCTTGCCCGCAACCGTGATCTCAATGGTGACGGCAAGATAGACCGCGACGAAATCCGCTGGTACACCGCATCCATCCGCCAACTCGTGGGCATCTGGCTCGGTGCGGACGTTGTCTCGTCGGATGCCCGTCTTTATACCAGGACAGCTGAAGAGCGAACCCGGAACAAGGGGAATACGGTTAAGTATATTGAGATGAGTAATGGAAAGAGGGTCGTGGATGTCGAGAATACTCAATTTGACTGGCATCAGCATATCATATCAAGTACGGCTTTCTTTAAAGATGGACGCTACAATAGCAACAACCCGACCATCCTCTGGGCGGAACAGGGCTGCGCGACGGGAGATATGAGTTATTCTATGGAGCACGCTGGTGCTTCTTCAAATCCGCCTTATGACGGGACGGATCTTTTCAGCGTCCGTTGCGTGCGCAATCTCGGCCTGCCTAATGATTCCGCTTCCGATGCCAAGCCTGCGGACTTGATAATGCCGAGCGGGGGGAGCGACGGCTCATACACCTTTGATGCTTCGAATATCAACCCGTCTTCGCTCCGCCCGTTTGTCAACACCAAGGTGAACGGCCTCGATCTTGACGACCATGACGAGATGTCCGAGGCCAACCGCCTGTATCTCAACTTCACGGCGGCCGGCCCTGCAGACGCGGTCAACGCCGCAGCATCTTCGGCGCAGGAGATCAATAAGCAGATCACCATCAAGGGAACATCCAGCGGAGTCTATTGTCCTGTAGGATATCGTCTTCCCAATCAGCGCGAGGCCGTTGTGATGCTCTACTATGTCGATTCCCCGTCGTCATTCTTCTCCGGTGATACCATGACTAGGACGTATTTCTCTTTCGGATCTGTTCCGGACGATCTTATCAGAGACGGCTACCTCTCCTCACGCCGTAATCCCAAGCTTCTTGATCACGCCAATCTGTACCGCGTCAACCACGAGCAGATCTTCCTCCCGGAAGATAACGGTGTCACCGCCAACTCCATCCGCTGCGTCCGCGACAACCCGCAGTAACCCTTCCCGCACCTTGGCTGCATGTGATCACTATCGTGCGCACGGGTAGCGTGGCCGGAACATACCTCCTCAGCATACGGCCGCTACCGACCATGATGACCCTAACACCCGTGCGCATCCGGCTAATCCGGTGCGCACACGACTAATCCCGTATTGGCCTGAAAAGGGTTGACTCAAAACAGAGTCAGTCAATATGACACCACACACAGAACTACAAAAGAAGTACT
>CAKVDS010000046.1 GCA_934726455.1 uncultured Bacteroidales bacterium
TTTGGGTGGTTATGCTCCGAAATAATCACTGGATTTTCAGCCGTGAGACTGGGTGGTCATGCTCCGAATTTTGTACATAAGAGATTTAAGAATCTACGCTGATGCCTTGGAAGGCGACACCTACCACTACCGGGACAGCAACGGGCTTGAATGCGACGCCGTCATACATCTGCGCAACGGAAAATATGGGCTGATAGAAGTCAAACTCGGCGGAGAGAAAAACATTGAAGCGGGGGCAAAAAACCTGAAAACCCTCGCTGCAAAGATCGATACGACAAAGATGAAAGCCCCATCTTTCCTTATGGTGCTCTCGGGAACATCAAGGTACGCCATCAGACGTAAAGATGGCGTACTCGTAGTGCCAGCAGGATGCCTTAAAGACTGAGAAGCAAAAGGAAAACAAATCCCCAGACAGGTTCCTGTCTTTTTATAATGCGGGCTTAAGGATTCTGTACGCCACGACCCGACAGATTCAAACAAGGGAGTCAGATCATGATGCTCTCGGGTCCTGACGAATTCAGGAACATCGCAAAATAAATCGGCAAGTACATAATCCGTCCCTCGACAGAAACCGTACGCTCGTTTGAAAGCACCAATCCCCTTTTGATATTGTAATCCTTGACATCCATGAATCTGTCCAGCGAACTGTGCCTCTTATTGTCCTTTCCGGACTTCACCTCTACAGGCATAGCCGTAAGATCATCATAGTCATCAACCAGAAAGTCCACCTCACCATTTTTCTTGTTGTCATAATAATACAGGCTGTATCCATGAGCTTTCAGTTCTGAGGCCACAAAATTTTCGTAGACGGAACCAAGATTAATGCTCGGCACATCATCAAGCACGGCAGAGGCATTATACTTGAAGAGCAGATCAGTAAGCAGACCGACATCGTTAAGATACAATTTGACGAGACTTTTTTTCATTGAATCTCTCAATGGGAAGCGCGGATTTGATATGGAACTGACCTCCAACGCTATGCCGGAGTTGACAATATACTCAAACTCTTGCTCATAATCTGACATGGTTTTTCCTTTCTTTCCCGATATCTCATTGACCTTCACTCTCTTTTTTGTATTCTCCAGATTCGACGGGATCAAGTCGTATATTTTTCGGATATGCAGCTTTCTCTCACTATCATATTGTGAACAGTCCTCCCTGTAAAGTTTGTATACTTCTTCCTGAACAGCACGTACCGACACCAGGTTATGCGTCCCGACAAAAGCATTGACAGCATCAGGCATACCACCTATGAGAAGATACTTCCTGAACAGATCCATCATATAAGAATGCGTATTCTCATCCAGAGACATCTTAGAGGCAAAGCTGTCAGAAAGATGGGCAACAGCCTCTTTTCCAACATTGTTGGCCCACAGGAATTCTTCAAAGTCCAAAGGGTACATCCTTTTTGTCATGATCCTTCCACCCGGCTTGGAAAGCGTCTCATTGAGTGCGATACCAAGCTGGGAGCCGCTTACGATGTAAGTAAACCTGTCATCATCCTTGAGGAATTTCAACATGGTCAAAAGTTCGGGATATGCCTGAATCTCATCGATGAACACCAAGGTGTCCTTCTTTTTGCCCATCCTGTCTCCCGCGGCAAGGCTTATTCGGAAATAGAAATCCTGAACATCTCTGATATTTTCAAAAATCTTCCTCCCCGTCTTGTCTTCATACATGTTGAGTTCGATATAATTAGGGAACAACAACTGGCCTTCATGCCGTATTATGAAAGACTTTCCGATCTGTCTGGCCCCGTCAATCACAAGAATCTTATTGGATTCCGACTTCAGATAGTCACGAATGACCTTTTGTATCTTCCTTTCAAGCATAATGACTTTTTCATGATTTTACTCATGCAAAATTATGACTTTTTCCGGAAAACAACAGAACATATTCATGACTTTTCCTCATCCGGCTCCCAGTCGAGGGGCTGGAACCAGGTGAACCAGCGGCCCCAGACGCGCGGCGGGTCACTGTGGGCGTATGAGAGGAACTGCTGGACACCCGGGCGGACCTGCCCGAGACCGTCACCGCTCATGCCGGCGTTGATTATGCCTTTGCGCAGAGTCCCCTGAACTATGTCCCCCTTGGTGAAAGTGATCCCGTCCTCAGACTCCCAGACACGGATGCGGCTGAGATCGGAGTTGCGCCGCTCAGCGTGTATGGCCACGAATTTCCGGCTCTGCCGAATATATTTGACATCAGTGTGATCGGGGTCATAGACATCGCTCTTGTCAAGGGCCACTCCACGGAATTCGAGATGCGCAGGCCAGTTCTCATCACCCGCCGGAGCCGTAGAAACTCTGGTCGTGGTGCCCTGACGGTCCTCGGAGGCAAGATAGTCATTGTACGAATAGTAGAGATAGACGAGATCGTCCTTGACCACGATGCAAGGCTCACCGGCACCGAAGACCACTCCCTCATGCCCCGGCACAGGCTCATAGTCTATGACGGGCTGGGGGTCAGAGCCCCAACCGCTGCCGCTCCATTTCTCCCACGGGCCGGTCGGAGACTGCCCACGGGCGATATAGAGGTCGTTGTCAAAGCCGTTCGGCTCCTCGGTGGAAGTGTAGGCGATATAATACCAGCCACCCCACTTCGCGACACCGGGATCGCATACCGAAAAAGCATCCCTCTTGCCGTCGGACGGGAGCAGAGCATCGGCCTCGTCCGTCCATGTCTGGCCGCCGTCATCGGAATGACGCCAGGTTATCTTGTCCCAGTAATATTTTCCCGAACCGCCAGATGTAATCCGGCAGCGGAACTGCCCTTCCACAGGCTCTCCCCCGACGTAAGAGACGGCATCCGTCCCCGCGGCCGAGCCGGAATCAGTACATTTCCATATCCCGGACTGCGCCGTTCCACCGCTCATCACCCAGAGATAAGTTCCGGCAGGGAATGTCTCGGTGTAATCCTCCTTTGAGCTCCGATAAAGGCTGAGCCAGGAATTGTCGGCATAATCGTCAAATCGCTTCGAAGCGACAGCCGCCCCGGAGAGAGTCGTAGCATAATCCGCATTCCAAGCATAAAGCGAGAGAGTGAAACCCTCCGAAGCGCTGCCCCACGACGGGCACTGGAGCGAGATGAAGCCGAAATCCGAAGAGGAAGTGAACTTCTGCGCAAGCACCTCGGACGTGCCGAGCTGGACAGCCGTCTGGGCATCGGAAACCGGGATTGTCACATTTGTCCCATAATAATCACCCGGCGTAGCGAGCCAGATGTCTATTGAATTATCGTCATTTATGATGATGGACGGGCCGTATCTGTAATTCGGGCCGGTGTATATGTCCCAGCCCTCACGAGCCACAGGATGGACCTCGACCGGATCGGGCTCCGGTTCCGGTACAGACGGACGGTCTTCAGGAGTGCAGGATGCAAAGCCGGCACCAGCCAGAACCGCAGCAGCAAGAGGCCACAACAGTATTTTCTTCATAATCTATAATTTAACGTTTATACGCCCTCCGCGCGGGACAAAACGGCGAACCCTGTCACCGGAGGTCCGGTGCTCCGTCAGGATCACCTTCAGACCTTTGGATGTGCGCGACACCCTGATGTCAAAATCCGAGCCGAAAGCACGGATATGCTTCAAAGCCATGCTGTCCCAGCCTGAGGGAAGACTCACATTCATTGTGAAGCTGCGCAGTCCTGTAGGACGTATGCCGAAGAGTCCCTCGGTGATGACACGGCAATAAAGGCCGCTTTCGGCCGAGAGATGCCGCTGCGACCCCTCCGGCCAGGCCTCGACCGCATAAGGGACATGCTCGCCGAGCAGGCGCCGTCTCGAAAGCCGTGAAAGGATGCCGAGCGCCTTGTCGGTGTCTCCGGTGTAGAAAATGCCGCGCAGAGCATAAAGTGTGGCCCTGTCCCAGAAGACATCGCTCCCCTGCTCGGTGAGACAGCCGTTCTCCGTCATAAGTTCGGGGCCAGTCAATGCGGCGGAAGTCCCGGAAGCCCGCTTGTCTATGCCGGCGATGAGAGGCATGCAGATCCATGAGCGCAGCAGAGTGTTGCCCTTGTAATAGCGATAGGTCTCATATCCGGAGACTTCCGCCCCGAAATACTTTTCTATCGCAGCGGCCATCTGCCGTGAACGGCGCAGATAGTCAGAGCATTCGGAAGAAGCCGCTCCTATCTCACGTCCCAGATACGCAGCAGATACGAGAGCATCATAATACAGAGTCGATGTGCAGAGGTTGGCATCCCCGGACTCAAAGCGGTTCTCCAGTTCATCCGTATCTGACGCCACTACCCCGTCCCCGTTGATCTGACGGCGGCAGTACTCAAGGCACCACTTGATGAGCGGCCAAAGTTCCTTGGCCTCAGCCCTGTCACCTCTCGCCAGAGCATAACGGGCTGCGCCATAAGCAATCATCGCGGCATCTCCGCGGTCTCCGCAGCCGTCCCATATATCCTCGCCCTCCGCAATCACCGAACTCGGAAGAGGCTTGTAATCAGGGTTCATGAACCGCGCGAAATGACGGAATGAATTGAGTGCCGACTCATTGCCGCGGCTGTCACCGAGGAACGGGAAGAACGGGTCGATGTACTCGGCCTGGTCGTTTGCCCAGATGGCCGCATAGTAGCTCTCCCCTCCCGGGCTGTGCATCAGACCGCCCTTGGTCCTGAATATGCTCTCGGCAGCACGGATCTTGGAGAAACGGAACATCTCGTCGAGGACAGGATCCGGGGTCTCAAGGACAAGATCCTCCCCGAGTCCGGAGACAAAGGCCTTGCGCGCGGCAAACTCCGCCTCAACATCCGGATGCAACGGGGACTCCGGGGCAATCTCGCGCGTCACAGGCTCAGAGCCCGCAAGCAGGGGCGATGTAACCGTACCGCCCTGACGGTAAGCCTGATAGATAACGGTAAAGCAGCGTTCTTCTCCCGGCTTCATCCACGCGGTGCCGGCCCCGTCTATCTCAGCCCGTACAAGATAAGTCCCGTCAACTCCTGCATAGTGGTCTGTGGCTGAAGTCTGGCAGAACTCCGGCACAGTCACGAGAAGGTTGTCACCGGTCACGTTGCGAAGAGAGAACCTCTCATATACACAAGGCAGCGTCGTGGACGGAAAAAGGGTGCGCGTCATCTGTATGCAGGCCGTCTCGGTCTGCCCGGAACCTACCCCGATAAAATCATTCGACTTTGACCACAGGCTCGTGACCTCAACCATACCGTTGATCCGGACAGAATCCACCTGCTCGCGGACAAGGCTGCGCCCGTTCACAGCAAGCATAGACGGAATATCGGCGGCAACACGGAGATTCATCGACGCATGAGTGTTGTTCGGGATCGTGCGCAACATAGGGAAGACCAACGACTTCTCACTATGAAAAGCACGGTCGGCAGAAACTCCCCAGCGCAACACGCAGGACACCTGCTCCCCGCTCATCTCGATATGGTCCTCGTGCGGCAGCCCCGTGGAAGCGTCCCAGCGGATGCCTCGGGAGCCGGGCTCAATCGTCCAGCGCGCCGGCTCCTCAACAGAAGCCGTATCGTCAGGCTGGATATCATAAAGCCCGTTCGGGTCGCCTGTCTCGTAGGTCGGAAGCGCAGGATCCACAATCTCCGCATCCTTGCACTCCACCGAACCGCGCATCACATTGTTCTCTATGAAATCCACCTGCTGCGCAACAGTCTGGGGCATGTACCCTGCAACAGCATGGTTAATCCCCGGGAAACGGTAGAACCTCCACGCCGCACCGGCAGACTGGAGGACAGGCTGAATCCTGCACGGCCCATAGAAGCCGACCGGGCCGGCCTTGATGACATCATACGGCACGAGTTCATCCTCGGTCCCGTGAAACATCATCACGGGGCATGGCTTTTCCGGATAAGCGAACCGCCCCTTTACAAGCACAGCCCCAGCATAGGCCATGATGCCGGCATAGTTGAAATCCGCAGGCAGCACCGAAGCCATACGAGTCCGGTTGCAGAGCTCCCACTCCGCCTGCTGGGCAGTGATCGCCCCGGCAGAAGAGCCGGTCACGACAATATTGCGCGCATCGATACCGAGAGCCTCCCCGTTGGCAAGAAGATACTCCGTAGCGGAAAACAGATCCTCCACAGCCATGTCAATGGCCTTGGCGAGAAGCACGGCGAACCTCATCTGAGAGACACCGCGCACCCCTTTGAGGCCGAGACGGTAATCTATGGAAATCATCCTGTAGCCACGGGAGTTCATCTCACGGAACCATGGACGAAGCCACTCCTGATGGCGCGAACCATCCATGAAGCCCCCGCCGAAGACATGGATGATCGTAGGGCGTACTTTCCCGTCCTCACAGACAACCTTGGAAGAATCCGGCTCATATATGTCCATATACAGGGCGCAGGTGTCCCTGTCAGCAAACTTGAGCGTCAGGTCAGGCTCCATCTTCTGCGCAAAAAGCGACACTGACGCGCTGAGCGCCAGTATCGCAGAAACAAGCGAAATCTTGTAAAATTTCATTCCACGTCAACTTTGATAAAAGAAAGGGTTCGGAGAATCCACGACCTGCACATCGGAGTCGTTCTCGACCTTGACGCACTTGTGTATGCTTATCGTCGCGTTCTCTTTCCACTTGGTGAAATCATTGCCGACTATCTTCACATCACCGCAGTACTGCACATCAATCACCGAAAGCTGAGGGAAGAGCGGAGCATAAGTCTTCGTGTCAATAAACCGGTTGTTCTTGATCTCCAAAGACTTGACACTCAGCGCATAGATAATCTGATTGTCAAAGGTGGAGACTGTATTGTCCTCAAAGACTATGCGGTCGTGGTAGAAGAAATCGTTGGAGCGCGCATCCGAAGGGATTATCGGGTCAATCTGGAGAATCGCCTGCGGCTCGCGTCCGCCGATACCGAGATCGGTAAAAGTATTGCCGCGGATGACGACATTGCGGGTGTTGCCGGACTCAAACCAGTAGTTGGCGTCGCCGCATATCCTGATGCCGGCCATCATGGAGCCGAACTTGCAGTTCTCGATGAGCACATCGCCCGGGGTAGAGATCAGCAGGCTGCGGGCGCGGTTGTACTCGACAGTGCAGTTGCGGATGATGGCAGACGCTCCCCGTGTGGTGTTCTCCACCGCATAGCGGCGCGGCTCTGCGAGGATGCCGCTGAGATCCTTGTCCACCTTCATCACATAGCAGGTGCGGTCGCTCTTGTCGATGGACACAAGGCGGACATCCGCTACAGGCCGCAGGCTGGTCTTGTCCACAAAACGGAGCACATCCCCAGCGTCGGCGAAGTGGTTGCCCTCCTGCTGGAAATGTCCGAACACAGCCGCAAATGTATCCGGTGCGAGAAGGCTGTCCACTTTCATATAGACACCATGGATGTTGGTGGCATCATCGAGCATACTCTCGAAATGGCTGTTTTCAAGAAGCACAAGTCCCTTGCAATCAACAAAGTGAGTAGCATCGGCAGAAGAAGTGATCATCCTCGGCGAGCCGGGACGCTGGGCGGTGGAGAAACCGGAAACCGTGATATTCTCGGAATACTCGGCCATCAGGGCCATGGCCCCGCAGCGATAGACATGTACATCCTTGACAATGATGTCCTTGCTCGAAAGCAGGGCGATGCCCGGGTAGGAACGGTTGAGCTTCATAGGGCCCTTGTCGTCCCAGATGCTGCCCACAGGAGGCACATCCTTGGCGCTGAGGCGCGTAAACTCAACCACGCCAGGCTCGATCTCGCGGGCTCCCATCTCCCCGGACCAGTATCCGTGCTCATAAGCACCTGTGTCATAGTACGGACGGCGCGTCTCAGGATCGAAGACAATGCTCTCACCCATAGGATATTCCCAATCGTATCCGCCGAAAAGCAGGCGGTCGCCATCGATACGGTACTTGTTGTCAGGAAAGACACGCACCACGAAACTGCGTTTGACGGCATCGGCGGAGAGCACCTCCCCCTCGAAAGTCCATGGATAGTCATAATCTATCGTTATGCCGCCGATCTCCACGTTCTCGGAGTTCTTGACGGCGAACGGGACTATCCTGCCGTGGAACATGAAGTCGGCACCCTCCCCCGTCACCTTGACATTCTTCATGTCCTTGAGCAGGAAAGCCACCTTGCGGTCGCCGCTGCAATTGTTGGACAGCGTAAGGAACTCCTCCGCAGCCCCTTCCGGGTAGAAATCATAGACTCCCTTCCCGAACTTTATGGTCACATCGCCCGAGGGGTGGGCCTCAAGGATCTCCCTGACCTTCGGGGTGTAGTCCTTGACCGTATCGTCATGCTCGATGACAACGGTCTTCCCGCAGCCCGCAAACAGCAGCGAAAGCGCGGCGAGGGAAAAGACAGGTTTTAGTATATTTTTGATAATCATTATTTTATAAATTTAATTCTACAATATCCAAGATCCCTCACGCCTCTGTCATCCTGATTGTGCGACCAGTAGATTTTGACCGTCTCGCCTCCAGTCAGGTCGCCGTCCGCACCTATGAGATTAGGGTACCAGGCCGGGGATTTGATGGAGCCGAGGATCTTGACCGGCTTCGACCAGTGCAGGGCATCGTCGCTGTATGTGATGACCACCCTCTTGCCCCAGGTGGCATAGACCATGACCCACTTTTTCAGATAGGTGTTCCACATCACTGAAGGGTTGGCCCCCGACATGGAGGTCAGGTTGTCTATGGCTATGTTCTCCCCTCCAAGCCCGGTCTTCCCGTCACAGGCCTCGATGGTGAAGCCGCTCCCGTCCCACTTCTTCCATGTGCCGGGAGCTCCGGCCGGATCGGAAGAGGCCGCCATGCAGAGGGTGTTGGCCCCGCTTGCGACCTTTCCCTGATAATAGCAGATATAACGGGAATGCTCCGAATCCCAGACGACACAGCCGTCTCCAAGCCCCGTCCATGCCGGGGTGGCAGGTTTCGGATCCTTGTCGGTGATGATCGGCTGCGGATCGCGCCAGGTCGCGCCATAGTCGTCAGAGTAGACGACTCCGATGGACTTGTGTGCAGTCCCGCTGGCATCCCAGTGGCTTTCGGCATGGAAAAATCCCACATAACTGCCGGCTTTCCCAAGAGGAAAGACACCTATGAACCAAGAGCCACCGTCGTTGAACCCGTCTATGCGGACGAATTCCTTGCCCCAGATCTTGCTGGAGTTCACAAGCTTGGAAATATGATCCTCAGGATACGGGGTGTCCCCCACCGTAAGCGCGTCCGTGGCTTCGCCCCAGAAGAGCTGCCACTGGTTGCCTTTCTTCACCGGAATCAGTTTCCCGTCGGGCCAATAACCTTTCATGAATGTGCTTGAGGTCTGCTCAGCGACTTTTGTCTCGCCAAGTGCGACCTTGGCCTCGGCTATTTCCGTCCAAGTCTCCTCCGGCTCATCAGGCTCTTCCGTGCCGGCGGTCTTGTTGGTCCACTTTGTCTGCGAAGGGTCTGGAGTCGGAATCCACTCCTTGGTACAGGAGACGGATGCCGACAACATCACGGCCGCCCCCAGGACAATCAGATTTTTTATTTCCATAGCGGATTCTGCTCTATCGCCCCGTGAGAGGCGTCTATCACTGACTGAGGTATAGGGAATATGGAGTGCTTCTCCTGACAGTTTTCACGCACCGCATCATAGCTGGCCTTGAACTTTTCGTCAAGACCGACGGAGCGGAAGGCCTCCTGAAGTTTGCCGAAACGGACAAGATCCGCCCAGCGGTGTCCCTCGAAGCAGAGCTCAAGGCTGCGCTCCTTGAGGATGACCTCATCGAAAGCCGCACCGGATGACATCGGGAGATCCACTCCCGGAGCCGGGGTGTTGATGTCCTTGCCGAACCCGCGGCGGCGCACCTGGTTGACGCACTCGAGAGCCTCCGGTGACGGAGAGCCGTCGGCGCGGTTCTCGGCCTCGGCATACATCAGGAGCACATCGGCATAGCGGATGATAGGGAAATTGATGTTGTTGCACCAGTTTGCCCACGTCTCGCCGCGCTCGGACTTGTCGAGAGGGTGGCGGAACTTGTAGACCCAGTAGTTGTCCTTGTAGTTCTCATCGCCCATGACCATCTCGGCCTTGCCGGTCTCCTTGCTCACTGCGATGTGGCCGCCCGCGTTGACCGCCTCCCTGCGGAGGTCGGCCGGATCGAACTTGTCATACATCTCCTTGAATGTACGGACCTGTGCCCAGTAGGCGCTCTGCTCGTGAGGTACTCCGTCCACGGTGCCGACCTGGCCGCCGTAGAGTGAGTTGCTGGTCGTGTTGTCGAACTCCACATCGAAGATGTACTCGCTGTTGTGCTCGTGCTTGCCGTCGAACTGGGAGAAATAGTCCTTGACCAGAGCGTATTTCCCGCTCGCTATGACTTCCTTGCATGCTTTCGCCGCAAGGGCCGCGGCGGACTTGTCCTCAAGAGGCTTGCCTGACATCTGGAGGTAAGCGCGGGCCTTGAGGGCGGTGGCGGCATATTTCGTGGCGTGCCCTACCGTGTTCTCCACCGGAAGAAGTTCCTCGGCCGTCTCGTAATCGCTTATGACCTGAGCATAAACTTCAGAGAGGGAAGCTTTGCGGGTGTCGAGCTTGGAGATGTCCGTGGTCTCGTTCAGCACGAGCGGAACCTCCCCGTAATAGCGTGCGAGCTGGAAATAGAACCATGCACGCAGGAAGTGGGCCTCGCCCAGAATCCTCGCCCTGTCGGATTCGGAAACCTGGTCTCCGGTGTAAGCGTTGAGCCTGTCTATCACGACATTGGCCCGCTGGATGCCGAGGTACTGCATGAACCAGACCTTCTCCACGAAGAGGTTCTCCGGGGTGTAGGTGTAGTTGCCGATGAGGTCCTCGCCGTTGTTGCCCGATGAGACATAGGCCTCGTCGGTGCCGATGCGGCCCCAGTACATGAAGCCGGTGAAATAGTCGCCGTAGCGGTGCTGGGCATCCCATTCCACAGAGGTGAAGGTGTAGTAGACACCGGTGAGCGCCATGTCGAAGTCGCTCGTGTTCCTGAAGAAGTTGTTTGTCGTTATGTTGCTCTCCACCTTGGTCTCCAGGAAGTCGGCGCATGAGCAGATGGCCGCCGAGGCGAAGATAACCGCAAATATTCTTTTAGCTTTCATTGTCCTGTCCTCCTATTTGAATGAAAGGTTGACACCGAGGGTGATTGTCCTGGCGTGAGGGAAGTTGCCGTAGTCGAAGCCCTGCGAAAGTATCGCGGAAGCGCTGCTCTGGCTGATTCCGACCTCCGGGTCGTAGCCGGAGTACTTGGTGAAGGTGTAGATGTTGTCGGCTGAGACATAGATCTTGCAGCCTTCGACATGCTTCGCCCTTGCAAGGAGCCTGCTCGGAAGAGTGTAGGTGAACCTTGCGGATGAGAATCTCAGGTAGGAAGCGTCCTCGACGAAAGCCGAAGAGACGAGTCCCTTGGAGATATGCGCATAGTAGCGGGATGACTGGTTCTCCACCGTCCAGCGGTCGTTCCATTTGGCGATCTGGTTGGACCCGTCGCCGTTGAAGAATCCGATCATCGCGTAGTTGGCATTGTAGAGGTCGTTGCCGTATGAATACTGGAAACCGAGGTAGAGGTTGAAGGCCTTCCAGTTGAAAGTCGTGGAGAACGCCCCGTAGAACTTCGGCAGGAAGTTGCCGATGACCTCGCGGTCGTTGTCATCGATCTTGCCGTTGCCGTCACGATCCCAGAGCTTGATAGAGCCAGGCTGTTCGCCTACTCCCTGGACAGGGACTCCTTCCTTGACAGTATAGAGGTATGTCCCCGGCTTGGAAGGGTTCTCCTTGGCGGTGAACTCGTCAAGCTGGTAAAGTCCGATGGCGCGGTAGCCGTAGAACTCGCCCACACTGCCGCCCTCGCGGAGGATGACGGCGTTCTGGCCGCCGAGACAGTTGATACCCAGATAGATAGGAGCGCCGTCCTGGCCGAGCTTGAGGATGCGGGAGTTGTTGTGGCTGATGTTGCCGCTGAAAGTCCACTGGAAGTCACGGCTGTCGATGAGGGTTGCGTCCATGGAGAACTCGACTCCCATGTTGCGGATGCTGCCCACGTTCTGCCATGCCTTGGTGTAACCTGAGATGTTGAGCACCGGGGCGTCGAGCAAGAGGTCGCGGGTGGTCTTGTGATAGAGGTCGAGGTCGAAGTGGAGCCTCTCGTCGAGGACGCCGAACTCAAGGCCGAGGTTGTACTCAAGGGTCTTTTCCCAGGTGAGGTTCTCGTTGGCGAGGGTCACAGGGGACTGGCCGATGCTGATGCCGGTGCCGAATGCGGTGCTGGTGGTGTAGAGCTGCGCAAACGAGCCGGAAGTAGGGACGTTGGAGTTGCCCACCTCACCTACGGAAGCCCTGAACTTGAGGGTGCTGATGGCCCGGTTGTACTTGAGGAACTCTTCCTGCTTGGCGTTCCAGGCGAACGCTCCGGAGAAGAACGAGCCCCACTTGTTCTTGAGGAACGTGGACGTGCCGTCACGGCGGAAAGTGAATGTCCCGATGTAACGGTCATCGTAGGCATAGTTGCCGCGGAAGATGAAGGAGAGCATCGAACCGGTGCTCGTGTTGGAGTAGGAGTGGAAGTCCTTGGCGAGCGAGAGGTTGTTGTAGCCGAGGGACTCGTTGGAGAACGATGAGGCCTCGGTGGCGTTGTAGTAGTAGCGCGAACCCTGTTCGGTGACGCCGGCCATGATGTTGAGACGGTGCTTGCCCGCGAACACCGGCGACCAGGTGAGGGTGTTCTCGTTGAGCCAGCCGAAGCTGGAGATGTTGGCCATGACGGCCTGGGCGTTGTAGAGGTAGCCGCGCGGGGTCGTGGTCGGGTAGAACTGTTTGTCCTCCATCGAGTAGTTGTCGAAGCCGGCGGTGACCTTGAGGACAAGGTCGTCCAGGATGTTGTACTGGAGATATGAGTTGGCGATGGTCCTGCTCAGGATCTTCTTCATCTTGATGTCGTTGGCCATCGTCACAGGGTTCTGCTTGTTGGAGTCGTTGAAATTGTTGATCATGTACTGCTCCACCCCGGCCCTGCGGAACATGGTCTGGGTCTGCTCGTCGCGCAGGTCGAAAGGCTGCGAGAGGAGGGCGCTCATGATGGTGCCCACCGCGGTGCCGTCGCCTCCGGAGGTCGGCACGCCGTCATCGATGATGCGGCTGAAGTTGATGTCAGCCCCGACCTTGAGCCTGTCGGAGAAGCTGTGGTCGATGTTCATCTTGGTGGTGAGCTTCTGCCAGTCGGTGCAGATGATGATGGACTCGTTCTGCATGTATGAGCCGCTGACGAGGAAGTTGGTCTTGTCAGTGGAATGCTGGAGCGAGAGGTTGTGGTTGTGGATGAATCCGGTACGGTAGATCCGGTCCTGCCAGTCGATGCTCTGGATCCTGTCGTAGTCGAAATTGCGCAGGTTGCCGTCGGCATCGCTGAAGAGCAGGTAGGCGGGGTTTGTCTCGTTCATCATGGAGGCATATCCCTTGAAGTCGAGCATGTCGTACTTGTGCGGAAGGTTCTGGACGCTGACATATCCGTTGTACTGGATGCGTCCGTTGGAGGCGCGGCCCTTCTTGGTCGTGATCATGATGACGCCGTTGGCGCCGCGGTTGCCGTAGATGGCTGTGGACGATGCGTCCTTGAGGACCTCGATGGAAGCGATGTCCTCGGTATTGATCATCGAGAGGGAGCTCATCTGCGAGTCCAGTCCGGACATTCCCATGCCGGAGGAAGTGGATACGTCACTGAGCGGGAAACCGTCCACCACTATGAGAGGGGAGGTTGAACCCGACAGGGAAGCGGCACCGCGGATGAGCATCTTGGAAGCCGCACCCGGCTGGCCGCTGGTGGAGGAGACCATGAGTCCCGCGACCCCGCCCTTGAGGGCGTCGTCCACAGAGAACATCACATGGTTCTTGAGGTTGTCGGACTTGATGGAGGCCACAGAGCCGGTCAAGTCCTGACGGCGGGCCGTACCATAACCGATCACCACTGCATTGTCAAGAATCTCCGAGTCGGACTCGAGGACAAAATCGAGGACGGTCTTGCCGGAGACTGCCTGCTCCTTGTCCTGATAGCCGATCAGGGACGCCACCAGAATGGCGTCAGCCGATTTGACGGTGATAGAGTACCGCCCGTCATCATCTGTCGTCGCTCCGTTCATGGTGCCTTTCTGGAAAACATTGGCCCACGAAATCGGCTCACCGTGACTGTCCGTCACACGACCGGTGATCTTAATCTGCTGCGCAAAGGCAGCGGCCCCCGCTGATGCGAGAAGCATCAGAGAGACAAGAAACCGTTTCATCATTTGTCCGGGTAAAACTTTTTAGAATGCAGTGCGCCCTTCGCCGGCGCACTGCATAAGGAATAAAAACAACTCTTATTATTCTTCTATAAGATTGAGCTGGAAATCATCGAAGTAGAACACGGCATCCACACCGGTCACACCGAGGGCGATGTAGCAGTTCTTCAGGACATCGCCAGGATTGCCGCCGTTCTCAAGGGTGAACTCGAAAGAGTATTTCTTCCAGTCACCGGTGATCAGGTTCTCGAACCACACGTCGGTCTCGCTCTCGGCCTGCATGGTGGTGATGCCGCCGGCCCAGATGGATGTCTGTGCGCCTTCTGTCTTGAATGTCTCGCCAGGGAATACCTCGCTCCATGCGTCTGAAGCCTTGAGGTTGCGCATAGGGTCGTGGAGCCAGTCAGGAATCCAGTTGAAGACATTGACCCATGAGATGATGGCGGCAAGTTCGCCCTTGTTCTTTGCGAAAGCGGCAAGGCTTCCCTCTCCCATCTTGGCGGCCTCGGCCTTGGCCCAGAAAGACAGTTCGTATTTCTGTCCCACCACCATCCTGGCGTTGTTGGACCAGTTGTTCCTGTGCGCCATCTCGAAAGCCTGATTCTGATCGGTCAGGGCATTGATGCCCTTGGCATCGACCCTGAGGCTGTGTGCGGTGCCATGGGCTCCGCCGTCGGCCACTGAAAGGCATGCGTCCGTGCTCTCCTTGAACCAACCGTACCATGCGAGGTTGGATGTAGCGGCCTCGAAATCAAAGGCACTGTACTCATCGTTGACGAGAAGAGGGTAGTTGCCGGCGATGAGGGTGGTCTCAAGGTTGAGTTTCGCCCCGTCGATGTCGCGGGTCACGGTGCAGGTCACCTTGACATTGTTGTCCTGCTCGTTCCACACAACCTTAGGTGAGGCGTCGGTGGAAGTCGCAGGGGTTCCGCCAGGGAATGTCCACTCATAAGTGACATTGCCTCCGGCGTTCTTGAAGTCGGCGAGGGAGAATGTGACTTCGCTCCCCTTCTTGGCGCAGCCCTTAGGGGTGAGGCCCTCGACCTTGATGCTTGCGGAGAACTCGTCCTTGATGTCGATCTCCTTGGTCACCTCGTCTTTGGACCCGTCAGCATAGTTCACGGTGAGGGTCACGGCTTTCTTTCCGGATTTGTTGAAGACCACATCCACTATGGCTTCAGAAGAAGTCGCCGGCGCAGCATCCTGGAAAGTCCAGGTGCGGGACTGTACATTGATTGACTGATCCTCGAAAGTCACTTTCTCTCCAAGAAGGGCCTCCTCCGGGATCACATACTGGAAATCCTTGTCGATAGGGGCATCCTCTTTCTTGCAGGAGACTGCGAGGACGAGACTGCACAGGGCAGCGAAAGTAAAAAATCTTTTCATTTCAATTAGTATTAGTGCAAGTGTTTTAAGCAGGACGCAGCAGCCATCCGCCGAATCCGGGCACAATAATAATGGACGGGAGGGCAAGGACAGTTTCACAAATCGTTCATATTTCCGCAATTCTGCAAAAAACTGGATTCACGGCCACTGCCAGACTTGCGGCCACCCAAACCTAAACAGATGACATTCAGGCCTTTTTATAATCTTTCGGCAGCATTCCGAACTCGGCGGAGAAGATCTTGGAGAAGTACGAAATGTTGTTGAAGCCGACGGCATACATGACCTCCGAGACGGTCATCCCGGAGCCTGACGAGAGCAGCTGGGCCGCCCGCTTGAGACGGATGCTGCGCAGGAACTGGATGGCGGACATGCCCGTTATGGACTTTATCTTCCTGTAGAGCTGCGGACGGGAATAGCCTATGTTCTGGCAAAGTTCATCGACTCCGTAGCCGGGTTCGCTGATGTGCTCCTCTATGTTGTCGATGCAGCTGCGGATGAATTTCTCGTCCACAGGCGTGGCGGTCACAGCCGACGGTTCAAGATTGACCTCGGTCCGGAACGACTGTCTCATGCACTCGCGCTGGCGGATGAGGTTGTCGATGCGGGACATCAGCAGATCGGCATGGAAAGGCTTGGTTATGTAGTCGTCGGCGAGCATCTGGAAGCCTTCCATCTTGTAGACCGGCAGGTCCCGCGCCGAGACGAGGATGACCGGGATGTGGGAGGTGACGTTGTTGTCCTTGATTCTCCGGCACAGCTCCAGACCGTTGAGCCCCGGCATCACCACATCTGTAAGGACGAGATCCGGTTGCTCGGAGATGGTCTTCTCATAGCCCTCGGACCCGTTTTTGGCCGTGATTACATTGTATCTGGTGGAGAGCAGGCTGAAGAGGTACTCCCTGAGCTCCGCGCTGTCGTCCACCACGAGCACGAGGTGCTCCCGCTCCACTCCGCCGCCGGTCGAGGCATGCCCGCCCCCGAACTCGGCAAGGGAGTCGTAGTTGGAGATATGGTCGCTGTTCTCGTAGTCCCGGTCTATGTCCTCCGGGGCGAACTGCGAACACCCGTACGGTAGGAAGACATGGAACGAAGTCATCCCGCCGGGGACTGACTCCACCCAAATACGCCCGGAATGCTCAAGCACGGCGGAGCGGCTGATAGACAGCCCGATGCCCATCCCTCCCCTGTCGTTGTTGCGCCCCTGGCGGAAACGGTCGAAGACGTACGGCAAGTCTTCGGGAAGGATACCTATCCCGAGATTGGACACGGTGAGACAGACCCCCTCCCGCCCGTCCGGAGCGGAAGTCTCGGAGACCTCCACACTTATCTGTCCGCCACGCTCCGGAGAATACTTGATGGCGTTGGACATGAGGTTGAGTATGACTTTCTCGATACTGTCCTTGTCGATGAACAGTTTCTGGCTCAAGGGGTTCAGATTGACAGAGAACTCATAGCCGCGAGCCTTGGCAAGAGGCTGGAACAGAAGGCATATCTCCTCGACGAAACGGGAGAAGTCGATCTCCACCACATGCAGGCGCACTGCGCCGTTGTCGTATTTGCGAAGGTCTGTGATGGACTCTATATGCTTCTGGAGGATCTTGGCCGACTGGTCCACAAGCTGCAGACGGCTTATGGTGGCCTTCCCGAGATTGGGGTTCTTCAGGAGTTCTTCGACCGGAGTGGTGATCAGGGTGAGCGGGGTCTTGATCTCGTGAAGGAAGTCGGTATGGAACTTGAGCTCGTTCTCATTGCGCTCCTGCTGCTCCGCCCGGAGCTTTTCATCCATCTCCCTCTGATGCCTGCGAGCGTTGTCCTTGAGGGTCTTGGCTATGACCATGGCTGCTGAGACCAGCAAGATGAGGACATACAGGACCCCGGCCGGCCACGATGCATACCACGGCGGAAGTATATGCAGGCTGACGGAAGACGGGGTCCCGCCCCAAAGTCCGTCATTGTTGGAGCCGTAGACGACGAAGGTGTACCGCCCCGGTCTGAGGTTGAGATAGGAGGCCGACGGGTTATGCCCGTCTGTGTAATGCCAGACATCGTCAAAACCCTGCATCCTGTATCGGTAAAGGTTCTTCTCGGGCTGGGCATAGTGCATCGAGGAGAAGCGGAACACCAGATTGTTGTCGCCGTGTCCGAGCCGCAATGCGCCTGTCACGGGATCATTCTTGCCGTTGACCGCCAACGAGGTGATGCGTACCTGCGGCGCGACAGGGTTGTCAGTAATTTCCATAGGGTTGAAGATGTTGAGCCCGTTGATGCCGCCGAACGCCATCCTGCCGTCCGGGAACATGGCCGCATCCCAGATCTTGAACGCATTGCTCTGCAGGCCGTCGCTCCTCGTGAAAGTCTTGACCCCAAGGGTCTTGGGAGAAAACCTGACCAGCCCGTGACCGCCCATCCAGAAGTTCCCCTCAGAGTCCTCGAGGATGGACTCGAACTCATTGTTCGGGAAACCGGGGCACGCCTGCCTGTCATAGACCCTGAATTCCAGGCTGTCGGAGACAGGGTCTGAGATCAGCTTGGCCAGACCAAGTCCCAGCACGGACACCCACAGGCTGTCATCAGCGGACTTGTGGATAAACGACACGAACTCTCCGGCACTGTCTCCGGAGCGCACATGCACCCTGTCGATCTTCCTGATGCTCCCGTCTTCCGAGCACAGGATGCGGTTGAGTCCGGAGCGGGTCCCCACCCATACGACATCTCCGTCAGAGAGTATGTCGGTGGTGAAATCATCGCAGAGCGAAGACGGGTTCTTCCTCTCATAGCGCAGGCCGGCCCACCTGCCGGCCGAGAGACGCCATACGCCAGAAGCCGTGGTGCCCCAAGTCGAACCCTTGGAGTCCTTGATGAACTTGTAGACACTGATGGCCTCCGGGAAACCGGGAAGCCGCTTCATGGAGAAAGGCCGTCCGGCACACGCGGAAGCGACCTCCCGCGCAGCGACAACCCCGACACCATGATCCCACGAGCCGAGCCATATCGCCCCGTCGTCCCCCTCATATATCGCGGAGACCGGCATGGAGCGGAACATGGAGAGAGAGCTACGGTCCAATATCTGAACCCGGCCGCCATCCATGACGGCCACATTGCCGTCCCGCGAAGATGCCCACAGTCTGCCCCGGCTGTCCGTGAACATCGTCACAAGCTGGTTTTTGCCCCTTTCGGGGAACGGCGTCCAGAGCGAGAACGCGAGATTGGTCCGCGTGCTGCGGAGACATCCGCTTCCGTTGGTGCCGATCCAGAGGACGAGCGAGCTGTCGAAGAACAGCGAGGAGACCTCAACGTCCGAAGTCTGCATGCCGTCGTCCCACGGAGTGATGACATCCGTGCATTTGAGACTTCCGGAATATTTCATTATGCCGTGGCCTTCTGTGGCGATGTAGATATTCCCGTCCCCGTCCAGACATGCGCAGCGGGAATCCATACCGTTCAGGGCCGTGAACGCCCCCGAGGAGCTGTCATAGACGAAAGTGCCGCTGTAAGCAGTGACGAGTATGCGATCTTCTATACTCAGCATCGATGTCGCGAACACGCCCTCTCTGATATATCGCATGCCGTCCTGCTCGTTGAAAATGCCCACGCCGGCGGAAGTGCCCACAAGGACATCTTCCCCGTCGATGGCGCAGCCGGCGGAACATACACGCCCGGACGACCAGGAGCTGATGCTGTAGCCGTCAGGCCCGTCGCGCATCACCGACAGCCCGTCGTTGGTGCATAGCCAGACGGACTTGCCGTCGGCTGAAGGGAAAATCGAGTTGACGCAGTTGCCCGGCACGGAAAGAGTCTTGACGAATGTATCGGAGACGGTGTCGTAGATGGTGAGGCCGCCGTTTTCTGTGCCTATGTATAATCGATTGGCAATCAGTCTCAAGGAGCGGATGCGTGAGCTCCGCAGCATGGAATTGGACATGTCCCAGGTCTTAAGGTCGTTGCCGTCGTAGCGGCACAGGCCCGAGTAGGTGCCTATCCAGATATATCCTTCAGCGTCCTGGACGATGGAGGACACGTCCGTGTGGGGCAGCCCCTCGTCCACGGAGAACTTCTCCATGTATGCGTGCTCCTGCGATGCGGAGGCATGTCCCTGGACGGCGCGCTCCTGGTCTGCGGCGGCTGTTTGGGCTGGGATTGCGGCTGCGGGTTTTGGGGCTGCGGCGTGCGTGGGGGCCGGCTCCCGTCTCCGGGCTGCGGCGCATGGATGCCAGGTTTCCTGGCTCAGGACAAGCAGGAGCAGGATGGAAAATATCTGTATTCTGTTTTTTGCGGTCATGTTTTCTGTTTCGCGGTGCTGCGTGGTCCGCGGTGCTGCTGCGGCGCCGGGTTTCGTTTCCACAGGGCGAGTGCGGCGGCTCCGTTTCCCTCTGCAAAAATAGGAATTTCCGCGATTTTCTCTCCACCTCATACCACCGCCACTCATCTGCATCGTGCCGGGCGCACCTGACACTCTCTCCCCCGTGCGCACGCGGCTTGTTCTGCGTTGTGCCGTCATCGCCATCAGCCATGTCGTAGCTCCCTCACCCCGTCACTCTCCTCGTCACTCTCCTCGTCACTCTCCCCGTCACTCTCCCGACACTCTCCCCGACACTCTCCCCGTCACTCTCCCCGTCACTCTCCCCGTCACTCTCCCCGTCACTCTCCCCGTCACTCTCCCCG
>CAKVDS010000047.1 GCA_934726455.1 uncultured Bacteroidales bacterium
AAGCCGGCTAAAGTCGAATATCTCAGAATTCGTCCTGAATGCAATCTGGACTACCCAAGCATCGCGAGGGCGTCGTCGAGGGTGAGGGCGTCATCGAGGGTGAAGCCCCCGTTGCGGGTGCGGCGGAGAGAGCTCAAGAAAGCGCCGCTGCCGAGAGCCTCGCCGAGGTCGCGCGCAAGGGCTCGGATGTAGGTCCCTTTGCTGCAAGCGACGCGGATCATGGCCGTCGGGAGGGAACAGCCGCTGATGTCGGCGACGTTGATGCGTGAATTCCGGCCATCACCGGAAGAAGGAGCCGCAAATTCCGGAACACCATAAGAAAGCAGTTCAAGATCGTGGATTTCTATCCTGCTTGCGCGGATAAGGTCCGACCCCTCTTCGAGTCTCCCTTGACGATAAAGCCTCCGCGCAGTCTCGTATGCACGCACACCGTCCACGGACTTGGCGCTGAAAAGCGGGGCCACCTGCATCTGCTCTCCGACAAAGGAGGACAGGGCAGAGCGTACACTCTCTTCGCTGACCCCGTCCAGCGGACACATCCTGTCGATTTCCTTCTCCAGATCATAGGAGGCAGTTGTAGCGCCGAACGTGACTCCGGCAATATACTCTTTCGGCGAAGCCTGGAGAGACTCCGCCTTTTTGGTGGCCTCTCCGATGCAGACGAGAAGTATACCCGTCGCAAGCGGGTCCAGTGTCCCGGCGTGGCCTACCTTGAGATTCTTCTTTCCGAAATGCCTGACTGCGGCGAACTTGATCTTGCGTATCACGTCCGCTGAAGTCCATCGATAGGGTTTGTCTATCGGAAGTATTATCCCCTCCGGATAAGAGGAGATGTCATTCGCAAATAATCTTGTCAATTCTTCTCTGATGCCGTCCCCCGGCAAACTGGGTCTCGAGCCATGCACGCACCATCATCACAGCCATCCTGTAGGAGACGAAGCGCGCCGGAAGCACGAGCACGTTGGCGTTGTTGTGGGCTTTCACGAGCTTGGCGACCTCGACATTCCAGGCAAGCCCGGCCCTGATCCCGCGGTGATGGTTGAGGGTTATTGCCATCCCGTTGCCTGTGCCGCAGATGGCGATCCCGGCATCCACTTCCCCGTTTTCAACGGCATATCCTAGTGGATGCGCGAAATCCGGGTAATCACAACTTTCCGGGCTGTCCGTCCCGAAATTGACAACCTCGTATCCCTTGCCGACAAGGTAGGAGATGAGCCTGGTCTTGTAGTCCAGCCCTGCGTGGTCACTGCATATTCCTATTTTCATATCCGTTTAATTTATATTAGCCTGTATTCTTTCAGTTTTGCCCTGCACTCCCTCCAATCCGGGCACAGACTCCCGAGCAGGGCATGGAACTGCGGACCGTGGTTCATCTCGCGGAGGTGGCAGAGTTCGTGCAGCATCACGTAGTCACGCAGGTGCTCGGGAAGCCGCATCAGGTTGAGGTTCAAGTTGATGTTTCCCTTTGATGAACAGCTCCCCCAGTTGGAGACATTGTGCTTTATGCGCACCTGGTTGAACTCGAACCCGTGCATGGCGGCGAGTTCACGCAGACGCCCCGGCAGGAAAGCTTTCGCCTGGGCGCGCAGCTGGAGAGTCTCAGGAGTCTCCTTGAGAGTACGTCTCGGCCTGCGGCGGACGATGCGGAACACCAGTGCTCTATTTCCCAAGTTTCTTGCGGAGCTGCTTTATCATGTCCACGGTCATGGTCTCCAGATCGTAGTCCGGTTTCCAGCCCCATTCACTTCGGGCACAACTGTCATCCATCCTGTCAGGCCACGAATCGGCTATGCCCTGACATACGGGGTTGATTTCGTAGCGCATACGGAAATCCGGGATGTGCTCGCGAATCTTGGCGCAGAGGATCTCCGGGTCGAAGCTCATCGAGGCGATGTTGAACGAGTTGCGGTGCACGAGACGGGAAGGGTCGGCGTTCATTATGTCCACGGCAGCCTTGAGAGCGTCGGGCATATACATCATGTCCATGAAAGTGCCGGCCTTGATCGGGCAGACGAATTCCTCCCCCTTCACGGCCGCATAATAGATGGTCACGGCATAGTCGGTGGTGCCCCCTCCGGGCAGCGTCACATGGGATATCAGACCGGGGAAACGCACCGAACGTGTATCCACCCCGTATTTGGTATGGTAGTAGTCGCTGAGAAGCTCCGTGGCCACCTTGGTCACACCGTACATGGTGCGCGGACGCTGGATGGTGTCCTGCGGCGTACCTTCACGCGGAGTCTCCGGGCCGAACGAACCTATGGAACTCGGGGTGAACACGGCACAGCCCTTCTCGCGGGCGATTTCAAGGATGTTGACAAGCCCGTTGATCTGGATGTTCCAGGCGAGCAGCGGCTTGCTTTCGGCTGTCGCGGAGAGTATGGCGGCGAGGTTGTAGACGGTGTCTATATTGTATTTCGACACTATCCCGGCAAGCTGCCCGGCATTGAGGACATCGGCCTCTTCGCACGGTCCGCTTTCGAGCAGGACGCCCTTGGGTTCCGCGCCCCGGACATAACCTGCCACCACATTGCCCTCGGGATATAAAGCCCTGAGTTTCATCGTCAGTTCGGAGCCTATCTGGCCTGTGGAACCGACCACGAGTATATTTTTCATATCGAAATGTACATTGATATTTGCTGCGAATATACAAAAAAATCGTAATTTTGTGGGAACTGACACACATACACCATGTACGGCAAATTCAAGCAGCATCTCCAGGACGAGCTCACCTCAATCAAGGAAGCCGGCCTATATAAGAACGAGCGGGACATCGTATCCGCACAATCAGCGGAAATTACACTTCAGGACGGCTCCAAAGCCCTGAATTTCTGCGCCAACAACTACCTTGGGCTCGCAGATTCCCCACGCCTCATAGAGGCGGCGGAGAAAGCCATGCAGACCCACGGTTTCGGAATGTCTTCCGTCCGCTTCATCTGCGGCACACAGGATCTGCACAAAGAACTTGAAGCGGCGGTATCCGGTTTCTTCAAGACTGAAGACACCATTCTCTACGCATCCTGCTTCGATGCAAACGGAGGGCTCTTCGAGCCTCTTCTGACCTCTGAAGACGCCATCATCTCAGACGCTCTCAACCACGCTTCCATCATAGACGGAGTACGCCTCTGCAAAGCTGTCCGCTACCGCTACGCCAACGCGGACATGGAAGATCTTGAGCGCTGCCTCAAGGAAGCCCAGGCGCAGCGATACCGCATCATCTGCACTGACGGAGTGTTCTCCATGGACGGGAATGTGGCTCCGATGGACAAGATCTGCGATCTGGCCGAAAAATATGACGCCCTTGTCATGGTCGACGAAAGCCACTCCGCTGGAGTTGTCGGGGCGACGGGACACGGAGTCGCTGAGCAGTTCGGCTGCTACGGCCGCATAGACATATTCACCGGCACCCTCGGCAAAGCCTTCGGCGGCACCGTCGGAGGGTTCACCACCGGACGCAAGGAGATCATAGACATGCTCCGCCAGCGTTCACGCCCGTACCTGTTCTCCAACTCGCTTCCGCCTATGATCGTGGCCGGCGGTATCGAGATGTTCAAGATGCTTGGAGAAAGCAACGAACTGCACGACCGCCAGCAGGAGAATGTCAAATACTTCCGCGACAAGATGCTGGCTGCCGGCTTTGACATCAAGCCTACGCAGTCAGCCATCTGCGCGGTCATGCTCTACGATGCCAAACTCTCGCAGGAGTTCGCATCCGCAATGGCGGAGGAAGGCATCTTCGTGACGGGATTCTACTACCCCGTAGTGCCGAAGGGGCAGGCGCGCATACGTGTCCAGCTCTCCGCAGCACATACCAGAGAGCAGCTCGACAAGGCCATCGGAGCTTTCATCAAAGTCGGCAGGAAACTTGCGATAATAAAATAACAACAAATGAAAAGACCATCCGCCATTTTGTCATTATTGACTGCAGGAGCCGCGCTCCTGGCCTCCTCCTGCGGAAAGCAGGAAGGAGACGAATTCGCGTATCTATACGAAAACCTCCCGTTCAAGATGGAGAAGGTCGCAAGACCGTCCATCCCTGACCTCCGCGTGAATATCAAAGACTTCGGAGGGGTCGGAGACGGTGTCACGCTCAACACGGAAGCTTTCGCCAAGGCGATGAAGCATCTGTCAGACAAAGGTGGCGGACATCTTGACGTGCCCTCGGGCATCTGGCTTACCGGCCCTATAGAGATCCTCAGCAACTGCGATCTGCACGTTACACCTAATGCCGTCATAATATTCGACCCGAACAGGGACTTGTATCCCATAATCAAGACCGTCTTCGAGGGACTTGACACCCGCAGATGCGAGTCACCTGTACACGCCGACGGGGCCCGCAACATCTCCATCACCGGAGGCGGTGTGATCGACGGCAGCGGAGAAGCCTGGAGAATGGTCAAAAAATCCAAGCTCACCGAAGGAGAGTGGAAAAAACTCGTAGCTTCGGGAGGAGTTGTCAGCCGGGACAACCGTATCTGGTATCCGGACGAAGGTTTCGAAATAGCATCCAGGATCAGCAACATGAACGTGCCGCCTTCCGAACTCACAGACGCGCAGTGGAACAGCATAAAGAGTTTCCTCCGTCCAAACATGGTCTCGCTGCGCAACTGCGAGAATGTCCTGCTCGAGGACTGCACCTTCCAGAATTCACCTTGTTGGAATGTACATCCGCTCATGTGCAAAAACCTCATAGTCAACAGAGTGAACATCCGCAACCCATACTACTCCCAGAACGGTGACGCCATAGATGTGGACAGCTGCGAGAACGTGCTCATCACCAACTCGATTTTCGATGCCGGAGATGACGGCATCTGCATCAAATCCGGCAAGGATGCCGACGGCAGGCGCAGGGCGCGCCCTTGCAAGAACCTTATCGTGGACAACTGCACAGTGTTCCACGGACACGGCGGATTCACTGTCGGAAGCGAGATGAGCGGCGGCGTGGAGAACATCAAGGTATCCAACTGCCGTTTCCTCGGCACGGATGTCGGCCTGCGCTTCAAGAGCACCAGAGGCCGCGGCGGAGTCGTTAAGAACATCTACATCAGCGACATCTACATGAAAGACATCGTGGCGGACGCCATACTCTTCGACCTGTTCTACGGCGGCAAATCAGCAGTGGAAGCCGCAGCGGAAAAGGATGAGACCATCAACGTCCCGGCCGTACCGGTAGACGAGACGACCCCGGCATTCCGTGACATATATATAAATAATGTCTGCTGCAACGGGGCTGCAAGGGCGATGCTCTTCAACGGACTTCCGGAAATGCCTGTCACCAACATCAATGTGAGCGACTGCACCATAACCTCCGATGAAGGCATCACGCTGCGCAATTCACAGGACATCACATTCAAGAACGTGAAGTGCTATCCGGAGACCGGAGATGCCATCACAACCGTAAGAGTAAAGAATTTCAACAATATATGAAAATGAAAAGACTGATCCCGACCATTCTGGCACTTGCAGCGCTGGTGTCATGCGCCGACAAGGCAGAACCTATGTCCGAGAAAATGGTGCGCTCGCAGATGTCACGCTGCCCGGAGCCGACATATCTCGACTACCTCAACGGCAAGCTCAAGTGGGGCTACACCCCGGGACTTGAGCTGAAAGCTTTCCTTGATGTCTACGACACCTACGGCGGACAGGACATCTATGACTATGTCCATCTGTGGTATGATGATGTTGTAAACGCCGACGGCACTATCAAGACATATTCTGTAGAGAAATACAATGTGGATCTCATCTGCCCGGGACGCTCGCTGTTCTATTTCTACGACAAGACCGGGGAGGAGAAATACCGCAAGGCCATCGAACTCATAAAGACCCAGATCGACGGCCAGCCGAGGACAAGCGAGGGCGCATTCTGGCACAAGCAGATATATCCTCACCAGATATGGCTTGACGGAGTCTATATGGCAGAGCCGTTCTACGCCGAATACGCCAAGAGATACATGAGCGGAGCTGAACAGGCCGAAGCCTACAAGGAGATCGTCAATGAGTTCCTCACCGCGGCAAAGCACACATACGACCCTGCCACCAAGCTCTATCGTCACGCATGGGACGAGTCCCGCTCCATGTTCTGGTGCGACCCTCAGACCGGTCAGAGCCAGCATTGCTGGGGGCGTGCCTTGGGATGGTTCTGCATGGCCATCGTGGAGGTGCTCGACTATCTTCCGGCAGATTTGGCGGAGAGACAGAGCCTGATAGACCTTCTGCAGAGCATCTGCACGGAACTGCCGAAATGGGCCGACCCGCAGAGCGGCGTGTGGTATCAGGTTCTCGACCAGCCGGGCCGCGAGGGCAACTACCTCGAAGCCACCTGCTCAGCAATGTTCAGCTACACTTTCCTCAAAGGCATACGGATGGGATACCTTGACAAGGATCTGCTCCCTTACGCCAAGAAAGTGTATGAAGACGTCGTCAAGGAGTTCATCTCCACCGATGCCCAGGGACGCATAAGCCTCGAGAAATGCTGCTCGGTAGGAGGTCTCGGCGGCAGCAGCAACCGTATGGGAGATTTCGCATACTATCTCAGCGAGCCTGTAAGGCCGAACGACTCCAAGGGTGTCGGCCCGTTCATCTGGGCGTCGCTCGAAATGGAAAGACTCAAATAAAACAACACACTATTTAATCATTAGTTATCATTATGGCAAACAATCCATTCTCACTTGAAGGAAAGAACGCCTGGATCACAGGCGCTTCCTATGGAATCGGCTTCAACATCGCGAAAGCTTTCGTTGCCGCCGGCATCAAGAACATCATCTTCAATGACATCAACGAGGAATTCCTCGAGAGAGGCCTCAACAACTACAAGGAGGCAGGTATAACCAACGTCAAGGGATATGTCTGCGACGTGACCAAGGAAGACGATGTAAGGGCTCTTGTGGAGAAGATCCACGATGAGGTCGGCAACATCGACATTCTCGTCAACAACGCCGGCATCATCAAGCGCATCCCTATGCACGAGATGACCCGCGCCCAGTTCCAGCAGGTGATCGACATCGACCTCGTAGGTCCGTTCATCGTGTCTTCAGCCGTGCTTCCTGAAATGATGGAGCGCCACGAGGGCAAGATCATCAACATGTGCTCAATGATGTCAGAGCTCGGACGCGAGACCGTTTCGGCTTATGCGGCAGCCAAGGGCGGCCTCAAGATGCTGACCCGCAACATCTGCGCAGAGTACGCTGAATACGGCATCAACTGCAACGCCATCGGACCTGGCTACATCGCCACTCCTCAGACAGCTCCGCTCCGTGAGCGTCAGCCGGACGGCAGCCGCCATCCTTTCGACCAGTTCATAGTAAGCCGCACCCCAGCAGGACGTTGGCTCCAGCCTGAGGAACTCGGCGGACCGGCAGTGTTCCTCGCCTCACACGCATCTGACGCTGTCAACGGCCATGTCCTCTATGTGGACGGCGGTATCCTCGCTTACATCGGAAAACAGCCTAAATAACGGATATGAAGCTCAATTGTCAAGTACGTCAGGCTTCAAGCAACATCGACGCGAAGCACTATGACACCGAGCGCATCCGCAAGGAGTACCTCGTGGAGAACGTGATGGTGGCCGACGAGATCAACATGGTCTACTCCATGTTCGACCGTATCATCGCCGGCGGCGCCGTCCCTGTCAATGAAGACCTGAAACTCTCGGCTCCTGAAATACTCCGCGCCGATTACTTTACCCAGCGCCGCGAGCTCGGCATCATCAATGTCGGCGGCGCAGGTACGGTAGTCGTAGGCGATGAGGAATATCATCTTGAGTACAAGGAAGCCCTCTACGTAGGCCGCGGCAACCGCGACGTCATCTTCAAGAGCGACTCATCCGACAAGCCGGCCCGCTTCTACTTCTGCTCCGCCACCGCGCACCGCGAGACCGGAGTGAAGAAGGTCAGCAAGAAAGACGCGGTGGTGATGCACCTCGGCTCCCTTGAGGAGTCCAACGAACGCACCATCAACCGCCTCCTTGTCAAGGAAGTCGTCCCTTGCTGCCAGCTCCAGATGGGCATGACCGAACTTGCTCCGGGAAGCACCTGGAACACCATGCCGGCCCACACCCACGACCGCCGTATGGAGGTGTATTTCTACTTCGAACTCCCTGAAGACGCGGCAGTATGCCACTTCATGGGAGAGCCGCAGGAGACCCGCCATATCTGGATGCACAATGAGCAGGCAGTCATCTCTCCGCAGTGGAGCATCCACTCCGCCTGCGCCACCCGCAACTACACCTTCATCTGGGGCATGTGCGGCGAGAACGATGACTACAACGATATGGACTGGTGCGCGACGAAAGATCTCAAGTAACAATGAAAAAAGTTTTTCTTGCACTTGCTCTCTGCGCAGGCCTCTGCGCATGCAGCTCTCAGAGTGAACAAAAGGTGAAGGCACGTTACGTGCCCGAGAGAGCCGATGATTTCGTCTTCGAGAACAACCTCATAGCCGGCCGCATCTACGGCAAGGCCCTTGAGGGCAACCCGACATCCCCGGGAATTGACATCTGGGTGAAGATGCCGGGAGGACTCGTGGCCGATGAATGGTATGCCGAAGCTCAGAAAGATCCGTCATACTATCATCACAACCACGGCGGCAAGGACTGCTACAAGGTAGCCGTCAGCCTCGGAGGCGGAGCCTCAGTGCCGTATATCAACGGAGAACTGTGGTATCCGGCCACCAACTGGCGTTCATACGACATGCTCGAAGAGAGCGCTGACAAAGTTGTTTTTGTGCTCCACTACCCTGAATGGGATGCTGCCGGAGTCAAGGTAAGTCTCGACAAAAAGGTTACCGTGACCGCCGACACCTACTTCACCAAGGTCGAGGACAGCTACAACTTCAGCGGTGCGGACTCCATCTGCGTGGCTGCCGGAGTGTTCCGTCACCCGGGTCAGGACACCATCGAGGACGAGCTTGTGGGCACTGACCGCTACGCCATCTGGGAACACGCCTCCGACCAGAGCGTGGAGCCTGAAGACGGCATGCTCGGTGTCGCAGTGTATGTCCCTGGTGCTGAATCCGTCAGCGTCACTCCTGACAGCGCACACGGGATCTGCACAAAGAGCATCAAGTCCGGCGAAGTCTTCACATACTACTTCGGATCATGCTGGTCCAAGGGTGATGTCAAGACCTCTGCCGACTGGTTCAACATCGTGAACAAACTCAAATAGGCTTCTGAAGTCTATATAACCGACGGCCCCATGCCGCGAAAAATGACGCGGCACGGGGCTTTTTTGAAAAAACATACACCACAACATGATAACACTGATGCTTGGACTCCTGCTCCAGATGCCGGGAGTCATTGAATGGACGGCAGACAAACACCCGGAAGTGCTGCAGGTCCTCGGGGAACCGAAAATCATAGAGACAAACCTCGGAAATGCCGTCGAGTTCGACGGCGTTGACGACGGGGTGTTTCTGGACAGCGTTCCTGTCGCCGGAATGGAGGAATTCACTATCGAGATGATATTCAACCAGTATCCCGGCAGCGCATTCGAACAGAGATTCATGCATCTCGGAGCCTACGGCGGAGCAAGAGTGATGTTCGAGAGCCGCGTAAACCCAAACAACACATGGTACTTTGACGCTTTCGTCCACCTCGGCAGCAAAGCGGAATCCTGCGTTTTGATAGACCAGAAACTTACCCACCCGTGCGGACAGTGGTACAACCTCACGCTCACGGCAGGCAAGGACGGGCTGAAAAGTTACGTGAACGGGGTCCAGCAATGCAGTGGGGATCTCGCATACAAGCCTGTCATCAATGAAGGCAAAACCTCGCTCGGAGTCCGCCAGAACATGGTCTGCTGGTTCAAGGGAGCCATCTACAAACTCCGCATAACTCCGAAGATACTTAAGCCCGAAGAGTTCCTGCGCGATCAGGACGAACTGAACCGCATGCCGTACAAGGACGCTTCCCTGTCGGCCGCAGAACGTGCCGAGGATCTGCTCGGCCGCCTGAGCCTGGAACAGAAGGTGTCTCTTATGATGAACTCAAGCCCGGCCATACCGGAGTTCGGAATCCGCGAATACGACTGGTGGAACGAGGCTCTGCACGGTTGCGCAAGAGCCGGCATAGCGACCGTCTTCCCGCAGGCCATCGGCATGGCCTCATCTTGGGACGATGAACTGCTCAAAGAAGTGTTCACCATAGCCGGAGACGAGCAGAGAATCAAGTTCAAGCAGGCAAGACGCGCGGGCAAAGTGACAAGATACCACGGTCTCACCGTATGGACGCCCAACATCAACATTTTCCGTGACCCGCGCTGGGGACGCGGCCAGGAGACCTATGGAGAGGACCCTTATCTGACGTCCCGCTTCGGATACGCCGCCGTCACAGGACTGCAGGGAGAGAATGACGGAAAATACGACAAACTGCACGCATGTCTCAAACACTACGCCGTGCACAGCGGACCTGAAGGCACAAGGCACAGTTTCGATGTGTCAGTATCCTACCGCGATTTCATGGAGACCTATCTCTATTCTTTTGAAAAGCTCATAAAGACGACCGACGTCCAGGAGGTGATGTGCGCCTACAACCGTCTGGACGGTAAACCTTGCTGCGGCAATGACCAGCTCCTCACACAGCTCCTCCGCGAGAAGTGGGGCTACAAGGGACTTGTCACCAGCGACTGCGGCGCAATCAATGACTTCTTCAAAGCCGGCGGCCACCGCACTTTCCCGGATGATCCGTCTTCAGCTACGGCAAATGCAGTCCGCACGGGCACCGACCTCGAATGCGGAAGTTCATACAAGCATCTTCTTGAGGCCGTTGCAGAGGGCAAGATCTCCGAAGACGATATCGACGTCTCCCTGCGCAGGCTGCTGACCGCCCGTTTCAGACTCGGCGAGATGGATCCGGACTCCCTTGTGAGCTGGAACTCAATCTCCGAAGACAGGCTCGCATGTGACGAGTCCCGCGCGGTAGCTCTCAAGATGGCACGCGAATCCATGGTGCTCCTGCAGAACGACGGACTCCTGCCTCTCGGCAGGAGCGGCGTAAAATACGCCGTCATCGGCCCTAACGCCGCTGACTCCGTCGTCCTCAACGGCAACTACAACGGCACCCCGCGTTCATCGGTGACTGCCATCGAAGGCATCAGGGCCAAGGTCGGGGCGGCCAACGTCACGACCGACCCTTCAGAGGCCCAGATCGTCATCTATGTCGGCGGCATCAGCCCGAGACTGGAAGGCGAAGAGATGAAGTACAACGACATCACGGGATTCAACAAGGGCGACCGTACCACGATTGAACTCCCTATGGATCAGCGCCGTGAGATAGCATCTCTGCACGCGGCCGGAAAGAAAGTGGTCCTTGTCAACATGTCCGGCTCCGCCATGGGACTGCTGCCGGAGAGCGGCATCTGCTCGGCGATTCTCCAGGCATGGTATCCCGGGGAGGCGGGCGGCACCGCCATAGCCGATGTACTGTTCGGGGACTATAACCCTGCGGGCCGTCTGCCTGTCACATTCTACCGGAGCGACAAGGATCTCCCGGACTTTAACAACTACGACATGGCAGGACGGACCTACCGCTTCTTCGAGGGCAAGCCTCTCTTCGCATTCGGCCACGGCCTCAGCTATACCACTTTCAAATACGGCAATGCCAAGGTGAAAGACGGCGTCTTCACAGTCAAGGTCACCAACACGGGCAGCCGTGACGGCGACGAAGTGGTCCAGCTCTACATCCGCAAGGACGAAGACAAGGACGGCCCGAAGATGTCGCTCCGCGGATTCCGCAGAGTAAGCATCCCTGCAGGGCAGAGCACCGAAGTCAGCATCCCGCTCGATGAAGAGACCTTCAAGACCTACGATGAAGCCTCAGGCGAGATGAAAGCCACCCCGGGACACTTCACCCTGTTCTACGGCCCGAGCTCTGACCCTGAAACTCTCAAGACCATCAAAATCCACAACAGATAATGAATACCATTCTTTCGTTGCTTGCCTCCCTGCTCATGATTGCACCGGGAGGCGGAAAGTACACCAACCCGATCCTGTTCTCCGATTACTCCGATCCTGACGTGATCCGCGTAGGAGACGACTACTGGATGACAGCGTCATCATTCACATGTTTCCCCGGACTTCAGATACTGCACTCCACCGACCTCGTGGACTGGGAGATTGCCGGTGCTGCTCTCCCCGAGATGGGGCCCGCTTTCGATGCACCGTCCCACGGCAACGGGGTATGGGCACCGTGCATCCGTTACCACGACGGACGTTATTGGATTTTCTGGGGTGACCCTGACAAGGGTATCTTCCAGATTAATACCACCGACCCGCGCGGAGAGTGGAGCAAACCGCACCTTATCCTCGAAGGCAAGGGAATGATCGACACGAGCCCGCTCTGGGATGACGACGGAAGAGTCTATCTCGTCCATGCATGGGCAGGTTCCCGTGCCGGATTCAAGAGCATCCTCAACGTCTGCGAGCTCGACAAGGACTGCAAGCGCGTGATTTCAGACCAGGTGCTCGTGTTCGACGGCAAAAAGACCGGGGACGACACCGTGGAGGGCCCGAAATTCTACAAACGTGACGGCTGGTACTACATCTTCGCCCCGTCAGGCGGAGTCAAGGAAGGCTGGCAGCTGGTTCTGCGCTCCCGCAATGTCTACGGCCCGTACGAGAAACGCACCGTGCTCCATCAGGGCAACACCGACATCCATGGCCCGCATCAGGGCGGCTGGGTGACCGATGTGGCCGGGGACGACTGGTTCATCCACTTCGAGGACCGCTATTCCTGGGGACGCGTCTGCCACCTGCAGCCTATGACCTGGGACAAGGACGGCTGGTGCATCATCGGCACCGACCAGAACGGCGACGGCATCGGCGAGCCGGTGCTCAACTACCGCAGGCCGGCAGTGGCGGAGCAGTACAAGGGTTTGAAACTTCAGGGCGTGAGCGCCACAGCCACCACAACAGGATTTACCGGAACCTCCATCCCGCTCAACTGGCAGTGGGAGGCGAATCCGAAGTTCCACTGGTTCATGCTCAACCCGTCCCTCGGCTGCCTGAGGCTCAACTGCATCAAGAACCCGGAGGGGTGGAAGAACCTGCGCGACACGCCAAACATCCTGGCGCAGAAAGTGGTAGGCCCGAGCACAGAATTCACTACCAAACTCGTATACCGTCCTTCGTATGATGGAGAAAGAGTCGGAGTAGTCCTGACCGGACGCAGCTACAGCACCATCGAGCTCAACTACGACGGGCAGAACGTGAGTCTCGTGCGACGTGACTGCATCGATGCCAACAAAGGCGCAGCCGAGCAGACACTATGCAGCACAGGGCTTGAGAAGCAGCCTTTCGTCACCGTATGGTTCCGTGTCAAGGTGGGCAAAGATTGCCTCACCACGTTCTCATACAGCCTCGACGGCAAGAAATTCAAGACATTCGGGCCTGAGTTCAAGGGCCGCGAAGGCGACTGGATCGGTGCCAAGATAGGTTATTTCGCCACTGCCGCCATCCAGAAAAATGACGGAGGCTCCGTCGAAGTCTATTAATCGCTGATACAATGACACATTCTACATTTTTGACGCGGATTTTCGTCTCTCTCGCCCTGCTCGCCGCCACCTGCGGCCTGCAGGCCCAGACCAAAAAGGGTCTGACCGAGACCGACCCCGCATTCTACAAGACGGATGAGGCCCGCATCATCGGTGATCAGGTGCTCGCCTACCAGAGATGCACAGGCGGCTGGCCGAAGAACATCGACATGTCCCGCCGCCTGACGGACAAGGAGATGGCCAAGGTATTGGAAGACAAGTCCAAGACCGATGACTCCACCACCGACAATGATGCCACGACCACACAGATGACCTACCTTGCAAGGCTCTGGGACGCCACACGCGATGCGCGCTACAGGGAGGGGTTCAACAAGGGCGTGGAATATCTTCTCAGCGGGCAGTACGACAACGGCGGCTGGCCGCAGTTCTGGCCGGGAATGAGGGGCTATCAGGTCAACATCACCTACAACGACGATGCTATGACAAGCACCCTCAACCTATTCAACGACATCATCCACGACACGGACCCATATATTGCCGGTCTGGTGGACGACAGCATGAAGAGCAGGCTACAGGCCTCATTTGACAAAGGCATAGAGTGCATACTCGCCACCCAGATCAAGGTGGGCGGCAAGCCGACGGTGTGGTGCCAGCAGAACGACCCCGAGACGCTGGAGCCTGCCGGAGCGCGCGCATTCGAGCTGCCTTCATTCTGCTCGGCGGAAAGCGTGCCTATAGTCCGGCTGCTGATGGAACTCCCGAATCCGGACAAGAGGGTAAAAGAAGCCGTGCACGGCGCGATGAAGTGGTTCGACAAATACAAACTCACCGGTTTCAGGGTGGAGCGCACCACCGACAAATACGGAGCCCGCGACACGAGGCTCGTCGAAGATCCTTCTGCGCCGGCCATCTGGGCCAGGTTCTATGATCTTGAGCGGTGCGAACCTTTCGTCTGCGACCGTGACGGGATCATGCGCCGCCGTCTGGAGCAGATAGGACGTGAACGCCGCAGCGGATACAGCTGGTACAGCCGCCGCCCGGCCGACCTCTATCCGCTCTATGAGGAGTGGGCTGCCAAGCATGACCCTCGTCACAAGGCAAAAATAAGCCTCAAGACCAAGGGTGCCAATGAGAATGGCACCATCGACATGTTCCGAGAGCCGGTCCTCAACCCGAAAAACTACGATGCGATCGTCAAACCGGGCGAGAGCATCCAGGCGGCCATAGACAAGGCCCCTGCAAACGGACCGTTCAAGATCCTGGTACGCAAGGGTGAATACAGGCAGACACTCAATATAGACAAGCCGGGGATCATCCTGGTCGGAGAAGACAGGAACAGCACTGTGATCGCCCTCTCTGAAGCCGATCTCAAACCGGGTGAAAAAGAACCCGGAACCATCATAGAACTCGGAGCCGATGCGGACGACTGCATAATCAGCGGATTCACTGTACGCAACGAGTTCGATGCCACCCCTACAGCGGACATGCAGCCGCACTGGGTAAAGCACCGCTTCACAATCAAGGGCGCGGCCACCAGGACCATCATCGTCAACTGCACCATCACCTCCAACGGCAACGACGCCCTGTCGCTTTGGGCAAAGGGCGGGGGAATGTATTACCATGCCGACCTTGACATAGAATGCCCGGGCGTGGACTTCATCTGTCCGCGCGGCTGGTGCTACGCCACCCGCTGCCGCTTCTATGGAGGAGGCAGGGCCATGATCTGGCACGACGGTCGCGGCGACAAGGACATGAAGTTCGTGATCAACAACTCCGACTTCGATGCGGGCGTCCCGACCCTGCTCGGACGTTACCACCACGACCACCAGTTCTTCATCCTCAACTCCGTGATGAGCAAGAACATCATCAACCGCGACATCATGTATGCCTACTCGGACAAGGTGCTTGACCCGTGCGAACTCGGGCAGAGGATATACTACTGGCGCAACATCCGCGAAGGCGGGCAGAGCGGCTGGCTGGACGACAACCTCGAAAAGGCCCCGGACCCGAAAGAGTTCTGGAGCCTGACCGCCTTGAGCACATTCGAGAAAAAATGGGATCCGGAGCAGCGGCTGCGGGATGTATGGAAACTCATCGCCTATTAGGTTTTGAGCACGGAAATTGTTAATTTTGAACTTTGACTAAAACACCATTCACTATGCCATTCATAAATGACGACTTCATGCTTTCCAACGCCACAGCGAGAAAGCTATATCACGAGCATGCAGAGAAGATGCCGATAATCGACTATCACTGCCACCTCGTACCTCAGCAGATTGCCGAGAACATACAGTTCAGGGACATCACGCAGCTCTGGCTCGTTGACGGACACTATGGAGACCACTACAAGTGGAGGGCCATGAGAGCCAACGGTGTCTCAGAAGACTATCTCACCGGCGGCAAGCACAGCGCCTGGGAGACTTTTGAGAAATGGGCTGAAACAGTCCCTTATACCATGCGCAACCCGCTCTACCACTGGACCCACCTCGAGCTCAGCAGGGTATTCGGAATCGACAAGCTCCTCAGCCCGGCTACAGCAAGGGAGATTTTCGACGAGTGCAACGCCAAACTTGCCACGGAAGAGTTCCGCGGACAGGCCCTCATCCGCAAGTTCGGAGTCGAGACCGTCTGCACCACAGACGACCCGGCAGATGACCTGCGCTGGCACAAGATGATCGCTGAACATCCGTTCGGCACCAAGGTCATCCCGGCTTGGAGACCTGACAAGGCGATGGCTATAGAAGATCCGGAATCATACAAGGCCTACCTCAAGAAGCTGGGCGAAGCCGCCGACATGGAGATCGACTCTTATACGGACCTTCAGGAAGCCCTCCAGAAGCGCCACGACTTCTTCGCGTCAATGGGATGCAAACTCTCCGACCACGGTCTGGAGAACTTCTATTCTGAAGACTACAGGCCTTTCGAGATTGAGCTGATATTCAAGTCTGTGCTCCTCGGCAAGAAGCCTGGTGCGGCCGAACTCGCCAAGTTCCGCAGCGCATTCCTGCACGATCAGGCAGTGATGGACGCGGAAGCCGGCTGGGCGCAGCAGTTCCACATCGGAGCCATCCGCAACAACAACACCAAGATGTTCAACCTTGTCGGTCCGGACACCGGATACGATGCCATCCACGATCAGGAGATCGCGGCTGCAGGCAACAAGTTCTTCAACCGCCTCGCATCGGAGGACAAACTCACAAAGACCATCCTCTACTGCCTCAACCCTAAGGACAACGAGGTGATGATGACCATGGCCTACAACTTCAACGACGGCACCGTCCCGGGCAAGATGCAGTTCGGCTCAGGCTGGTGGTTCCTTGACCAGGAAGTCGGCATGCGCAGGCAGATGGACGCGCTTTCCGTGCTCGGCCTGTTCAGCCGCTTCGTCGGCATGCTGACCGACTCCCGCAGCTTCATCAGCTACCCTCGCCACGAATATTTCCGCCGCATCCTCTGCGATGTCGTCGGCACTGATGTGGAGAACGGCAAACTGCCGGCATCGGAGATGGAAAGGATAGGCCGGATGATTGAGGACATCTCATACAACAATGCCAAGAACTACTTTAATTTCTAAAAATATGGACTACACGAAGAACCCCAACTATATCAAGGCCCTCGAGTATATGGCAGGCACGGACCTGAACTCTCTCGAGAACGGCAAACACATCATTGACGGGGACAATCTCTTTGTCAACATCGTGGATTCCCAGATGAAGACTCCGGAGCAGGCCCGTCTCGAAGTGCACGACAAGTACATCGACATCCAGGTTCCCCTCTCAAAGGATGAGAGCTTCGGAGTAAAGCCGCGCAGCGAATGCCGCGAGGCCGACGGCGACTTCAACACCGAAAAGGACATTCTCTTCTACAAGGACAAGGATTGGGAGACCGTCACAGTCAAGGCCGGAGAGAAGATTGTATTCGCGCCTGAAACGGCCCACGCCCCTCTCATCGGCGAAGGCGCCATCCACAAGGCCATTTTCAAGGTGAAAGTGGCGTAAGATGGGGACGCTGGTCATACTGGCGTTCCTGTGGTTCAACGGAGTTTCTCCTGTCACCATCAACGTATCACGCAACGCCGACCCTGTGGTCGGCGTTGCCGTTGATATGCTGCAGGATGATCTGGAAGAAGTCACCGGACTCACACCGCGCCGGACAGGTGCCGGCGGCGCCACCGTCAAGATAATCCAATGCAACCGGGACAGGACAAGTCTTCGCCGGCTTGGAGTGCCTGCGGACATTGCCGACTCCCTGTCCTTTGTCAAAGAGGCTTTCTATATAGGGACCTGCGGCAGGCAGATCATAATTGCGGGCTCCGATGGCCGCGGCACCGCATACGGGGCACTTGAACTCTCCCGTATGGCAGGAGTGTCTCCTTGGATCTGGTGGGGAGACTCGCATCCGGAAAAGCGCTGCTCACTTGAACTCCCGGAGGGGTTCAGCACCTTCCAGCACCCGTCAGTCGAATACAGAGGGTTCTTCCTCAATGACGAAGACTGGGCTTTCAGGCCATGGAGCACACAGACATTTTCCCCTCAAGACAATCCTGAGACGATAAGCGCGGATACATACCGGGAGCTTTTCAAACTCCTTCTCCGCCTGAGGGCGAACACCCTGTGGCCGGGGATGCATCCGGGCACAACCCCGTTCTTCAATGTCCCCGGTGCGCGGGAGGCTGCGGATTCATGCGGGATCTTCATCGGCACATCCCACTGCGAGCCTCTGCTGCGCAACAATGTGGGGGAATGGGACGAGTCGGCGCGCGGGAGGTATAACTATATGACAAACAGGCAGGGTGTTCTGGACTATTGGACGGAACGGCTCATGGAGATGAAAGGGCGGCCGGGCCTGTACACCATAGGAATGAGGGGCATCCATGACGGCTCGATGGAGGGAGTGAAGACCCTGGAAGAGAAGACCTCCGCCCTCCAGCAGGTGATTTACGACCAGAGGGAGCTTCTGCGGCGGCACGTCGGTGCGGACGTCCCGCAGATGTTCATGCCGTACAAGGAGGTGCTCGAAATCATGGAGAACGGGCTTGAAGTGCCGGATGATGTAACCATAGTGTGGTGCGATGACAACTACGGCTACATGACACGTCTCAGTTCAACCCGGCAGCAGACACGCAGCGGCGGGGCCGGCGTATACTATCATTTGAGCTATGCGGGCCGTCCGCATGACTGCCTGTGGCTGAGTTCTACCCAGCCCGGGCTCATATACCATGAGATGCGGCAGGCCTATGACCACAATGTCCGCAAACTCTGGATAGCCAACGTACACGACCCGAAAGTGGCGGCTTATGATCTTGAACTGTTCCTTGACATGGCATGGGATATCCGCTCCGTCGGGCCGCAGAGCGTAAACAGCCATCTTTCAAGATGGCTTTGCAGGGAGTTCGGCGAAGCGGCCGGGACATTGCTCGCCCCTGCGATGACGGAGTATTACCGTTTGGCGGCGATGCGGCGTCCGGAGTTCATGGGCTGGAGTCAGGTTGAACTCTCCGACAGGAAGAGACACCCGGGCGGCCTGTCTGCTGTCTCGGATACAGAGTTCAGTTTCAGAGAATTCGGGGATGAGGCGCAGCGATACATAGATGGCCTGCGCAAAGTATCGGCCCGCGTTCTTGAGGCGAAAAAACTTATTCCGCAGCGAAGTGTGGACGCATATTTTGCATCCGTGGAATATCCGGTCAACGCGACAAGGGCCATGGCGGAAAAGATGCTTTATGCCCAGAAAGCACGTGAGCGTACAAAGACGACTTATGCCCCGGGAATCTGGAAAACCGACAGCGTGATGATGGCTGCGGCAGCTGCAAGCCAGACAGCCTATCAAGAAATCAGAAGCCTTACCCGATACTATAATGATGTGATGTCCGGCGGAAAATGGCGTGGGCTGATGTGCGAACATCCGAGGGATCAGCATGTGTTCCGGGCACCTTCTTTGCCGGTGATGCTCAGCGATGAAGAATGCCGAGAATGGTCCAAAGCGGCAAATTCATGGAAAGCCGCCGCTTTGGACAGCTTGAGCGGGGACTGCCTCGCACGCAACGCCTGCGATTTCTCGTCGGCTTCTGCTGAGGTCACGCCTGTGCAGAATCTCGGTCACAGCGGAAATGCCGTACCGGTTCCAAAGGGCGGGGCGCTGGATTACAGTTTCGAGACCGGCATTAGTGGCAAGACTGTACTGCGGATAGCCCTGATCCCTACACAGGCCAACGACAAAGGGGATATCCGCTTTTCTCTCTCCATTGACGGCAGGAAGCCGCAGGTCTTCTCAATAAAAGAACCTTACCGCAGCGAGCAGTGGAAAGAGAACGTGATGCGGGGCCAGAGGGTAGTGGAAATCCCGCTTGAAATCTCCGTCGGCGAGCATACACTGACTCTCTGTGCGCTCGACGACCACATCATCTTTGACCAGTGGATGCTGGACTTCAAGCCGGACCGCCGGTTCTACCTCTTCCCGACCCAGCCCTCTTGAACGGCGGCAGGACAATCGTCATAGGCGACTTCTCTGTTCTGCCTCTCCCGGTTCAGCCATCCTCCTCTCCCGGCTCAAGCCCGAGTCCGCATTGCTCCCCGCTAATCACACTGAGGGCCTGCACATCCGTGCGCACCAGAGGCCTTTCCACGCAGGAGATTGTCGCCGTGCGCACCAGGATGGTTCCGTGCGCACCAGGGGTTCTCGTGCGCACGCGGTGTGTTTTCCTGATTTAGGTTGACTCGGTTTTGTCTTTTATAACTGATTTTAGTTGACTTTTCGTCGTTATCCCTGT
>CAKVDS010000048.1 GCA_934726455.1 uncultured Bacteroidales bacterium
ATTGCCTCGCGTACAGAAAAGACCCCGTTTTCTGTACGGCACTGCTCCGAGGACGTGTCCCGTACAGCAGAATGCCTGATTCTGTACCGGAGAGCAGCACAGTCCCACATGAAATGTGGCCCGGCGGCGCGCTTGCATATTATACCGGATTATTTTATATCTTTGCTCTTTTGGAATATAATACAGACACTATATGTACAGAAGCAACACTTGCGGTGAGCTGAGGCTTTCCGACAAAGGCAAGAAAGTCACCTTGGCGGGTTGGGTGCAGAAAACCCGTAAACTGGGCGGAATGACATTCATCGACCTGCGTGACCGCTACGGCATCACACAGCTCGTGGTGGAGACGGATGCCGATCCGGCTTTGGTTGAGGCCGCCGCCGGTCTCGGCCGCGAATATGTGATCCAGGCCACAGGCGAGGTGGTGGAGCGCGCCAGCAAGAACCCGAAGATGCCGACCGGCGACATAGAGATCCGTCTGGAGAGCATAAATGTGCTCAACAAGTCCGTGACTCCGCCGTTCACCATTGAGGAGAACAGTGACGGAGGAGAAGATCTCCGGGCCAAGTATCGCTATCTCGACCTTCGCCGTCCTCCTCTTCAGCGAGCCTTGGCACTTCGCCACCGTCTCGCGCAGGAGATCCGCACCTACCTTGACGAGCAGGGATTCATGGAGATAGAGACTCCATACCTTATCAAGTCAACCCCGGAGGGAGCCCGCGATTTTGTGGTGCCGTCCCGTATGAACCCGGGCACTTTCTACGCCCTTCCTCAGTCACCTCAGACCTTCAAGCAGCTCCTCATGGTGGCCGGCTACGACCGCTACTTCCAGATAGTGAGATGCTTCCGCGATGAGGATCTGCGTGCTGACCGTCAGCCGGAATTCACCCAGATAGACTGCGAGATGAGCTTCGTGGAGCAGGAGGATGTCCTCAATACCTTCGAAGGCATGATGCGCCGCATGTTCAAGAACGCCCTCGGTGTAGATATCCCTAATCCGCTTCCACGCATGAGGTGGTACGATGCCATGGACAACTACGGCTCCGACAAGCCGGACGTCCGTTTCGGCATGAAAATCCACGACATCACGGCACTCGTGAAAGGTGAGGGCTTCAGCGTCTTCGACTCATCTGAATATATCGGTGCCATCGCCGCCGAAGGCTGCGCCGAATACACCCGCAAGCAGCTCGACGAACTGACCGAGTGGGTGAAGCGCCCGCAGGTTGGTGCGAAAGGCCTTGTATACATTAAAATCAACTCCGACGGCAGCATAAAGTCGTCCGTGGACAAGTTCTTCTCTGCGGAGAAACTCCATGAGGTGGCTCAGGCCTGCGAGGCAAAGCCGGGCGATCTCATCCTTGTGCTCTGCGGAGCCAGGCGCAAGACCCAGACCCAGCTCGGAGTGCTGCGCATCGAGATGGGGAACCGTCTCGGCCTGAGAGACCCGAAAGTGTTTGCCCCGCTCTGGATAGTGGACTTCCCTCTTCTCGAATGGAGCGAGGAGGACGGACGCTTCTACGCCATGCACCACCCGTTCACCGCGCCGAAGCCGGAGCATGAGCAGTGGTTCTATTCTGACAAGAAAGAGGATCTCGAGAGGGTGTGCGCCAACGCCTACGACTTCGTGCTCAACGGCACCGAACTCGGAGGCGGCTCCATCCGTATCCACGACGCCAAGCTGCAGAGCAGGATGTTCGACGTGCTCGGCATAAGCCGCGAGGACGCCGAGTACAAGTTCGGCTTCATCATCAACGCCTTCAAGTTCGGAGCGCCGCCTCACGGGGGACTTGCTTTCGGCTTTGACCGCGTCTGCGCCCTCTTCGGCGGGCAGGAGACCATCCGTGACTACATAGCCTTCCCTAAGAACAACCAGGGACGCGACGTGATGATAGATTCCCCGTCCAAAATTGACCAGAGCCAGATGGACGAACTTCATCTCCAATCAACATATAAGGAACAGTGAGAATAAAGCTCAATTATGATCTCGGTGCACTCAACACCTTCAGGATGAAAGTGTCCTGTGGGTGTTTTGTGGAGTACGAGAACGTAAAGGAACTGGAGGGGCTCAATTTTGAGAGGCTTCCGAAACCGCTCCTGCACATAGGGGAGGGAAGCAACCTGCTTTTCACGGGGGATTTCCCCGGGACGGTGCTGCACTCCAACATCGAGTACATCAAATACGTGGATGTCGGGTTCGACGACGTGCCGGTGATGGTCGGTGCCGGGGTCAACTTTGATTCTTTCGTGGCCGAGACCTGCCGCCACGGGCTCTGGGGGGCTGAGAACCTTTCCCTCATCCCGGGCGAAGTCGGTGCCGCCGCAGTGCAGAACATCGGCGCTTACGGGGTTGAGGTCAAGGACATCATATCCGGAGTCGTATGTTTCGACCTTCAGGAGAAAAAGAAGGTCAAGTTCAGTAATGCCGATTGCCGCTATGCCTACAGGATGTCGATGTTCAAGGAGGCGGAGAACAAGGGCCGCTACATCGTCACGAGCGTGCTCTTCAGGCTCAGCCGCACCCCGCGTCCCCGTCTTGAGTACAAGGGGCTGTCCGAAGCCCTTGAAGGCCGGACGCCACAGTCTCCGGTGGAGGTGCGCGAAGCCGTGATAAAGCTGCGCCGCTCGAAACTTCCTGATCCAGAGGAAATAGGCAATGCCGGCAGTTTCTTCAAAAATCCCGTTGTCAGCGAGGAGGCGTTCCGGCGCATCTCCCCTGACGGACTCGCACCGCACTATGACCTTCCTTCCGGGGAGGTGAAGATACCGGCCGCTTGGCTGATAGACAGTTGCGGTCTCAAGGGTGCTTCGCAGGGAGGTGCTTCGGTATATGAAAAACAGCCGTTGGTGATTGTCAACCGCAGCGGTGAAGCATCGCCATCTGACATACTTGCTCTCGAGAAGCGGGTGGTCGAAACTGTACGTGAACGTTTCGGAGTGGAACTCGAACCCGAGGTTGAGCATATATGAGTTCATTCATCATAGAGGGCGGGCACCGTCTTAGCGGTGCTATCGAGCCTCAAGGTGCCAAAAATGAGGCTCTTGAGGTGATAAGTGCCACTCTGCTCTCTTCGGAACCGGTCACCATATCCAATGTCCCGGAGATTCTGGATGTCCAGAACCTGATTGCCCTGCTTGAGAGCATGGGAGTCACGGTGGAGCGTCTTGCCAAGGGGGAGTACAGGTTCACGGCCGGGCATGTCAATGAGTTCTACATACGCAGCGCGGACTTTGTACGCAGCTGCGCGCAGTTGCGCGGCTCGGTGATGGTGGTCGGCCCGATACTGTCCCGTTTCGGACAGGCGTATTTCCCGAAACCGGGAGGGGACAAGATAGGCCGCCGCCGGGTGGACACGCACATTGACGGATTCATGAAACTCGGGGCCAAATGTGCCTACGATACAGCCAAGAGTGCTTACAGTCTCTCTTCAGGGAGAAACATGCAGGGGTGCTATATGTTGCTGGATGAGGCTTCGGTGACGGGCACGGCCAACATCGTGATGGCTGCGACTCTCGCCAAGGGGGTCACCACTATCTACAACGCCGCCTGTGAACCTTATGTCCAGCAGTTGTGCCGGATGCTGGTGAGGATGGGTGCGAAGATCGAGGGAATCGGCTCCAACTTGCTCACCATCACCGGAGTAGAGTCTCTCCACGGGACGGAGCACAGAATCCTCCCGGACATGATTGAAGTCGGCTCGTTCATAGGGATGGCGGCCATAACCCGGAGCGAACTCACTATCAGCAACGTCTCCTGGGAGAACCTCGGCATCATCCCTGAATGCTTCCGTCGGCTCGGTGTCAAACTTGAACAGCGGGGGGATGACATCTACGTCCCTGCTCAGGATAGCTATGAGATAGAGTCGTTCATCGACGGCTCCATCATGACCATCGCCGATGCTCCGTGGCCGGGTTTGACTCCGGACCTTTTGAGCGTGATGCTCGTGGTTGCCACGCAGTGCAAGGGCAGTGTGCTGATACATCAGAAGATGTTCGAGAGCAGGCTGTTCTTTGTGGACAAACTCATAGACATGGGTGCGCAGATCATACTCTGCGACCCGCACAGGGCTGTGGTGATAGGCCATGACCATAAGATATGCCTCAAGGCCGGCCGCATGACATCCCCTGACATAAGGGCCGGCATCGCCATGCTTCTCGCGGCCATGTCCGCAAGCGGCACGTCGCGGATTGACAACATAGAGCAGATAGACAGGGGATATGAAGACATAGAAAGGCGTCTCAATGTCCTCGGTGCTAAAATAGAGAGAGTCTGATGCGGGTACTTAAATTCGGAGGCAGTTCAGTCGCGGACGCGACACGGATCTCGTCGGTCATGGACATCGTGTCGGGGGAGCTCCGCAGCGACAGGGTGGTTTTGGTGTGCTCGGCAGTGAGCGGCTGCACGGATGCGCTTATCAAGATAGGAACTACGCCCGAAGGCGCTCAGAGAGACGCACTTGTCGAGAGTCTCAGGCTGCGGCATCAGGAGATTGTCACGCGGCTCTTCACCGGTGAAGAGCGGCAGGCGGTTTCTGCAGAAGTGGATGTCCTTTTCGGAGAGCTCATGGCGGCCGCCCCCGGCGATTGTGTGACTTTCGGAGAACTTTTTTCCACAGTCATCATCGCCCGCAAGTTTGCCTGTGACGGTGTCCCTGCTCAGTGGCTCGATTCGCGCCGTTTGATCAGGACCTTCTGCGGGGAAGTGGATACGGACAGGACATATTCGTCGATAAGTGCGGCAGTAGCTGAGTGTCCGGACGTCCGGCTGTTTGTCGCGCCGGGATTCATAGCCTCGGATGAGAACGGCCATGTGACCACCTTGGGGCGTGGCGGATCAGACTACAGCGCTGCTCTTTATGCTGCTGCCCTCAATGCCGGAACCCTTGAGATCTGGACAGATGTACCGGGCATCATGACGGCCAACCCGAAGGTGGTCCCGTCGGCATCGACGATACCCGAGATTTCGTATCAGGCGGCTCTTGAACTTGCCGAAAACGGAGCGAAGGTCCTGTATGCGCCCACCGTGCGTCCTGCCATGTCTGCCGGCATCGCAATCAATATAAAAGACACCTTCGATCCGGGCAATCCGGGGACTGTGGTCCGGGACATCCGTCAAGGGAGGCCTGAATCATGGATGGGCGTGACCAGCCTTGACCGCCCTCAGGACGGGGTATCGCGTATATGCCTTGTCGGAGAGGGAGTTGTGAGCCGGAAGTCCGCTTCCGGACGGATCATCTCGGCGCTTTCGGAAGCTGGGATCAAACCGCTTTCGGATGTGGACGGGGATGCGTCGGTGTTTTTTGTGGATGTCAGGCTCATTGTGGCCGGAGAAGCCGTGGCCGCCATACACAGGGAGTTCTTCGAGGAGCGCAGCATCACTGAGGTCAATGTCTTCATAGCCGGCTACGGGGCTGTGGGCAAGGCTCTTGTGAGACTGATTGCCGCCAGCCGGGAGAGGGTAGAGGCCCGTCTTGGCCGGACAATCAGGGTTGCGGGAGTTTCCGACAGCCGCAACTGTCTTATAGATTTGCGTGGACTTGACGAGGGGGCTATATCGTTGAGACTCCGTGAGGGAGAGAGCTCGGCTGACGGGGCATACATATCCGCTGTCTGCCAGACGGCCCCCCGAAAGTCGGTTTTTATTGACTGCACCGATGACGAGACCCTGTATCTCAGGTATGTGGAACTGTTCCGCAGCGGACTCGGAGTTGTGACTTCCAACCGTCGCGCCCTTGCTGTCCCGTATGTCCAATATGCTTCACTGAAGGCTGCGGCGCGTGAGAACGGCACATTCTTCCGCTATGACACCACTGTCGGCACGTCCCTGCCGATCCTTGAGTCCATAGCCAGTGACGCCAATTGCAGCGACGGCATCGAGTCCATTGAGGCGGTTGTGTCATGCACCCTTAATTATGTGCTCACCGCCCATGAGCGTCCCGAGTGCGAAGAGAGCCTTGCCGCCCTTCTCCGCAGGGCGCAGAAGGAGAGGCTTTCGGAGACTGATCCGCGTACCGACCTCGGGGGACGTGATGTGCTGCGCAAACTCTTGATTCTTGGCCGGGAAGCCGGGGTGCCGCTTGAAGAGGACGACGTGCAGATCACGCCAATGTTGGGCCGTGAGTTTTTCGACTGTCCGATTGAGGAGTTCTATTCCAGATTGGAGGCATTGGAGCCGAAGATCCAGATCAGGGAGAAACAGCTTGCCGCCGGAGGCAAGAGGCAGCGATTTGTCGCCATAATGCGCCGGGATCCGTCTGCGCGTCTCGGATACAGGGCGGAGATCAAGATGGTCGATGTCAGTGCTGACAACCCGTTCTACTGGCTTAGCGGGACGGAGAATGTGACCATCATAAAAAGTGAATATTCGGCGCCTCTCGTCATCAGGGGAGCAGGCGAGGGTGTCAGGCTTGCCGCTTCCGGCATAATCAGGGACGTGCTGCTATGATGACAGACCTTTTCCGTCAGATGCTTTCCATTGATTCCACCTCCGGGAGGGAACGGGACTTTGCGTTCTGGCTGGAAAAAAGCCTTGATGCACCGCGAAAGACACTCCATGAAGTCGGCGACGGCACCCTCAATCTCCTGTTGAGCTGGGGAAAGCCGGAGCTGGTGTTCTGTACGCACATGGATACCGTCCCCCCATATATCGCCCCTGTTTTTGACGGGGATACGGTTCGCGGACGCGGGAGCTGCGATGCCAAGGGGCAGATTTTCTCCATGTATTCGGCCTGCCGCGCTCTTGCGGACAGCGGCCGCGACGGGTTCGGCCTGCTGCTGCTCAGCGGGGAAGAGACCGGTTCTTTCGGGGCGAAGGCTTTCTCGCAGACCGGATTCACCGCTCCGTATCTTGTGATAGGTGAGCCTACTGACAACTGCATGGTCAGCGCCTCCAAGGGCACCAAATCGTTTGACCTGCATTTTACGGGGAAAGCCTGCCACTCCGGCTACCCTCAGTATGGGCGAAGCGCTGTGGACATGTTTGTCGATTTCATGGATGCGCTGCGTGCCGAGGATTTCGGGGATGATGCGCTTCTCGGGAAGACGACCTTCAACATCGGTCTGCTCCGGAGCGACAATCCCCAGAACATACTCAGCCCATCTCTTGACTGCCGGCTGTATTTCCGCACGACTTTTGCCTCTGATGCCAAGGTGTGCTCATATATGGATGCCCTTGACGGTCAGGAACTTGAGGTGCGCTCCCGCGGGGGCGACGCTCCTGCCGAATATCTGACCCTGCCTGGATTCCGGACGAAACCGGTCTCTTTCGGGAGCGATGCCCCGCATCTTACGGGGTTCACCCACAAGATGATATGCGGCCCGGGGTCGATAATGACGGCGCATCGGGACAATGAGCAGGTTGCCGTCAGAGATTTGGAAGAAGCAATAGATAATTATATCAAGATATATGAAAATTGTAATCAGCGGTTACGGTAAGATGGGGCACATGGTCGAATCGGTGCTGCGCAGCAGGGGGATTGAACCTGCATGTGCCACTGATGATGTGCGTTCACTCCCGGAGAGCATGACATCCGGGGCGGTGTGCATTGATTTCTCCACACCGGATGCCTTCAGAGCCAATTATGGTTTCTTGGCGGACCGTTTCAAGGCTGTCGTGGTCGGCACAACGGGGTGGTACGACATCAAGGATGATGTTTTCCGTGCTTTCCGCAGCAGCGGGACAACTCTCGTCTGGGCTTCCAATTTTTCGATAGGGGTGAATGCTTTCTTCGCGGCTGTGGAGCGTGCCTGCTCTATACTCAACGGGCACGGTTACACGCCCTCGGTAAAGGAGATCCATCATATTCATAAGCTTGATGCCCCGAGCGGTACGGCCAAGACCGTGGGCGGCATCATCGAGGCGGCGCTGGGAGAGAAACCGGAGATTTCTTCAGAACGTGTCGGGGAAGTGCCGGGGACGCATATTGTCCAGTTGCGCTCCGAGGTTGATTGTCTGACTTTTACGCATGAGGCCTATTCCCGGCAGGGTTTTGCCGAGGGAGCCGTGAGCGCGGCCCTGATGACTGAGGGGCTGGATGGAGTACACGAATTTAAAGATCTGATACTATGAGCAAGTTGTATCTCAAAGGTTGCGGCACAGCTCTCGTGACCCCGTTCCGTGACGGGGCTGTGGATTATGACTCTTACAAGTCCTGCGTGGAGAGGCAGGTTGAGGCCGGGGTGGATTTCCTCGTGCCGCTTGCCACCACCGGGGAGACTCCTGCTCTTTCTGTGGATGAGAAGCTTCGCCTTCTGGATATTACACGCAGTTGTGCACCCGGCCTGCCGCTTCTTGTAGGCTGCGGCACCAATTCGCTTCAGGGCACGCTGGATAATATACGTCTTTTGGGTCCCCACGGAGCAGATGCTTATCTTGTGGTCGTCCCGTATTACAACAAACCGACCCAGGAGGGGCAGTACCGTTATTTCAAGGCGGTCAGCGAGGCGGCCGACAAGCCTGTCGTGATATATAACGTGCCGGGACGCACCGGTGCCAACATGACAGCCGAGACTGCCATAAGGCTTGCCGAGGACTGCCCTGGCATCATAGGCACCAAGGAAGCCTCCGGCAACTACTCCCAGGTGAGTGAGATCATACGCCGTGCTCCGGAGGGGTTCTCGGTGCTTAGCGGTGATGATGACATGACCTTTGCATTTATGGCCACAGGCGGGCAGGGTGTCGTGAGCGTGGCATCCAATGTGGCGCCGCGTGAGGTCAAAGCCTTGACTGATGCGATGTTGCAGGGAGATCTTCTCAAGGCGCGCGCCCTCCATCACAGGCTTACCCCTCTTTTTAGGAACTGTTTTGTGGAGTCGAACCCGATCCCTGTCAAGGCTGCGATGGCAAAACTGGGCCTGATGAGCGGGGAAGTCCGTCCGCCGCTGTCTGATGCCACTCAGAAGACAAAAGAGATTATTTCCCTTACGCTTGATGAATTATGGAAGTGACAATAGAGAGATTCAATGAGGTGCTCGCCGCCCTTGAGGCGGGAGAACTCCGGGTCGCCGAGAAGACCGGCGGAGAATGGAAGGTCAACACCTGGGTTAAGGAAGTGATATTGGCCGGGTTTCGTCTCGGGAAGATGACCGACATGAGCGAAGGACAGTTCTCTTTCTTTGACAAGGACACATATCCTGTGCGCAGTTTCCGTCTGGAAGACGGGGTGCGCATCGTGCCGGGAGGCACCGGCATACGCCGTGGGGCATACATCGCCCCCGGGGCTGTCGTGATGCCGCCATCCTACATCAATGTCGGTGCTTATGTGGGGGCCGGAACTATGGTGGACAGTCATGTCACGATCGGCTCCTGCGCGCAGGTGGGGTGTAATATCCACATCTCGGCTGCAACCCAGATCGGAGGAGTGCTTGAGCCGGCCGGGGCGATGCCGACCATCATCGAGGACGGGGCGTTCGTGGGCGGCAATTGCGGCATCTACGAGGGGACGATAGTCCGGGAGAAGGCCGTGATCGCATCGGGGGTCATCATCACATCCTCGACGGCTCTTTATGATGCGACAACGGGAGAGTTTGTGCCGCGCAACTCCGACGGCAGGGTAGTGGTGCCGCGCGGGGCCGTGGTCGTCTCCGGAAGCCGTCCGATAAGCAAGGGCCCCGGTACAGGAAGCGGCATGAGCCTGTATTGCCCGGTGATAGTCAAATACCGTGATGAGAAGACCTCCACTTCGGTGTCTCTTGAAGAGTTGTTGCGATAATGGTGCTTTACAAGTATTCCGGTGCCGGCAACGATTTCATCGTCATCGACGGCCGTTCCGGTGATGTCTCCGGGTACAGGCAGCCGGAAAAGATCTGCAGTCTGTGCAGCCGCAAGAGCGGATTCCTTTCTGCTGACGGCCGTATCGGGGCGGATGGACTGATGATATTGGGGACATCCGATGTGGTGGACTTCAAGATGGAGTTTTTCAATCCTGACGGGTCTTCCGGGATGATGTGCGGCAACGGTGGGCGCTGCATCGCCGCTTTTGCCGATTTTCTCGGGATAAGGCCCGCTGTCGGAAGGGCTTATCTGTTTGAGGCTCCGGACGGGTTGCATTCGGCTGAGATTGTCTCTCGGCGTGGGGACTCGTATGTTGTCAGGCTCAAGATGATAGATGTGACTGAGTTCCGCCGGGAACTTGACGGCTGGTTCGTCAATACAGGCACACGGCATCTTGTGCTTTTCGTTTCCGATGTGGAGACTGTCGATGTGGACACCATCGGGCGCGAGTATCGCTGGAATCCTCTCTTCGCCCCGGAAGGGGTGAATGTCAACTTCGTTTCTCCTGCTCCGGGCGGTGGCAGATCTATCTGTGTGCGTACTTTTGAGAAAGGCGTCGAGGCAGAGACGCTTGCCTGCGGTACGGGCATCACCGCTTCCGCTATCGCTTCTTACCTGCTTGAAGGCGGGAGTTCCCGCACGCCGGTGAAGTACGATGTCCAGGCGCGTAGAGACAGGCTTTCTGTGGAGTTCACCCCGGACGGAGACTGCTTCCGGGATGTCTATCTCACCGGCCCGGCCACGTGCCATAATTCTAAAACTATATGATCCATAAGCAATCATTTGCAACACATTATGGACATTAAAGAATATATCATCTCTGTTAATCAGCAGTTTCAGACTGGAGTGGCCCGTGAACACGCATATCGCCCAGCTCTTCAGCAGCTCCTTTCGTCTTTGATGCCATATGCTATCGTAACCAATGAACCGGCTAAAATCGCGTGTGGCGCACCTGATTACATTATCACAGAAAAGAAAACCAGCCTGCCGATTGCTTTCTTTGAGGCTAAAGATATTGACGATACAGATCTTGACGGTCGCAAAGCCCATAAAGAGCAGTTCTCACGTTATAAGGATTCGCTTGATACTGTTGTCTTTACCGATTATCTTGATTTTCATCTATATGAGTCCGGTGAGTGGGTGGAGAATGTTCGTATAGGTGAAATCCGGGGAAACAAGATTGTAATGGTCAAAGAAAATGAAACCAAATTTCTGGAATTCATCACCCACATCGGGAACGCTCATCCCCAGAAAATCATATCTGCATCAAAGCTTGCAGCTATAATGGCATCTAAGGCCCGTCTGCTTGCCGAGACCATCAAGAAGTCTTTCAGTGAGGAGAACAACAGTTACGACAACCGCCATTTACAAGGCCAATATGAAGCTTTCAAGAAGGTTCTGATTCACAATCTTACTACGGATGCTTTCTCCGACATCTACGCCCAGACCATCGCCTACGGCATGTTTGCAGCCCGACTCCACGACACTACGCCGGAAGACTTCTCCCGGATGGAGGCAGCGACCCTGATACCAAAATCCAATCCATTCCTGCGCCAGGTTTTCCAGAGTATTGCCGGATTCAACATTGATGACCGTATTTCCTGGATTGTAGACGATCTTGTGGCCACATTCCAGTCCACGGACATTGACAAGATCATGGGGGCCTACTCGAAGGACGAAATCCACAACGACCCCATGATCCATTTCTACGAGGACTTCCTTGCCGCTTACGACCCGCAACTGAGAAAGGCAAAGGGCGTGTGGTACACTCCGCAACCAGTCGTGCAGTTCATCGTCAGAAGTGTTGATGAGATTCTCAAGAAGGAATTCTCTCTGCCGATGGGTCTGGCAGATTCCGGCAAGATCCGTTGGGATGTTGTCAACGATCAGTATTCTGGAAAAAAAGGTGAAGCCAAGACCCTCTCGAAAGAGTTCCATCGCGTCCAGATTCTTGATCCGGCGGCAGGGACAGGCACCTTCCTGGCCGAGGTTATCAGGCAGATCTATTCCAAGTTCGAGAACATGAAAGGGATGTGGCAGGGCTATGTGGAAGACAGTCTGCTGCCGCGCCTCAATGGCTTCGAGATTTTGATGGCATCCTACGCCGTTGCCCACTTGAAACTGGATATGCTGCTTAAGAGCACTGGCTATAATCATGTGAAAGATAGTCGGTTCAAGATTTTTCTTACGAACTCGCTGGAAGAGTGTGATCCGGACACCGGTACACTTTTTTCCACCTGGTTGTCCGATGAAGCGACCGAGGCCAATTATATCAAGCGTGATTGTCCAGTGATGGTGATGATTGGGAATCCGCCATATTCGGGCGTTTCCTCCAATAACGGCGAGTGGATTACCAATCTCATTGGGGAGTATAAGAAAGAACCAGGCGGAAAAGAGAAGTTGCATGAACGCAAAATATGGCTTAATGACGATTATGTTAAGTTTTTGCGACTGGCTCAGATGTATGTAGACAGGACAGGAAGTGGTGTCGTTGCATATATAAACAACAATGGATTTCTTGAGAATCCTACATTCAGAGGCATGAGATGGAGCCTGTTGCGCTCGTTTGACAAGATTTATGTGCTGAACCTGCACGGGAACAGCCAGAAAAAAGAAACCGCTCCGGACGGAGGTAAAGATGAAAACGTGTTTGACATTATGGTGGGAACAAGTATCAATATCTTTGTCAAGACCGGGAATAAGGGAAAAGATGATTTGGCAGTTGTCCACTATAAAGATCTTTATGGCTTGCGTGCAGACAAGTATTGCTACCTATCGCAGAATACAATATGTGATGTATTATATGGCAGATTAGAGCCAAATTATCCGTACTATTTTATGTGTCCAAAGAATGATGACGGAAAGGAGGCATATAACCAAGGATTCGGTATGGAGGAACTGTTCAACAAGAATGTCATGGGGATTGTATCAATGGGAGATTCTTTCGCATATGCTGCATCCAGACAAGGAATAAGGGACAGATTAAATGATTTTTTGTCAACAGACTATTCCGAATCTCAACTAAAAGAAAAGTATTCTCTCGGAAAAAACTATGCTGGATATATTTTAGGTGGTAAACGCAGTGGGTTAAGAGTCGAAGACAGAAAGTTTGCTTTAGTTTCATATCGTCCGTTTGATGATAGATGGACGTATTATGATAGTAAGGTTCTATGGCGGGCAAGGGAGGATGTCTTGCATAATATGCTCCATAATAATATTGGAATTTGTGCGGTAAGGATTAATAGTAGGAATAATGAACCGACATTCTTTGTGTCGAATAAAATAATAGATAAGACACTGCTTTCATCAAAAGACAACACTAATATATTCCCGTTATACCTATATGGAAACGGGAATGAGAAGCATCCAAATCTTAAGCAAGGAGTTTTATCAAAGATTTGCGAACTTGTAGGAAGAGATGTCGCCCCGGAAGAGATTCTTGGATATGTCTACGGCGTTCTTTATTCCAGAGCCTATAGAGAGAAGTACAAGGAATTCCTCAAAGTGGATTTCCCCCGTGTGCCATATCCATCCGGTGTCGAGCAATTCCATAGAATTGTCGATAAAGGCAACGAATTGATAAGTCTGCATTTGATGAAGAGTTCGGACTGTTGGCCGATTAATGTGACCTACCCCGAAAGTGGCGATGATATCGTTGAAGAATCTACCTGGTCACCAGAAGAAGGTGGCCGTGTCAAGATAAATAAGAAACAATACATAGGTAATGTTTCCGCCATTGCCTGGAATGCCTACATTGGAGGCTATCAGCCCGCTCAGAAATGGCTGAAAGATCGTAAAGGACGCGCATTGGGTTTTCAGGACATTCTTCATTATGGCCGGATACTGTATGCTCTCGAACAGACCGACCGGATAATGAATGAGATAGATGAGATTGGGGTGATTTAATCTTGTAGGCAAAATTTGATTAATTACGCTATACCGGGCGAAATACATGTAAAAAACACAATGTTTCGCCCGTTATACGAATAGGTCTGCCATTGTGACTTGGCTGTTGACAGTATCTGAGTATCCGTTTTTTTTCAGCCCGTATGTCGTGATGAAAGTAATAAACAAGCCTTTCTTGGTGCCGGTTTCCCGACGAAATGCTTCGCTGCGATTGTTTAGTTTTATGAACTCATCTTTGGAAATGGCATAGGTGCCGTTGGAATACTTAACCTCGCAGAGATTGACAATCCCATCGGCTCTGTCGATGACTAAATCCACCTGAGCTCCTTGTGGGGATTCCATACTGCGCCATGAGTAATACTGCGTCAGGATGCGGTCAACGCCTAGGGCTTTCAAAATCTGCGGTATGTGGGCCATAGCAACGCGCTCAAAACTGAGGCCGTACCACGTGTTCTGAGCCGGAGTATTCATCGTGTTGCTCCAATAGTGTGTGTCCGTTATCTTTTTTGTGAGAAAAGTCTGATGAAAAATGGAGTAGAAATCCACCAGCTGGTAGAGGCCTCCAGTAGTTTTGACGCTCTTCCCCATCAGGTTGTAGTAGCGGATAAAATCGCAATTGATCAGATCTTCAAGAATGTCTCCGAAGTGACCGTTATCATTGATTTTCATTTTCGTTGCAAGCTCTCTACGGGTCATTCCTCTTCTGCTGCCGGAAAGAGTTCTGATGACTGCTTTATATTTATCCGGAGTACTGAACAAAGATTTGTAGAGTCTGTCGAATTCACGGGTGAGCGGAGCCTCTTTCCCGAAAAAAAGTATGTCTACATTCTCGGAAAGGCTTTTGTTTCTGTCAAGCATATCAAGATAGTAAGGCACACCGCCAAGAATCATATATGTTTGCAAAACGCTGATGTCTGGCCATTTGAATCCATTCATGCGGAGATATTCACGCGCTTGCCCCAGAGTGAATGGGAAAAGGTGCTTCTCGTGGGTGATTCGATCGTGCAATCCTCCTTTATTGTCGATAATGTTGCGGATAATCCATGAAGTGGCGCTGCCGCAGACGACTAGGAAAACTTCGGAATGTTTGCTTCCCCAAGTATTCCAAAAACGGTCAACAGCTTTAACAAGACTGCTTTTAGGAGTGGCCATGCAAGGTAGTTCGTCAATAAATACGACCAGTCGTTTCCCTGGAACCAGTTTCTGTTCCAAAAGCGTGCGGAGCGCTTCAAATGCTTGCATCCAGGACCGCGGTTTGCTCCCTTTGTAGCCGGCTCTGCGAAGGTCTTCAGTAAAGGCGGCAAGTTCTTCTTCCTGTGTCCCTCCTATGATGCCGGAGGTGGAGAATGCATATTCTTCCCCGAACAGACTGTCCACGAGGTAGGTTTTTCCTACGCGTCTGCGACCGTAGACGGCGATGAATTCCGATTTCCCGGAGTCATAGTATCTTTTGAGTTCGGCGATTTCTTCCTGCCTTCCGAAAATTTTCTTCATATATTAGTTTTTCCAAAGATAATCAATTTTACAGTATACCGGGCGAAATACATGCAAAAAACATGATAAATCGCCCGGTATACTGTAAGTCGATTGAATCAAGACCCTAGTGGCAAGTCAATGACTTGTATTTTCAATCACGGTTATTTTATGCTCATCACGACCGAAAGGGATTTGAGCGTGATGGTGAGGCTCGCTTTGTCGTTGCCATAGACCACGACAATATCAGGGTCGAAGCCGCTTGCGGGCCTGCCTTTGGTCTCGACATACTCGAGCACGGCTTCCGGGGAGTCGAAAACCTTGCCCTTGGAGCCGAAAGAACTGGTGTAGGCCTCTTTGAAGGTGCCGAGCCTGAGGTCTTCCGTGCCGGCAGCGTAGGCTTTCCACATTGAGAGCTGTTCATCGGTCTTCGTGCTGGCGAAGTTGAGGGTTATGCCTGTGATGAGTTTGGCATCCGCGTCCGCATTGACATCGCAGTTGAATGCATAACCGGCGAAGTCGAGCGCATAGTCACAATAGAAGTAGTTGGTGCCGAACAGCGACATCTTTGAACCGATGATGTAGTTGTCTGCGGCGAAGGCGTTGTAGTCGCTTCCAATAAGATCATACAGCTTAGAATAGTCGAGGCGCAGGAAATTGTTCATGACCAGGATGCAGAAGCGGCCGTCCTTGATGGAAGGGACTGCATAAGCCTTGCCTGGTGCGACTACAAACACGGCGTGTACCAGCAGATTGTCCAGGTCAGCGGACGTTTCGACCAGTTTAAGGGTTTCATCCACTGTCTGATAAACCCCGCCGGAGGAGCTTCCGTCTTCTGCGGTCACATTATATTTTGCTCCCAGCCACTGACCGAGATCAAGGCTCTCGTAGTTGTTGAGGAAGTAGGCGAACAGATCCTTGTCCAGTTTCTCGTCCTCCGGGACTATGCTGATGCTGCCCACGTTTCCGTAAGTATCCTCTGTGGCTGTGATATGCAGGTGCAGCTCTTCGTCATTCAGGCTGAACTTCCCTCCGAGTGTGACTGAACTTTCAGTCGTGAGGTCGCTTATGATGTAAGACGTGTTCTTGGATGCGAACTCTGCAAATTCGGATCCGAGACTTCCGGACAGGGCTTTGCAGTCCACATCGATGCGCTCAAACGCTTCTTTTTCGTCCTGGCTTTTGCTGCATGATGCGCAGAGCAGCAGCGATGATACCGCTGCGATAAAGGTAATGCACTTTTTCATCTTTAACTGTTATTTTGTATTCGGGCCGTAATGATACAAAATTCCTAGCTAAGATCAAAATTGTCCAGACGTGCGCGAGAGCATAGTTTTGCAACTTTTTTCAAGGAAATCATCGCCAGATTTGCAACTTTTTGCAGCTCGTGCGTTTTGCAGATTATCAAGAACTTTTATAAATTCGCCCCGTTTTTACTGACAAAGCAGAAGGCGACAGCCATGACAGATAACATAAAAGGCCTCACGGCGGAACAGGTTCTGGAGAGCCGCCAGAAATACGGAAACAACATACTGACACCGACCGGCAAGGTGCCGATATGGAAGCGTTACCTCGAAAAATTCAAGGATCCCCTCATCATCATATTGATTATCGCAGGAGCATTGTCTCTGGGCATATCGATGTATGAGTATCTGGGCCTCGGACATTCGTGGGACGCTTTTTTCGAACCTGCCGGGATATTGCTGGCCATCCTCCTTTCCACGACACTCGCCTTTATTTTTGAACTCAAGTCGGACAAGGAGTTCTCCCTTCTCAACCAGGTTGACGATGATGAACTTGTGGTGGTTGTCCGTGACGGGAAACATGCCAGGGTGCCCAAAAAAGACGTGGTGGTCGGCGATATCGTTGTCATTGACAGTGGCTGCGAAGTCCCTGCTGATGCCGAACTGATTGAATCCACGGCACTTGTCATCAACGAGTCTACGCTTACCGGCGAGCCGGAATGCCGCAAGAGTGCGGATCCCTCCGAGGCCGATCCCAATGCCACATACCCGACCGGCAGGGTCTACCGGGGCACGAAGGTGATGGGAGGGCACGCGGTCTGCCGGGTCGTTGCCGTGGGTGATGCCACAGAATACGGCAAGGTCTACAAACAGGCCCAGATCGACAACGGGGTGAAAACCCCGCTCAACGAGCAGCTTGACAGGCTCGGGACCTGGATAAGCAGGATCAGTTACACTCTGGCGGTGCTCATCCTGATAGGGAGAGCGGCCGTCTATTTTCATACACTGGATGGCGCCCCGTTTGTCTGGGTGGATTTCCTCTCTTATTTGCTGCAGTCCATAATGATAGCAGTCACCCTGGTTGTCGTGGCCGTCCCGGAAGGGCTGCCGATGGCGGTCACGTTGAGCCTGGCGTACAGCATGCGTAAGATGTTGGCCACCAACAATCTGGTGCGCAAGATGCACGCCTGCGAGACGATGGGGGCTGTGACGGTCATCTGCACGGACAAGACAGGCACCCTCACCCGGAACGAGATGCGGGTGGCCGACTTCCGGAAGCCGAAAGAGGTGGACAACGTGTTGCTGTACAGATCAATAGCCATAAATTCCACCGCTTCCGTGGAGGGGGACGAAGTGATTGGAAACCCTACAGAAGGAGCATTGCTGCTGTGGCTGAGGCAGCAGGGTGTGGACTATGTAGCACTCCGCTCTTCCGCCGAGGTCGTACAGGAACTGCCGTTCTCCACGGAGAACAAATACATGGCGACCGTCACCCGTGAAGCCGGTGGCAAATTGTCGCTTTTTGTCAAGGGGGCGCCGGAGATCATAGGGAACTATTGTGACATTCCATCTGAAGAGCAGGGCCTCGTAAGCAAATACACCGAGGACTGCCAGAACAGGGGAATGAGGATGCTGGCTCTTGCAGTTAAGGACCTTGAGGCGGGGGAGGAGGCAATCGCCGGCGGGAAACTCCATGTCTCCGGGCTCAGACTCATAGCCCTGTTCGCGATCTCCGATCCGGTGAGGGAAGATGTCCCGGGCGCAGTCCGGGAATGCCTTGATGCCGGGATCGATGTCAAGATCGTCACGGGTGACAATGCCCGCACCGCCATGGAGATAGGACGCCAGATCGGCATATGGAACGATGGGAACCCGCGCGCGAGCATCATCACCGGACCGGAGATAACTGCTCTTACGGACGAGGAACTGAGGCGGGTCGCAGGAGGCCTTAAAATCATCGCGAGGGCGCGGCCGACCGACAAAGAGAGGCTTGTGAAAGCCCTGCAGGCCACGGGGAACGTGGTGGCGGTGACGGGGGACGGGACAAATGATGCCCCAGCGCTGAACGCAGCCCATGTCGGCCTCTCCATGGGTGACGGCACCTCGGTGGCAAAAGAGGCCAGCGACATCACGATCATCGACAATTCATTCACCAGTATCGGGAGGGCGGTCCTCTGGGGAAGGTCGCTGTACAGGAACATTCAGCGGTTCATCCTTTTCCAGATGACGGTGAATGTCACGGCCTGTCTCATTGTGCTCTGCGGCGCGTTCATGGGTGTGCAGTCGCCGCTCACGGTCACTCAGATGCTGTGGATAAACCTGATCATGGACACCTTCGCCGCCATGGCTCTCGCCTCTCTTCCTCCCGAGCGGGAACTGATGAAAAACAGGCCGAGGAACAGGTCTGAATTCATCATCGACCACGACCTGCTGTGGCACATCATCATCACCGGCGGTCTTTTCTGCCTGCTCATGGTGGGGTTCACTTATGTCATGGAGCATGCCGATATACGTCCGGGCATCCGGGGTCTTGAGCTTGGGGCGTACAACGGCATCTCACGATATGAATCCGGACTGTTCTTCACCACTTTCGTGTTTCTTCAGTTCTGGAACCTTTTCAACGCAAAAGCTTACGGCACAAACAAAAGCGCGTGGAATTTCAAGGGATGCAGAGGTTTTCTGCTCATACTCGCGGTGATACTCCTCGGGCAGATAGCCATTGTGTATCTTGGAGGCGCCTTCTTCAATGTCGAGCCGCTGGAGCTTGATGACCTTCTGAAGATCATTGTGGTGACATCCGCCGTCATGCTGATCGGGGAGCTCGTCAGGGCCATCAGGAAGACGGTGGCGTGCAAGGGCTGAGGGCCTTTCCGGGCTGTCTGGAAGGTAGGGGTGGAAATCCTCAAAAACACCCCAACCTGCACGCCTGGTTTGCGTGGATCTTGATTGGAAACACCTCAACCTGCACGGAGGCTTCCGCGAGGCAGGCTCGTAGCAGCGAGATCCACATTGACATCTACGACGACCGGATGGAAGTATATTCACCGGGCGGAATGATTGACGGCCGCCTGATTCAGCAGTTGAATCCGCTTTCCGTCCCGTCCAAACGTCGCAATCCCCTCCTCGCCGATTTCTTCAGCCGTCTCGACCTTATGGAACGCCGAGGCGGCGGAATGAAGAAAATCCTCGGGGAATATGTTCGTTTCGAGTCCCTGAAAGAATATCGCGCTCCAGAGTTCAGCTCCAACGCCACCGAATTCCACGTGACCTTCTGGAATCTCAACTACGGCACCGATGTCGTAAAAGATGTCGCAAATGACTTCACTAAAGAGTCCGCACAGTTCACAAAAGAGTTCACAAAAGCCCAAAGACGCATCTATAAGCTGATTACTATGAACCCCAAAGTGAATATTGATATGATAGCAGAAGATCTAAACCTGTCTACAAGGCAAGTCAAGACATATATGAAACGTCTCACCGACCTGCACCTAATCACCCGTGAAGGCGGACGCAAAAGCGGCATCTGGAAAATTCTCGACAAGGACTACGATGACTTCTTTGAACGGAT
>CAKVDS010000049.1 GCA_934726455.1 uncultured Bacteroidales bacterium
GCTGCGAACTGCGTTGCTGCGCGCTCCATCTATGATAGCCTTGATCCCGCTGACAAATTCGTTCAGAGGAGATTCCAAATCAGTTCTTCTCGCTTCCATCTCTTCGCAAAAACTACAAACTCACAAATTTAGTCATTTTTCTGATTACCCTAAATTCCGCAAAAAGCAAAACATTTTTGTCACCCCGATCTGCTGACGGCTTTTCTCGCCTAATTGAATTTTGAGAATGGAGAAAAGTCCCCCGAAAGGGTTGATGTTGTCAGATTTAAGTTGTATCTTCGTCATGCCAGTGTTCGCTTATATGGTTGATTTTGCAAGTACTGATTTAGTGAAATCTCTGACATTACCAAGCCTAGGTAAGGGTTTCTTTATCAAAGCTTTTTACTTTTTAGCGGGCTATCGGCCTGCAAACATATAAAAAATGAACGTAGCAATAGTAGGCGCCAGCGGCGCAGTCGGGCAAGAACTCCTCCGCCTGCTTGAAGAGAGGAATTTTCCTGCAGATGAACTTCTGCTTTTCGGCTCGGAGCGCAGTGCCGGAAGCCGGTACATGTTCAGGGGCAAGGAAGTGGAGGTAAAACTCCTGCAGGACAATGATGATTTCAAAGGTGTGGACTACGCCTTCACCTCGGCAGGAGCCGGCACATCCAAACGCTTCGCCGAGACCATCACCAGATACGGAGCGACAATGATAGACAACTCGAGCGCGTTCCGCATGGACGCAGATGTCCCCCTCGTGGTGCCGGAGTGCAATGCCGAGGACGCGCTTGACGCGCCACGTCACATAATCGCAAATCCCAACTGCACGACAATAATGATGGTAGTCGTGCTGAAGCCGATAGAAAACCTGTCACACATCCGCCGGGTGCGTGTTGCCAGTTACCAGTCAGCATCAGGTGCCGGGGCCTCGGCCATGGCGGAACTGGAAGAGCAATACAGGGAAATAGTTTCGGGCAGACCTGTCACAGTCAGCAGATTCCCGTATCAGCTCGCTTACAACCTTATCCCTCAAGTGGATGTATTCCAAGACAACGGCTACACCAAAGAGGAGATGAAGATGTTCAACGAGACCCGCAAGATCCTCCACTCGGATGTCAGGTGCTCGGCGACATGCGTGAGAGTGCCATCGCTCCGGTCCCACTCGGAAGCGGTATGGATAGAGACGGAGAAACCGCTCGACGTCAAGCAGGTGCAGGAAGCTCTCGCAGCGGCTCCAGGTGTCACCCTGTGCGATGACCCGGCGCAGCTCAAATATCCGATGCCGCTCTACACCGCCGGCAAGGACGACGTGTACGTGGGACGCATCCGCAAGGACATAAGCGATGAGTGCAGCATGACTCTCTGGCTCTCGGCAGACCAGATCCGAAAAGGCGCCGCACTCAACGCCATCCAGATTGCAGAGTATCTTATAAGGAAGAGGGCCTAGAAGCCCTCTTTCTGTAAACTCACTACAGCCCGGCTCTCGCGCCCGTCAGCGCAGACAAGCAGCTCGTCATCAAAGCGCACCTGACGCACGAATTCGCTCTCGTATACAGCGTCAAGAGAGTCAAGAAAATCCGTATCGCACAACTCTCCCGGCCGTGCGTAAGGATTGACATTGACGTATCCGGCATTGAAAGAAGTCATGTTCTGGAAGAAATGCGTCCCCTGGCTCGGGTCTATCCTGAAATTTTCAAGGCAGCACTCCACAATCAATTTGGCTTCAGAGATGTCGCTCCAATTGACCGGTACACCGAGCGAAGGGATGCTTGATCCCCATCGCCCATAGCCTATCAAGATATAATTCCGCTTTTCAGCACGCATCTTGAGATTGACCGCCGTGACCTCCTCTGCCATCTGACGGGTCTTGAGCACATCGAAAGTGTCCTTGCGGAGATATACGATATCCCTTATCCCGCCGATGCGTCCCGGGCCTATGGCGCTGGACGAGCGGATGAAAGCCCTGCTCTCGTCCACCATGCTCCAGTCCATACGGCAATACATCCCGTCTACCGAAATAGGCCGTATCTGAAGGACATTGAATATGTCGAAAGTTCTCTTGCTCCCGCTCCTGTCAAGATTGGCCGCAAACTCTATCTCCACTCCGCATTTGACTTCTTTCTGCGTAATCTCCAGCAATTCATTGAGTATGTCGGCCAGAGGGAAGGTTCCATACTTGAGGATGTGGGCAAAGGTGACGAATTTCGGCCCTTGCGGCACAGGCGAATCGACTATTCTCTGGTTTTCATAATCCCAGGTGGAGACGACCTTCGACAGAGCACGGAAGCCTCCGCAATCCGAAACCGGCATCCGCTCTATGTTGACGGCATCATCGACTGAAGTCTTGAAGCGGTCCGGCTGCAGGTTGAGGGCATACATGGCCTGCTGGGTCTCACGCATCGTGAGATCCGGAGTCGAGGTCTGCAGGACGTTGCGCGGATACTTAGGCGAGAAGCGCAAGACTTGATCCCCGTCCACCACGGCCTTTCCCAAACCGAAAGCCAGCTTGACAACCCCGTCCTCCGGTTTTTCATACCCGATCGGATAGAAATTGAGAGAACGTGCGACACCGGAAAACGTCGGGAAATAGTAGCCGCTGTCCTCGCTTCCGCAAATCTCCTGCAGCACTATGGCCATCTTCTCTTCCGAAATGACATTCGATGTAGAGATGATATAGCCTCTGGACGATGCGAAGTAGACGGAGGCATAGACACTCTTGATGGCTTTGGAGAGAAGGCGCAACTCCTGATCCTCATTTTCGGTATGAGGGATCATATAAGTCGAGTACACCCCTGCAAACGGCTGATAATAAGAATCTTCAAGTTTAGAGGACGAGCGTACGGCGAGCGGCTTGCGCACATTGCGGATAAATACCCTGAGATCCTCCATCAGCTCCGACGGCAGGGTGGAAGCCACGAATTCCGACAGGATCTCCGCGTCTGAAAGATCCGAATTGATGACATATTGGAGACCGTTTTCAATGATGAAACGGTCAAAATACTCCGTCGTGACCACGAGCGTACGCGGCACCAGCACCCTCACATCTTCCCACTTGTCATAGAGGTCGTATTTCTGGAGTATGTGGTTGAGAAAGGCAAGTCCTCTGGCTTTTCCCCCGAGCGAGCCGTCCCCCACGCGCGCAAACCAGATTGCATCGTTGTAGGTGGCCCGGTCAAAGCGGGCCACGACACCAAGTCCCTGATTGATCCGGTAATCGTGTATCTTCCTCAGGTTCATCTCCCTCACCTGCTCCACATCGGCATCACTCCCGATACGGATAGGCCGGAAGAGGTCACCGATGGAGAAAAGTCCACGGCCATACAGCCAACGCGAGATGTAGTTCTTGTCTGCAAAGTAGCGCAGCGCGCTGTCGGACATGGTCGCTATGACCTTCTCGAACTCATAGAGGTCACGCGCCCGGGCTATCTCCTGCCCCGTCTCCGGATCGGTGACGATAAAGTCGCCGAAACCGAACTCACGGCCTATGTACTCGCTGACCTCGTGGGTAAGGGTCTTGGATGTCTTGCGCACGAATCCCACCCCGAGCTGCTCTGCCACGGCCCGCATGCTCTCCTGAGAAGACTGCATCAGGAACGGCATCGTGGGGTTGTCTTCCCTTATGAGCCGGCACAGATTGACTCCGGCATCGCTTTTCTCATCCTCAGGCTTGTCCCCCTTGTGCACCACAAAGCCGACGTCAGATATGACGCCTATTATGTTGGACTTGTAGAGCTCATAGAGAGAGACGGCGTCATCGTAATTGGTCGCCATGAGGATTTTGGGCCTTGAGCGCTTGCGCATGACCTGTTGCTCCTCGTTGAGCGCATCACGCACGGCCTCGCTGTTCTGCTGGAGGACAAGTTTGTAGAGCAGAGGCAGATAAGTGGAATAATACCGCACGGAGTCTTCCACAAGAAGAATCGCCCGGGCTCCCATCTCCAGTATGTCCTGCTCGGCGTTGAGCTTGTCTTCGAGCAGTTTGACTATGGCGATGATGATGTCGGTGCTGCTGTTCCAGCAGAATACATAGTCTATGCAGGAACGGTCGCTGCTTTCGATATTGCGGTATATCTCACGGGAAAAGGCGCTCAGCAGGACTATGGGCGTTTCCGGCCTCAGTGCCTTGGCCTGACGCGAAAAGCCGAACACATCCAACTCTCCGACATTGTACATGGTGATGATGAGATCGAAATGCCCGTCCTCCCCCTTCAGTACTTCAAGCGCATCAATGGTGGATTCGGCCCGGAGGATGGACGGCGGGTTGCTCAGGTTGAGTTCAGCATATTCCCTGCTGATCTGCTCCTCGATGTGCCCGTCCTCCTCGAGGGAGAAGCTGTCGTAGTTGTTACAGACCAGAAGAATACGGCGTATCCTTCTGGTCATCAGTCTGGTATAGTCCTGCTGGCTGCCCATGTCACCCTCCGTTTACACGAGTCCCTGGTCCGCCATCGCATTCGCCACCTTGATGAAGCCGGCGATGTTGGCGCCCTTGACATAGTTGATGTATCCGTCCTCTTCGCGTCCGTACTTGAGACAGGAGGCGTGGATCTCCGACATTATACGATGCAGCTGAGCATCGACCTCCTCCGAACTCCACTTCTGGCGGACCGAGTTCTGCGTCATCTCAAGTCCCGATGTTGCGACACCGCCGGCATTGGAAGCCTTTCCTGGAGAATAAAGGATACGGGCTTTCTGGAAGAGGGCAATAGCTTCCGGTGTCGTCGGCATGTTTGCCCCTTCCACCACGCAAGCGCAACCGCCTTTGAGCAGGCGCTCCGCATCAGCGGCCTCAATCTCGTTCTGGGTGGCGCACGGCAGCGCTATATCGCAAGGAATGCCCCAAGGCCTCTCTCCAGGATAATATTTAGCCCCCGGATACTGCTTCACATATTCGCTGATGCGGCCGCGGCGCACGTTCTTGAGGTTGAGCACGAAGTTGAGCTTCTCCTCGTCAAGCCCGTCCGGGTCATGGACAAAGCCGTCGGAATCCGAAAGGGTCACCACCTTGGCACCGAGCCTCATGGCCTTCTGCGCGGCGTACTGCGCCACATTCCCGGAGCCGGACACCAGGACCGTCTTGCCCTCGAACGACTCACCCTTGAGCGCAAGCATCTCCTGCGCGAAATAGCAGACCCCGTAGCCGGTAGCTTCCGGTCTGAGCAGGCTTCCGCCCCATCCGAGACCTTTGCCAGTAAGGGTACCCGTAAACTCGTCGCGAATCCTCTTGTACTGCCCGAAAAGGAAGCCTATCTCACGTCCGCCCACACCGATGTCCCCTGCAGGAACATCAGTGTCAGGGCCGATATGGCGGTAGAGTTCCGTCATGAAACTCTGGCAGAAACGCATGACCTCGGCGTCGGATTTGCCGCGAGGGCTGAAGTCCGAGCCGCCCTTGCCGCCGCCCATCGGGAGCGTAGTCAGGGAATTCTTGAACACCTGCTCGAAAGCAAGGAACTTCATGATGCTGAGATTGACGCTGGCATGGAAACGGATTCCGCCTTTGTATGGGCCGAGTGCGCTGTTCATCTGGACCCGGAACCCTCGGTTGATGTGGATCTCTCCCCTGTCATCCATCCACGGGACGCGGAAGATGATGATGCGCTCGGGCTCTGTCATCCTCTCAAGGATCTTGAGGTCAATGAAGTGCGGGTAAGCCGTCACGTAGGAGGCCACGCTCTCAACCACTTCTCTCACCGCCTGGTGGAACTCTTTCTCACCGGGGTTGCGGGCGATCAGCTCCGACATGAAGCGATCGATGTAGTTTTCTGTGAATTTGTCCATATAGATTAAGGTAAAAGTCGCTACCTGTACAAACTTACGCAAAAAATCCGGAATAATCGCTATATTTGCGAGGATGGGTCGAAATAAGACAATTTCTCTCTGCTTCTGCCTGCTGGCTTTTATCGTGGTGTTCGCACATTCCGTCGTCCCCCACGAACATCACTGTCATGCTGTAGTGGAGAACCATATCCATCACTTCCAGCACTGCGAGGGACTCAACACCTATATCATGAAAAGCAGTCCGGATCAGCATCACCAGACAACAGTGCTCTGCATTCCGGCCTCTTCAGCATTTTCCCAAGCACCTGCACCATCTCTCCACACCTCGCCTGACAGGCTGTTTGATATAAGCGACCATTTCAGGCGGAAATCCGCGCCGGACATACCTCACGGGGCGCTTCGCGGGCCTCCGACCGTCTGATTGTTTTTTTTGCGGCGCAATCTCATGTGCCGAGCCCTTTTTCGGAGCTGTCACAACGGCTCCCGTCAACAATCAGCCAATTACAAAAATGAAGAAAATATTAGCGATGGCAGCAGCGCTTGCAGTAGTGTGCACTGCCTGCCAGAACGAGGCTCATCACAAAGACGAGCACGATCACGAGACACACAGTCACACCCACGAGGGACACGACCACGATCATGACCACCACCATGAACATGAACATGATCACGATCATGAGGGGCACGATCATTCCCACGATCACGAACATGGTGCAGAAGAGGCAGAAACCGCCAACGGAGTGAGATTCACCAAGGCACAGAGCAGCATGATCGATTTCGCGACAGACTCATGCCGCAGAGAAAGTATCGGAGAGGTAATCCGCGCCGTCGGCCAGATCCTGCCGTCACAAAGCGGGACGCGCATCATCACTGCCAAATCATCCGGCATCGTCACCATTGCCGGAGGCAGCCTGCTTGAAGGCAGTCCCGTGCGCAAGGGCGCAGCACTTCTCTATATAGGTAGCGAAGGACTCGCCGACGCCAACATGGACGTGCGTTACGCCGAAGCCAAGAGCGAATACGAGAGGGCCTCGGGCGAATATGAGCGCAAGAGCCGGCTGGCAGAAGACAAGATTGTGAGCCGGAGCGAGCTCAGCCAGGCAAAGACAGAATACGAAGTCGCCAAGGCCACGTTTGAAAATCTGGAGAAGAACTACCGCGACGGGCGCTTCGCCGCCACCTCCGATATTGACGGGTACCTGTCGGAACTTCTTGTGGCCAACGGACAGTATGTGCAGGCAGGTGAGCCTCTTGCAAAAGTCTGCAACGACAGCAGGCTCCTGATCGAAGCCAAAGTGCAGCCGAAATGGCACAAGGCGCTCCAGAATATAGAAAGCGCCAACTTCACATTCTTCGATGACCCGCACACATGGGCTCTTGAAGAACTCTCCGGACGCCTTGTCAGCGTGGGACGGTCCACTTCAACAGACAGTCCGCTCCTGCCTGTAAGTTTCGAAATCGCAAACAAGCCAGGACTGGTACCCGGAACTTTTGCTGAACTTCACATCAAGACACGCGGCGAGACCGATGCACTCACCGTCGACAGCGGTGCCATCATTGAAGAGATGGGCAGCTACTTCGTCTACAGGCAGGTGAACCCGGAATATTTCGAGAAGGTGCAGGTCAGCATCGGTGCTTCCGACGGCCTGCGTACGCAGATTCTCTCCGGTCTCGAGGATGGACAGACGGTAGTCAGCCGCGGAGCTGTGATCGTCAAACTCGCTCAGGCGGCGGGTGGACTTGACGCCCATTCAGGCCATGCACATTAATGGAGACCGCTTATGAACTGGTTGAACGGTATCATACGGTTTTCTCTGAAAAACCGTCTGCTGGTGCTGCTGGGTGCAGTGCTGGTTATGATCGGCGGGCTGTGGTGCGCCAACCGGACGGACATTGACGTCTTCCCTGACCTCACCGCCCCGACAGTAGTGATAATGTCAGACGCTCACGGGATGTCCGCGGAGGAAGTCGAGCGTCTTGTGACTTTCCCTGTGGAGACTGCCGTCAACGGCGCCACCAACGTGCGCCGCGTGCGTTCCACCTCCATGTACGGCTACTCTTTCGTGTGGGTGGAGTTCGACTGGGGGATGGACGTGTTCCGCGCCCGGCAGATAGTCTCCGAGAAGATGGTGACTCTCGGGGAATCTCTCCCGGAAGATGTGACCCCGGTCCTGGCCCCGCAGTCCAGCGTGATGGGAGAGATCATCTTCCTTGGGCTGCAATCGCAGGACGGCACGACATCCATGATGGATCTCCGCGACATGGCTGACTGGGTGGTCAAACCTGCAATCCTCGCCACAGGCGGAGTATCGCAGGTGACAGTGCTCGGCGGCGAGGAGAAGCAATACCAGATCCTCGCCGATCCGCAGCGGATGGAGGCCTACGGAGTGACAATGGCTGAGATCGAGGCCGTCGGACGCTCCTTGAGCATCAATACTGAAGGCGGGATCGTCCGCGAATGGGGCAATGAATACGCCCTGCGCGGAATAGCACGGACCACCGATCTTGAGGAGCTCGGAAAGAGTCTCGTCTGCATGGACAAAGGCGGTCCGGTGTGCCTGTCAGATGTGGCCACGCTGCGCATAGGTCCGGCAGTCAAGCTCGGTACGGCTTCGCAGAACGGCAAACCTGCCGTCATAATATCCATCAGCAAGCAGCCGAACATCAACACACTCAAAGTCACCAAAGCCATCGAGGCCAATCTGGAAGGCGTCGCCGCCTCCCTGCCGCATGATGTCAAGATGGACACACACATCTTCCAGCAGGCCGATTTCATACAGGCATCTGTCGGCAACGTCGGCCGCGCACTGCTTGAAGGTGCCGTGTTCGTGGTGCTCATCCTCTTCCTGTTCCTGGGCAACTTCAGGACCACCGTCATATCGATCATCGCCATCCCGATGTCGCTCCTTGCCACGATCATAGTCCTGCACCTGCTCGGGATGGACATCAACACCATGACCCTCGGCGGCATGTGCATCGCCATCGGTTCGCTCGTGGACGATGCCATCATAGATGTGGAAAATGTATATAAACGCTTGAGGCAGAATCACCGCAAGCCGGAGGCTGAGCGGCAGAAAGTTTTCGATGTCGTATTCGAGGGCTCACGCGAGATCCGTTCTTCCGTCATCAACGCCACCCTGATCATCATGGTGGCTTTCACCCCGCTGTTCTTCCTGAGCGGAATGGAAGGCAGGCTGCTCAAACCTCTCGGCATCACATACATCATTTCCCTGTTCATGTCGCTCATCGTGGCGATGACCCTCACTCCCCTCCTGTGCAAGGACATGCTCTCAAATGAGAAGTACCTCACGCGCAACGACCGCGAAGGTTGGGTGAGCCGCAAGCTCTCCTCTGCATATGAGAAGGCTCTCGGATGGGTCCTGATGCACAAAAAAGCCGTCATGGGAGCCACTTGCGTGCTGCTTATAGGAGCCGTGTTTGTGTTCACGCAGATGGGAAGCAGCTTCCTGCCTGATTTCAACGAAGGCTCCATGACCATATCGGCCGTAACGCAGCAGGGCACGTCCCTTGAAGACAACGACCGCCTCGGGCAGCTGATGGAAAGGGAACTTCTCAGCATCCCGGAAGTCACCAGCACCTCACGCCGCTCCGGACGCGGAGACCTCGATGAGCATTCCCAGGCCACCAACTCTTCCGAACTTGATGTCAATTTCAAACTTTCCGGCAGATCAAGAGAAGAGGTATTCAGCGAAGTCCGCGCCAAACTCAACTCAATCCCGGGCATCGCGGTGACAGTAGGCCAGCCGCTCGGACACCGCATCGACCACATGCTGTCCGGGACCAAGGCCGCCATTGCCATAAAGATTTTCGGCACAGATCTCGGGACGATGCAGATGCTCGGCAACACAGTCAAGAGCCTGATCTCCGAAGTGGAGGGTCTGGTTGACGCATCGGTGGAGCAGCAGGCCGCCACTCCGCAGATACAGATCAAGGCTGACAGAGCCGCACTGGCCCAGTATGGCATCACCATGGCCGACTTCAACGACTTCATCAATCTGGCGTTCTCCGGAGAGAAACTCTCCGACATCTATGAGGGTCAGCGCCGCTACGATGTCGTGCTACGCCTTGGAGATGATGACACCCGCAGCATCGAGGGTGTGCGCGATGCCCTGATCGACACCGGAAACGGAAGCAAAGTCCCGCTGGAGCAGGTAGCCAAAATCGTTTCGACATACGGTCCGAACTCCATAAGCCGGGAGAACGTCCAGCGCAAGCTCGTGGTATCCGCCAATGTAAGCGGACGTGATGTGGGAAGCGTCGTGGAAGATGTCCAGAGAGTCATAGCAGAATCGGTGCAGCTCCCTGAAGGATACCGCATCGAATATGGCGGCCAGTTCGAGAGCGCCAGGAGCGCTTCCCGCACCCTTGCCCTCGCCACCATACTGGCTGTTCTCGCAATCTTCCTGCTGCTCTACCTTGAGTTCAAGGACGTCACGCTGTCAGGCATCGTGCTCGCGAGCCTGCCTCTCGCCCTCGTGGGAGGAGTCTTCGCGGTGTGGATCAGTTCCGGCGTGGTCAGCATCCCGTCGATAATCGGATTCATCACCCTTTTCGGCATCGCGACCCGCAACGGAGTCCTGCTCATCAACCGCTACCAGCACCTGCGCCATGATGGCGAGGGGCTCCGGGAGAGCGTGATAGACGGCTCGGTGGACAGGCTCAACCCTATCCTCATGACGGCCTTGACCTCGGCTCTTGCCCTCATCCCTCTGGTGCTCAACGGAGACAAGACCGGCAACGAGATACAGAGCCCGATGGCCGTAGTGGTGCTCGGAGGACTTCTGACTTCCACCCTGCTCAACATATTCATCATACCGATAATGTACGAATGGTACGCCAAAAGGAAGAAAAACAATGAGAACTGAATACTTGACAATGATGCTCACCGCCCTCGCCCTCTGCTGGACGGCAAGAGCGCAGGACTTCAGCAGCATACTCTCACAGGTAGAGACCAACAACACCTCGCTTCAGGCGCTGCGCAGCGAGGTGCAGGCAGATAAGATAGAGGCACGCACCGGGCTTACACCGTCCGATCCGGAAATAGAACTGGGCTACCTTTGGGAAACCGTGGACCCGGAAGGCGGCAACAGGCTCGATTTCAGCATCAGCCAGAGCTTCGACTTCCCTACTGTATATTACTGGAGAAAGAGGCTCTCCAACGGAGAGTGCGCAGCCGCAGATTACGAATATGCCATCGGCAGAAAGAAAATAATGCTTGAGACCAAGCAGATCTGCATAGAACTGATCTACCGCAACGCCCTCAAAACCGAACTGGACAAATGCCACGCCAATGCCAAAGCCATCGCCGACAGCTGGCAAAGCAAGTTCGATGCCGGAGAGGCCGGCGCTCTGGACTTGAACAAGGCGAAAATGGCCCTCCTCGCTTCGGCCCGCACGGCAAGGAACAACGAGATAGAGCGCCAGACGCTTCTTTCCGAACTCCAGAGGCTCAACGGGGGCAAGGCCATAGACTTCAGCATGAGCGAGTTCGCCACCCCTATGCTGCCTGACGACTTCGAGCAGTGGTACGCAGACGCCGCATCCCGCAGCAGCGAGTTGTTGTCAGTAGAGAATGACATGCACAATGCGGAGTCCGGCGTAAAGCTCGCCACTTCGCAGTGGCTTCCGAAATTCTCTATCGGTTACATGTCCGAAAGCGTCACCGGCAGCACCTTCCAGGGGATCACCGGCGGGATCTCCATTCCGCTATGGGAAAACCACGGCAAGGTCAGGGCAGCCAAAGCCCGCAGAGAAGCCGCCGAGGCGAAGCTCGAAGACGCATACGCACAGTTCAAGACCTCTCTCAAGTCAAAATATGACAAGGCCGTAAACCTGATCGCCCTCCGCGAGGAGTATCGCAAGACTCTCTCGGGGCTCAACCCTGGCGAGATGCTCTACGAAGCACTTGAGTGCGGAGAACTCTCCATCGAGGACTACACCTATTCTATCGAAATCTGGCATGACACATTCCAGGATGTACTCGAATGCGAGCGCGAGTGCCACAGCCTGATATCGGAATTGGAGAGTTTCGCCGAATAGTGCTATATTTGCTTGAAACAACAAACCATAACCACTGATGACCAAGTTATCAAGAATCACCATCGCTTCGTTGCTCGCGGCAGCATGCATCGGAGCTCCCGCCTACGCGCAGAAACCTGCGCGCAAGGCCTCGAAAAAAGCAAAGACCGAACAGCCGGCCCCGAAGAGGGTTGACCCGAGCGTGAGCGCGCGGCAGACACTCGACAGGATCTACGACTACCTCAACGGCTGCACCCCGGCGGCGGTGCTTGATGCAGACGGCAAGAGCATCACCGACTACAGCAAGATCGACGAAAACTCCACCCTCCAGAAAGGGGATTTCGGCATCTGCACCTACGAATGGGGTGTGACCTACTCCGGAATGCTGGCTCTGAGCGAGTTCACCGGCGAGGACAAATACGCCGACTATGCTTTCGAGCGCATGAAGTTCCTGGGCGACATCTACCCTTATGTCCGCGACTACTACAACGCCACCGGCTACCCGATGAAACTGAAATTCCTCGCCAGTCCCAAGTGGCTTGACGACTGCGGAGCGATGACCGCCGCCATGATCAAGGCCACCCTCGCCGATCCGCAGAAAGGCAAGGATTTCAGGGCTCTGCTCGACAACGGGTTCAACTTCACCATGTACAAGGAATACCGCCTCTCCGACGGCATTCTGGCACGTAACCGCCCTACAACCAATTCCGTGTGGCTCGACGACATGTACATGGGAATCACCCCGATAGCATACCGTGCGATGCTCAGCCAGAAAGAGAGGGGCGACCTCACGCAGAAATTCTACAACGAGGCCGTCAACCAGATTTTTCTCTTCAAGAAATACCTCTGGGTACCGGAGAAGAACCTTTTCCGCCACGGCTGGATAGAGGGCATGTCCGAGCACCCTTCATACCACTGGGCCCGAGCCAACGGTTGGGCAGTGTTGACCCTCTGCGATGTGCTCGATGTGCTTCCGGAAAAGGCTCAAGGACGGGCCGAAGTGCTCGATCTGCTCAAGTCGCTTCTGCGCGGCATCGCCCCATATCAGGCTCCGGACGGACGCTGGCACCAGCTCATCGACAAGACCGAGTCCTATCTTGAGACCAGTGCCACCGCGATGTTCGTCTACGGCTACGCCCACGCCATCAACAAAGGCTGGATAGATCGCACCGCATATCAGGACATCGCACGCGCCGGCTGGGCCGGCATCGAGAAGCAGGTCAACGCCCAGGGGCAGGTGGAGAACACATGCGTGGGCACAGGGCTCGGATGGACCAACACATTCTACGAAGGCCGCCTGGTGAGCGTCTATGCAGCCCACGGCTATGGTCCTGTACTCCTCGCCGGCACTGAAATGCTGAAGCTCTATGCGTCCAAGCCTGCACAGCAAGGCCGGCCGGAGATGATGTTCCAGCAGGTTGAGAGGCAGGAAGGCAAGCCTATGATATTCCTTGCCGGCGACTCCACCTGCAAGAACGGCCGCGGCACAGGCGACAACGGCCAGTGGGGCTGGGGCAGTTTCTTCCAAGAATACGTAAATGACACTGCCGTGGTTGACAATGAGGCCGTGGGCGGCTTGAGCAGCCGTACTTTCTACAACAACCGTTGGCCTCAAGTGCGCGACCGCATCCAGAAAGGCGATTTCGTCATCATACAGTTCGGGCACAACGACATGTCCCCTCTCAATACCGGACGTGCGCGCGGAACTCTGGACGGCATCTACGATGAATGCCGGACTGTCGTGATGGAGAAGAACGGCGGCCCTGAGGATGTCTATTCTTACGGACACTACATCCGCCTGATGATCCGCCAGACCAAGATGCGTGGAGGTATTCCGATAGTGCTCAGCCCGACCCCGCAGAACCGCTGGAAGAGCGACTCTTCCGTGGAGAGGTTCGACAAGACTTTCAACGCCTGGTGCAAGGAAGTCGCCGCAGAGGAAGGTGTTGAATATATCGACTTCAACGAACTTGCGGCAACTCAGTACGACGCCATCGGGAAGCAGAAAGCCCAGTCCGACTACTTCGCAGACGCTGTGCACACCCATGAAGCGGGAGCGCGCCTCTACTGCCGCACCCTCGCGGACGCCCTCAAGGCAGCCGGCGGTCCGCTGGCAACTTACATCAAATGATAAAAATCCGGGGCTTCCACCCCGGATTTTTTATTTCCAGATATCCTCCTTGCCGAGGAGGAAGTCATATAAGCTGACTATCAGGATTCCATCTTCATTATAGCCAGTGCTGTAACGGTCGGCTGCAATGATGATTTTGCGAAAACCGTCTGAGATATGCAGAAGCGGATCTTGTTCCTGCTTCATTTTTGCCTCGTCGGGAATCGCGTAGGCGGACTGGATATAGAGCCTCTCGTCATGCCGATTCACGACGAAGTCAACCTCAAGTCTACGTCTTTGCCTCTTCCCCTCTTCATTGGTTCTGAAGGCTTCCACCACACCGACATCAACAGTGAAACCCCTTCTGCGAAGTTCATTATAGATGACATTTTCCATGGCATGAGTTGGCTCATTCTGGCGAAATCCTACAATTACATTCCTTATGCCCATATCCTCAAAGTAGTATTTCGTCTCGGTCCCTATATATTTGCGGCCTTTGACATCATAACGGAGCGCCTCATTTATGAAAAAAGCATCTTGCAGACATTCAAGGTAACGCGAAATGGTTGAACATGCAATCTCTTTGCCTTCTGCCGACTTGAAAGTGTTTGAGATTCTGGAGATATTCGTACTTGACCCGATTCCCGATGCGAGGACCCGGATTATTTCCCGCAATCCACCTTCATTCTTCAGATCATTACGGTCGATGACATCTCTCAAATAGACTGCCTCATAAACTTCACGAAGATAGTTCTGCTTATCTTCCGCCCTCTCCAATCCAGCCACCACCGGAAGCCCGCCATAAATATAATATTGTTCAAATGCCTCAGCCTTTTCACCTCCGATCACCCCGTAGTATTCCGAGAAACTGAGGGGATGTATACGGATTTCCCACCCACGACCCCGGAATCCGGTGATTATATCCTTAGAGAGGAACTTGGCATTTGACCCGGTGACGTAGACTTCCGCGTTGGGAACACCCAGATACGAGTTGAGCACATCCTCAAATTCCTGAACCAGCTGAACCTCATCAAGCAAAATATAATATTTCCCGTCATCCGTCATCAGACTGTCAATCCGGTTCAGCAAAGCATCCGGATCACGGAAATCTTTGTTTCGCCTGTCTTCAAGGTTAATCTGGATAATATGGTCTGCCCGGATCCCTTTTTCCAACAAGTGGTTACGGAAAAGGGTGAAGAGCAGGAAAGACTTTCCGCAACGGCGGATACCGGTGATGACTTTGATCATCCCGTTCCCCTCAGCAGATATGAGCTGGTCAAGATAGTACTGTCTTGCAAAAAGCATGGCGCGCTGATTTTTCGTTACTATGCACAGATTTTCAGCACGAAGATATTCGTTTCTTCGTTAACATCCAAAAAATCCGGGGTCATGCCCCGGATTTTTTAGAAGCTTATCCTATAGCTGAAATTCGGGCAGAACGGCAACAGGGCGAGTTCTTTCCAACTTTCGGTCGAGGCATCGAAATAGAGCATGAACGGATTGAAACGGTTGAGCACATTACAGATGCCGAAATTGAAATCATGCGTGAAACGGCCCCAAGTCCTGGAGAAGCCGTAACCAACATCAAGCCTTATCACAGAGGGCATCTTGTAGTTGTTGATGGTTGAGAAATACTCTGCCGTCCACTCCTGGCCAGGAATGTGCATAGTATAGGTTTCAGCTGCACCGTTTTCCCAATGTCCGCTCTGGGCAGTGAACGCAAGGCTGAATCCGCGCCACTGCGCCGAAGCATTGAGGACGTGCCGGCGGTCGAAGCGGGCGTTGAACGGCTTTCCATCATTGACCGAAGCGAATCCCTCCCGGGTCGTCTTGGAGAGCGTATAGGCAGCCCGGACATTGAGTTCACGTCCGTGATACTCATACAGGAATTCAGCCCCATACGCCTTTCCCAAACCGATGTCAACATTATCCTCCCATGCCGCCATGCCGCCGCTGAACATCGACTGCGCATCCTTGTACAGAACCAGATTATCCATTTCCTTCCCGAACGCCCCCAGAGACAGAGAGTGTCCTCCGAAAACAAAAGAAGTCCCGACGTTCAGCTGATCCGCGCTCTCAGGAGAGACCATGTCCCCAGACGGGACAATCAGGTCAATGGACCAACCGACAGGCAGACCCTCAAGAGTATGATAGTACTGCACCGTCCTGTCGTATGACGCCTCCAAGGCGAAATGACTTGTCACATTCCACTTGGCGGAGATGCTGCATTCCGGATCCCTACGCGCTCCTTGATACTTGGCGTTATGGAAAATATTACCTCGGACGGCAGCCCGGATTGACAGCTTCTCCGGAATTGTGAAGCCCCCGCTCAAATAAGCAGAGCCGAGAGAAGTCTCCGACTTGTTGGTCACGGAAGCCACCTGCCCTGGAGAGAAAAACGCGTACCTGAACTGGCCGCCGGCCGCGATGTCAAACCACTTCCCGAGAGGCCGCTTCCACGACACGGAGGCGCTCGCCTCGCTCAGCGTGGACAAGAGAGACAGACGGTTCTCCACACCGCGGAAAACTGTCCGCTGCTCACGGCTGTTGCCATAGTGGTTGTAGGATGCCGATGCGTCAAGCTGCGAGCGTCCCAACTGTCCTTGATAACGGATAATCGCAATGGCATTCTTCCACCCGAAAGCGTCATCAGCGCCAGACGGCGTAGTAAAAGAGTAGCTGTCGCGACTCATGAACCCCGAAACATCAAGGCTCTGCCCGGAAGCTATCTTCCAATGAACCTTGCCGTACGCATCACCGACCCCGGCACGGAAGTCTCTCAAATCACCGAGGTACGAGTTCATAAGACCCTTTAGAGCCTTGTATTCCAAAGTCAACGGAGATATCCGCCCGGAAAACATGACCGAAAGCCGATCTGAGACAGGAATCTCTGCTTCAGCCCCGAGCAGAAAATTGTTGACCGTGGCTCCAAGCCGCAACTTGTCATGACCTGGGACCCTGGTCTCCAACCGTATATGGGAGGCCGTGAAATTGCCGGCACTGCCGTCGAATCCGCCTTTTATCAGTGAGACGTCTCCGATCACCGACTGCGGGACAACGGTGGTCAGCCCCAGAAGGTGCGACTGCCCGTATATCTGCACGCCGTCAATTGAAAAGAGATTGTTGCCCATATTGCCGCCGCGCACATACACGGCAGAACTCCCATCGGCCCCTGTGGTGACACCAGGCAACCCCTGAACCCAGCGTATCGGATCTCCCTCGCCAAGAGGAGAGACAACAGCCCGTATGCCACTAAGATCCGAACGTAGTTCGCCAAGCCTGATTTCCGTCCGCCTGTCTCCGGTCTTGACAGCTGCGCTCAATGTATCTGAAATCTCCTGCGCCTGCAATGTTACAGGCAGCAGAAGCAAGAGTAAAAACAAAAAAGTTCTATTCATAATCATATCGTAAATCATTCCGGATCAACATACTGTTTTCCACAGAGCCAGTATGTGGTGATTGAGGAGCAGGCACCGAATATCCCGATGCCGCCATGGATATTTGAATAAAAATTGTCCCGCACGAAAATCGATGTCAAGTCCGTAGAAATACCAGCATTAACAGTCGTAAAGGCCTGCTTTAGGTAGCGGTCATAATCTGAACTGAACGATGAGAAACACACTTGCCATCTTCTCGGCCATTCGGATTCATCTCCCAGACCGTTTTTAACCAGAAAATCACCAGTTACAAAAAACCACTGATCAGAAGACACATTTGGGATGCGGAGAAAACGCCTGTGGAGCAATTCTCCATACAGGCTGCCATAAGTAGCGTATTTAGAGCCGTCAAAGTGAACAATTTCCGGAGTATAACTTTCCCCGGTAAGATTGAAAACATCGACATTCTGATAATCTGTACAAATCCGCTCTACATACATCTTGCCCTTATCTGGGCCATAATCAAGTATTCCATATATCCACATAGGTGTATCGGTATTCAAGACACGATAGCTTGTGAACGGATAACCATAAGACGATGAAGACCACGGCGGAGTCGGTATTTTATCTTCTTTAGTCTCCACGACAATCCGCTCGGGCATCGTCTGCTCCGCCCAGACCAGTTCGTAG
>CAKVDS010000050.1 GCA_934726455.1 uncultured Bacteroidales bacterium
AGCTTGAAAATCAATGACTTCCGCCGGAAGGTCATGCTCGCGTAATTGTAGTGCTACTTTTGGCATTATCTAAAGTTGAGTCAACAAGTCAAGATAACAACTGATGGTATGAAACTCTCAAGCTCTTCATTTATCCACTATACTTCCAAGATTGAAGCTGTGGAATCAATCTTGGAACGGGGATTTAATATTTATTACTGTTTGGAGGAGGTTTACTGTTCTGGGGATATCAGGCATATAGGAATACCTATGGTAAGTTTCTGTGATATTCCATTGGTTCACATCGCAGAAAACAATTATGGTCATTATGCCTTTGGAATGAGTAGAAGTTGGGGGATACGCCAGCATTTGCTGCCTGTAAGTTACTATCCGAATAATAAAGAGTGTCTGTCAACAATGGTAGTGAAGAGGGCATCTGCGGCATATATTGATAATAAGGGTGATTTTGAGATATTGGGCTATTCTAAGCCTATGTATAAACTGCAAAACCAATCAAAAAGGAAGAATAATAATTACAAGGAGAGGGAATGGCGGAAAGTATATGCGTCGAATTCTTCATACAAGTGGAAATCAGAGAGCGAATATGAGGAATATCGTGGAGATGAAGGTACGGATAAGAAGAAAGTTGGTAAACCATTGAAGTTTAATGTGAAGGATATTGATTTTATCTTAGTGCCGGATACCGATATCTCCAGTATTGTTTCTTGCATAAAGAATCTGAAACATGTAGGAGGAAATTCCGGAAAACAACTCTGTGAGGGGGATAAAGATCTACTGCTTGCAAAGATCCTTTCCTATGGCAACTTAATCAAAAATTTATAACGTAATTATGAACCGGTTAAAGAACGTATTCGGGATCAGCAGCCTGAATCATTGGTTGGCGAAAGCTAAAAACGTGGCTGCAATGTTTGTTTTAATGTCAACAGCAGTGTCTTGTGGCCCGGTAGCAAGGTCGCTTATAGAGTCATGGGGTGTTAAGTATGCTGTTAATGTTGATGGTTATTGGAGCAGTTGGTGGCAAGAAAGCTTCAGTTATTACGGGATTTACCGCAGTAATGGTGATATGTATACTGATGGTGTGTCAGATTATATTATTTACCCAAGTGGAGACATACCATCAAACTACTTCCTGAGAGTTCACATAAACAACTATTCTAAGGAAATGTCTAATTTTGATGGTTATGTTGAATACTATGTGTCCGAGACTTACCCGACAGTGAAGTCATTCTTTGAGGTTGCATACAGCCGCAAAAGTCTATTTTGGTTCCCTAAGAAAGAGGACTTTGTGAACACGGTAAAGAGAAAAGCGAAGGCAAGAATAAACGTTGTAAAAGAGTACAGGGGTGAGCCTCAGGTGCTTAACTGCTGGTTCGATAATGTCGGTCTTGCAATTGACTTGACTATGGTACATTGGAAAAAATAATGATATAAATCAAACAATGGAAAAAGTATCACGCCGGATATTCCTTAAAGAAGCTCTCGTAAAGATCTTGCCTATTATTGGGGTATTGTCATTTCCTGTTGCGACTATTGGAGCCAACAGAAATAACGAACACGAGTCTCCAGATTATTGCCCTGGCAGTTGTACGGGGCTATGTACAACATCGTGTATGGGGAACTGTAAAGGAGAATGCAAAGGGGGCTGTACCGGTGACTGTACATCGTCTTGTATAGTGCAATGTGCCAGTTCTTGTGGCCGAGGATGTGATGGTACTTGTGCTAAACTCTGCGCAGGTGAATGCTATGCAACCTGCGGGAATGAGTGTGATAATAATTGCCAGATTACCTGTAAAGGTGCGTGCCGGTATTCTTGTCAAGAGTCGTGCAGCTCAGGCTGTTCGGGTTCGTGCCAACAGTACTGTACAGGCTCTTGCACCAACGCGTGTGGCTCCAGCTGTGGCTATGCGTGTGGTTCTGGCTGTGGCTATAGCTGTGCGGGGACAGCCGCATTGTTCTAAAACAGTAGATAATAGATGAAACGTTCAATCCAATGGCAAGCCGGACAAGCCAAGACAATTACATTTATTGTAACCAAGGACTGCCAGCTTGCTTGTAAGTATTGTTACCTCGTCGGGAAGAATTCCAAAGAGCGGATGACGTGGGATGTGGCGAAAAGAGCAATTGACTATGTTCTTGATTGCGAGGATGGAATGGAGGAGGAAAGCGTCATATGGGACTTCATAGGCGGAGAGCCATTCCTCGAAATAGATTTGATAGATCGGATATGCGATTATCTTAAAAGAGAGATGTATCGCAAGAACCATCATTGGTTCAACTCTTACAGATTCTCTTTCTCGACAAATGGAATCAATTATGACACTGAAAAAGTCCAGCGGTTTATCAATAAGAATTACAGTCATTTGAGTATAGGAATAACAATCGACGGGACTAAACGCAAGCATGACCTTAACCGTATATGGAAGGGGAATGGGGCCGGGTCATACGATGATGTGATCAGGAATATCCCTCTATGGCTGAAACAGTTTCCTAATGGTAACACCAAGGTGACAATCAGCAGCGCTGATATTCCATATATTAAAGAAAGCGTCCTTCATCTCTATTCTCTTGGCATACATGAAGTGAACATCAATTGTGTGTTCGAGGATGTGTGGAAAGATGGAGATGATATACTTTTTGAAGATCAGTTATTAAAACTGGCGGACTCGATTATTGACGGAGAGTACTATGAGGACTATGCCTGCTCATTTTTCAACGAAAATATCGGCCACCCGATGGATTGCAGGCTACAGAATCAGAATTGGTGTGGTGCCGGGAAGATGTTGGCCATTGATGCCGAGGGGAACTTCTATCCGTGTACCCGTTTTGCACAGTATTCATTAAGGAACAAAGAAGCAATAATTATCGGCAATGTGGACGATGGCATCGACAATAATAGGCTTCGTCCATTCTTGACACTTGACCGTTGTACCCAATCAACACAAGAATGCATTGATTGCGATGTAGCGGAGGGTTGTGCGTGGTGTCAAGGGGAAAATTATGATGCTGCAGAAACTCCGACAATATTCCAACGCTCAACCGCAATATGCAAAATGCACAAGGCGAGAGTCAGGGCCAACAACTACTATTGGAGAAAGCTTAATATGAGATTGAAAGAAGACCTTTTCGAAGGCGTCGGTAAGTGATATGCTACAGTTTTTAGTTATCCAACTGGACGACACGTCAACATCATATTGCCACTATAGTAATCCCAAGATGGAAAACTGTTTAATTCCTTTGGAGACACTTAAACGTGGAATTCTATTTGGAATGAAAGAAAATCTTAGTATACAAATGGTTTATCCATCATATGCCATACCTGAGGAATATAGTCGGATTATAGACAGTATTGATTGTGTGAAAATTAAGCCTGCCAAAGAAAACGTAGGGGCCAATGTGATTGTATTCAATGATTTGGACGAGGTTGACGTTTGTGCCCATAAAGAGAGTGTCTGTTACATTCTGAGGATTGACAAAGAAACTCTGTTCAACGAATACGATAAAGCGCTGTCGCTACTTGAAAGAGCGGAGCGGTTGAATGTTGTCTTGACCGATAGTTGCTCCTTTAACAAGGATGATTTCGCAAGATATGAGAATGTGTTAAGACACTTTGGCGAAAAGGTTCGTGAATTATATTCGCAGGGGAAGACTCCGCAATGTAATATTTTGACAGATCGCATTATGCTCTCGGAAATGAACAACTGCGGTGCAGGGGAGACCTCAATAACACTGGCTCCTGATGGGCGGTTTTATCCCTGCCCGGCATTTTATCTGTGTGATTGCTGCTATGCTCTTGGTGATATTGAAAATGGATTAAGTATCAGGAATCCCCAACTTTACAGGATGGATCATGCTCCTGTCTGCCGGAACTGCGATGCGTATCAATGTCACCGTTGTATTTGGCTTAACAGAAAGACGACGTTAGAAGTCAATACTCCAAGCCACGAACAATGTGTGATCGCTCATCTTGAAAGAAACGCAAGTAGAATGTTGCAACGGGATTTAGCAAAAAGCACTAATGTATTCTCTTCCTATGAGGATATTAAAGAAATAAATTATCTGGACCCTTTTGAAATCAGGAAAGAATGGAAAGAAAAGTAACAGGGCAAGTTATGCCAGAAGAAAGAGATGAGATCAAACGCCTGTTTGAGCGTAGAAACGGTCTTGAGGAATTGGCAAGAATTGTCACGATTGACAATGACGAGTTTTATGAGAAAGTTGTCAAGGACATGGGAGAGACCAGAGTGAACTTCCAGTCTTGGTGGGATCGAATGAGCTCTAAGTATCACTGGGAGAGTTCTGCCGAAGGACACTGGGAGATTGATTTTGAAAGTTGTGAGGTATTCTTGGTCGATTGACTCAAGTTCATCAAGTAGCCCGGCGGGGGCGGCCTATCTGAATTTGCTGTTTTCTTCGAGCATGCCGAGGTAGGAGTTGTACCGCTCGGGGCTGATCAGGCCCTCGTCTACGGCCTGCTTGACGGCGCAGCCTGGCTCGTGGGTGTGTGTGCACGGGACGAAGCGGCAGTCGTCGGAGTAGCGGAGCATCTCGGGGAAGTACTTGTAGATTTCTTCTCTTTCAAGGTTGACCAGGCCGAAGCCCCGTATCCCCGGGGTGTCGATGATGTACCCGCCCCCGTGCAGACGGTACATCTCGGAGAGTGAGGTGGTGTGGCGGCCCTGGAGGTGGGCGGCGGAGATGCTCCCGGTCTTTGGGTTGAGGGTGGGGTCGATTGCCTTGATGAGGCTTGATTTGCCGACTCCCGATTCTCCTGAGAACAGGCTCAGCCTGCCCCGGCACTCTTCACGGAGTTCTTCTATGCCCTCGCCGGTGAGGCTTGAGGTCTGGATGATACGGTATCCGGCCCCTTCGTAGACGTTTGTAAAGGATTCGACCAGCTCCGGGACCTCGTTGCGGTAGAGATCCACTTTGTTGAGGACTATCACGGCGGGGATTCCGTAGACCCCGCAGGTGACGAGGATCCTGTCAAGGAACGGCCACTTGAGTTCCGGGAAAAGCAGGCTGACGACAATGACCGCCTGGTCGAGGTTCGCGGCTATTGTCTGGGAGCGCTTGGAGAGGTTTACCGACTTGCGTACAAGGTGGTTGCGGCGGGGGAGTATCTCCTTGATGATGGCCGGGTTCTGCTCTGTGGTTTCCCCATCGGCTTCGTAGACCACCCTGTCCCCGATCGCCACAGGGTTGGTGGCGCCGCTGTTCTCCAGTCTGACCTTGCCCCTGAGCACTGCCGGGAAAAGGTTCCATTCCGGCAGGCGGCTGAGCAGATAGTGGCTGCCGGCGTTCTTGACGACTGTGGCCTCTCCCGTCATTTCGCCCTGCCTACGAGACTCTCCGCGAAATCATGCAGGACCCCGGTTTCTTCCGGCCCGAAGTTCGCTTTGGCTGCGGCTTCCAAGGCCATGTCTGTGAACCTTATCACCTCTTCTTTGGCATCCTGGCCGACATTCACCGAGTTGTAGATTTCTTTGACTGCGGCTATCTTGCGGGCCTTCTCCTCTGGAGTGACGGCTTTGGCTGAGAATGCGTCGAGGAAGGCCTTCTTGTCCTGGACTTTCTCAAGGGTCCGGACTGTGAGCCAACTCTTCTTGCTGTTGACGATATCTCCGCCGATCGGTTTGCCGAAGAGTTTCTCGTCGCCGAATGCATCGAGGTAGTCGTCTGCCACCTGGAAAGCCATGCCGAGCTGGTAGCCATATTTATAGAGGGCTTCGCACTGTTTGTCGCCGGCTCCGCCTATGATGGCGCCCATCTGTGCAGAGCATGCCAGCAGGACGGCTGTCTTGAGGCCTATCATGGAGTTGTACTCGTCCATGCTAACCTCATCCCGGCACTCGAAGTCCATGTCGTACTGCTGCCCGTCGCAGACCTGTGCTGCTGTGCGGGAGAAGAGTTCCATGACTCTGCCCAGCACTTCCCGTGGCGCTTTGGTGATGCGCCTGTAGGCGTCTATCAGCATCACATCGCCGGATAGGATGGCCGTGTCTTCGTTCCACTTCTTCCATACTGTCGGCATGCCGCGGCGCAGCGGCGAGCGGTCCATTATGTCATCGTGCATGAGGGTGAAGGAGTGGAAAACCTCCAGGGCGGCGGCAGGGGAGAGTATCCCTTCATCGAAATTTTCCGCGAAGAACGAATATGCTGTCAGGCAGAGTCGCGGGCGGACTCTCTTGCCTCCGATTTCTATCATATAGCGGAGCGGGTCATACAGGCCGGACGGCTCCCTGGTGAATGTGATGCCGTCGAACATCTCCTTGATGACGGCGTCGATACGGTTTTCTGTTATCATGGGGACAAATATAATCAATTCTTTTTTTGCGCTGGGCATTGGCTGCCGGAGGGTGGCGGGGTGGAACATCGCCGTGCGCACGGGGCTGATTCCGTGCGCACCAGGCCCCTTGGTGCGCACCGCGCTGAGTTTTCCTTTGTCCCGTGCGCACCGCAGGCCTTTTCACGCACGAGATTGACTTCGTGCGCACGGCACGAGGGCGAAGTCAAGGCCAGGGGCTGAGCATGAGCCTCCAGTGCTATTACCTAAACACCAATATGCCGCCAGAAAGCGTTTTCCGCGTCAGGTTATAGCGTTTCTGCAATCTTTCTCTATAACTGTGCGCATTCATCTTCTTGACATGGCTTTAGCTTCTCCGTCTGGCAATAGGCAGTTGAAAGTTTTCAGACAGGTTTAGAAGTTTTATGAATTCATAAAAAAATTCTTGCATATTCAGATTAAACTCCCTACCTTGGCATCCGGAAACAAAACAACAACAGAATGTATTTGTCAAAAAATAACTCTTGGTGGTGGCGCTCTTACTTCTTCCTTAAGTCGTAGGAGGCTTTCGCCGTAGTGTTATCCTGACAATGTGAGATACCCAAAGGCCCCGCCGCGACTGCGACGGGGTCTTTTTTATTGCAAATAATGTTTAACTGCTAATATCAAAAGATTATGGAACAGAAAGTACCTTACAAGATTTATCTCGCTGAAAACGAAATCCCGCAGGCATGGTATAATGTCCGTGCGGACATGAAGAACAAGCCGGCACCGCTCCTCAACCCGGGCACCCTCCAGCCGATGACACTGGACGAGCTCAAGGGAGTGTTCTGCGAAGAGCTCTGCCGTCAGGAACTGGACAACGACACAGCCCTCTTCCCTATACCGCAGGAGATTCGCGACTTCTACAAGATGTACCGTCCGTCTCCGCTCGTGAGGGCCTATTTCCTGGAGAAGGCGCTCGGCACTCCGGCCAAGATCTATTACAAATTCGAGGGCAACAACACCTCCGGCAGCCACAAGCTCAACTCCGCCATCGCGCAGGCATACTACGCCAAGAAGCAGGGCCTCAAGGGAGTCACAACAGAGACCGGTGCCGGCCAGTGGGGGACGGCGCTGAGCATGGCCTGCGCCTATTTCGGGCTTGACTGTAAAGTGTTCATGGTCAAGTGCTCCTACGAGCAGAAGCCCTTCCGCCGCGAGGTGATGCGCACCTATGGCGCCTCCGTCACCCCGTCTCCGAGCAACACCACGGAAATCGGCCGCAAGATTCTCGCGGAGCACCCTGACACCACCGGCAGCCTCGGCTGCGCCATCTCGGAGGCAGTGGAGACGGCAGTGACCCATCCGGGCTACAGATATGTGCTCGGTTCCGTACTCAACCAGGTGCTTCTGCACCAGTCCATTATCGGGCTCGAAGCCAAGGCCGCGCTTGACAAATACGGCATCACCCCGGACATCATCATCGGCTGCGCCGGAGGCGGTTCCAACCTCGGCGGACTCATCAGCCCGTTCATGGGAGAGAAACTGCGCGGCGAGAAGGACTACCGCATCATCGCCGTGGAGCCGGCATCCTGCCCGAGCTTCACACGTGGAAAATACGCCTATGACTTCTGCGACACCGGAGAAATCTGCCCGCTTGCTAAGATGTATACCCTTGGCAGCCAGTTCATCCCGTCTGCCAACCACGCCGGAGGCCTGCGCTATCACGGGATGAGCAGCATCCTCTCGCAACTCTATGCCGACGGGCTGATGGAGGCACGCTCCGTGGAGCAGACTTCAGTCTTCGAGGCAGCTGAGTTCTTTGCGCGCACAGAGGGTACGCTTCCGGCGCCGGAAAGCAGCCACGCCATCCGCGCCGCCATCGATGAAGCCCTCAAGTGCAAGGAGACAGGTGAGGAAAAGACCATCCTCTTCGGGCTCACGGGCACCGGATACTTCGACCTCAAGGCTTATGAGCAGTACAACGACGGCAAGATGAGCGATGTCATCCCGACCGACGCCCAGATCGCCGAGAGCCTCAGTCACCTTCCTAAAGTGGACAAATAGCAGCAGCTCCGTTCAGGAATTCCGCCATGGCCCTTATGGCTTTGCCACGATGGGACATGGCGTTTTTCTGTTCATCAGAGAGTTGGGCGAGAGTCTTGTCCGGATGCGCATCGGGGATGAATATCGGATCATATCCGAAGCCGTTCGCTCCGGCCGGAACAGACGCGATGCTTCCGTCCATGCGACCCTCGAAGACATGCTCCTGCCCGTCCAGAATCAATGTTACAACCGTGCGGAACCGCGCACGGCGCGAAACTCCCGGACCGAGCCGGGAAAGTTCCGCGAGCAGTTTGGCGACATTGGCCTTGTCGTCGTGCCCCTCACCGGCATAGCGTGCTGAATATACTCCGGGCGCGCCGCCAAGAGCCTCGACTTCAAGTCCGGTGTCATCTGCGAAGCAGTCCTGCCCGCTCAGCCGATAAAGGTGGCGTGCCTTGATAAGGGAGTTCGCGGCGAGCGTGTCCCCGTTCTCCTCCACTTCGGCATCCAGCCCCAGCGAAGCGGGAGACACCACTTCAAAGTGTTCTCCGAGTATCTCTCCGGCCTCGCGGAGCTTGCCTTTGTTGGCGGTAGCAAAAATCAGTCGTCTCATTTCTCCTGCCATATATAGATCTTGTCTCCGCGGCGCAGACGTCCGTCCGGACAGATGGAAGGATCGACTGCCACGGAGCAGCGCACGCCCTTGCGGGCTTGCTGCGCCGGATTGAGGTTGACTCTCATGTCCTCGACTGTGAACTCGACCACGCCGGTGGTAGCCCCGATGGCCATAGCCTTGTCTCCAATGTGCAGAGGAGCGGACTCTACAGAGATTTCCGCCACGCCGATGCGGTCAAACCAGTTGGTGACCTTGCCGCAGTAGACCTTCTTGAGAGTGGCCTGCGAGCCGTAGACGTCGCTCCACTGCCCGAGATACGCTCCCTGATAGTAGCCGTCCCAGAAACCGCGGTTGAATACTTCGGCGAGTTCGGCCTTCAGGGATGCGGCCAGCTCCGGAGTATATGTCCCGTCGCAGACCGCCTGCGCTGCCCGGCTGTAGCAGGAAGCGCAGCGCTTGACATATTCTGCCGAGCGGGCGCGCCCTTCTATCTTGAAGACCTTGACTCCGCTCTCTATGATGCGGTCCATGAACTCTATGGTGCACAGGTCCTTGGGGGACATTATGTATTTGTTGTCGATATTGAGTTTGTTGCCGGTCTCCAGGTCGGTGACCTCATAGCCGCGGCGGCAGACCTGATAGCAGGCCCCGCGGTTGGCGGAGGCGCCGTAGCTGTGCAGGGAGAGATAGCATTTGCCGCTGATTGCCATGCAGAGCGCCCCGTGGGCAAACATCTCTATCCTGACAGGCTTGCCGGCAGGGCCGCAGATATTTTCTTTTATGATTGTGTCATAGATCTCGCGTACCTGGTCGAGATTGAGCTCGCGGGCCAGTACGACGACATCGGCAAACTGCGAGTAGAAACGCAGGGCCTCGGCGTTGGAGATCGAGAGCTGGGTGGAGATGTGGACTTCCAGACCGATTTTGCGGCAATACATTATAGCCGCCATGTCCGAGGCGATGATCGCGTCCACCCCGGCGGCTGCCGCCGCATCAAGAGCCTCGCGCATAGGCTGCAAGTCCTCCTGGTAGAGGACAATATTGAGGGTCATATAGCTCTTGACCCCAGCCTCGCGGCAGATGCGGACAATCTCCGGAAGGTCCTCCGGAGTGAAGTTGTTGGCCGAGTGGCTGCGCATGTTGAGATGCCCCACCCCGAAGTAGACGGAGTCCGCTCCTCCTTGTATGGCCGCGTGCAGGCATTCGAAGTTGCCGGCCGGAGCCATTATTTCCAATTCATTACGTTTCACGACCGCAAAATTACTCTTTTCGGCGGAATACGCCAACAGCCTCTGCTACCTCCGTCCCGTGGCGATGAGTCCCGTGCCACCTCCGTCCCGTGCGCAAACCTTGCCACGCCGCAGGAAGGCGGTGGCTCCGTAGGTTAGGTAGCGTTGCCGCTCTGAGGTAGGGGAAGAAATGGCCATAAACAAACACCCCAACCTTCGGCAGGTGTCTCTGTCCCGTGCGCACGAGACCGATCCCGTGCGTGAAAAGGCCTCTGGTGCGCACGGGACAGGGGGAAATTCAACGCGGTGCGCACGAGAGGGCCTGGTGCGCACCGGATCAGCCTCGTGCGCACGGGGGATGTCTTGCCAGAGACGCGGAAGCGCCCGACAGGAGCCCGCTGAAAAATGAACTCAAATGAACCGGACAACGTATGAAGATTTTTCTTAATTTTGCCGTGCAAGCAACTCCTGATTAAGAGTTTGGATGAACAATGAACGCAAGTCGCTTATTATCAAACAATAAACGGGGGGGGGCGAGATACGGGCTCATAACTGTCTTGACATTGCTCATATTGAGCATGTCTCTTCGGGCTCAAAACTATTCCGACACCCTTTCTGTTTACTTCCGTCAAGGGAAGTCCACATTTGACCGTGCCTACGAAGGCAACGGACAGAGAGCGGATGCATTTGTTGCAAACCTTCGCAGCATCATCGATAACCGCACGCAGTCCAGCGTCACCGGAATCCGGTTCATAATCAGTTGTTCCCCGGAGGGGAGCCGTGAAATCAACAATCGACTTGTCAAGGCGAGAACTTCCAGCGTGCTCTCATGGGTTCGTCGGCAATTGCCGCTTGACGGCATCCCGACTGAAGTGACTCTTGAGATCGAGCCGTGGGGAGAACTCCTGCAGCTCGTGGAGGCTGACCCTGCCGTGCCTATGCGTGAAGAGGTCATTCCCATGCTCGGCCGTGCCGCAGACGGATACGGTCCGAAAGCGATGCTCATGGAACTTGGCGGCGGCGAGCCGTGGCGGTATATGCTTGAGCATCAGTTCAAGGAGCTTCGCCGTTTCGAGATGATTGTCTGCCTGCAGGTCCGGCTTCCGGATGCCTCTGTCGGTGAAGAAGAACTTCAGGAATTCTACGGCCGCACACAGCTTCCGTTGCAGGTGCCGGTTCAAGATTTTTCAGCGCTTGACAGCAGTGTCCCGACAGTGCGGCCGCTCCAGTATATCCCGGCGCGAAAGTTTTATATCAAGACCAACGCCGTGGCTCTGGCCATGCTGGTCCCGAATGTCTGCGCGGAGGTGGAGATTCCCGGCACGCGGTTGAGTGTCAACGTTCCTGTATATTATTCCGGCCTTGACTGGTTTCACCGGACATCCAAGTTCAGGATTCTTGGCGTCCTGCCGGAGTTGAGGTACAATTTTGACAACGGACTCTACTTCGGGGCGCACGCCGGTCTGGCATGGTACAATTTCGCGTTCGGCGGTGATTGGAGATATCAGGATGCAGGAGGGGTCAGCCCGGCATGGGGCGGCGGTTTGAGTGTAGGCTACAGGATTGCCCCGTTCAAGAGCGTGCCTCGGCTCGGCCTGGAATTCAATGCCGGAGCGGGCCTGTATTCGCTCTGCTATGACAAGTTCTACAATGAGATCAACGGTCCCCTTGCCGAGGGCGGCATCAGGGCGGTGAAGTTGATACCGGACGCATTCGGGGTGTCCCTGTACTATGAATTCGGGACACGGGGAGGGCATGTGAGATGAGGCTGAACCTGGCACATACCCTGCTTGCCGCAGCGCTACTCGTGTTGTCGGCTTGCAGCATACACGAGTGGCCGGAGAGCGAGCCGGCGGATGTCACCGTAGTCCTTGATCTGGACCTCTCGGGGTTCGGTGAATACAAGACCATAGAATATGACACCAGGGCCGGTTCGCGGGAGGGCTGGCTTGCACGCTATACCATCAAGGCATACAGGCTCATGCCGGACGGCTCGCCGGAGCAGACACCGCGCTACAGCCAGACTTTCCTGCGCGGGAGGCAGTTCGAGAAACAGGTGGAGTTCAAGCTGAGCATCCCCGAGGGCAGGTACATGTTCGCCGTATGGGCTGACTTTTCCGGAGCCGACGGGACGGGGGCTTTCTATGACATCGATGACTTTTCCGATATACGCCTGGATTGCAGCGAACGCGGATGCACCGACTACAAGGACGCTTTCCGGGGCACGGCGGAGGCCTCTGTCGCCCGGGGCAGGTCCGGAGAGAGGATAGTGGTGCCGGTCGGGCTCGAGAGGCCTCTTGCCAAGGTGCGGTTCATCTCCACCGACCTCGAGGACTTCATAACCAAGGTGATGGAGGCGCGCAAAACAGAAGTCGGAAGTCCCGAGGCGGCGGACATCGACTTCTCCGCCTACCGGGTCTACCTCCGCTACACCGGATACCTTCCGTCGGCGTACAACATCTTCACGGCCAAGCCGTTCGACGCCTCGACCGGAGTCAGCCTGACCTCAGAAATCACCCCTTCCGGGGACAACGAAGCCCTGCTGGGATTCGATTATGTGCTCACCAACGGGGCGGAAGCCTCAGTGATGATGGCCGTGGAACTCCAGGGCATCGACGGGGAAACCCTCTCGCGCAGCGGTTCGATCGAAGTGCCGCTCAAGAGGGCGCACCTCACCACCGTGCGCGGGCGCTTCCTGACTCAGGAAGTCGGAGGCGGCATCGGGGTGGACCCGGGCTTCGAAGGGAATTTCGACATAAGGATAGACTAATTATCAACAACTTTAATAACAACAATTTATGAAGAACATTTTCAAACTTCTTGCAGTGACGGCCCTCGCGGGACTCGCAGCCGCCTCCTGCACAAAAGACCTGAGCGGGACGGCCGAAGGCAACGAGGCTACCGTCAGCTTCAGCGTCACATCCCCTGTCATAGGGACCAAGGCCATCGCCGACGGCAACACCGTGACCAAGGTCGCCTGCTACATCTATGACGATGCCGGCAAACATATTACGGCCCTTGATAAAACTGAGGAAATGACCAGCGGCAAGGCAACTTTCTCCGCCACGCTCGTCACCGGCAAGACCTATCAGTTCCTCTTCTGGGCGTATACGGATGGTGTCAAGGGCTATACCGTTAATGCTGATGCCAAGACTCTGACTGTGGATTATTCTAATGCTTCCGCCAACGATGAGGCCCGCGATGCGTTCTACAACTACACGGCATCTTACAAGGTCACAGGAGACAAGACAGAGGAAATAAGGCTCAAGAGGCCGTTCGCCCAGATCAACTTCGGGGTGACTGAAGCTGAGTGGGATGCATTTAAAACAGCTGGTGGGACTATCGATAAGACCGGCATCAAGGTCAGCGGAGCGGCAAATGTTCTCAACTTTGCTGACGGTACTGTTAAGGGCTCTGCCGATGTTGTTTTTGCAGCAAGCGATATCCCTGCCGAGTCTGAGAAACTTTCTGTCAGCGGTACTGATTACCGTTACCTCGCCACGACTTACGTGCTTGCAGGCAAGGACAAGTCATCTATCCACAACATCACCCTAACCAAGGATGGCCTTCAGGATGCTGACATCGTTGTGCCTAACGCACCGCTTCAGGCCAATTGGCGCACCAACATCTACGGCAATCTCCTCACTTCAACCACCAATTTCAACATTGTTGTTGAACCGGGGTTTGAAGGGAATAATGACGAGGATCTGAAGAACATCAGCACCACCTCTGCCCTTCAGGCTCTCTTTGTCAATGGCGGCTCCGCCACTCTTGCAGCTGACCTTGAAATCTACGAACCTCTTGTCCTTGAGGCCGGCAAGAATGTAGTACTTGACCTTGGCGGGAAGACCGTCACATTCAAAGGCGGCAAGGATGACGCACATTGCTCTGCTTTTAGGGTTAAAGGATCTCTGACCATTGAAGGTGACGGAACCATTGATGGCGGCGGCGATGAGCATACAGAACGTAACATCGTCTGGGCCAATGGTGCAGACTCTAAGGTCATCATCAAAGGAGGAAACTTCAAGATGGGCAAGAACACCGCTGGCAAAAAAAGCTGGTATGATTGCATCTATGCAAATGAAGGTGGTAAGGTGGAGATTTATGGCGGAACTTTCCAGAACGACTGCGAAGGACGTCCTCAGAGCCTGAATATTTGGAATGAAGGCGAAGAAGCTTCTATTCTGGTATATGGCGGTACATTTGTCAACTATGACCCGTCTACTGGAGACGACAAACTTGGTGGCAGTTTTGTTGCGGATGGATATGCGTCAGTTACTGCAAGTGCAAGTCCGCTGACGTATGAAGTTGTGAAAGCTACTAAAGCGGAGACAGAAGATGCAATAGAGCAGAGTCTTAATGTTGCAGGAACGGCTACTATAGTAAGCAAAGATATTGAAGTGGCGACTATCTCGGCGAAGAAGAAGTCTATACTTAAACTGACCAATGATGCTGTTGTGTCTGGCAATGGTGGTCCAGAAGGGAAGCACAATGACGCTATTCAAGTTGGAGCTGGAGCGAATTTGACTATCGAAGGAAAAGGCACTATTAAGGCTTGTACAATTTCTTCATCACAAACTCCTGCGATTAATGTTATAGGTGGCGGCGTTGTCAATATTTATGATGGAATTACAGTCAATGGCGGAAGTGGAAGTAAAGGAAATTATGCGATAAAGCTTGTTTCTGGCACAGCAAATATGTATGGAGGCTATTTTTGCTCGGGAGTTAATGCTGATGGCTCTTCAAGTGAAGTGATTTATCTTTATAGTGTGACAGGGTGGAAGAAATATGCTAAAACAGTCCTTAATATTTATGGTGGAGTATTTGAAAGCTTGAGCGATCCTAAATACTTGGTAAATTGCTATGATGATTCTTTTAAGAAAGGATATTGTTCTGTAAAGATCATGGGCGGGACTTTCGTAGGCTTCAACCCGGCGGACAACAGCGCCGAGGGTGAACATACCAATTTCGTTGCAGATGGCTACAAGTCCCAGAAGACAACTTACAACGGTAAAGATGCTTGGGAGGTAGTTCCTGAGTAGCCTTCAGTTTTGAGTTTTTCGGCCGGCGGCGCCTGACCGTGCCGCCGGTTGCCAAATAAAAACAAACAGATGAGAAAATATTTTACTTTGCTTGGAGCGGCCATGCTTGCGCTGCTCGTTGCAGATTGCAACAAGAACGTGACTCCGGAAGAGTCTGAGGCGGCTGTTAAATTTAGCCTTGAGGCTCCTCAGATCGGCACCAAGTCTGTCGCTGACGGCAAAAGTGTCGATCAGGTGCGCTGCATCGTCTACCGTGACGGCCGTCTGATCGAGCACGGTGATGTCACCAAGGTGATCCCTATGGCTGAAGGCAAGGCCTCCTATGAGACTCGCCTTATTGTCGGTCAGACTTACAAGCTTGTCTTCTGGGCTGAAGTGGCCGGTAATGCTCACTATGGCTTTGACTATCAGAATGCTGCACTGACTGTCTCTTATGCTGGAGCAAGCAACGATGAGTCCCGTGATGCTTTCTATAAGGTGGTGGATATTACGGTGACTGACGGGGCTGAATCCCAGAATGTGGTTCTCAAGCGTCCGTTCGCCCAGCTCAACTATGGTCTGAGCGCTGCGGACAAGGCTCTTGCGGATGCTGTCAGCCCGATTGCCAAGGCATCGGTCAGGCTTGATGACGCTGCCTATACCAAGATGAATCTTCTTACCGGTGAGATCTCTGCGCCGCAGTCCGTGACTTTCTCCGCTGCGGCCATCCTCGGTGAGCCTCTCAATGTTCAGCCGGACGGCGCTTCCGCTCCGACATCATATACATACCTCGCGATGAACTACATCCTTGTGGACCGGGAGGTCAGTCCGAACACCACGCTGACTCTGTATGACGCTTCGGATGCCGTTGTCGCCACAGTCCCTGTGAGTCAGGTGCCGCTTCAGCGCAACTATCGCACGAATGTCATCGGCAACCTCATCTCCGCCCCGGCCCTGCCCCGCGTTCCTACCGCCGCTTGCGCTGCCGCTCATGTCTCCGCTTCCGGCCTCGGTTCT
>CAKVDS010000051.1 GCA_934726455.1 uncultured Bacteroidales bacterium
AAGGAAAAGAGGCCGGCCGGCCAAGGCCAAAGTCGAGAACCAGAAATTATAGGTACACAAAATTGAAAAACTCAGAAGAATAAACTGAAATGTCCGGCAAAACCGAAGTTCTGCCGGACATCCAAAGACCCGCGCAACAGACGCTGCGCCTACCGTCTCTGACGGCGGAATATCACAACGATGCCGATAATTGCCAGCACGGCCTGAAGAGCCCATTTAAGGACAAGCGTCCAATTGTAGGCACTGTCCGGAGTGATGTCCATGGAGTTGTCTATCGGCTGCTTACGGTTGACTTCGACGGGAAGTCTGTTGTCAGTCATCCAGTTGAACACCCCTGTACAGAACAAGGAATTGAAAGCTTTGAAACTCTTTCGGGGAATATTCATCTCCACATTGGAAAGACAGTCCGCATCTCCTATGACCATCACCTTCTGCTCTTTTCCGCCGACCTCCCGGCTCAGCGCAAGGGCAAGACTGTGAGACTTGCGATACTCTCCCTCGGAACGATCGGCAGTGAGTTCCGACACATCAGAAATGTCATCAAAAGAAACCGTTCCGGTCTCGTTCCAACAGTCAGTCCCGGGTGTAGCAAGCACAGGGACGACATCCCACTCCGAAGAGAGGCTGTAGTCAATCGCCGCGGCACCGGGCATGGAGACCTTAAGTCCCTGAAGGAAATACGGACTCAGCAGGCAGGCATAGTCAGTGGTGCCGGCAGGAATAACCGTAGGCGCCGTAGCACTGCCTGGATAAACCACAGTGCCATTAAGCACTCCCACGCCAAGATAAGACAAGATATCCGAAACCACCTCGCTCCTTCCGGGTTCGAAAGCGAGAAGCATGTTCCCGCCCTTGTCAAGATAATCGATGACACGGCCCGTCTGCTCCGGTTCGAAAGGTTTTCTGGCATCCGCAATGACGAGGATGTCTGAAGTGATCGTGCTGTCGGCGGAGACCGTAGTGACATCAAACCCGGTGTTGACCAGGGCGTTTCTGGTATGGAGCGCGGAGGAGAATCCGGTGTAGTCCGCATCCTCAGAGCGTATGATGCTCCGCTCGTTGTGTCCCGCAAGGAAAGCCACCGATACCGCCCCGTTCTCCAGACGGTAGAGCGCAGTGGTAATCTCCTGCTCATCAGGATATTTCACCATGTCATCGAACACCCTCAGCCATGTAGCCCTGCCGTCGTCAGTGACCAGTTGCTTGACAACATAGTTCTGTTCCGGACGCAAATCAATCTTCTTGCGGATCTGCTCCGGAGAAAGCACCTTGCGCCAAGGAATGCCCCAACCTTCCGCAAACTTCACCGCCGTCTCTTTCATGTCAAGAGCCTCGGAAGTGCCGTAATCATAATTATGAAGCGGTTCGTCATAGTAATAGACGGTCTTCATCCTGATGTCAGGCTTGAAACGGAGATACGTCTTGTAACGCTTGATGTCATCATTGATCGTGACAGGGGACGCGCACCAGCTCTCATAATCGGAGAGGTTCGCATACGTGGTGATATCAAGTTCACCGTCAAGGTTCTTGACTATATCTATACTGTTGGAAGTGAGGGTATTCGACTGTATCTGGCTGGCATCGTGATACAGTACCATAGCCGGCCTCGAAGTGACATATCCGATGGCAAGCACCGCCACCGTGGCTCCGGCGTACTTCGCCGCACAAAGCCATTTCCTGGGGTTCTTCTTGTACTGAAGCAGAAATATGCTGTAGAGCAGGAACAAGGCGATGACGATCACAAAATAGATGATGTCCTCCGAAGAGACAAGTCCGGCAGTCAACTGCTCGGTACGTCCGGACAGAGAGGCCCAATACGTCAAGTCACGTACAAAATCAATCTCCTGCCCCATGCTCCCGAGATGATTGAGGAAGCCCAGAGCACCGAGAGTCAACAGAGCCGCCACAATCTGATAGTTTGTAAGGCAGGACATGAAAAGCCCCAGGGCAGAATATGCCCAGAAGAGCAGGAACTCCCCGGCAAGTCCGCTGAATATCACCCCGTAATCAGTGTGTTCCACATGAGCCCCGGTGAACCATATCGCAGGCAGTATGACCCCGAGCATCACGAAAGAGAACAGCACCATAGAGAGGAACTTGCCTATGACTATCTGGGTGGATGTCACCGGAGAAGAATACAGGAGTTTGATGGCCCCGTTGCTCATGTCCCGGCTCATCAGGCCCATGGTCAGAAGCGGGATGAACATATAAAGAGTGCTCATCATGCTGCGGTACACACCGTTATAATGGGAAAACAGATTATATGTGACATTCTCCGCAAAACCATGCAGATCCATGTCATTGGCGATCGAGACCACCTCCGCCGTGAACACCTGATATGTCTGGAAACTGAAGATGATTATGATCAGCCAGGCGATGGGAGAGAAGAAGAGCTGGCTCAGCTCCGCTTTGCATATAGACCAAGTCTGTCTCATTTCTCTTTCTTGGTATTAAGATATTTAAAGATGTCATCGGCAGAAGGCATCTCCTTCGTGATTTCCAGAAGGTGCCATCCGTTCCGGGCGGAAAGGGCGATTATCTTCTCGCACATCTCATCAGCATCCCCCTCAATCATGAGACGCAGAAAGCCCGGGCGCTCCTCCACATGTCCCACAGACTTGACGTTCTGTACCTCAAGAAGGTCCGCCTCGTCCGGCAGGGCGCCCATCGATACGAGCAGCGAGTCCGGACGGATGCTGTGGTTGAACGAATCTATATCCCCGTTGAAAATCAGATGGCTGGAAGACATCATCAGGATGCGCTCGCATGTAAGCTGCACCTCATGAAGAATATGAGTCGAAAGCATGACGAGACAATCCTCCGATATGTCCTTGATCAACCTGCGTATCTCTATGATCTGCATCGGGTCAAGCCCATTGGTAGGCTCGTCAAGGACAATGAACGACGGCCTGTGTATCAAGGCCTGCGCGATACCTACCCTCTGCTGATAACCGCCGGACAAGTGTTTGATGAGCCTCTTGCGGAAATGGGAGATCTGACAGCGCTCAAGCGCCTCGTCCACCGCCTTGCCCACCCCGTTCACAAGACGGAGATCGGCTGCAAAACGCAGATACTCCTCCACAGTAAGGTCAGTCAGGAGCGGCGGTTTCTGCGGCAGAAATCCTATCTGAGTCTTGGCCGCCACGGAATCCGTACGGATACTGTGCCCGTTGATATAGACATCTCCCTCCGTCGGTGTAAGACAGCCGCAGATTATGTTCATCAGAGTGGACTTTCCCGCCCCGTTAGCCCCGAGAAGTCCGGTAATACGGCAGCCGCCGATGTCGAAAGAAACATCATCGACAGCCTTGAAAGAACCGGAATAGCTGTGGGTAACATGATCCACCTTGACGGTGATATCCTCCGGTCTCACTCTGGTCTGCACACTGCTACTCCTCATAAGTCTTGGTCATGTCAGACGGCACCACCACCGTGAAGTCGGCCCTCTCCTTGTTGATTTTCTCTTTCAAAGGGGCGTCGCTCTGAAGGACGGATATTGTACTTATCTTGAATTTCGGAGCATAATGCTTCAGATAGTATGCGATACCGGAATGAAACGCTGAATGCAGCTCCCCATGGAAATGGAAAAAGTAATCCCCGGGATTCATCGAAGAAGATATCTGATAAGCCATGGTGGCATCCTTGAGAGCCTGCGCCGCCACGATGTTCTGCACGCTCTTCTTCATCATAGGAGCGCTGCCCATCTGTTTGAAAGACTCCCCTATGTAAGCATAGATAATCTCATTGTAGTCAACCTCGACAGGCATGGGGGCAATCCATTTCAAGGCACCGGCATCAAGCGAATCGAGAACCTCCATGCCGTAATCAGACACCATCCTCGCATAACGGCGCGGGACATTGGTAGCCACGAACCTTATGTCATTCTCATCGGCAAAGTTCATTATAGGCTTGTAGTCCGCGAAATTAGGCCACAGATGGCTGTTCTCCTCATAAGTGGATTCATCAATGAGCCCCTGCCTGAGGAACTCGTCGAGCACCTGCTGGTTGTCAGTCTCCCACATCTCCGCCCCGACCACAAGATGCTCTTTCTTGAGAGAGAACAAGTCCTTCTCAAGGCTCAGTTCAAGCCAGTGCGAGATCGGGTCATTGTGCATCTCGCCGAACAGGCACACATCGCTGCCGGCAACGCTCTTCAGCATCTGGGCATAGCTGACCTTGTTGCCGGACTTGTCAAAAATCACATAAGACGGGTGTCCGCTCGAATAAGACTGTCCCTTGCATCCTGTGCATCCCGTCACAAGGCATAAAACGCCGACTATAATCCTTAAAAATCTGTTCATTGCATTATCTAAAAACAATAATTCATAAATATCCTGCCCGTCTGCCAGGAAGCATCACGGTAAACATTTTCAGCGACAGCCCTTGAATACGACCACGCAGCCCCGATATCGATCAGGTTTTTTCCCGCCGGGAACTCCACGTCAAATTTCAAACCCGCCAGCCACCGCCCCGCATTCATATAAGCCTCCTCGGCACGTCCCACATAAGTCGTGTATATGTTGTACCCGTCACGTGCGGCATTAGGCTCATAATCAGCATACGGCCAGAAAGACATCCCCCCATTCAAATCCAGAGAGATATCGGCCTTTCCGGCACGCCAGCCGAATCCCGCGGACGCCCCGCATACGAGACGTATCCCGTCAAGTGTGGCATCATAGTTCTTGTCGTGACGGTTCTCCCCGTCCGCAGCAGCGGAAATCCCGGCCTTGCGGAACCATGAGGAAGAATTATAATACCCTGCCGAGAAACTCCCTCCGTAAAGCAAAGCCTGATAATCCTCGACGAACGAGGACATGGTCTTGTTCCAGTCGGAGCCGTCCCCTCCGGTAAAATAGAAATCAGTATCAAACAACAGCTTTCCGCCATTGCCGAGAGACCGCACGTCCGCCAGTTCAAGGCTATGCGCCATGAACACATACTCCGTACGTGTCTCCTGATACGAAGACGACTGCGTGGACTCGCTCTTCAGATGATCCTGTCCATACTTGAACGAATATCTCACACTCAGACGGTTGGCATCACCGCGCAAGGCCCACTCCAGATACGCCCCGGGGACATTCTGCGTCCATGAGGGGCTGTTCTCAAGCCCCGTGACCTGGGTGCCGAGCCCCGTCATGAGATAGATGAAATAGTCCGCACCGCTGTTGTAGACCCGGCTGAACTGGGGTTTCTCCTTGTAGCGCTCATATATAAGTCCGGCAGACAAGAGACTTCGGCCGGCAGCTGCCGTCGCTCCCGCCTCGATCCGGATGTCAAGCGCCGACTGCTCGTTGCGCACATCGGATTTGCGGAACTGTTTCCAACCCACATACTCTATCTGCGCACCGAGCGACCAGCGCTCCCCTAGTCTCTTTGAGGCTGTAGCGCCAAGAGTATAGTTCTGTATCTCCCACGTCCTGGCGGGCGCGATGCAGAAAAACATGGACGGCGAACCGTATGGCTTCCTGCGGTATGAAAGCGTAGAGCGGAGACTGTCAGTGGACTCTATCCCGTACTCGAACTTCCCGCTGAACGACCAGCCGCTCCCCTTCTGATGAAGGATGGAGCTGGTCCCGACCTTGCCGCCAAGATGCCCGTCCGGAGAGAGAGGCGAGTGAAGCCTGCCGCTCTCCGCATACCCCTCCGCCCCTATCGTGGACCATGTGGAGTAATCCCACCATGACAACATCGACGGATTATGGTCATACGAAGCATCATAGATGCGGCCCAGAACCTCACGCTGTCTGGAGTCCGGATAAATGCCGTGCGGCCCCGCCGCCCGGGAGACGAGTCCCGCAGACAGCAAGGCTGCACTGAGCAATACAGTCAAAAACTTGTTATTTGATGTCATATCCTGCATATCCGCCCTTCGGGGTAGGAGGATCTACCGGCTCAAAATCCGATGAAGTGTTGTTGCTGTCCATCAGGACAAGACGGCCTGCTGCCTTGGTCTTCTCTTCATCGATCTTCCTGCGCTGGCTGAAATTGGTCATGGACCCGTCATCGTTCGGGATATATCCGAAGCCCTTGTCGATGAACGAAGGCATCCTCTTCCACTTTGCGGACTCGGCATTGTTGACGAAATCGGCGCCGTCGATCACGTCAACGGCAGGGACCTTGAGGAGCTGGATTTCCTGGTCAGGGTTGGATGAGCTCGGGTTGACATACTTGTATGTGAAAACGTCACTTGCGGTGAAGTCCTTGTCGCTGCGGAAGATCACAGGAGCCGCGCCGCTTGCGTCCCAATAGAAATAGTCGTTAGGGTTCATGTAGATGTTGTCGGCATTCGGCACATCCGGATTGTCGAGGTCGAAGTACTCGTTGCCGTCACGGCCCTGGCTCTGCATCCACTTCACGGCATAAGTCTCCATGTCGGCGCATGAGAGGTCGATGATGTGGCTGATCAGGCTCTCGTCAACCTCCACTCCAAGTTCCGCGTATGCATCACGCATCTCTTTGTTGAAGTTGATGGCGTTCACAGCAAGGAGGAAGCTCTTGCCCGGAGCAAGGGTGATGCCGGCATTGACCGGAACCCTGACCACAGCGTTGAGATACACGTAATTATGGTCAAGGCTCGGATCTTCAAGGATTGAAAGCTCCGGAGCGCCCTCGAAATTGGCGTTGGTGGCAGGAGTCCAGGCGTCACCGATATAAAGCCCGTCCAGAGAGACCGGAGAGTCGCTGTTGTTGAAAATCTCTATGAAAAAGTCCTTCATCATGGTGCCCATGGTAAAAGCCGGGTCGTAAGCCATGACATTCTCTCCGGAGTAGAAAATCTCCTTGATCACCAGATCCTTGGAAGTCGTGGCCGGCTCAAGGGTCAACGACACTGCGGCCGTCTGCTGCGAGAGGACCACCACGCTGTTGGAGACAGCGGTGAAAGAAGTCTCACCCACCGTCACCGCAGCCGACACATTGTATGTACCCGCCACCATGTCAGAGAAAGAGGCCTTCCCCTCCGCATCCGATGTCAGCTTCACAGTGCTGAGATCGGAAGTATTGAGGGCCGTGACCTCCACGGCGGAGAGGTCAATCGTTTCAGCATACTCGGCAGGGACTGTCAGTGCGACGTCGATACCGCCGAGAAGCGATCCGCTCTTCTCGCATGAGCTTACGAGCGCGAGGGCGGCAAGAACAAGGATGCCGCCCAGGCACCTTGCTGCAGGATTTTTGGATAATGTTCTCATATTGATTTATGTATCAGTTGTTTCCTATCATAAACGACATGCCGAATCCGAATGATATCGTGCTGTTGAGCGTGGAGCGCTTGCCATTGTAGACATAAGTCGGATTGTACCAGAGGAAGTTGTTGACATACATGCTGAATGAGTGCCCGCCTCGGGTCTCTTTGCGGATCTGGATGTTGAAGTCCGGATAGAACGGCTTCTTGTCCAGGATCTCGTATGTGCTCGAAGTCAGTTTCAGGTCAGCATACTCCTCGGAGCGGCTCTCCTCCTCTGTCAGGGGATGATAAACCCCTGAAGCATCGTAATACGCCTTAGGATAGAGACTTCCGGGCTTCGGCTCCCTGTAGTTGACGAAGTTCAGCTCGGCGTTGACCGTGAAGATAAGCCTCAACGAAGGGATCTGCTGGGTGACGGTGAGACGCCCCGAACTGTATCTGGTGATGTATTCGGTATGGTCATACACCCCGTAACGGGCTTTGTCCGTGCCTACCACATACTTGGAGAGTTCCATATAATATCCGCTGTTGATTTCCCGGGTGCGCATATAGCTCGCCTGGAAATTGAACTCGGTGTGAGTGCTCTCGATCCGCGCCGGGACAAGTGAAAGTTCCACCCCGTCCGTAACCTCCGTGATGGCGTTCTTCATGACATATTTCTCGCGCACGAGTATGTCCGACGTGCCGTCTTTCATGACCTCCGGCTGCTGTCCGGGACGGCGGACGGCGGTGTAATTCTCACGTGTCAGCAGGAGCAGCTCCGGAGAGAGCGCGATACCGCCCTCAAGTCTCTTGTGGTAGGCCGTAAGCCTGACATTCAAGAGATTGGACTCCCAGTCCAATCCCCCTTCGACAGTATTGGTATGGCTCGGCCTGAGGTGGCTGTTGTTAGGATAATAGACATACGTGGTGACTATGGCCAGCCTCTCCGCCGGGTCAGTGGCATAGTAGCTCAAGTTCGTGAAATCATAATAGGCCGGATCAGGATAGAGCTGGAGCATGGACGGAGCCTTGTAGGCAAGCCCCCATGCAAGACGCGCGGAGAGGTGGTCAAAGAACTTGACCGAACCGGAAAGCCTCGGAGACACAAGATGATAGCGCTCAAGCATATAGTCGTAGCGCACACCGAGTTTCAGCTTTGACTCAACCGATTCCCCGCTGTACTTGATATTGCTTTCATGGTAGGCCGACCATGTCTTGGAGGCCGGCACATCATGGAAATTGGTGGCACGGGAACCGATCCCGCCCATCGCCTCCACGGCTCCCCCGGAGACGGTTCTTCCCTCCCCGAAATTCTTGTCGATGCTCCCCTGCAGTCCGGTCATGAAAGAGAATGCCCAGCTTCTGGAATTGACATTCTTGGTCATCGACACGTCGAATGCCCCGCTTACAGGCAGACCGCGCATGACCGACTCCTGCGTGAACGCCATCGGGGAATAACCGGTGATGTATGTGCCTGTCTTCAAGGCCTCTATCAGAGGCAACGGTCCTGAAGCGATGGTCTCGAACCTTGAGTACTGCCGGTCCACGCTCCCGTTGAGGGAATAGTCGAGGCTCCCGGCCTTTCCCAGTGACATGGAGCCGAAAATGTTGAGACTCAGGTTCTGGTTGTTCACCTTGGCCACATTGCGCCCCTTCTCTTCCGGCTCGTATCTCTGGCCGTTGAATCCCATGATGGACTGGAGGGCCACGGTGTTGTTCCACTCAAGAGCCTTTGAGAGCTTTTTCATCCAGCGCAGACCGAAATTGATGTTCTGATAATAGTTTTTGCGCTGGACAGGACTGTCCTTGGAATAGGTGTACGACAGGTCCGCATTGAGGATTCCGCCGCCATTCCCGAGATTGAAGCCCTTTGACACAGCTCCTTGATATGATGTCGATGAGACATTCCCCGATACATACAGCGGAGTCGTCCCGACTTTGTTCTTCACGATTATGGCCCCGGAGGTGAGGTTGCCGTATTTGGCTGAAGCGACGCCGGTCACCACTTCGACACTCTCGATGCTGCTCGCAGATATGCTCCTCAGATCAACACCCTTTCCGGCCGTGCCGTAGGAGTCTGTCTGGCCGACAGCAGGATTGGCCACCTGCATGTTTGCATCGTTGGACATGGTCATGCCGTTGACTATGACGGAAGTGCCGATATTGTTGTAGTTGGAGGAAATCGCAGAACGGATGTCGGCCTGCTGGACAGTGTTGTAGTTGGAGGAACTCAGCTGTTTGCCAGGAAGCAGGGAAATCACATCCTGAAGATTCATGGCCTGTATCTGCTTGATAGCCTGATCGTTTATATGATAGGCGCTCGTCCCCTCCTTGCTGTCGGTCTGGGTTGCCGTCACCACGACTCCGTTCATCATCAGGGATTCCGCCTTGAGGATGAAGCTGAGAGAATCCATGTTTCCGCGCACATCAATCTCCCTCTCGATGGTACGATACCCGAGACAGCCGACAGACAATTTGTGCTTACCGGCGGGAAGGCTGAGGGTGAAAGTCCCGTCATTGTCAGTCCACGTGCCTACAGGAGGCTGATAGACGGCGACAGAGACATATCCGACAGGTGCCCCGGTCTCATCCACAACAGCCCCCGACACATTATAATTCTGTGCGGAAGATGCAAGCACGGCGGCCCCGAAAGCCACAAGCGCGGCAAATAGATAACGGCAACTCATTTTGTATTCACTGACTAACGGCAGCAAAACTATGAATTGCGCAATTAAAAAGCAAGCCCCGGACGGACTATTTATTAAAAATCATCAATAATTATGATTTCATCGGCCTCCAAAACGCCTGAAAAGTGCGAAAGAGAACGCATAAAACCGCTCCGTATATAAACAAATCAATTGTAATTTGCTATTTTTGTCCCGTCCCCATAAGATAAACAACACGATTATGCAAGGTCAATATAAAATCATAACGCTCTGCGGAAGCACCCGCTTCAAGGAAGAATTTCTCAAGGTTCAGAAAGATCTGACCCTCAAGGGCTACATTGTCATATCAGTAGGATTGTTCGGACATCGGGGAGATGACGAGGTGTGGGAAGACGGAGTCAAGGAAATGCTTGATGACATGCACCTCTCCAAGATAGACATGGCCGACGAGATATTCGTTGTCAACAAGGACGGTTACATCGGCGAGAGCACCGCTCGCGAGATCGCCTACGCCCTGAGCTGCGGAAAGCCCGTCAATTCCCTCTGCCCCCTGCCCCTCAAAGAGCTGGCCAAGAAAAAATCCCTCAAAGCCATTTTCGACAAGGACTTTCTGGAACGTCTCGGCGATGTGGCACGCCAGGTCGGCGTCCATGAGGAGATAATACTGCAGAACACTTTCGAAGAATTCGGCAGGAATTAAGTGCCTTAAGGCTTAAACAAGAAAACGACCCTCTCACACCAGAAAAAACACTATAGCACCAAAACACGAGAAAGCGAAAAACGCTGCGGCTGTTGCATTAAATGCGCATTATTGGTAAATTAGCCGCCGTTTATGCGCTTCCCGCCGCATATCGGTGGCCTTCTCGCCGCCCTGATGCTTGTCGCCTGCAACGATGAGGTCTTTGTTGTGGATCTCACCCCCTCGAAGACGGTCATCGAATTCAGCGAAGACGGCGGGACGGAAAGCATCGCCTTCAATACCCCCGGCTGGAAAATATCCACCCTTTACATGTACGGAGCCGGCTCGGACAGCTATTATATTCTTAGAGACGGCAAAGAGCTGAACCTCTGGCCACCCTCCCTCGAAGGCAACGGCACCCTTGTCATCAGAGAAGGCAAGCGTCTTGCCGCCACCATCTCCAGAGACAGCCCCCGGAACCTTGAAATCACAACGGGCGAAAACCGCTCCACAGCGAGGCGGATCATCACCATACTGGTATCCGACGACCTGTTCCAAAAACAGATACAGGTATTCCAGAAAGAATCTGTCTGGACTCTTGAGGGCATTGATTGGAACACAGCCTCGGCAGTCTGCGAGACCAGCCTCGAAGAGACCGGCGAGCCGCTGACCATAGACAACAAGGGCAGTGAGAATGTGGTGATGAAAGTGAATGTGTTTGAGAACTGCACCACCACAGTCCAGTTCCGGGAGACGCCGCAGGAGCGTGGCGAATGCCCCAATTTCCCGGACCCCGATGCGCGGGTGGCTGTCCCGGGCGGCTTGGGTGAAGACGAAGCGCTGATATTCAACGGCCTGCAGGCCAGCTACAACGGGATGGAGCAGGAGTTCACGGACGGCATGCCGCAGGTGGAGAAAGATGTGGCCTTCAAGCCAGGCAAGCACACATACAAGATACTGGCCGAGCTCAATACTCTGACGGTAGGCTACACAGCCCGTCTGCGCTCCGGCACCCGAAGTACCGAAATAAAAGGTACGCTTACAGTCAAATCCCCTACGGGAAAATGGTACGGAATATGGGAAGAATAGCCCTGATGAAAACGCTGCTGGCAGCCACGGTGCTGCTGGCCGGCCTGCCGCTTGCAGCCCGGGAAAACGGCGGACTTTCCAACAGTGACGGCCCTTCCGGCGGGGACGGCTTCACACACCGCGTGGGACTGGAGATGAGGGGCGCATGGATCGCACCCTCGCACGGCTTTTTCCGTGGAGAAAACGGTGCCGGCAAAAAACTCGACAAGAGCGGCTCGCTGCACCTTAAGTACTCGTTCCGCTTTCCTGAATCCAGCCGCTACGGTGCCATGTATCCCACTGCCTATCAAGGAATAGGGCTGGCTTGGAACACGTTTTTCGACAAGGCGGAACTGGGTGTCCCGGCTGCCCTGTATGTGTTCCAGGGGGCGAGGATCGCTTCACTCGGGGAAAGGCTTTCCCTCGACGGCGAATGGAATTTCGGGGCATCATTCGGGTGGAAGCCCTATGACGAACAGTACAACTCTTTCAACCGGGTCGTGGGATCCCGTGTCAATGCCTACATCGATGCGGCGCTGCTGCTGTCCTGGAGACCGCTGCCCGGTTTGACATTGAACGCCGGCGTGGACATCACCCATTTCTCCAACGGCAACACCACCCTCCCCAACTCCGGGGTCAACACCATCGGGGCAAGGGTCGGTGCCGTGTACGATGTGGCACGCACCCCTGTGAAGTCCGCAAGGACAAAAGTTGCGCTGGAGCCGTGGCGCCGGTTCATGGTTGAGACGGTATTCTACGGGGCGCTCCGTGCCAAAGGGCTTGAGTATGAGGGCAGCGGCTACCTGCTCGACGGCAGGTTCGCCGTGGCCGGGATCAACATAGCCCCGATGTACCGCTTCACGCGCCGCTTCCAGGCCGGGGTTTCCCTCGATGTCCAGTACGATGAGAGCGCCAACCTTTCCGGACATCTGGCCGGCATGGTGCCCGAGGGGAGCGGGATGAGCCCGAGATTCTACCGTCCACCGCTAAGCGAGCAGGTCGCAGCCGGACTGTCCCTGCGGGCGGAGCTCGTGATGCCGATATTCACCATAGGGGTGGGCCTTGGACGCAACGTGCTGTACAAAGGCGAACTCGGGGTCTTCTACCAGATGGCTACCCTCAAGACCGATGTCGGAAGGAACGCCTTCCTGCAGATCGGCTACCGCCTCGACAACTTCCACGACCCGTCCAACCTGATGATCGGCCTCGGCTGGCGCTTCGGTGGACGGTAGACACGGCTGCGGTATTGCAGTGGAGAGCCGGGGCGCTGCGGAGGTGGGATTGCAGTGGGAGGGCCGGTTTGTCCAGAGAAAGGCCGTCCGGGCGGACAAACACTCTTGACAAATTTATTTGCCATAACAAAAGAAACCGCTATCTTTGCACTGTATTTTAAGCATGATTAACAAATCACACGATGGTGAATATTATAAATCGCCCGATATACACAGAGCGCATAACACCTTTCATAAACAAGAATATCATAAAGGTGCTCACCGGGCAGCGCCGTGTGGGTAAAAGCTGCATTCTTCGGCAGATCCAGCAGCACATAGGTCAATCATGCCCGGAGGCAAACATTATTTATATAAACAAAGAGTTGGACGAATTCGCATTCATACGTTCCCATGAGGATCTGTCCAACTATATATCAAGCAAACTTCAGCCGGGAAAGGACAACTATCTTTTCATCGATGAAGTCCAGGATATACAAGGCTTCGAGCATACCTTACGAAGCCTGCAGGCACAAAACTCCTGCGATATTTTCATTACAGGCAGCAATGCAACCATGCTGTCAAGTGAATTGTCCACCTATTTATCCGGGAGATACATAGAATTCCACATACACAGTTTAAACTATAAGGAATTTCTTGAATTCCATGACCTTGCAGAGAATACCGCAAACCTGCGAAACTATCTCATTTTCGGTGGTTTACCATACTTGAAAAATCTGCCTTTGCAGCAGGATATAGTTTTTGAATATCTGAGGAACGTTTATTCCACCATCATTCTGAAAGATGTGGTGAAACGCGAAGGCATACGCAATGTTGATTTCCTTGAGTCACTTGCCATTTATGCTGCGGACAATGTCGGCAACCTCTTTTCTGCCAATAATATCAGCAAATACCTCAAGTCTCAGCACGTCAATATCTCGCCATTGCAGGTCATCAATTACCTGAGGGCATTGCAAAACGCTTTCCTGATAAACAAGGTAGGACGCATAGATGTAAACGGGCTTCACAAATTCGAAATCGGCGACAAATATTATTTTGAGGACCTGGGGCTGCGCAACTGTCATTTCGGATTCTCCCTACAGAAAGACATTCACAAATTGATGGAAAACGCCATATTTCTTCATCTGGCCCAGCTACGTTACGAAGTGTTCACCGGGCAACAATCCGGCGGCAAAGAGATTGATTTCGTCGCCCGCAAAGCAAACGAGGCCGTTTACGTTCAATCATGCTATCTCATTGCAGATGAAGCGACTCGCCAGAGAGAGTTCGGCAATCTATTGTCCATACATAACAATTATCCAAAATATGTGGTCAGCCTTGACGAGTGGACAAGCGGCAGCACAGTCGATGGCATCAAGCACCTTCACCTTGGCGAATTCCTGAAGCTTGACGTCCTTTGAAATAAAGCGGCACATATCTCGCTGCCGTCCTCTCCGTACTTCCCTGCCTTCACCTCGAAGATCACGGAAAGTCAGCCCGTAACGTAAATTTCGTCACCGACAAGATTAGCGTTTTAATAAATGCAGGAAATCGCACAGACCAAGACGACATTCAACGAAATTTTCGTAACTTCGCAAAAATTAATCGACAGAATATGCTTATCAGGATTGTTGCGACTAATTTCAAGTCCTACAAAGATGAAACGGAGTTCAATATGCTGCCATCCGCCAGCGTCCGCCGAAAAGATTGGCACATACATAAAACCGACAATAGCATCAATACACTCCGCACCGCTGTTATTTACGGGGCTAATGGAGCCGGGAAATCTTGCCTGATCAAGGCATTAGGGCGACTGCAGGATATGGTTGTACTGGGTAGTATTTCTCCTTCGTCTTCACGAGATGCGAATAAGTACAACAATCCTGACGTTCCTGTAAGTCTTGAGATTGAATTCAGTACCAGTAATGGACAATACTCTTATGGTATCTGCTATAAGGGCAATATCTGTGTTGAAGAGTGGCTTTATTCAACAATTGGCTCTCCTGTGCCAATCTTCGAGCGCACGTATGACGACACTGCAGACAAGTCGCACATCTCACTGACTCCAGAAAAAGGAGACGAGGCCAAGAACGAACTACTGACAACGTTGCTCGAAGACAACCTATTGAAAAAGAACGAAATTCTACTATCAAAGCACGATGTGATCAAGAACGCCCAAGTCACAGACGCGTATAAGTGGATTGTGTCGAAACTAAATATCATCACCCCGGAAACTCATTCCACATCCATCTTCGATGACCGTTATTCCAATCCTACGTTCAAATCGCAAGCGGAACAGCTGATGGACGCTCTTGATTTAGGCATCAGCGAACTGACATTGATAGACGAAGACATCGAGTCATTCAAGCAAAGCATTACAGAATGGCCGGAACT
>CAKVDS010000052.1 GCA_934726455.1 uncultured Bacteroidales bacterium
TTCAAGGCCGCATTCTCCTTCTCTATTAAAGAGTATTTATCCTCCAACTCAAGTTTTATTGCATCCAACATTTTCTCTGACTCATCCATAGCGAGCAACAGTTTGTCTCTCTCCTTGGAAATTAGACTTCTCTTTCTGATGAAAAAGAGTGTGACACAGGACAATCCAACAATCAGAAGCAAAATCGCAAGAATGTACCTCTGACGCAGGATCGTTTTCTCATGTTGATAAAGACTGCCAACTTTGTTGAAGTCGCGAGCATTATGCCAGACATCAGCCACCAATGCACTGTCCGGCCGTCGTTGAATATAAGGCCCGATATCTTCAAGTCCTGTCGTTATCGGGTTCCAATGGCAAGATGACAAAGCAATTATCGCCAGCAAAAAAAAGGTCGCAAATATATTCATATCACAAGTTATTTTGGACAAAATCAATAAGAAACCTCCGAGCCCCTACCCTCTTCTGACAAGAGGGAAGGTCTTCCCGTAGGTGAGCATACGCCAGAGCCACTCAAGCGGCCCGAAGTTGAAACGGGCCATCCAGAACGCACTGAACGCCGCTTGAATCAGATAGATGCCGAAAGCAACCAGTGCCACCAAGGACAAACCCATGGAAGCTCCCAGGCCGAAGCCGATACCGTAGAAAATCAGCATGCCGAAAACGGACTGGAAGATATAGTTGGTCAGAGCCATTCTGCCGGGAGCCGCAAGCACGCGGAAGACTTTCAATCCCGGAAGCCGGAGATGCAGCAGCGAGAGCAGAGCGACATAAGCGAAGCCGAGAGGATACACTCCCAGACAATAGAGCGCAGCATGCAGGCCCAGCCCATACGGATGACCGGCAAGACCGCTCCAAGTATATAGAGCCGAGAACGGAAGGCCGACGCACAGACCGATGAGGGCAATCTTCCTCAACTGAGGCCTATACGTGGCAATATCCGCATACAAGCGCCGCCGGCCAGCCCAGAAGCCGATCAGAAACAGCCCGAGCACCTTGAAATACCTGTTTCCGTCAATAAACTCCTGCATCCGCACGAAAGCCCCCTGCACAAGAAACTCAAGAACTTCCTTATAAGACTTGGCATCCCTGAGCCAATAGGCGAAGTTTTCGTCATTTATCCCATAACGGGCGCAATAATCCTGCTGGATCCTGACCACCGGCGCGGAAAGGCTTACCCCAAGAGCATCGGTCAACGTATCCACCGCCACCGGAACAAGCAGCAGCACCCCGGCGCAGCGAAGGATGGCCTTGTCGGAAAGCCTGCTGAAAAGCGGAAGCAGCATGCCCATCAGGGCATACAGCATAAGGATGTCCCCACTCCAGATGAACATCAGATGCAGAAAGCCGATCATCAGCAGCACCAGCATCCTGCGGTAAAAAATCCTGTAACCGTCAGCCCCGCGCTTCTGCGCATTGGACAATATTATAGAGAAACCGACACCGAAGAGCAGAGAGAAGATCGTGTAGAACTTCCCGTCAACAAAAGCCCCCTGCAGCCAGCGCACCACCCTGTCCGCTCCGGCGGAAGGCATGGAAGCAGCAGCCTCGGAACTCAAAAAAGTATAGAGCGAAAACTCCGGAAAGTTGGCAAGGATGATCCCGAGCAGGGCGAATCCCCTCAGGATATCAAGTATGGCGTAACGCTCGGACGCCTTGACCGGCATTGCCCCGTTCATATTCTGCAACTGTCTTCCCGCTCACGCAGATCCCTGATACGCAGCTGGATTGAAGAATTTCCCCGATAGTAGTTCTCCACTATGGTGTAGCAGACATCGAAAGGATTGCCGTCCTTGATGTAATCATAGAAATCCGCCATGTTGAATGCAATGGAGGGGATCTGATGGTATGGCTGCGCCTCTTGGATGAGGTCGAGCTTCATGTGCACCCCGCCGGCCCCTACTTTGCGCCCTGTACCTGCATCGTAGACATTCTCGGTCTCAAAGACAGGATTGTGGTTGCCCGGTCCGAACGGCTGGAACTGCTTGAGTATCCGGAAGAACTTGGGATTGATCTGGGCAAAGTCCAGTTTGGCGTCCACCTCCACCACAGGGGTCGTCATCTCTTTGACAATGTGTCCCTCGACGAAGGCGTCCATCCGGCGGGCGAACTCCCCGAGATTCTCTTCTTTCAGGGTCAGCCCGGCCGCATACATGTGCCCGCCGAAATTCTCCAACAAGTCGGCACAGCTCTCTATGGCCTCGTACAGATCGAAGCCGGAAATGCTCCTTGCCGACCCGGTGACGAAGCCGTTTGACTTGGTCAGCACCACGGTCGGCCGGTAATAAGCCTCCACCAGCCGTGAAGCCACGATCCCCACCACGCCCTTGTTCCACTTGGGATTATACACTATGGTTGCGTTGACATTGCTCAGGCACTTGCCGGACTGCACCATCTCAAGAGCCTCCTGGGTGATCTCCCGGTCAATGTTCTTGCGTTCGTTGTTGCTCTCGTTGATCTGCCGCCCTATAGTCATCGCGGCGGCTGAATCCGCAGCCGTGAGCAGTTCCACCGCCATGCGCCCGGACTCCATCCGCCCTGCGGCGTTGATCCGCGGGCCGATCTTGAAGACTATGTCGTCCACGGTGATGTGGCCAGGTTCCAGATTGGACAGGGCCACCATGGCCAGCAGTCCCTGACAGGGGTTCTCATTGAGCTGTTTGAGTCCGAAATGGGCAAGGATCCTGTTCTCCCCTACCATGGTGACCAGATCCGAAGCGATGCTCACGACCAGAAGGTCGAGCAGCGGCACCAGGCTCTCGAACGGAACCCCGTACCTCTGCGAATAAGCCTGTACAAGCTTGAATCCCACCCCGCAACCGGAAAGATCGTCAAACGGATAACTGCAATCCTCCCTCTTGGGATCGAGCACCGCCACGGCAGCCGGAAGCTCAGACTCGGGAAGATGGTGATCACAGATGATGACATCAACCCCTTTAGTGGCGGCATATCCTACCTTGTCTATGGCCTTTATGCCGCAGTCAAGGGTGATCAGAAGCGTGAAGCCGTTGTCTGCCGCCCAGTCTATCCCCTTGAACGACAGGCCATAACCCTCATCGTAACGATCAGGTATATAAAAATCGACAGAAGAGGTGAAACGCTTGAGAAACGAGTACACGAGCGCCACGGCAGTGGTCCCGTCCACATCATAGTCCCCATAGACGAGAATCTTCTCCCCGGAGGTCACGGCCTTGCGCAGACGCTCCACGGCGACATCCATGTCCTTCATCAGGAAAGGGTCATGGAGGTTGTCAAGACTCGGGCGGAAAAACGACCTGGCCTGCTCGAATGTCTCCACCCCGCGCTGCACAAGCAGGCCGGCAAGCACCTTGTCGATACCCACTTCCGTCGCGAGCCTGTCCACTTTCGCCCTGTCGGCCGGCTCCTTTACTATCCACTTGCAGTCCTTAGCCATATCAGAGCAAAGTTAATCATTTATTTCAGAATTTTATAGTACTTTTGCAGCATGGAATATAGTGAACAGGAACTTTTGCGCAGGGAGTCTCTTTCCAAGCTCAGGGAGCTCGGGATCGAGCCTTACCCGGCAGCCGAATACCCGGTCAACGCCACGGCCGCTGAGATCGCGGCCGGATACGACCCGGAAAAAGGCAATTATCAGGAAGTTTGCATAGCCGGCAGGCTCATGAGCCGCCGCATAATGGGCGCCGCCTCTTTCGGCGAGCTGCAGGACAGCACCGGCAGGATCCAGATCTACGTCAAGCGAGACGAGATCTGCCCCGGCGAGGACAAGACGATGTACAACACTGTCTGGAAGAAGCTTCTCGACATCGGTGACGTCATCGGCATCAAGGGCTTCGCCTTCATCACCCAGACGGGCCAGCTCAGCGTGCACGCCAAAGAACTGACCCTGCTCAGCAAATCCCTCAAGGTCCTCCCTATCGTCAAGGAGCAGGACGGGCAGGTATTCGACGCCTTCACCGACCCGGAGCTCCGTTACCGCCAGAGATATGTGGACCTCATCGTGAACCCGCAGGTAAGGGAAGTCTTCATCAAGAGGGCCAAGATCATAGCCACGATGAGGCAGTACTTCAACGAAGCCGGCTGCCTTGAGGTCGAGACCCCGATCCTTCAGAGCATCCCGGGAGGCGCGACCGCACGCCCGTTCATCACGCACCACAACGCGCTGGACATTCCGCTGTACTTGAGGATCGCCAACGAGCTCTACCTAAAGAGGCTGATTGTCGGAGGGTACAACGGCGTGTACGAGTTCGCCAAGGATTTCCGCAACGAGGGCATGGACAAGACCCACAATCCGGAGTTCACCTGCATGGAGATATATGTAGCCTACAAGGACTACAACTGGATGATGAAGTTCGTCGAGAAGATGCTCGCCAAGGTATCGGAAGCGGTCAACGGGACCACCGTCGTCAAGATCGGAGACAACGAGGTCGATTTCGGCGGCAGCTACCGCCGCCTGCCTATGCTTGAAGCCATCAGGGAATACGCCGGGGTGGACATCAGCGGCATGGACGAGGACGCTCTCCGCAAAACCTGCAAAGAACTGAACGTCAAGACCGAGCCTTCCATGGGCAAGGGCAAGCTCATCGATGCCATCTTCGGTGAATACTGCGAGGACAAGCTCATCCAGCCGACATTCGTCACCGACTACCCGGTAGAGATGTCACCTCTGACCAAGCGCCACCGCGACAATCCGGAACTCACCGAACGCTTCGAGCTGTTCGTCTGCGGCAAGGAACTGGCCAACGCCTACTCCGAGCTCAATGACCCTATCGACCAGCTCCAGAGATTCGAAGAGCAGGCAAGGCTCAAGAGCAAGGGCGACGACGAGGCCATGTACATCGACATGGACTTCGTGCGCGCACTCGAATACGGCATGCCGCCGACCTCCGGGATGGGTATGGGAATCGACCGCCTGACCATGTTCATGACAGGCCAGACCACAATCCAGGACGTGCTCTTCTTCCCTCAGATGAAGCCGGAGAAGACCCTCAAAAAAGAAGAAAAGAAGTGAGAGAGATTCTCTCTTCTACTTCGAACCCGAAGATAAAAAGACTTGTCGCGCTGCAGCAGAAAGCCTCTGAGCGGCGCGCAAGTTCTTTATTTGTAGTTGAGGGCCGTCGGGAACTTTCCCGCTGTCTCGAAGCCGGATATGAGCCGGACACCATCTTCATCTGTCCCGAAATAGCAGGTCAGCCACCTCTGCCGGGATGCCGGATCTGCGAAGTGAGCCGGGAAGTCTACGCCAAGATAGCCTGCCGGGAAAGCACCGAGGGGATAATCGCCGAAATCAAGGCTGTAAGCCACGGCCTGGACAGTCTCAAGCTCAGCGCACTCCCGCTCATTGCGGTGCTTGAAAGCGTCGAGAAGCCGGGAAACATAGGCGCTGTACTCAGGACATGCGATGCAGCCGGGGTTGACGCCCTTATAGTATGCGACCCCAAGGCCGACATGTACAACCCGAACCTCATACGCGCCTCGCTCGGAGCAGCATTCACGGTGCAGAGCGTGACATGCAGCAGTTCTGAAGCCATAGCATTTCTCAAAGCCAGAAAGATACAGATACTCACCGCGCAGCTGCAGGACTCATCCGCCTACTACGATTGCGACATGCGCGGTCCCACAGCCATCGTGATGGGCACCGAATCCACAGGCCTCAGCACACAGTGGCGGGAAGCTGCCGATGCGCACATAATGATACCTATGCTCGGCAAGGTGGACTCGCTCAACGTTTCGGTATCCGCCGCCATACTTCTTTATGAATCAATAAGACAACGCCAAAATGGATAAATTCGGACTCATCGGGCATCCGATAGCCCATTCACTCAGCCCGGCCCTGTTCAAGGCCGCCTACAACGGGAAATACCGGTACGACCTTATAGAGACGGCCGATTTCAACGAGGCATGGGACCGTTTCCTCAAGGAATACAAGGCGATCAACGTCACGGCCCCGTTCAAGGGGGACGCGTTCCGCATGGCGGACTGGAAAAGTCCGGAATGCGAGAGGGTCGGAGCGACCAACCTGTGCCTGCGCACACCCGAAGGTGTCAAGGCCTGGAATTCCGATTATCTCGGGGTCAAAGCCCTCCTTGAGCCGCTCGAACGAGGTAGCGCCGCCGTAATAGGATTCGGAGGAGCAGGCAAGGCCGCGCTGGCGGCAGCCGAAGACCTCGGATTCGACACGCGGCTCTACCGCCACGACGGCATAGCGGACGGAGTAAAGGCTGATGTCATAATCTACACCCTCCCGTCAGCCGTCGACGGAATCGACAAACTTGATTGTCAACATCTTATAGAGGCCAACTACAAGAATCCATGCCTTTCGGGGCACAAGGGCTACATCCCGGGGACGGCCTGGCATCTTCAACAGGCTGTGCTCGGATATGGAATAATGAGCGGGGAGACTCCGGACATCGAGGCTATGCGAAAAGTGTATCTCTGATCTGCTCCGCCACTTCACGCACGGACTTGCCGGAAGTATCCACAATCAGCGAAGCCTGGGAATAGAGCGGCTCTCTCATGGCGAACAGCCTGTCGGCATCCTTAAAAAGAGGCCGCGAAGCATCGCTTCTGCCGATACGGGAGCGTATCTCCTCCAGTGAAGTCTTGAGATACACGCTTTCCGTCCTGTCGAGCAGGATCTGTCGTGATGCGGGAAAACAGAAAGTGCCTCCGCCAAGCGACAAGACAGAAGGCTTCCATATAGACTCGGCCTTATCCAAAAATGCTTCCAGCGCCGCCAGTTCCGCCCGGCGGAAAGCTTCCTCGCCTCCGGCTCTGAATATCTCCGGAATCGGACATCCCTCCCGCCTGACTATAACGGAGTCCAAGTCCGCGAAATGCGCGTCTGTAAGCGCGGCCAGTTCGCGCCCGACACTGCTCTTGCCGCAGCCCATGAAGCCGGTCAATGCGATTATCCTCTTTTTCACACCCGAAAGATAACGAATTTCCCATCGCTTTTAGCGAAAAAATCTCTATCTTGCAGGATAAATTTTATCTATATGTCACTGAATAAAGTAATGCTTATCGGTAACGTCGGGAAAGACCCGGAAGTACGTTACTTTGATGGAAACGCCCAGGGCGGGCAGGGAAGGAAAGTCGCCTCATTCACACTGGCGACGACAGAGAGGTTCAGAGACCGTAATGGAGAGTCCCGGGACAACACCGAGTGGCACAACATCACGGCATGGGGACAGCCGGCGGATATAGTGGAGAAATACGTCAAGAAAGGCACCCAGCTCTACATAGAAGGCAGGCTCAGGACGAGGTCTTGGACCGACCAGAGCGGCAACAAGAGATACACCACCGAGATCAACGTGGACAACCTCCAGCTGCTCGGACGCAGAGACGCCTCAGACAATGGCGGCTACCAGGGCAATCAGGGCGGCTATACCCCGCAGGCCGGCACTCAGCATGGCGGCGGATACCAGCAGAACAGCTACCAGCAGCAGCCGTCCTACACGCAGTCCCAATATCCGAAACCGACACCGCAGCCCGTACAGCAGGCACCTGCAGCAGACGACAACCCGGCTGACGACCTCCCATTCTAAAAAGACAGAAAAATGGCTGAAAAGATACACAAACTGATGAACGACTCGCCAGTGGCGAGGTGGACAGTGCTCATCTTGGTAGCACTGATGATGTTCTTCGCATACATGTTCGTGGACGTGATGTCCCCGCTGAAATCTCTTGTAGAGAGCAAACTGGGATGGAACAGCGGAGTGTTCGGCAAGTACGCCGCTTCCGAATATATCCTGAATGTCTGCGGATTCCTGATAATAGCGGGAGTGATCCTCGACAAGCTCGGAGTCCGTTTCTCCGGAATCCTGTCCGCAGGACTCATGGTATTCGGAGCGCTGCTCAAATTCATCGCAGTAAGCGACTGGTTCCAAGGCACCGCTTTCTGTCTTTGGCTTGACAGCTGGTGGATCGAAATGCCCGGCAGCGCCAAGATGGCATCTCTGGGATTCATGATATTCGGCTGCGGCTGCGAGATGGAAGGCACCAATGTCTCCAAGATTCTCGCCAAATGGTTCAAAGGCAAGGAGATGGCTCTTGCCATGGGGCTTGAGATGGCCATAGCACGTCTCGGTGTCTTCGCCGTCATGTGGATAGCACCGCTTATCTCGGAGAAACTCGGCGGCTCCATCATGGCACCGGTCGGATTCTGCGGAGCACTCCTGATGATTGGACTTATCAACTTCATCATTTTCGGTGTGATGGACCGCAAGTTCGACTCCCAGCTCGTCGATGCCGGACTCGCCACTGCGGAAAAATCCCCTGAAGACGAATTCCACATCAGCGACCTCAAGGCCATCTTCACCAGCAAGATGTTCTGGATCGTATCCCTGCTGTGCGTGCTCTACTACAGCGCAATCTTCCCTTTCCAGCGCTACGCGACCAACTTCCTTGAAGAGACCTTGTCCATAAGCGCGGCTGAAGCGGCCAAGCTTTTCAGTTGTTTCCCTATACTCGCCATGCTCATGACTCCGCTCCTCGGCATTTTCCTCGACAGGAAAGGCAAAGGCGCAAGCATGCTGATGGCAGGATCGGTGATAATGATAGCCTGTCACCTGAGTTTTGCATTCATCCTTCCGGCTTTCCCTCAGAAATGGTTCGCGCTGCTGCTGATTGTCGTGCTTGGGGTAAGTTTTTCCCTCGTGCCGGCAGCCCTCTGGCCGTCCGTACCGAAGATCATCGACGAGAAAATCCTCGGAAGCGCGTATTGCCTGATATTCTGGGTACAGAACATAGGTCTATGCCTCGTGCCGATGCTCATCGGATCCCTTCGCGAATCTACCGGCAGTTATCTGGTGCCGATGATCGTATTCTCAAGTTTCGGCATATTGGCCTTCATCCTCAGTCTCTGCCTCAAAGCTGAAGACAAGAAAAAAGGCTACGGCCTCGAACTGCCTAACATACGCAACTAAAGATGCCTGTCCGGACAGGAAAAAGACTCGGCAGCGGCGCCTGCTGGATTGCACTCATCTGCCTGATGGTGCCGATGTTCGCATCGTATTTCTTCGATGACATGTTCTCGACACTGTCCCAGATATTCCAGCATCCGGAATGTCTGGAACTCGGCTGGGACAGCGCCGACTACGGTTTTTATGCCGGAGGATACAGTTTCCTCTGCGTCTGCGGCGGACTGGTCATCTGCGGGATTCTGCTTGACATCTTCGGAGTAAGGATCATCGGCTCGGTATTCGTCGGGCTGATGGCCCTTGGCGCGGCCATCGTGCTTTTCGCCCTGCGCTCCGGACTCGCCCCGGGCGCTTCCCTGCCGATAGCCTATATAGGCTGTATGATTTTCGGTCTCGGCAGCGAGATCGCCGGAGTCGCGGTGACACGGTCTATAGCCAAGTGGTTCAAAGGCCGCAATGTCGCTTTTGCCATGGGTGCGCAGGTGGCGGTCGCCAGACTCGGCACAGCCGCCGCGTTCATATTGGCACCCGTGCTTGTGGCCAGCAAGGCCGAGGGCGAGATTTACACACTGTCCGAGACAGCCAGACCGGCAATGCTCGGTTTCTGTCTGATATTGGTCGGCGTGCTGCTTTGGGGCATATTCGTGGCCATGGACGCACGCTTCGACAAACAACACGGCCTTCAGTACGGCAGGGGCAGCGTCAAGGAAGAAGACAAGTTCAAGTTCTCGGATCTGCTCAGACTCCTCACCAACAGGCGGTTCATAATGATTGCCCTGCTTTGCGTATTTTTCTACTGCTGCATCATATCGTTCAAAAAATTCGGGACCGCGATAGTAATACCGCGATTCGGGATGGATGTAGACAGCGCCAAATGGGTCATAACCATGATACCGTTCTTCACGGTGATCTTCACTCCCCTGTTTGGAGCACTTGTCGACAAAGCCGGCAAAGCGACGCTCTGGATGACCATCGGAGCCGGGCTCGTCCTGCTCGCACACCTGCTTCTGAGGTATGCCCCTCAAGGAGTACCGTTCTGGGGCTATTTCTCCATTGCCATTTTAGGGACAGGATACTCCCTTGTCCCGTCGGCGATGTGGCCGTCAGTGCCCAAAATAGTACCGGAGCGCAACCTCGGCACAGCTTATTCCCTGATATATTGGGTCCAGAACATGGGGATGCTTATCGTGCCCGTATTCGTCGGGCGCATATTCAAGATTTCAGACGGTGTGGAAGCGGCGTGCCGCGCGGAATACATATTCATCGCACTCGGGGCACTCGCCATAGCGGTAGCCCTCGCCCTGTCCTGCACATCCCGAAAACATCCGGAGCTTGCTCTGGACAAACCCTGCGGCAACTGATGTACGAGTTGCTCGACAGAATATCCTCCCCCGCTGACATAAGAGAGTTCAGCATCCCGCAGCTCAGACAGTTGTGCTCTGAGATACGGGATTGCATCATAAGGACCTGCGCAGACCATCCTGGTCATCTGGCATCAAGCCTCGGAGCGGTGGAACTGATAGTAGGCGCGCATTACGTATTCGACACTCCTGACGACAAGCTGGTCTTTGATGTGGGCCATCAGGCTTATGCACACAAGCTTCTCACCGGACGCCGCAAGGAATTCTCTACGCTTCGCAGCGATGGAGGCCTCAGCGGCTTCCCTAAACGCGACGAGAGCGGGTACGACTGTTTCGGAGTGGGCCACTCATCAACCTCCATCTCGGCCGCGCTCGGATTCGCAGAGGCGGCGAGGCTGCAAGGACTCAAGCGCAAGGCCATCGCCCTCATAGGCGACGGGGCCATGACCGGAGGCCTCGCCTACGAGGGGCTCAACAATGCCGGTGCCAGCGGTGCCGACATTCTTGTGCTGCTCAACGACAACAACCAGTCCATCGACAACAATATAGGTGCGATGCACGAATACCTGCTCAAGATCTCCACGAGCAATTCGTACAACCGCTTCAAGGCACGCATCTGGGATCTCCTCGGCGACCACGAGTTCAGGCATTTTCTGCAACGCTGGGTCAGAAGCCTCAAATCATGGTTCGTCAAAAAATCCGGAGGCGACCTCTTCGAAGCCCTGGGTTTCAGGTATTTCGGCCCAATCGACGGCAACGACATAGAAGACGTGGTGGACACCCTCCGCAAGCTCAAGGGCATAGGCGGCCCGCGCATCCTGCACTGCATGACCATAAAAGGCAAAGGATACGCCCCGGCGGAGAAAGATCCAGTGTCCTGGCATGCCCCGGGGAAATTCGATGCCGCCACAGGAAAAAGACTTGACGCCGGACATCCGAGACCAAGATATCAGGACGTGTTCGGAGAAGTGCTTCTGGAACTGGCCAAGATGGATCCGAAAGTTGTGGGGGTGACCCCGGCGATGGCTCAAGGCTGCGGGATGAACCTTCTGGCCACGGAGAGGCCGGAGCAGTTTTTTGATGTAGGCATCGAAGAAGAGCATGCGGTGACATTCTCCGCCGGCCTCGCGGCCGGCGGGCTCAAGCCCTTCTGCAACATCTACTCATCTTTTGCACAGAGAGCCTATGACCAGGTGGTGCACGATGTAGCACTGCAAAAACTCCCGGTTGTGCTATGCCTGGACCGGGCGGGGCTTGTGGGAGAAGACGGTGCGACACACCACGGAGTGCTTGACATCGCAGCCTGCCGGTGCGTTCCGAACACGGTGATAAGTGCCCCGAAAGACGAACGGGAACTCAAGATGCTGATGTACACGGCATGGAAACAGACAGAAGGTCCATTTATAATAAGGTATCCCAGAGGCATGGGCGAAGGCGTGAAATGGGAGGATGTGTCGTTTGAGGAGCTGCCTGTCGGAAAAGCCGAGACACTTCTGGAAGGAAGCGATGTGGCGCTGATATGCACCGGCCCGGTGACCAACAGGGCACTCGAAGCAGCAGCGGCATTCCCCGGCAGGGTCGGAGTGTATAACTTCCGATACATAAAACCTCTTGACGAAGAACTGCTTAAAAAGATAGCGACGAAGTATCAGCATATCATAACAGCCGAAGACGGCAGCTTGAAAGGCGGTCTCTACGGGGCTGTCTGCGAATTCCTGGAGGCAAACGGCTACAGCATAAGCGCAGAGGGTCTGGGCGTTCCGGACATGTTCATCGCCCATGCAAGACAGTCCGTCCAGCTGCATGAATGCGGGCTCGACAGGGAAGGGATAGAAAAAAGATTGCAAATTTGTTTTGAAGATAAGAAATAATTCCTATCTTTGCATTCCCAAAGTACGTTTGGGCCTTTGAAATAGGCATTGCCGATGTAGCTCAGATGGCCAGAGCACGTGATTTGTAATCTCGGGGTCGTGGGTTCGAATCCCTCCATCGGCTCATCAGTAATAAAAGGGCAAGTACCAGAGTGGCCAAATGGGGCAGACTGTAAATCTGCTGGTTTTACCTTCGGTGGTTCGAATCCATCCTTGCCCACCACTCACGGAAGAGGAGGACGCTTCCAAAAAGCGGGGTTCGTATAATGGCTATTATGCCAGCCTTCCAAGCTGGAAATGGGAGTTCGATTCTCCTACCCCGCTCAAACGCCGATGTAGCTCAGGGGTAGAGCGCATCCTTGGTAAGGATGAGGTCATGAGTTCAATTCCCATCATCGGCTCAAACGCCGGTCTAAAAGCCGGCTTGTTTTTGCAACAACTTTTATACGTAATATTATGGCAAAAGAAGTTTTCAAGAGGGACAAACCCCATGTCAACATCGGCACCATCGGCCACGTTGACCACGGCAAGACCACCCTCACCGCTGCTATCACCAAGGTGCTGGCAGAGAAAGGTTTGAGTGAGGTCAAGTCATTCGACCAGATTGACAACGCTCCAGAAGAGAAAGAGCGTGGTATCACCATCAACACTGCACACGTCGAGTATCAGACCCAGAATCGTCACTATGCGCATGTCGACTGCCCGGGCCACGCTGACTACGTGAAGAACATGGTTACCGGTGCCGCTCAGATGGACGGTGCAATCCTTGTTGTTGCTGCAACTGACGGCCCTATGCCTCAGACCAATGAGCACGTGCTTCTCGCAAAGCAGGTTAACGTACCTAAGATGGTAGTGTTCCTCAACAAGGTGGATCTTGTTGACGATGAGGAAATGCTTGATCTCGTCGAGATGGAGGTACGCGACCTCCTCAACAAGTATGACTTCGACGGCGACAACGCCCCTATCATCCGCGGTTCCGCCCTCGGTGCGCTCAACGGAGAGCCGAAGTGGGAAGAGAAGGTAATGGAGCTCATGGACGCTGTTGACTCTTACATTCCGCTTCCTGTACGTGAGAACGAGAAGCCGTTCCTCATGCCTATCGAGGACATCTTCTCAATCACCGGACGTGGTACTGTAGTTACCGGACGTATCGAGACCGGTACCATCCATGTCAACGATCCTGCTGAGATCGTAGGTTTCAGCGACAAGCCTAAGAGCACCGTTGTAACGGGTGTCGAGATGTTCCGCAAACTCCTCGATCAGGGTGAGGCCGGAGACAACGTAGGTCTTCTCCTCCGTGGTATCGACAAGAAGGATGTAAGGCGTGGCGAGGTTATCGCAAAGCCGGGCACCATCACTCCTCACAAGCACTTCCTCGGACAGATCTACGTCCTCAAGAAGGAAGAGGGTGGCCGTCATACACCGTTCCACAACCACTATCGTCCTCAGTTCTTCATCCGTACGCTTGACGTTACCGGAGAGATCACTCTTCCTGCAGGCGTAGAGATGGTTATGCCAGGCGACAATGTTGAGATCGATGTTATGCTCATCACTCCTGTAGCCCTCAACGAGAACCTCCGTTTCGCTATCCGCGAAGGTGGCCGTACCGTAGGCGCAGGTCAGGTGACCAAGATCCTCGACTAAAAGAAATCCCGGACGGATGCCGTCATGACATCCGTCTTTCACAGGGGAATAGAACAAGGGTAGTTCAGCGGTCTCCAAAACCGTCCATGTGTGTTCGATTCCTG
>CAKVDS010000053.1 GCA_934726455.1 uncultured Bacteroidales bacterium
CTGCCAAACACCGCGCAGACATTTTTGTATAGTCAGCGAGTCTGAGAACTCACCTATTTGCTGAAATTCATCAATACATACTACCAGACGAACGCCCTGTTCCTCAGCAATACGTTCAGGAAGATTCAATATTTCCTCTGGAGAATAATCCTTAGGCGTTATTCCTAATGATATGGAAAACTCAGAATTTGGTTCTGTACTAAATGAAAACTTCGGTGAAACTCTAACCAAGAAACGCTTAATATTCTCCATAACTTGCTCCAAATGGCTGCCAGTGGACTTCATGACCGTTTCGGCGAATCTGTTATAGAAATCATACGCACTCCGGCAATCATAGATGTCCATATAGACGATTTTCAGCATAGGATTGTCAACCTCTGAAATTACCTTTTTTATAAGTGATGTCTTACCCATGCGTCTTGGAGATATGAGAATAACATTAACACCATTTTCAAAGTCAAGCTTGATACGCTTGGTTTCTTCTATCCGGTCTGTAAAGTTGTTGCCACCAACCGACATTCCATATACAAAAGCTTTCTCCATAATCTACTCCTGATTCAATTAGATTATAAAGGTAATGAAAAAAGATGTGGTTCACAAGATTGTGAACCACATCTTTGTGAACTTGACCGGGAATTCCACCCTTTTACCCCTACCTGCACTAACAGTGGCCGGCAATCCGACAAAGAATATCAAAACTCGGGGTTATTTGCTATCTTTGTATGAGACAGCAAGTACATCATGACGATATTATGTGCATCCTATAAGTACGCCAGACTATGAACAGGCACTCAACATGGCAAAGATAAAGACTGAACAGCAGCAGGAAGGTGAACCGATAGTCATGGAGTTTGAGGTGGAAGAAGTAGACGTGCCGACGCTAGTTAGCAAGTTGAAATATATAAAAGGGCTGACAGTGCAATATTACTTCGGTACTGAAAAAGCCTTGGCAATACTTAAAAAAGTAAGATGACGACCATTATGCTGACTGTATGATTGCTCCAAACTTTCGCTATCTTTGCAGTTTTGAAAGCGGAAAGTCCAACCCTCAAAAAAGGTCATTGACCTCAAAGAGGGTCATTAAAGATAGAGAATTATGCCTGACAGCAACTTTATAGACTACGTCAAGATATACTGCGCATCCGGACACGGGGGCGCAGGTTCGGTGCATCTCCACCGGGCCAAATACATCCCGAAAGGCGGGCCTGACGGGGGAGACGGGGGACGAGGAGGCCACATCATCCTCAGGGCCAACCCGCAGTTCTGGACCCTCATCCATCTCAAATACCGCAAGCACATCAAGGCTGATGACGGAGAAAAAGGCGGCTCCGCCAACCGCAGCGGCAAGAACGGGCAGGACATCGTCCTGGACGTACCCGTAGGCACAGTAGTCAAAGATGCCGAGACAGGGGAGACACTCTTCGAGATGATGGAGGCCGGAGAGGAGAGAATCCTCTGCAAGGGCGGGCGAGGAGGTCTGGGCAACAGCAACTTCAAGTCAGCGACCCTGCAGACCCCGCGCTTCGCGCAGCCTGGAGAAGACGGACAGGAAGGTGTGTTCATCCTCGAACTCAAACTGCTTGCCGATGTCGGCCTCGTCGGATTCCCGAACGCAGGCAAATCGACTCTGCTCAGCACAATAACGGCAGCAAAGCCGAAAATCGCATCCTATGCTTTCACGACGCTTGAGCCGAACCTCGGCATAGTCAAATACCACGACGGACGCTCTTTCGTGATGGCGGACATCCCGGGCATCATCGAGGGAGCACACGACGGGAAGGGGATAGGCCTGCGTTTCCTGCGCCACATCGAGCGCAACTCCGTGCTCCTGTTCATGGTCAGCGTAGAAGAGGAGGACATCGCAAAAGGATACCGTACACTTCTCAACGAACTCCAGCTATACAACCCGGAGCTTCTCACCAAGCAGCGGGTGCTCGCCATCACCAAGTGCGACCTGATCGACAAGGAGATAGAGGAGCAGATGCGGCCATCAATCCCGGCAGGGATACCATACGTATTCATATCTTCCAGCACCGGAGAAGGTCTGGACAAACTCAAGGACGCATTATGGAAAGCATTGCAGGACTGACACTTTGGGATCATCTCGAAAACGCGGACCGGGTAGCAACCATGGGCATCAACTCGTTGCACTGCAGTTTTACAGACGCGATGTGGAGAGTATTTTCTGATAAAGAGATCTGGTATCCTCTTTATCTGGCGGTGCTGATTTTCCTGTTCGTAAGGCTCGGGTGGAAAAAGGCGCTGATCGTCACCGTTTCATGCATCCTTACCATCGTGGCATGCGACCAGTTCGCCAACTTCACCAAGGAGTTCTTCGGCAGGTTGCGTCCATGCTGGGATTCGATTGCAGCCGGCAGGGGACTGCATCTGCTTGAAGGCCGGGGCAATCTTCATGGCTTCTATTCAGCCCACGCGGCAAACGCCATCGGTTTCGCCGTATGTTCCACCATAGGCTTCAACAATGCCCGAAAGATCAACATGCCACGGCACGAAGTGTACAAATACTGTATCCTCGCATGGGCGCTTCTGGTAGGGATAAGCCGTATTTTCGTGGGAAAACATTTCCTCGGCGATGTGATCACCGGGTTCGTGGTGGGAAGCCTTTTCGCCTGGGGGATAGCCTCGCTGGCAAGACTTGCTATAAGGAAACTGAACCTGCAACAACATTGATTTTCCGGCCGGTAACTTCCATAGTCAACGGCAGGCGTCCCTCGATCTCCCCGTCAAGTTCAAATATGTCATCCGAGCCCTCGCTCATCGGCACGACCTGAAGAACCTTGCACTTGCCGCCGAGTATATATTTGGACTCATTGAGATTGCCCTGATACAGCCTCGGCATTTCCCGTACAATCTTCCCGAGACTCAATTTCGGAATTATCGTGTAGTCCAGCAGACCGTCATCGACCTTTGCCAACGGGACTTGACGCATTCCGCTTCCCGAATAGCGTCCGTTGCCGAAAGCCAAAGAGTAGCACTGCCCGCTGAAAACAGACCGGCCGTCCGCGACGAGGCAGACGTCAATTGATCTAAAACTCAATATCGTATAACGCAAAGCATTGAGATATATGAGTTTGCCTCTCTTTCCGCTTTCTTTCTGAGAATTGACCCTCTGACAGACATGCGAGTCAAAACCGACGCCGCCGATATTCGCCATGTAAAGACGTTTCCCGGCACAGCTGCTGACCTCAATCACGTCCATCTGCACGACACGCCCTTTACATATCAGATCCACAGCCTCATCCACATCATTCGGCACGTTGAAAGACTTTATCCAGTCATTTCCGGAACCTATCGGGACCACACCGATTGTAAACTCCTCAGTAGGAACACCATGTTCGAAGCACCAGGAGCAGATTCCGTTGAATACCTCGTGTACAGAGCCGTCTCCGCCGACCGCATATATCCGTCTGTATCCGCCTGCCGCCGCCTCGTATGCCAAAGCCGTGGCATGTCGCTTATAGTCGGTGAGAGCTGTAACGAAGGAAATGCCGGAACGCTCCAGCCTATGCTCGGCAGGGAGCCATTCACACATCGTCCTGCCGGAACCGGCACGTGGATTGACGATGAAATAACAGTCGGTTTTTGTTTCAGACATGCCGCAAATGTAGGAATAAATTATTACTTTTGTAATCTTCGAGAATAGGAATATGGGTAAAGTCATCGCTATAGCAAACCAGAAAGGCGGCGTGGGCAAGACCACTACCGCCATCAATCTTGCCGCTTCCCTCGCTGTCCTTGAGAAGAAGGTGCTCATAATCGACGCCGATCCTCAAGCCAACACGACCTCCGGGCTCAATTTCAATCCGGACAATGACGAGAAACGGACATTGTACGAAGTGATGATTGGCAAGATAGACATCGCGGATGCTCTGATACAGACAGAGATAGAGCGTCTGCAGATGATTCCCTCACATATCAATCTCGTCGGGGCCGAAATAGAGCTTCTCGAGACCGGACAGCGAGAATCCGTGATGAAATCCGTATTGGCCCCGGTCAAAGACAATTATGACTATATCATAATAGACTGTTCACCTTCGCTCGGACTCATCACCATCAACTCTCTTACTGCGGCGGACTCCGTGATGATCCCCGTGCAGCCGGAGTTCTTTGCGCTTGAAGGTCTGGGTAAACTCCTGCAGACCATACGCCTCGTACAGGGAGGATACAATCCCGACCTGTCAATAGAAGGCTTTGTCGTGACCATGTACGACGGGCGCACGAAAGTTCACAACCAGGTGCTGGCCGAACTCAGGGAGCATTTCAAGGAGATGGTGTTCAAGACTGTCATACAACGTAACATACGTCTGAGCGAGGCCCCTTCTCACGGTAAGCCGATAGTCCTTTATGATATAATGTGCAACGGCTCCAACAACTACCTCAATCTCGCAAAGGAGGTCATGGAGCATAACGGAGAACAAATATGAGCAAAGAGCCAAGAGGACTTGGCAAGGGATTGAGCGCGCTGCTTGGGGAAGTTCCCAATGCAGACGCCCTCCGCAAGCCGGTCGGATACGTCAACAAAGAAGTCGTAGGCACACGGGGCCGGCAGGAAAATACGGCCGACATACTAAGGATTCCGGTGGACATGATCGAGCCGAACCCGTATCAGCCACGCATGTCCTTTGACCAGACAGCATTGGAAGAGCTCGCAGCATCCATCCGGACACTTGGCTTGATCCAGCCCGTGACGGTCAGGCGCGTCACAGACAACCGCTACCAGATCATAAGCGGAGAGCGGCGCTACAAGGCCTGCCGTCTGGCAGGCATGACGACCATCCCGGCATATATCCGCGACGCCAACGATCAGGGAATGCTCGAGATGGCCATCGTGGAGAACGTCCAGAGGGAGAACCTCGACCCGATAGAATTGGCCCTGAGCTACCAGAGGCTCATCGACGAATGCTCGCTCACCCAAGACATGCTTGCCGACAGGGTGGGGAAGAAGAGGGCGACCATCGCCAACACGATAAGGCTGCTCAAACTGCCCGCCAAAGTCCAGCACGACATCAAGGTAGGCCTGCTCAGCGCAGGACATGCCAAGGCGATCCTCGGAGTCGAAGAGCCTGAACTTCAGGAAAAGCTCTGTGATCTGGTCATCAGGGACGGACTCTCTGTCCGTGAACTCGAGTCCCTTGCAAGGAAGGTCGTGCTTGACCCGAAATCAGGCCCGTCCCGCCCCAAGACCAGGGAGCAGGATCTTACTGACGACTATTACAAGGTCCTCGAGCATGTGGGCAAGTACTTCTCCAGCAGCATATCCATGAAGAGAAACAGCAGCGGAAAAGGCACAATGACAATCCGCTTCAACTCCGACGAGGAAGTGCGGGCCTTCGTCAAAGCACTTGAAGACAAGCATTTCTGATGAGTCTGGAGACAAGGACAAAGTTCATTGTGGCGACTGTGGCGGCATTATTGCTGTCCACTTTGGCCGTACGCGCCCAGTTCAGGGACGAGGCTTTCTCACAGCAGTACAACTCCGACCCGGCAGACAAGGTCGACACTACTGACGTGCTGTTCTCGTTCAAAGAATACATCGGGGGTCTCAAGCACCAGAGGCAGATCAAGATGGGGACAATGGCCATGGGTTCAGCCGTGATGATAGGCGGTTGCCAGATCTACAACAAACAGTACTGGAAACTCCCGATAGTATACGGGACCATAGGAGGAAGCCTCGGAGCAGGGATCTACCTCAATACACAGGGCAGGCACGATGCCGCCAAATGGTGCTTCATCGGAGCCGGGATCGCATATTGGGGCACCATGATGGACGGAGTCCTCAATTACAGCCCCGCGGAATACCCCCATGCCGGAAAGGCGACGATGTACTCGGTCCTGGTTCCGGGACTCGGACAGATTTACAACCGCGAGTACTGGAAACTTCCCCTTTATCTCGGAGCTATGGCAGCGGGGATCCACTACTACTCTGATTTCTCACGTAACTTCCAGCGTTTCCGCAATATATACAAAGAGGCCACAGACACTGAGCACGAATATACAGGCCCGATAACCGCTGATCAGGCGTTGTACTACCGCAACACGTACCGCCGGTATCGTGACTACGCCCTGCTTATCACGGCTGCTGTATACCTGCTTCAGATAATGGATGCCAATGTATTCTCCTACATGCACAATTTCGAGGTGGACGACGACATCTCTCTCAATGTCTCACCGACAATGCTGGCCCCGGACTGCCAGTTCGCGTCTGCGGGAGGCTCCGTCCGCCCGGCATTCGGCCTGAAACTCGGAATGAATTTTTGAAGATGACCAGACAGACAACCATAATCCTCACAGGACTTCTGCTCTCCACGCTCACAATGCAGGCGCAGAGCCTCTCCGACCTTTTCAAAAGGCCAAGCCGCAAGGCCCTGCAAACAGAGAACAGTGCTCTTAAAGCCAGTCTCGACTCGCTTCAGGCCCTGGTGGACAGTCTCGAAGAGAGACGCTACATAGAAGACAATGAACTGAGGGCCGTAATCGAGGGCAACAGTTCCGCAGAAGCCGAAGACAGCATAGAATACACGGCCGAAGTCAGCGACAGCCTCCTGCACCTCTGGTACAGGAACTCTTTCGCAGGCGAGGCGGGTTCGGTTTCAGAATTCGACATGGACTCTGTGCGCTTCTCCTCCAATATCCCCGACCAGGAGATGATCGACAGGCTTAATGCCATGAATTCATTCATCACATTGCCATTCAATGACAATGTCAAGAACTACATAATTCTCTACTCAGAGAAGATGCCGGAAAGGATGAGCCGCGTAATGGGCTTGAGCAGCTACTATTTCCCGATGTTCGAGGATGTGCTCAACAGATACGGCCTCCCGCTGGAGTTGAAATACATGGCGGTGATCGAATCCATGCTCAACCCGGTAGCCACTTCACGTGCCGGAGCCAGAGGCATCTGGCAGTTCATGTACAGCACCGCCCGCAACTACGGACTGGAGATCAACTCTTTCGTGGACGAGAGGCTCGATGTCGAAAAGGCCATGGACGCCGCAGCACGTTACCTGCGCGACGCATACAAGATATTCGGAGACTGGGCTCTCGCCATAAGTTCATACAACTGCGGCGCCGGCAATGTCTCAAAGGCCATCAGGCGGGCAGGAGGCAGCAGGGATTTCTGGAGCATCTATCCGTATCTTCCACGTGAGACAAGGGGCTATGTGCCGGCGTTTGTGGGGGCCATGTATGCGATGACCTACCATAAAGAGTACGGGATCGTGCCGCAGAATGTAGGCATGCCGGCGCAGACCGACACATTCGAGATCCATAAAAACCTCCACTTCGCCCAGATCAACTCCGTTGTCGGGGTGCCTATGGATGTCCTCAAGAATCTCAACCCGCAATATATACACGAGATAATCCCAGGAAACAGCAGGAGCCATGTCCTCAAACTTCCGTACACATGGACGACAGCCTTTGTTGAAGCCGACAGGGACTCCCTCTACAACTTCAAGGCCGACTCCCTTCTGAGCCAGAAAGTCCTCAAAGATGTGCAGAGACATGGCAGCCGTCCTTCCGGACAACAGAGGATAGCATACAAAGTCAAGAGCGGTGACTATCTGGGACGCATAGCCTCACGCTATGGCGTCAGTGTCAACCAGATAAAGAAGTGGAACAACCTCAAGTCCGCCAACATCAGAGCGGGACAGACACTTTATATCTACGGGGCGACCAAGAACCCGTCAGGAAAATCCTCCGCCTCATCCGGCAAATCCTCATCTTCTTCAAGCAGGACAAGCACTTATACTGTACGGCAGGGAGATTCGCTCTACAATATCGCGAAACTCTATCCGGGTGTGAGCGCAGAGAACATCAAGAAAGCCAACGGCATGAAAAGCGACAATATCCGGCCGGGGCAAAAGCTGAAGATTCCTCTACCGTAGTTGTCAGCCAAGAAGTTTCTTGACAATCCCGAAAAGGCGATAGGGCATATATCTGAACGGGACATCAAAACGTCTCGGAGAGCAGAGAACGGAACGCGTATGTGAAAAGGCGAGGAAACTTTCCTTGCCGTGGTAATGGCCCATGCCTGAATTGCCGACTCCTCCGAACGGGAGCGCCGGATTGGCTATATGCATTATGGTGTCGTTGATGCAGGCACCTCCGGAACTTGTCTTACGGACAAATTCCCATCCCTTGCGCTCCTTACCGAAGTAATACAAAGCCAAAGGCTTAGGTCGGGAATTGACAAAAGCCTCCACCTCGTCAAGTTTATCATATACAATTACGGGGAAGACCGGACCGAAGATCTCGTCCTGCATTACAGCCGAATCAGGACTGACATCCCCAAGAAGAGTCGGCTCTATAAAACGTGCATCCCCGTCATAATGTCCTCCAGACAGGACTGTTCCCTCTGAAAGATAAGAGACTAAGCGATGGAAAGCCCGTTCACTGACAATCCGACCGTAATATGGGCTTTCTTCCGGTTTTGCGCCCAATAGAGCAGATACAGCACTCTTGAATTCCCCCACAAAGGCATCTTTCAGATCCCTTTGCACCATAATATAATCCGGCGCGATGCAGGTCTGTCCGGCATTCAATACCTTGCCCCAAGCCGCCCGTCTCGCAGCAAGGGCCAGATCGGCGCCCTTGTCAATGACACAGGGGCTCTTGCCTCCAAGTTCGAGAATCACAGGAGTCAGATTCTTCGCCGCCGCTGACATGACCACTTTTCCAAGAGCAGGACTGCCGGTCAGGAAAATCAAGTCGAAACGCTCCTCAAACAGGGCTTCATTTACATCCCTGTGCCCCTGAAACACAGCGACATACTTCATATCAAAACACTCGCTCAGCATCTGCGAGAGGACAGCGCTTACAGATGGTGCCAACGGGGAAAGTTTAAGAACTGCCGTACAGCCGGCAGCTATAGCCCCGATTAGAGGATTCAGCGCAAGTTGTACCGGATAATTCCACGGGGACACTATCAGCACATTGCCCAACGGCTCCGTAACCGTATAACTCCTTGACGGGAAACAGGACAGGGGAGTAGGGCGGCGCTTCCGAGACGCCCATTTGCCAAGATTCTCAAGACAAGCCTTGATCTCACCCTTGACGATACTTATCTCCGTCATATAAGCCTCTTCTCTCGACTTATGCAAGTCCGTCTGGAGAGCTTCATACAATGCGTCTTCCCACTTGTCAACAGATGCATCCAAGGCCTTGAGCATCCTGCGCCGGAAGTCAAGATCAAGTGTCGCCCCCGTGCTGAAGTACTCCCGTTGAGCGGATACCGTCTGAGGGATTGTCATCATTTTGAATAATACTTCGGCCAGCAGGACTTCAGATAGGACTTGAGAGAGTCCTCATGACGATTCTCCTGCGGCTGGTAGAACACACGTCCGGAGAACGCCTCTGGCATGTATTCCTGATCTGCAAAGTGCCCGGGAAAATCATGAGCATACTTATACCCGTCTGAATATCCGAGATCCGACATCAATTTTGTCGGAGCGTTGCGCAGATACAGGGGGACAGCAGCCAAAGAATCACTTTTCGCCGCAGCAAGAGCCTCATCAATCGCCAAATAGGCAGAATTGCTCTTGGGAGAACTCGCAAGATATATAGCGCATTCGCTCAACGGAATACGAGCTTCAGGCATACCTATGTTGTGCACGATGCGGAAAGTGGCGTCCGCAAGCAGCAGGGCGTTCGGATTTGCAAGTCCGATATCCTCCGCCGCGAGGATGCACAGACGTCTGGCAATGAAAAGAGGATCCTCTCCTCCATCCAGCATCCGCGCCATCCAATAGACAGCAGCGTTGGGGTCAGAGCCCCGCACACTCTTTATGAAAGCTGAGATGATGTCGTAGTGCATCTCTCCACCCTTGTCGTAGACAGCCACATTGTTCTGAAGACAAGCAGTTACTTTGGCATTGTCTATCACAATTTTACCGCCATCGGACACATCCGTCACCAGCTCAAGAATGTTCAGCAGCTTGCGGGCATCTCCACCGCTGTGCCTGAAGAGGGCTTCGGTTTCGCGCACCTCGATATCCTTATGTCTCAGAACCTCATCTTCAGACAGCGCACGCTCAAGAAGCCGCTGGAGATCCTCCATCTCAAGACTCTTGAGGACAAATACCTGACACCGGGACAGGAGGGGAGTGATCACCTCAAAAGACGGGTTCTCTGTCGTGGCCCCGACAAGTACTACGGTACCGGCTTCCACTGCTCCGAGCAGAGCATCCTGCTGTGCCTTGTTGAAGCGATGTATCTCATCTATGAAGAGTATCGGAGCGGCAGCACTCGAAAAAAGCGACTTCGACTTGGCCTTGTCAATGACATCCCTGACATCCTTGACTCCGGAACTTATGGCGGAAAGTGTATAGAACTCCCTGTCAAGCGTAGTGGAGATAATCCTCGCGAGAGTCGTCTTGCCGACACCCGGAGGCCCCCATAGAATAAAAGAAGTCAGATTGCCGGTGTCTATCATCTTCCGGAGAATGCAGCCATCACCGACAAGATGGCGCTGTCCGACATATTCCGAGAGATTTTTTGGCCTCATCCGCTCCGGAAGCGGCGGCAACATTTTTGTTATCGAATCTGACACTTTTGTTTTAAGACTTATTAATCAAGCTTTTTGATATAAGAGCGGCGGCGCTTCTTACATTCATGATCAAATTCCTTAAACTGACCTTGATTCTTGATGTTCGTCTCGAGGATGGCGTTGGTCTCGGCCCATTTCACGCCGGCTTCCGTGTATTTACGGAACATGTCGGCCTGCACAAGGGTGTTCACTCCCGAGTTCTGGTAATCCGGATTCACCCCGACAAGCAGCATCTCAACACCTTCCTCCCTCTTGAAGAAAAGCGACTTTGCAAGATACCACCATCCGAAAGGGAAGAGTTTGCCGCGGCTCCGTTGCAGAGCACGTGCAATCGAAGGCATGGTGATGCCGAAGGCCACAATCTCATCGCGCTCATTCTCGACCAGGCTGACATAATTAAGGTCAAGCACCTTAAGATAGAAACCGATGTATTTGTCGGCCATCTTCTCAGGAAGAACCGTGAAGTTGTAAAGATCCTTATAGCAATCGTTGATTATCTTGAAGATCTTGTGAGCATAGTCTTTCTCCCTGATCAATTTGCGGGTGAGGGGAGTGATATGCACGTTGGCGCGCTGCTCAATGATGTTCGCCATCCGGGCGACACGCTCAGGAAGAGCCTTGGGCACATATATCTTATACTCTATCCAGTCGGCATCCTTCTGAAAGCCCATGGCGTCAATGTGATCCACATAATAAGGATAGTTGTATATGAGAGCCATGGTGCTGAGCTGGTCAAAACCCTCGACAAGAAGCCCCTCGGGGTCGAAGTCCGTAAACCCGAGCGGGCCAACAACAGACTCCATGCCATACTTGCGCCCGAATTCCTCGACCTTGTCCATCAGTGCCTTGGACACCTCCCGGTCATCAATGAAATCATACCAGCCGAAACGGACCTCCTTGTGGTTCCACTGCTTGTTGGCAAGACGGTTGACGATAGCCGCGACCCTTCCGGCCAGTTTCCCGTCCTTGTAGGCAAGGTAAAGCTTCGAGTCACAGAACTCCTGAGCCGCTCCCTTCTTCTGATCCAGAGTATCCATCTGGTCAAACTCAAGAGGCGGGACATAATATGGATTGTGTCTATATAGTTTCTCCGGAAAATTGACAAATTCACGCAGCTCCTTGCGAGACTGCACTTCTTTGATTTCTACTGACATTGTCTAGTTCTTTAGTATACGCGCTGCGAATATAAGACTTTTTTTTCACTTTCCGATAAACCGCGATACCGCTTCCCGGCTTCTCCGCCCGCGCTCATCTCTCACATCCTCAAAGGCTCCCGCATTCCAGAGCCGTTCCAGTCCGAGGACAAGTTCGGAGCACTCGGCAGATGAGGGATCGAACTTCGGCAGCCAACGTCCTATCATCACGTTTATGACAGGCCACTTGCAGTTGACAGACCAGAGATCCATCTGCCGGCTGTCCGCTTCAGCCGCATAAAGCGCAAAAGAGTACTCAAGTCCGGCACACCAGTTCTTCATCTTCTTGACACGCGACGAGCCAAGGTCTATTGACTTGAAATTGGGATAGTAATAATAGAAAGGAAGATATGTTATCGTCACGGAAGGATTCTTGAGAAGCACCTCGCTCCACCACGGGAAATCCTCGAACGTTATGCCCTTTATGAAACTCACCCCGTCAAGCACCTCCCGGCGGATAAGATGACGCCAGACATAGAAATGCTTGAGAGGCCATTTTATACCCTTGGGATGCGAACATTCCGTGACATGAGCCATTATGTCATCCGTCCGGCAGCATCTGACCTTGTCAAGACTGAAACGCCTGCGGAAACCCGCGGGACGGTAGCCGAGCGTGTCAAGATGCAGGAAGTGCCTGAGCATCGTCAGATTACGGTAGTTCGGATCTTTATACCATGATACGATGTCCGTATTGTTCCTGGCGGCAAGGCCGAGCGCAATCTCAAAAGTCTGAGGATGGATGAAGTCATCCGAATCAAGAAAGACGACATATTCGCCGCAGGCCTTTGACAAGCCGAAATTACGGGCATCGGACAAGCCCCCGTTCGGTTTGTCATAAAGGATGAATCGAGAATCGGCCTTGGCATATTCCTCTACAATGGCCCGGCTGCCGTCAGGGCTGCCGTCATTGACACATATTGCCTCCCAGTCCGGGAATGTCTGGCCCAAGACAGAATCAAGGCAGCGCCTCAAATATTTCTCGACATTATATACGGGTATTATTATTGAAACAGCAGGCATATTCTTCATTCGGCATTGATGAAACGGTATATCTTCAGACGGCATATCCAGCATCCAAGATCCGGAGGCGAGTCAAAACCGCCCTCGCGCCTGAGTTTAATCAGCGAAGACTGCAGTTCCTTCCTGTCGGAAGGCGAAGACAACTCAAGATTCCGCCTCAGCTGAAAACGGATCATCGGCCAACGGCAGAGCCGTGACCAGGCCCGCTCCTGAAATGCATCGGCTTCCTTGTACAGGCGGGTGCAGTGCAACAGGCCGGCAATCAGGCAGCGTGCCCTCAAACTTCCCCCACCTATGCTCATGTCCAACGAGGATGTGTTTGTGTAATAATAGTAAAGCGGCAGTTGCGTAATGGTCACAGACGGGTTGCGCAACGCCAGTTCGCACAGCCACGGGAAATCTTCATAAATCTTGAGTTCCGTGATGAACCTCAGATCCCTCACCAGATCAGCGCGGAAAAGGAACTGCCAAAGATAGAAATGCCTTATCGGCCACTCCAGCCCCCTCGGATTCTCCATCTCCGTCAAATGAGCCACCATGTCATAGGAGACCTTACGCTTCACCTCTGCCAAGGCATATCGGGCCGACATGCCGGCTGGCCTGAAATCGCCGGAAAAAGGGCCGGACTTCATCTTGGAGAGCAATTCCGAACGGTATGCACGATCATAAGTCCAGCAGACAATGTCCGTAGAATCAGTTCTGGACATTCCGACGGCCAGTTCAAGTGTCTGCGGATGGATGAAATCATCCGGATCCACAAAGACCAGATACTCCCCGCAGGCCGCATCAAGGCCTGCATTGCGGGCATCGGCCACCC
>CAKVDS010000054.1 GCA_934726455.1 uncultured Bacteroidales bacterium
GAGCCAGGTGGGAGCGGAATCGCCGGAAAAGGCTCCTACCTGGACGGGGTGCAGGGCACGGACGGGGCCGCAGGGCAGGTGGCGGTGCCAGGTGGGAGCGGAATCGCCGGAAAAGGCTCACACCTGGACGGGGTACAGGCCGCAGACGGGGCTGCAGGGCAGGTGGCCGAGCCAGGTGGGAGCGGAATCGCCGGAAAAGGCTCCTACCTGGACGGGGTGCAGGGCACGGACTGGGCTGCAGGGCAGGGGGCGGCGCCAGGTGGGAGCGGAAATGCCGGAAAAGGCTCACACCTGGACGGGGCACAGGCCACAGACTGGGCTGCAGGGCAGGTGGCAGTGCCAGGTGGGAGCAGAAATGCCAGAAACGACTCCTACCTGGACGGGGCACAGGACGCGGAGGGGGCTGCAGGGCAGGGGGCGGTGCCAGGTGGGAGCGGAATCGCCGGAAAAGGCTCCTACCTGTATGGGGCAACAGCCGCAGACGGGGCCGCAGGGCAGGTGGCGGTGCCAGGTGGGAGCGGAATCGCCGGAAAAGGTTCACACCTGGACGGGGCACAGGCCACGGACGCGGCTGCGGAGCAGGTGGCGGTGCCAGGTGGGAGCGGATTCGCCGGAAAAGGCTCACACCCGGACGTGACGGGCCACCGAAAATTTACTATCTTCGCACCATGATTGCCTTTATATTGTCACTTTTCCTGTGCGGCTCCGCAACGTTGCCGGGAAAAACCGACACAGTATCTCGCGAATCCGCCCCGGAATCGGGGTTACGCCCCACCATTGTCCTCCACCCCCACGAGGAAGCCGCCTGCCGCTGCGGAAAGAGCAGCGCCCACGAGGAAGCCACCTGCCGCTGCGGGGAGAACAGCCCCCACGAGGAAACGGCCTGCCACAAGGAAGCGGCCCGTCCCGACGGGAAGCGTTTTCCCGAATATGTCAACGTACAGGAAGCGGCCCACCCCGAGCAAGCGACACCCGACGGGAAAGACTGCCTGGAGGGATACCGCAAGGTTTTTCTGGCAGGCACCATAGACGGCGGAGACAGCGTGGACTGGCAGGCCGAGGCGGAGAAGTTCTTCATCAGCCGGGGAGGTTGGGCCGTGTTCAACCCACGCCAGAAGGAATGGCACCCGGAGCGCCCCGGGGAGATGGATTATCAGGTCAACTGGGAACTGAGCCACCTCGAACAGGCCGATGCGATCCTGATGTATTTCGCCGACGGCAGCAAGTCCCCGATCACCTTGCTCGAACTCGGCCTGCACGCCCGGTCAGGCAAGCTGCGCGTGGTGTGCACGGAAAAATTTTACCGTTACGACAATGTCCGAATCACCTGCGAGCGCTACGGAATCCCCGTGTTCACCACGCTTCAGGCCGCCCTTGAAAACATTTGCAAGCCATGAAAAAGTTTACCGTTTACATAGCACTGACCCTCCTGTTCTCAAGCATTTGCCTGGCACAGACCGGCACGTGGACAGGGAAACTCAACGTTTCCGGGACGGAACTCGACCTGGTGTTCAACCTCGACTCCGGAACGCTGGATGTACCCGACCAGGGTGCCAAGGGCATTCCGGTCAACGTGGACCGGTCCGGGTTCGGGAGCATCAGCCTCGGGATTCCGTCCATCAACGCCTCGTTCGAGGGAGTGTGGACAGGCAAGCGCATCGCGGGAACATTCACCCAGCACGGAGTCTCCTTCCCGATGACGCTCACCCCTGGAGCACCTGCACTGCGGCGGCCCCAGACCCCTGTGGGACCGTTTCCATACAGGACGGAAGAGGTCAGCTTCGCAAACGGGGATGCTGTGCTGAAGGGGACATTGAGCATTCCGGAAAATTGCGACAGCTCCACCCCGGCACTGCTGATGGTCACGGGCAGCGGGCTCCAGAACCGGGATGAGGAAGTGTTCGGGCACAAGCCGTTCGCGGTCATCGCGGATGCGTTCGCCCGGGCCGGAATAGCCACGCTGCGCTACGATGACCGGGGTTTCGGTGAATCAACGGGCGATGTTGTGAACTGCACCACCCGAGACCTCGCGGACGATGCCGAAGCCGGGGTGAGGCTGCTGCGGGAAAGGTTTACCCGGGTCGGGGTGCTGGGGCACAGCGAGGGAGGCACGATCGCCCTGATGCTCGCGGCGGAGGGGAAGGCTGATTTCGTGGTGAGCCTCGCCGGAATGATTGTCTCGGGTGCGGAGACCCTGCTCGCGCAGAACAGGCACGCCCTTGCCTTGAGCGGTCTGCCGGAGAGCGACACCGAGGCCTATTGCCGGGTGTTGTCTGATTGTTTTAACGCTGTGGTTCAAGGACTTCCGCTTCCGTCAGGGGATCTGCTGCCGGAGGCGCTGGCGCAGAATTACAGGCTCGCCTCGCAAGGTTTTCAGACTCCTTATATGAGGTATTTTCTTGCGCTCAACGTATCTGAGGAGCTCGGAAAGGTGAAGTGCCCGGTGATGGCGCTCAACGGGACGAAGGACACCCAGGTGGACTGCCGGACCAACTTGGCTGCGCTCCGGGAGGGGCTAAGCGGAACAAATGTCATCAAGGCCGAAGAGGGCCTCAACCACCTCTTTCAACATTGCGTCACAGGCGAAGTCTCTGAGTACAAGCAGATTGAAGAGACATTTTCACCGGCGGTCATAGAGGAGATGGTCCTCTGGATCAAGGCGCTGCCATAGTATCAGACGCCGCTTCCGCACTTTCGCACAGCAGGCGACATGGAAAAACGGGAGGAGCAGGCAGTTCAGTCGACTCGCAGGGCTTCGACGCACTTGCGCACGCCGAGAGTCCAGTATGGGACAGCGACACCGAACGTGTTCTTTATCAGAGTCTTGTCAAGGACGGAATAGGCCGGGCGCACAACTTTGCTCGGAAATTCATCGGAGTGGCATGGCTGGATGTCGCAGGCGGTATGGCCGGCATACTCGGCAATGACCTTGGTGAAATCGTACCAGCTGCACACACCTTCATTGGAAAAGTGATACACACCCGGATGATCCTCGTAGGCACATGAGGAGATTATCGCGGAGATCGCCTGGGCCAGATCAAAAGCATAGGTCGGAGTACCTGTCTGGTCAAAGACGACTTTGAGCAGAGGCTTTTCGCCAGTCAGACGCAGCATGGTCTTGAGGAAATTCTTGCCGAATTCGCTGTAGAGCCAAGCCGTCCTGATTATCACGTATTTGCAGCCGGAAGCCTTAATCTTCTCTTCACCGTGAAGTTTGGTGAGCCCGTAGACTCCTGTCGGAGTGCCTTTCTGGTCTTCGCGGCACGGGGTGTTGTACGGCTCGGCACCAAAAACGTAGTCGGTGCTGATGTGGAAGAGCACTCCCCCGACTTCCTTCATGGCCGTGGCCAGATTCTCCGGAGCCGTGGCATTGAGAAGTTCGGCGAGTTCGCGCCTGTCTTCCGCCCCCTCGACATCCGTGTAGGCAGCGCAGTTGATGATTGCCCCGACTTTCTCCGAAGCGACCATCTCCCTGATGGCGGCAAGGTCCGTAATGTCGAGGCGCCTGGTATCGGTGCGCACGCCGTCCCCCGCCAGTTTGCGGAGCATCGCTATCTGTTCCTCGCCGGCCTCGTTGACATCGGTGAATATATATTTGTCCTTCGAGCCGGCTGCCACTATCCTCAACTCATTGCCAAGTTGTCCGTTGGCTCCGGTCACAAGTATGTTCATATCAAATGATTAAAATTCGTCTATGTTCTGCGCACCGCGCTTCTCCACCTCATCGGCGATACGTGCAAGGTACTGGCCATAAGGGTTTTTCATCATCGGAGCGGCCACTTCACGCACTTTCGCAGGAGTTATCCACCCCTTGCGCAAGCCTATCCCCTCGAGGCAGGCGATTTTCAGCCCCTGACGCTTCTCGATGGTCTCAATGTAGTTGGAAGCCTCGGCAAGCGAGTCGTGCGTGCCGGTGTCAAGCCAGGCGAACCCACGCCCGAGAGTCTGCACCTTCAGTTCGCCGCAGCCGAGAAATTCCTGGTTGACCGTGGTGATCTCCAGTTCCCCGCGGGCGGAAGGCTTGATGTTCTTGGCGACGCGCACCACCTTGTTGGGGTAGAAATACAGGCCCACAACGGCATAGTTGCTCTTCGGGGAGGACGGTTTCTCCTCGATGGAGAGGCAGTTGCCGTCCTTGTCGAACTCGGCCACACCGTAACGTTCCGGATCGCTCACCCAGTAACCGAAAACAGTGGCCTTGCTGTCCTGCTCGGCGGTGCGGACCGCTTCGCGGAGAAGTCCGGAGAACCCGGCACCGTGGAAGATGTTGTCTCCGAGCACAAGGCAGACGGAGTCGTCGCCGATAAACTCTTCACCTATAATAAAAGCCTGTGCCAGACCATCCGGAGACGGCTGCTCGGCATAAGTGAAATTCACGCCGAAATCACTTCCGTCACCAAGCAGACGCTTGAATCCCGGCAGATCGTAAGGTGTGGAAATTATGAGAATGTCCCTGATACCGGCCAACATGAGCACGGACACAGGATAATAGATCATCGGTTTGTCGAAAATCGGGAGAAGCTGCTTGCTGACTCCCTTGGTGATCGGGTAAAGGCGTGTGCCTGAACCGCCTGCGAGTACAATTCCTTTCATAAGTTCTCCGGCTCGGAGCCGGCTTCGTCAAAATATTCCTTTGATACGTGACACACCGGGCACTCCTTTGGAGGCTCCGGACCGACATGCTTGTATCCGCAGACCGAGCATATCCATTCTTTGTTTTGTTCTGCCATAGTTTCAGGTGTTTGAAATTTTACCCCGGTAGCGGCGTTTGCCGCCTGCCGGAGGTAATTGGTCTGGAGACAAATATAGGAGTTAATTCCGACTATGCCAAGAGTTTGCGTACAATTCCGGAAATGGTTCTGCCGTCAGCGAGGCCGGCGAGCTTGACGTTTGCAGCGCCCATCACCTTGCCCATCTCTTTGATGGACGTAGCCCCGAGTTCGGCGATGATCTCCTTGACCTTGGCTTCCACCTCGGCTTCAGAGAGTTGCTTAGGGAGGTATTTCTCCATCACGGCAGCTTCTGCCAGTTCGTTGTCTGCCAATTCTTTACGGCCGGCGGCCACATACTGTTCGGCAGACTCTTTGCGCTGCTTGACGAGTTTGCGGATCATCTTGAGGACATCGGCATCGGTCACTTCCTTTGCCCCGCCCTCGGAGGTTTTGAAAAGGAGTATCTCGCCTTTGACGGCGCGTACCGCGTTCATCGCCACACTGTCTTTGGCCTTCATCGCGGCCTTGATATCCTCCTGGATTTGCTGTTCGAGTGTCATGGCATTTTCTGTTTAACCGTGTAAAGTTACAAATCATTTCGGGACAACGCAACGGCACGGGGCGGAAAGTTTTCCGCAGGGCGTGGCTGCAGGGCGGGTGGCTGGCAGGCGGCCGTGTCAGGTGGGAGCGAAAATGCCGGAAAAGGCTCACACCTGGACGGGGAGGCGGCCGCAGACGGGGCCGCAGGGCAGGTGGCGGCGCCAGGTAGGAGCGGAATCGCAGGAAAAGGCTCCTACCTAGACGGGACGGCGGCCGCGGGGCGGGGCCGCAGGGCGGGTGGCGGCGCCAGGTAGGAGCGGAATCGCCGGAAAAGGCTCACACCTGGACGGGGAGGCGGACGCGGACGCGGCTACAGGGCGGAAACTTTTTGCAGGCCGCCGCCGTATAAAGAGAGAAGTTGGACTTCAAACAAACAATTTATATTATGGGCAACTTTATCGAAAAAATCTCCGAGCGCGCAGCCAGGACAGTGAAGTGCTGGTGGCTGTTCGTGCTCTGCGGCCTGCTCTGCATAGCGGCGGGCATCGTGGTGTTCTGCAACCCTGTAGAGAGCTACCTCACGCTCAGCCTGCTCTTCGGAGTAGTGATGCTGGTATCGGGCGTGGTCGAGCTCGTAGTCGCATTCAGCAGCCGCAACTACTTCATGATGAGGGGCTACAACATCGTGGGAGGCATACTTGACATCATCGTCGGTATCCTGCTATGCTCCATGCCTTCAGTGACGGCCGCCCTGCTCCCTATTTTCTTGGGAATCTGGGTGATGTACCACAGCTTCATGATCATCGGCTTCGCCGGAGACTTGAGCGCGTTCAACGTGCGCGGTTCCGGATGGGGCATCGCCGCAGGCGTTCTGCTGCTCCTGCTCTCCATCCTCATCATATTCAAGCCGTTCTCTGTGGGTATGGCCGCAGTGATCGTCCTCACAGGCGTGGCCTTGATTGTGCTCGGAGCGATAATGATCGCCGGCGGCATCAGGCTCCAGAAGCTCCACAAGAGCGTTCAGGAGAGTTTCGGCCCGATCGATTTCAGCGAATAACAAGCACCTTGGCCCAAGGGCTAACCGGCTCAAGCTTGGGATAAAAATCGCGAAAAATGCCCCAACTTTCAGCACAGGAAGAAGCACCGCGACTACAGAAAAGGCCGACGCAAAACGCGCCGGCCTTTTTCATCGCAAATACGGCAGTGCCAGGTAGGAGCGGAAATGCCGGAAAAGGCTCCTACGTGGACAGGGCACAGGCCATGGACGCGGCTACAGAGCAGGTGGCCGGCCACAGACGGGGCAGCGACAGCATACGGGGCGAAAAGGGGCTTGCCCCGGAGGCAGCCTACTCCTGCTTGAGCGAATCCACCGGATTGGACCGGGCGATCTTCAGCGAACCCGTCACCACTGTCACGAGCACGACAGCCAGCACAAAGACATCTGCCACAAGGAAATACTGCGGTCCGAGCGCTATGGCATCGGAGAATCTCTTGAGCCATGAATCGGCTATGAACCAGGCCCCGATGTCTCCGACCAGAACAGCCACCCCGGCAAGTTTGAGGATGTCAAGAGCCAGCATCCGCACTATCTGGGAAGTCTGCGCCCCGTTGACTTTGCGGACCGCGATCTCTCCGCTGCGGCGGTAGTTCTCGTCGCGGACATATCCCACAAGTCCCATGATCGCAATGATGACTGCAAAGACAGAACCGAGAGCGAAGGTGCGGCGCATGGAGTCAGTCTCTTTGTACATGTCGCGGAAAGTATCTGAGTATGAGGTCAATTCCACATCACGGCCTCCCTCGGTGTCATGCACAATCTTATTGATAACCTCCTCGGCGGACTTCACTGCGCCCTCTGACTTGTCACGGAATTTGACGACGAGCGTTTTCAATGTGCCCTTATCGCCCTCACACCAGCAGAAGCGGACGCTCGGACGCGCATCGGAGCTCTCGAAAGAGCCGATAAGATAGTCCTCGTAAACACCGCATATCGTATAATTGTCCCTGTTGTGTCCGGTGATACGGACAGTCTTGCCCACGGCCCCGTCGGACCAGTCGGCATAAAGACTCATTTTCTCGACAAAGCTGCGGCTTACGGCCATGTCTTCCGGCCCCTCCGGCCTGCGTCCCTCTATGAGCCTGAATCCCATCAGGTCAAAAAAGCCTGCGGTCGCATAGTCCTCATCGGCTATGTTGAAGAGCTCGCGGTCATCGCCGGGGAGATAGATGTTGTTTCCGGAAGCACGCTCAAACGGCAGACAGTATGTGAGTTCGGCGGACTCCACCTCCGGCAGCGCACGCAAGTCACTGGCAACCTGGAGCATCCTCTCCTGGCTCAGGGCCGGGATGTAGGTGTAGGCCACATTGTCATAGCCGTAGCCCGGATCGGCATCTATGCTGCGGCGATATTGAAGAGTGACTATGAGCATAAGCGAGACGAGAGCGGCATTGACGGCGAACTGCACAGCCAGCAGGGAGAGTTTCCACCTCCGTTTGCTGTCCCTGTACCCCCGGAACGCCGTGGAAACCGGAATCTTGATGAACATCCTGGCAGGAATCAAGGCAGAGAACAAGAAGACAAGCATGATGGTGAGTGCCAGCACGATGAACGTCTGCGGAATCATCATGTCAGCCACGGACACTCCCACAAGCGACTCCACAGCCCCTCGGAAAGCAAATATGATCAAGGCCGAAACAAGCAGCGAGAAAACCAGATTGACCGCCGTCTCCTTGAAAAGCAGGGCATATATGGTACCGTCCCCCGCTCCGAAACATTTGCGTACCCCGACTTCGCGCGAGCGGCGTATCACATCACCTATCGCCACGAGGACATAGTTCATGACGGAGACGAGCAGCAGAAGCAGGGCCACCACAGAAAGTATCAGGAGCATATTGCGTACATCAGGATCGTCCCGATGCATGGTCTTCAGCGGTTTAAGCACATAGCGCAGGCTCGTCCCGTTCTTTTCGAGGCTCTCCAGATCCTGATGAGCCTCCTGCATCTTGCGGATAGACTCCGCCAAAGAAGCCGGATCGATGCCCGGGGCAAGCTTGACATAACTGGAATACCGGTCATTGCCCATCCAGTTGTTGATGCTCCACTCCCCCATGGCCTCGATGCCGATAAGGGCATCGAAACGCAAGGTCCCGTTGGCCGGAAAATCTTCATACACCCCCACCACGGTAAGTTTCAGGTCCGGCATGTCCTCGTTGTATATGGTTTTTCCTACAGCCTCGGCCACACCTCCGAGACGCTCGGCCACGCTGCGGCTCACCGCCACACTGCCGTCCCAAGAATTGAGGGCCTTGACCGGCGTGCCGGCAAGGAATTCACGGTCGAATATATCGAAAAAGCAACTGTCCGCCACCCGCATGTTGCATTCCAGACTGTTGCCGGACTCATCGAAGAAAACGTCAGAATTGAATACACCGGTGGACCTTGTCGCTGCAAGCACCCCGGGCACCTCGGCCTTGAAACCAGGGGCCACGGCACCGCTCGTACCCCCGAACTCCTTGCGTTCGCCCTGCCGCGTGAAGTCGGATGTCACCTTATATATACGGTCCACATCCTTGTAGAAGCCGTCATAGGACAACTCAAAACAAACCTTGGCAATCAGCACCAACGCAATTGACAGTCCAACCCCCAGCGAGAGGACCTTGATCAAAAAATCACTTGCTTTTCTCATCATCAACTTTTTTAAAAAAGCCCCGCCTGCCGAGACAGGCCCGAAGACGGGGCAGTAGCATTTGTCTAATCGTCCGCAGCATCAATCAGCAAGCGTGCCAAAATTCTCAATCAATTGATTTTCAAAATAATACAGGCAGCCCATAGACAACAGTGCTGTAAAGAAAGTTTACACCCGCTGTAAAGGAAGTTTACAGCAGGCTGGAGAGGGAGTCGTAGTACTGGCGGCTGACCGGGATGGACCGCAGGCCTTCCTGCAGAAACTCCGCCTGGATCTGGCCTTCCTTGGCGCGGCTCAGCACCTTGATATGACGGGGGTTGACATAATAGGAACGGTGGCAGCGCACAAGAGCGTGACGCGAAGCGATATCTTCCAGACTGCGCATCGAGTTGCGCAGCATGAATTCCCGCGGACGGTCACCCTCCATATAATGTATCTTGACATAATTCGCCTCCGCACCGATATAAAGGATGGCCGAAGGGTCGATGGTGAGTTTCAGCCGTTTGTGCTCATCATAGAACTTCACCAGAGCCTCGTCCTGCACACGCGCAGCCTGTTCCTGTCCGAGATTGATGATCAGCCGTGCCATGATGAGGAAGACGTACGGATAGATCATTATGAGGTATGAAAACTTGAGACAGTGCGAGAGGGCGAGGAAGTACGGCATCTCGGCCCCATAGAAGAGAGCCGTATAGAGAGCCATGAAAAAAGCGCAGACCAGCAGTTCCCCGAAGCACCAGATGCCGTAATGCCATTTCTTGAACGGAATATATTTATACAGAGCCACGAAAATCAGCCGCGTCAGGGCGAGAACCCCGAGGATGATGCAGGTGAGCATCAGAAAGTGGAAGGCGAAGCTCTTTCCTCCCACCGTGTAGAAATCCTGGACATCGAAAGGGTTGTACAGGAAGCAGAATGAGATGAAGAAAGACGGAATCAGCAGCACATATACCAGATGCGCCGCATAAGACCTCGGAAGCCGCAGAGAAGAGTCCATATTCTATCCATTTTTATCCCTTGACACGAAGGGACTAAAATAAAACACCATGTTTTTCGTCCCAAAAATAAGGCATTTTCTCCGCAAAACAAGCAGTTTATCACATAAACAGGTGCATCGGACACACTTTTTTCATCCCATGCCGACGCTGACGTACCTTTGCCGCAACAAAACATGGAAATGATGAACACATACGAATATTCAGTTGTGCCCGAGAATATAGATTTCCAGGGCAGAATCACAGTCCCGGCACTTTGCGGGCATCTCATCAACGCGATAGGGCAGAACATCCGCAAGGAGGGCTACGGAATCGATGTGATGGCACGGGAAAACAGGAGCTGGGTCCTGATGCGCTCAGCCTTCGAGATCGACTCACGCCCGGACCTCTACGCTCCTTTATATATAAGCGTATGGCCGGTAAGAGGAAGCGGGCTCACATACAACCGCTGCGTCCGCGTAACCGACAAGGAAGGACGGGAGATAGGCCGGGGAACGACGGAATGGTGCATCATCGACCGGACAAGCAGACGTCCCGTATTCCCGGATCTCGGGCTCGACAGCACAGAGGAGAGCATCCCTTGCAGAAGTCCGCGCAGGATACGGGACTTCGACCCTGAAGTCAAGGACGGCAGGAAAGTCTGCTACAGCGACTGCGACTTCAACGGACATCTCAACAACACCCGTTATGTGGAGCTCCTCTACGACATGCTCCCCGAAGAGATTCTCGGCAGTCCGGCCCCTCTGAGGCTGGATCTGAACTACCGCCACGAAGTGAGACGGGGCGAGAATGTGACTCTCGGGCTGAAGAAGGAGAACAGCGAGGAATACCTCTTCATCGCGCGCGCCGGGGAACAGACCCTGTGCAGCGCGGCCCTGACACAGGCCTGAGCCTTACTTAAGGAACACGAAGAACACCGCAAGGATGAGGCATCCGAAGGCGGCGATGTGGTTCCACTGTATCCCCTCCCCCTTGAAAAGGAAGTTGATGATCACAGTGAAAACCGTCAGCGACACCACCTCCTGTATCACCTTGAGCTGTACGAGACTGAACGGTCCGCCGTTGATGTTCGAGCCGATACGGTTGGCCGGCACCTGCGCGCAATACTCAAAAAAAGCCAGCCCCCACGAGAAAAGAATCACCAGGATGAGCGGCCACCCCTCGGAGATTTTCATCTCCTGAAGTTTCAGATGGCCGTACCAGGCGAACGTCATAAAGATGTTGGACACAATAAGCAGCAACACTGTCCAGACTCCTTGCATGATATGAGTTGATTTCCGTTAAGCGGGGCAAAGGTAGGAAATTTGGCGAATTATATTCATCTTTGTCGCTTATGAACGACAACCATATAGTAATAATGGCAGGCGGAGTAGGCAGCAGACTTTATCCTGTAAGCACTCCGGAGCACCCGAAGCAGTTCCTCGACCTGCTCGACTGCGGCAAATCCCTGATACGTCTGACATACGAGAGATTTCTGGACATGGACCCGAATGCGAAGTTCTGGGTCGTCACATCCGGGCAGTACATACATTTCATCCACGAACAGCTTCCGGAGATTCCGGACGAACAGATACTCTCCGAGCCTGAGCCGCGCAACACGGCACCGTGCATCGCATACGCATGCCGCAAGATACTCAAGAAATACCCGCAGGCCAATATGGTCGTCACACCTTCAGACGCCTTCGTGCCGGACCATAAGGCCTTCTCCAGAACAGCGGGTACAGCACTCGACTTCGCAGCGCAACGGAAGGCCATAGTGTGCATAGGCATAGAGCCGCGCTCACCGCACACCGGCTACGGATACATCCATGCCCCGTCCGCGACAGATGCCGGAAGCGTAGTGAAAGTGAAGGCTTTCAAAGAAAAGCCCTCGCTTGAAGTGGCGGAAAGGTATCTGGCCGACGGCGGGTATTTCTGGAACGCCGGCATCTTCATCAGCAGCGCCGCAAATCTCGAATCAGAGCTGCGCGCCCATGCGCCGCAAGTCAGCGCGGTTATGGAAGAACTCGCCCCATCATTCTACACTCCATCCGAAAAATCCGAAGTGGCCAGACTGTTCCCGACTTGCGAGAAAATCTCCATCGACTATGCCGTGATGGAGAAATCGCCTGACATCTACATGATTCCGGGGCTTTGGGAGTGGAGCGACCTCGGCAGTTTCGAGGCTATAGAAAAGATCACAGGCAAAAAATTGAAATAATTTGCCTGGAAAATTTGGAGAATTAAAAGGAAAAGGATACCTTTGCAATCCCAAACCCAAACGGGACTGACTCGTTAGCTCAGTTGGTAGAGCATCACACTTTTAATGTGGGGGTCTCGGGTTCGAGCCCCGAACGGGTCACTAAAAGATTGCTTCCTTAGCTCAGTTGGTAGAGCACCTGACTCTTAATCAGGGTGTCTAGGGTTCGAGCCCCTAAGGGAGCACAAAAAAGCCGGCTATATCAGTCGGCTTTTTTTGTTTGCCTAACCCGACGGGACACCTCGGCACAGGGTAAGCCCGAACAAGCCCACTACATCTACTGCGTCTTTGACTCTTCTGCCCTCTACGGCCCTTTCGCCTTCCTCAGGCCCTCCGACCCTCCGACTAACTCCCCCTCCTCCCGTGCGCACGAAACCAATCCCGTGCGTAAAAAGGTGTCTCGTGCGCACGGGACAAGCAAAAACTCAGTGCCGTGCGCACCAAGGGGCCTGGTGCGCACCATATCAGTCTCGTGCGCACGGCGATGTTCCACGCCGCCCCATTGTTCCACAGACGAGGGTGCAGGCCTCAGACGGGGCCGCAGGGCAGGTGGCCGAGCCAGGTGGGAGCGGATTCGCCGGAAAAGGCTCACACCTGGACGAGGGCACAGGCCACAGACGGGGCCGCAGGGCAAGCAGCCGAGCCAGGTGGGAGCGGAAATGCAGGAAAAGGCTCACACCTGGACGGGGTGCAGGCCTCAGACGGGGCCGCAGGGCAGGTGGCCGAGCCAGGTGGGAGCGGATTCGCCGGAAAATGCTCCTACCTGGACGGGGCAACAGCCGCAGACGGGGCCGCAGGGCAGGTGGCGGTGCCAGGTGGGAGCGGAAATGCAGGAAAATGCTCCTACCTGGATGGGGCAGCGGCCACAGAGGGGGCTTCGGAGCAGG
>CAKVDS010000055.1 GCA_934726455.1 uncultured Bacteroidales bacterium
TACTTCTTTTGTAGTTCTGTGTGTGGTGTCATATTGACTGACTCTGTTTTGAGTCAACCCTTTTCAGGCCAATACATCCCGTGCGCACGAGAGCCCTTTTTACGCACGGGATCATCGCCGTGCGCACGGGACGAGGACGAGACCCTTCGGGACAACAACAACATAGTCTCCTGCTACCGATTCATGGAGAGCCGCACGTGGGAGTTCGCCCCGGAGACTATTTTGTGTACATTTGCGGAGCTGGAGAGGTATGGCGGGCTTGTCGGGAATGCCGGGCGGCATAACCGCCACAAGACCCGGATGCTGCCCCGGGAGTGGAGAGCATGCGGTAAAGCGGCGATGCCAGGATGAGGCTTTTGACCTTTCTGCGGCGGTTTTTGAGCCGATACAGTCGGATGGGACTTTGGCCGGCTGTTCTCTCTTAGAATAAGACTTCCTATATTTGGGATGCTAAAAAACTGACCGCATGATGCATCGAAGCGTATTTCTTTCCGGCCTTATAGCCTTGACGTTGTCTTCCCAGCCCTCACTTGCCGGGCGGGAGGTTTCAAATTCATTCTTGAGTTCCTGGGGTTCGTTCAGGGATGAGTTGCCGAGCGATTATGTCCTCTCTCTGGATTTTGACCGCTACGGGCGTCTGTGGATCGGTACAGAGAACGGGCTGGCCTGCTATGACGGTTCTGAAATGGTGAAATATACAAGAGGGGCCGGGGTGATATCAGGCAACGAACTGAATGCCGTGCTTGCCGACCGTTTCCAGGACAGGGTGTGGTTCGCCACCAAGCGGGACGGTTTCGGGTATTTCGACTGGAGGACCGGAGAGTCCATGTTCTTCAGGCACGACAAAAACAACCCGGACTCTCCGCTCTCGGATGAGATCACCTGTCTCAAGCAGGATGCCAAGGGCGATATCTGGTTCAGTACATATACTGGTTGTGTCGGACGCTACAACTGTACTTCCGGTACATTCTCCACTTTCAACAGCTCTACGGTAAAAGGTATGTCGGAGGGGAACATAAGGTGCATCGAACTCTCTCCGGACGGGAAGGTGTACGCTGGTTTTTTCGGTGAAGGTTTCGCTGTGATCAATCCCGAGACCATGACGGCTGAGCAGTATGTCCGCACCGGAAAGCCAGGAGGCCTTCCGAATAGCGGGATAGGCAGCATCTTCATTGACAAAGACAACAACGTCTGGCTCGGCACAGGCCGGGGCCTCGCCCTTTTCCGTCCCGTCACCAAGGACTTTACGGTTTTCAACGAGGCCTCGTCCGGTCTGCCGAACGGTATCCTTTTCTCCGTGATGCGCACTTCCGACAACCGCATCCTCGCCTCGCCGGACACCAGAGGCCTCTGGACCATGGACCTTGACGATCTTTCTCAAGGGGCGCCACGCTTCAGGCAGGTCGTCATGCCCGAGGGGATGAGTGACATCGGCATCCGCTCCATGCTTGAGGACAAGTATGGCAACATCTATCTCGGCTCGGCGGGGAAGGGCCTGTATTACAAGTCACCCAATCATTCGGGGATCTTCGGGGTCCGTCATCCGGAGGATTTTCCCGAGAAGCTTGTCAGGGGACTGGCGTTCACCGCCGGAGGGAATCTTGTGGCAGGTACAGATGGAGGCGGGATCAGTCTTGTCAGCGCGGACACGGACTTGATGCGCCGCGAAGTGGCATCTCTTCCGGACAAGAACGTGATTTCCACTTTCAGGGACGGCTCGGGCCTTTTCTGGGCGGGGACGTTCAACAATGGCGTGGCGGTTGTGGACAGTACCTTGAGGTTGAGAGCTGCGATCCAGACAATAGGGGAGGTGCGCGGTTTCTGTGAGTCAGAAGGCCAGATATGGGCGGCTTCCGGGGTGTCCGGGCTCTGGTTAATCGACAAGAAGACCTTCAAGGCGGAGCGCAGGTTGAGCACCGGTCATGGACTCTATGACAACTATCTCAAGTCCATCTGCCGGGACGGCTGCGGGCGGCTTTGGGTGGGATCATACCGTCAAGGATTGTATGTGTTTGATGCTGAACTTAATATGCTTGCACATTTCAACTCGGACAGCGGATTTCCGTCCGGGGCGGTGAACCATATAATCCAGGATCGCGCCGGCCGGATCTGGACGGCGACGGACAACGGACTGATCTGTTTCCCGGATGTGGACAGTTTCTCGTACCTGCAATATGCAGATGGCGACCCGATGATCTCGGAGGCCATAATGTCGGTGCTTGAGGACAAGGCCGGCACGATCTGGTTCACTACGGCTAAATCGATCGGTTTCTTGCGTGACGGGAAGGCGGTGGATTATACTGCCGGAATGAGTTTCCTGCACGGCAGTTTCTCGTTGGGGGCCGCCGCTTTGCGTAATGACGGTCTCATCGCTTTCGGCTCTTCGGACGGAATAGTCTTTCTGGACAGGTCGGTGATGGATTCCGACAGGGCGGCTCCGATACATTTTTCCTCTATTGAGGTGAAGGACAGCCGCAATCATCAGGATGCCGGCAGGGGGCTGGCTCTGATGCCTTTTCAGAAACAGGTCAGATTGAAGTGGTATCAGAACAATTTTGTGGTCCGCTTCACCTCCGATGATTTTTCGCAGGCCGACAATCTCAGATACTATTATAAGATCGATCAGCTTGACAAGGACTGGCATCGCACCGACGGACGCTCCCTGTCGTTTCTCCAGCTTTCTCCGGGGCGGTATACTTTACGTGTGAAAGCCGGATACCCGTGGAGCCGCGAACTCGTGAGTGAGGCGGTCCTTGGTGTCAGCATCGCCCCGCCGTTCTGGATGAGCATGCCGGCCATGATCTTCTATGCCGTCGCTTTCGGTTTGTTGTGCTTTTTCATTGTGCGGACTGTGACGAGCCGGCGCATGGACAAGGCCGCCATAGCCCAGATCCGGGAGGTGAACGAAGAGAAGCTGAGGTTCTATACCAACATCACCCACGAGCTCAAGACGCCACTTTCCCTTATTCTCGGCCCCGCCGAGGACATGATGGGGGACGCGGGCCTGAGCGAGCAGGCGAGGCACAAACTGTCCCTGATCTACAAGAATGCCGGAAACCTGATGGAGCTGATCAACAAGCTCCTGAATTTCCGGATGGCGGAGACTGACAGTGTCCGGTTCAATCCGGCTTGGGGCAACTTGAGCGGATTCGTCATGAGCATCGGCAAGGTGTTCGCCGAGTCAAACACCAACAAGGAACTTGATATCCGGTTTGATGTGGACAAGGATGTGTTCATGTCATTCGACAGGGAGATAGTCTCCTCGGTGCTGAACAACCTGCTGTCCAACGCCTGCAAATACACGAAGAAAGGAGTAGTGACGCTCGGGCTTCACACGTCCGCTGAAGATGGCCGGAGCGAGGCCGTGATCAGTGTGGCCGATACCGGGGAGGGAATAGCCCCGGATCAGCTCGGCAAGATATTCAAGAGGTATTATCGCGTCCCGGGGCGGGAGAACATAAACGGCTCGGGAATAGGGCTTTCCATAGTCCAGAGGTTTGTCGAACAGCATGGAGGCAGCATCAGTGTGGACAGTGAAAGGGGGAGAGGGAGCTGTTTCACCGTGCGCCTGCCGATGCAGGCTGAACAGAGCCATGTGCAGACCGGGACGGGGCCGGCAGAAGGGGATTCTTCCGCACAGCGGGTACTTGTGGTGGAGGACAATGCCGACATCCGGGATTATCTCTCCACCATTCTCTCCGGTGATTACGAAGTGGCTCAGGCTTCAGACGGGGAGGAAGGCCTTGTCGCAGCCATACAGTTTATCCCGGATGTGATAATCAGTGATATCATGATGCCGAAGATGGACGGGCTTGAGATGTGCCGTCGTGTCAAGGCGGACATCAGACTGAGCCATATACCCGTGGTGCTCCTCACGGCCAAGGATACGCTCGGCGACAAGAGCGAGGGATATAAGGTGGGGGCCGATTCTTACATCACCAAGCCTTTCACGAGTGAACTCATCAAGGCGAGGGTCGCGAACCTGATCCTTTCGCGCAGCCAGCTGGCCAAGCAGTACATGCATCAGATCAACAGCCCGGCAGATCCCGGGCTGAAGCCGGGCAACGGCTTCTCGGCTCTGGACAACAAGTTCCTGCAAAAGCTTACGGCCTACATAGAGGAGAACCTTTCCTCCGAGGAACTGGACATCAGCAGCATGGCAGCCCACATGAGTGTCAGTGTCTCTTCGCTCTACCGCAAACTGAAAAGTCTCACGGGGGTCTCAGCCAACGACTATGTACGCAAGATCAAACTCCGCAAGGCGGCGGAGATGCTCTCGTCAGGAGAGTTCAATGTTTCCGAGACGGCCTGGAACATCGGCATCAGTTCGTTTGCGTATTTCCGCCAGATTTTCAAGGAAGAGTTCGGCTGCACCCCGTCGGAGTTCAAGAAAAGGAGCTGACGGTCAGTATAGGAAACCGAAAGACCATAGTGGGATTTTGCGGAAAACGGCCGAGTCAATGCCATCTGCTGCGATGTAGCCGTTCTCTGTCTTGTCGATCTGCGAGTATCCCTTGTCTTTGCCCCCTACTTCGATGACATATTTGTCGTCAATTCTGAAATCGGCAGTCTTCATACCACCATATTCCACCACATGGCCGGCGGATGCAAGCTGGTTGCAGAAGAATGTTTCCCTCACAGTCCCTATTTCCGGCGTGGTGGGGCATAGGGTGTACAGAAGGTTAGGATTGTCAAGCAGGATTTTGTCCGGTTTCTGCAAATCTCTGGTTGAGAGAAGATTGGAGAATAGCCTCCGTATTAGGCATGCGTCTTCAAGGTGCTTGAGGTATTGCAGAAGTGTAAGTCTTTGCAAGCCGATGTTGCGGGACATCTTTGCAATGTCTACCTCAAACGGTATCATTCCAGAGATGACCTGCATCAACGCCTTTATTTTGCGGGTGTTCGCCGTATCTACGCCACACTGTGAGGTCAGTTCGTTCTCGATGGTGAAATTAACGACATTTTCGACTCTCAGAGCATAGGCTATCTTGTCCTCGAAGTAAAAGGGATAATATCCTTTTTGGATGTATTCCGGGAAATGCTCAAGCGGATTGCAATGCTTTCTCACCCGCAAACAGAACCCGGCTGGATCTTGCAACAGTTCGTCAAGTTCTACGCGGTGCAGGTCTAGATCCTTTTCAAGATGCAGATATTCGCGGAAAGACAATCCTGGCATGTCGTATTGCAGCATCCTGCGGGAAAGATCTGCCAATCCGCTTTTCAGGGCAAGCAACGAGCTTCCACTCAATATAACATGAAGCTGAGGGTAGAGATCATAGATTTCTTTTATTTCCACGCTCCATTTATCGTATTTGTGGATCTCGTCAATAAAAAGGTGGGTGCCTCCGATTTTAACGAAATCTTCCGCAGTGTCGAGGAGAGTGTGATTGGAAAAATATCCTGAATCAGCAGAACAATAGAGTATGTGCCTGTCGCCTTCAGCATAGTTGAGTTTTATCCGTTGTCTGAGCAGAGTGGATTTACCGACACCTTTCGGCCCTTTTATGCAGATCAGCCGGCTGTCCCAGTTGATCCTATTCATGAAATCGCGTACATAGTCTGTCGGTGTGACCCTCAGATAATCATCGTGCCGTTGAAATAACCTTTCCATCTTATCGGATTTGTAAGCACAAAAATAGTGTTTTTTGAATAAAACAAAAACGCTCTTAAAATGTTTTTTATAAAAAACACTTAGAAGAGGAGCTGAAGCTGCCGGATTCTGCTTATATTTGCAGGAAAAGGCCCGTTATGGAATATCTGTCAAAGGAGCGTCACGACCAGATTGTCGCCGAGCTCAAGCAACTGATTGATGTGGAGTATCCGAGGATCAAGGATGAACTCTGCGAAGCGCGTGCCCAGGGGGACCTGAGCGACAACGCCGAGTATCGCACCGCGCGCCGTGCCCAGGCCAAGGCCATCAGCAGGATACGTTTCCTGCAGAAGGTTCTCCAGTTCTCGAGGGTCATTGATACGGACAAGCTGCCGCAGGACGTGGTCAGTCTCCTGAGCCGGGTGGAGTTCACCAACCTGAAGACGGGAGCCAGGATGACGTATACGGTTGTCAGCCCTCACGAGATGAATCTCCAGGAGGGGAAAATTTCTCTCAAGTCCCCGATCGGTGAAGCCCTTATGGGCGGGAAAGCCGGGGATGTGGTGGATGTGCACGCTCCGTCGGGGACGTTTCAACTCAGAATTGAAAGTGTGACCGTCGATGGGCAGTAGGTTCCGGATTCTGTTTCTGGCAACGTGGGCCGTGGCCTTGCTGTCGTGCAGCCGTCATCCGGCGGATGACGGGAAGCCGCGTGCTCCCGAATTGGTGGATTCATTGCGGAATGAACTTAAGGAGAGACTTGCTACCCAGGACGACGAGGCCATAGACAGTCTGGCGACGCGCCTCTATCAGTTTGGTATACAGGCTGATGATTCTAGATCGCTCCTGTATGGGATGGTAGCCAAGGCCCAGAGTTTCTATATGCGTCCCGGATATGCGGATTCCATGGAACTTTACCGCTCGCAGGCGGAGACGCTAGCCCGCAAGGAAGACGACAACTGGGCTCTGGCTACGCTGCTGAATATAAAAGGCGCTTATCAGGCCTTTGCCGAGATGGACTACGAGAATGCCATAGGCACCTTGACTGAGGGTATGACTTATGCCAAGCAATGTGATGACAGAAGCCGGCTTTTCCCGCTGGAAAGCAATCTGGCCCTGGCCTATTATATGCGGCGTGACGAGTCCGGCCTGCCTTATGCGCTGGATGTATACCGTTTCGGGGAGGAGAGCAGCCATCCGTTTGCCCGCTATCTCGGGGCCGTGCTTTCTGCGTATATGTATGAGATGATGGGCCAGAGCGACAGTGCCGAGCACTATATAACCAAGGTCCTGGACCAGGTGGACTACTATGGCGACCAGCGTGGAGTATATGCTCTCTATGGGGACATCCTTTCCGCCAAAGGGAAAGAAGACCAGGCGGCAATCTACTATCGCAAGGCTCTGCGCGAAGGGGAGGATGCCGGGCGGTTCTCGGATATTGATGCGCACGTGGGCTATGCCGCCTACTTGGGCCGGCGGGGGCAGACGGACTCCGCGATCACCCTGCTTCAGCAGGCTCTGCGTATTCCGCAGCATGCCAACCGTCCGTCGAAGTCCTATCTGGTCTACCGCAGTCTGGCGGAACTGTATGAAAAATCAGGCGATTACAGACGGGCACTTGACTGTTCCAGACTCTATCATGCGGAAGCTGACAGTATTTTCAGCATGAAGAAGGAGAGGGCTGTGAACGAGATGAAACTGAAGTATGAGAGGGAGCGTTATGAAAACGGCCTGAAAGAACACGAGATGGAGGAGCTGCGCTGGAAACACAAGTTTACGGCTGTCCTCATCTGCTCGGCGTTCATTTTGTTGCTCATCGCGCTCGGGGCAGTACTGTATTATCGCAAGAACAAGCAGAACATCCAGATGCTCAAGCGTTTTCAGGAGCAGCTGGACGGCGGGCAGCCGAAACTCAAGGCCCGTGCAGCCGGAGAGGCGGATTCTCAAGAGGACAGGATGCGTGACCTTTTCGAGCGCCTGCAGCGGCTGATGCAGGATGACAAGCTCTACAGGGATGCGGGGCTTACGCGGGAGGGCGTGGCTGAAAGGCTGCGTACCAACCGGACCTATCTTACAGATGTGATACAGCGCTATACCGGACTTTCCTTTGTCCATTATGTCAACTCCTACCGGATAGAGGAGGCGGCCGCCATCCTTTCCGACCCGTCCGACGAGACACCGATCAAGTCGATAGCCTCCAGCTTGGGTTTTACGTCACTTTCCACATTTTACCGTCTCTTCCAGACGATCAAGGGCACCTCACCGTCGCAGTACCGTAAACAGTTTGCAAACTGAGCAGTATGAAGTTTTCTCATTTTGACAATTTGCCATAATGAGAAAACGGGGCTATTGCATTTGGCGAAGCCGAAAATTATATTTGGCAAAAATTCAAGTGTATTACATTATGGAAAAATTCATTTATCGGTTTGTAGCCCTTGTGGCTATCTTCATCGGTCTTTCGGCATGCAAGAAAGACGAGGTCATATTGAATCTGACCTACGAGTCAGAGGCGATTCCTGCGGAAGGGCAGGAAGTGAGCATGTCTGTCGAGTCCAATACAGACTGGACGGCGGCTTCATCTGCTGACTGGGTGCTTGTGCAGCCGGAAAAAGGAAGCGGCAACGCCACTCTTGTGGTGACGGTGAGCGCCAATAAAGTGGAAGAGGCGCGCAAGGCGACCGTCAAGGTGCTCGGAGGCGGCCTGACCAGCGAGGTCACCATTTCCCAGGAGGCTTACGTACTCAAAGTCCCGGAGGCTGCTGGAGCCATCGAAGGCAAGGAGCAGGGCGCCGCAGGCGAGACCATTGTCCTGAGTGTGGCTGAAATTCCTCATGCACAGACATATAAGTGGTACCGCGACGGCAAGGAGGTGCAGAACACTGAAGAGCGCACCCTCGAGACCATGGTGGCCGGCACTTACACCGTGGCCGGAGAAAACGGTCTTGGCGAGGGTCCGAAGAGCCCGGAGAAGAAAGTTACCTTCAGCACGGACTATATCTTCGATACTGCCAAGGCAAGCTATGAGGGCGGTGACTACAACAACGCCTACAAGGTCGAGTTCAGCAAATCCATTGATGAGAATACAGAGATCGGCGCCACGGTGATCTTCTACGAAGAGAAGCCTGACTACAACAACATCATCCTGCCGGCCCGCAGTTATAAGGCAGTTCAGCCTTACATGAACAACTACACGGCAGTCGGCACCATAGCTCCTAACAACGAATATGCTTTTGAAGGAACCCGCTTCTATATCAAGAAGAACGGTCTTGTAGTATCCGAGTCCGTCAATTATGTCAAGGAAGACGGCGGCACGCTGGAGGTAGCTTATGCAGGCGGTACTTATACGATCAAAGGCTCATTGGCCTGTTTCGTGATGACCACTGTGGTCGATCCTGAGTGGGGTGAATATCAGGTGGCTTCTGACAGCGGCACTTTCACATTCGAATACTCCGGCAAACTTGAGTTCGAGAACAACTGGCGGGACTGGAACGTGTATTACTTCGATGACGACTTCCTTGATGAGGACTATGATCTCGGCAAGGTGCGTGCTGCATATCTCAAATATGGCGGAACTGCTGATTACGGCACTCCGGTATGGGGTCTTGAGCTTTGGAGCGCAGACCAGGCTACAGCCGGCTACGATGTATTCGCGACTTTCTTCGCAGCACGTGACACCATTCCTGAGGGCAGGTATACCATCGCTTCCGAGCCGAGGAAGGGAGTGCGCGGCACAGCCGAGCGCGGATATTACCTCAAGCCTGCATACTACGGCATGGCCTGCAAGCACTGGAATCCGGAGATCAACAACTACGATCAGGCCATCCTCGGCCAGTCGGTGGAGGAATCATATCTCGATATAGAGAAGACCGGCGAGGGAGAGTACAAGATCTCCTACGTGCTTGTAGATTCCCGTAAACACAAGATCACGGCCAGCTACAGCGGTCATGTGGAGATCATGGACGGCACTGGCAGTTCATCAAGCAAAGAGTAATTTATGAAAGCAGGATCAGCAGTTGCACTGGCGGCTATCGCGTTGGCTGCAATCTCCTGTACTGAAACATTGGAAAGCGGCACGGGATTACCCGTGCCGTCTTGCGTGCAGGAAAAAATCATCCATTCTTCTGAAAATGCAGGTACCGGCCGGCTCATAGTGCGCTTCGGCGACGAGGCCGTGTCGAGCCTTGAACAGACCGTCCATACCCGCTCCGGTGAACCGTTGACCCGCTCCGGGATCGGGGCTGTGGACGATGTTCTTGATGAACTCGGGGTTTCCTCGCTGGAGAGGGTTTTCCCGTTGATCCCAAAGTTTGAGCAGGAGGCGCGTGAGGCCGGACTGCACCGCTGGTACATTGTCCATTTCAGTGATGATGCCGATCTGGATGAGGCTGCGCTCTGCCTGTCTGCATTGGGGGAGGTCGAGGCTGTGGAGTTTGACGTACAGATGCAGCGCAACTGGGAGAAGATCACCCCGTACCATAGTGCTGCCAGGCCTCTTGCGGCCGGTACGGAGACCATGTTCGATGACCCGCTGCTGCCGCAGCAGTGGCATTACAACAACTCCGGTTCTTCCGATGTGGCCGTGGGGGCTGTGGCCGGAGCGGACATCAATGCCGACCCGGCATGGGCGCTTACTGGGGGTGACCCGAGCGTGGTTGTGGCCATCGTCGACGAGGGTGTGAAATACAGCCACCCGGACCTGCGGGCAAACATGTGGGTCAACGAGGCCGAGCGAAACGGGCAGAAAGGTGTGGATGATGACGGAAACGGCTATGTGGACGACATCTACGGGATGAACTTTGTCACGAACGGTCCGATTAGCTGGAACAAGGAGTATTGGGTGGCCGGCCAGAACAAGGGTGATTCCGGGCACGGAACTCATGTCGCAGGGACTGTGGCAGCTGTCAACAACAACGGCAAGGGTGTTGCCGGTATTGCCGGAGGCAGCGGTAAGGGAGACGGAGTGAGGCTCATGTCCTGCCAGATTTTCTCCGGTGAGGATATGAACAAGACCGGCTCGGCTGTGGCGATAGCGCGTGCGATACGCTATGCGGCCGATATGGGTGCTGCCATCATACAATGCTCCTACGGTTACAGTTCCGGACGTTTCGTCTCGGACAACCAGTATACCTCACTCAGCAGTCTTGAGAAGGAGTCGATCGATTATTTCACGAAACACAAGGCCAATTGTCCTGCGCTCTCGTATGGAAACCTGGCGATATTCGCATCAGGCAATGATGCGGCGCCCCGTTCCGCCTATCCGGGGGCGTATCGTGATTACATCTCTGTGACGGCTTTCGCTCCGAACTTCATGCCTGCCTATTATACCAACTTCGGCCCCGGCTGCAACATCGCGGCTCCGGGTGGGGATTACCTTATAGCTGTGGACAAGAGCAGGACTTCTTCCCAGATACTCTCCACCATGCCTTCAGAGGTGAACGGCGGTGAGGACTATGGCTACTCTCAGGGCACGTCCATGGCCTGCCCGCATGTCTCCGGAGTGGCGGCATTGGGCCTGTCCTATGCGGTGCAGCTCGGCAAGAAGTTCACCATGCCCGAGTTCAGGGACATGCTGCTCACGTCAGTCAACGACATTGACGGCGCCATGGCCAAGAACGACAATTACAAGAATTATTACCATAAGATGGGCAGCGGGGCCGTGGATGCCTACCAGCTTCTGATGCAGGTTGAGGGCACGCCTTGTCTGAGGCTGGTGGCCGGCAAGGAGGAAGAACTGCCTTTGTCCGCGTACTTCGGGCAGGGCTATGCCAGTCGTGCATACTTGTCCGTCAATATGGACAAGGCTGATATGGAAAGGCTTGATGTTCAAGGAACCCCGCATGTTGAGGACGGCAATCTGGTCATCTTGTGCGGCAAGCCGGGTTCGGCCAAGGTCACCGTGACGGCTGTAGCCGGAGGCGACAAGCCTGGCAGCGGTACGGAAATGGGCGGAATAGAGGTAAAAAAGACTTTCGCCATCATCTCACGCAGCGCTGCGAGCAGCAATGGAGGATGGTTGTAAAAAACGAACGATTATGGACAGAAATATAATTAAAACCGCTTTGCTCAGTCTGGGCCTTTTTGGCGCCCTGCTTTTGTCCGGCTGCAAGAAGAGTTCTCCGACTGCGGCCGAGACGATAGCGGGGGAGTGGCATCTCGTGTCTTTCGAGGGGCGGGAGCCGTCGGGATTCGATGCATATCTGGAACTCGGGGCTGACGGGACATTCATCCTCTGGCAGAAAGTCCAGAGCCCGCGCTGGCAGAAGTACGCCGGGACTTTCTCGGCAGATTGGGAGACATTGGAGGGCACTTACAGCGACGGCATCCCATGGGGAAACAGATATGAGTACGAGTACGACGGAAGCGCCGGGCGTCTGGTGCTGACAAGCATCGGGGAAGTCCGTGAGACTCAGGAATATCTGAGGCAGGCCGTGCCGGACGAGGTGAGGGAGAGTGCTGAACCGCTCACCAGGACAGGGGATTCGGGCAGCAGGCGTCTGCTGTAGACCGGTCTCCGTTTCTGCTGATTTGAAGGTCTCCCGTACAGAGGGAGGCCTTTTTCTGTATTGCATGGGTGTTGCCGTTTCCGGATTTATTTGTAATTTAGCCATGTTGATGACACCGGAACTGATGAAAAAGTATATCGCTCTCCTGTTCGCCATGGCAATCCTCCCGTTTGCCGCTATAGCCCAGCAGATAATGGAACTGCCTCAGCTTGACCAGCTGCCTATACACTCCGTACACCGTATCTTCCAGGACAGTGAAGGCTATGTATGGTACGGTACATCCGACGGGCTGTGCCGCGATGACGGATACAAGGTGCAGGTTTTCCGTTCAGACCTCCATACTCCCGACCTGATGCAGAGCAATCTGATCTATTCCATCGCCGAGGATTCCCGTGGCCGGCTGTGGTTCGGGACGGACAGGGGAGTCTATATTCTGGATAAAGCTACATACAGCATCAGCCGGCTGGACCGTCCTGAAATCAACGGCATCAAGGTCTCATGCGTCGGGTCCACCGCGGACGGCGACATCTGGATAGGCGTCCCGGGCGGACTGTGCCGCTTCTCGCCGGACGGGGAGCTGAAGACCAGGTATACGATAGATAAAGGGCAGGGCAGAATCAACTCTTTCTATGAGGATCTGGACCATGGGATCTGGATCTGCGTAGAGGGGGAGGGC
>CAKVDS010000056.1 GCA_934726455.1 uncultured Bacteroidales bacterium
TACTTCTTTTGTAGTTCTGTGTGTGGTGTCATATTGACTGACTCTGTTTTGAGTCAACCCTTTTCAGGCCAATACATTTCGTGCGCACGGGAACAGAGCGGGTCATTTTCCTCTTTGCGCAGAAAGAGGAAATGCGGCATCAACTTCAAATTGAGCCAAATTCAAAAGTCTGGATATCTGGCTGTTTGATGAGCGGTATTCGTAACGCAACTTTCTGGCAAGATCAAGCTTCTGCGGCTTTGAGAGCCCTTTCAGATCCGGACTGCCATATCTGTCATTGAGAATTCCGACAAGTATGGAGAACAACTCATTGTCCGTCAAAAAAGCACCTTCACCGATTTCCACTGCCACATTACCGTAGGCCTCCACATTCTTGTTCAAAAGCGAGTAATAATGATGAGCCTCCCGGAACATGGACATTCCCAGATTGAGCGCACAGTATGATGATGGCGACACATACCCGTCCACAACATGATAGTCGCCCGGAAGCTTGGGGCTTCGACTTCTGAACATCAACCTTAATTCAGAGTCTTTCAGATCCGCCAAGGTGACAGAAGATTTGGGCTTACAATAATAGAATGGGCCTGTCCCCCACGGATATGAGAAAGGTGTCTGGCGCGGATCCGCCACATATCCGTTCCGATGTATATATACTATAGTATTTCTCAACGCCCGGATATCGCCGACAGCCTTAAGAGAGGGAGAAAATCGCAGTGGAAGCCCTCCGATCCCGCGTGCTATCCTCCTCCGTAAGACCGTGAAATACATGAAGCAACGCGGCTGCTGTCCACTGAGAAGAAAGTGAATATGGTTCCCCATCACCTCAAACGCGATGATACGGACATCCTGGAATTCGAAAGCACCCCTCGCGATGACGTTCATCACGAACTTGAACTCATCATCATTTCTGAAAAGCAAGGGCATGTCCTTGCCGGAAGTGTAGAGATGCCAAAACGGGGCATTCTCCCGGAAAGCATTGTCACAACAGTTTTCCTGATCTTTAAAAGTCTTCATAGTCAAGTGTTTGTTTTTATTGCATGCCAGAGCATACACCGCGAAGATAATGAATTTGCTCTGAAAACAAAAACCTTTCCTTATATTCGCAGCGTAAAATTTTGTGCCCGAACCGCAACGCGGCAGACCATTGCAGCATGCCGCAAGCGAGACGGACCAGACGAACCGTTGTTTTAAGTAAGCGGTAAAAAATAAGTTGCCGCAGATTTGGCAAAGATTTTTGAGGATAGATTACTTTTTGAAGAAGGAGTGTGCCGGTGGCACATGACTGATGAAAAAAGGAATATATACCAAAAAGATTGCCCAAAGGTGATGCAACTTATTTTTTAACGATTACTAAATTTGTGCCGAATAAATCAAAACTGCTTTCAAAAGGAAAAGCGATGAGCAAATCAAAGAAATTCAATCAATACAAGGCAGACAACGAGGCTTTTCTGGCTAGAAAGGCCGCAGAAGAAGGAGTGCTGGCGCTGGACAATGGCGTGGTCATCCGGAAACTGGAACTCGGACACGGCAAAGTTCATCCGGCACCCGGCAGTATTGTTTATGTCAACTACACCGGCCGTTTGATGGACGGGAGCGTGTTCGATTCCACCGAAGGGCAGGCTCTGCCGGCGCTGTTCCGGGTGCGGGATCTGATAATGGGTTGGCAGATAGCCCTCGTCAGAATGCATGAAGGGGACAAATTCAGAGTATGGATTCCGGCCCGATATGCCTACGGCTCCGCCAAGATGGACGGGATACCGGCATGGTCAACTCTTGAATTTGATATTGAACTTGTCAAAATAGCGCAGATATGACAAACATGAAACACACAATACCGGAGAGATTATCCCTACTGTTTCTCTCTATTCTCTCTGTCGCCTCTTGCGGGACAATGAATACCACACAGCTGGCCGGCGGTATCAGCAGACCGGCAAGGCTTACTGATGAAGACATGGCAGTCTTCAGAGAGGCGGTAGATTCCGGACTCGGGCTCAGACCATGCAAAGTGTCGCATCAAGTGGTCGCTGGAACGAACTATTTTTTCGACTGCACAGGTGCAGACAAGCGTAAAGTGGAAGTGATTGTTTTCGTGCCCCTTCCTGAACGCGGGGACGCCCGGGTCACATATATTGACGGAAAAGCCGTGGAGCCGCAGACATTCAGGTTCATAGTCTACTATAAAGATGGCCCGGCATTGGAGAATCTCCTTGAAACCGTAAAAGACAGAGGTGATGAAGTATTATATAAGTATCAGAATTTCAAGGCAATCGCTATCAGCGTCACTTCCTGCTCCACAAAAGAACGCGCCGAGAAAGCCTATTCGGAACTGCCGGAAGTGTTGCATGTGATTGAAGACGGCATCGTCAACTTGGATTGATGCCGCAATTGAAGCCATGGTATTAGCGCGCGAGGCCTGGTTTCCGTAAAAAACGCGGGGCAATGCTTTCCTGCCGGGAACTCAAAAGAGCGACTCGCGGAGCAAAGTGCCGTGGAACAATGCCGCAGTGTGGAACAATGCCGTGCCGTGGAACAATGCCGTGCGCACGACGCTGATTCGGTGCGCACCAGACCCTCTCGTGCGCACGGGAGCTCGCGGAATTTTTTGCCGTGCGCACCAGGCCCTCCCGTGCGCACGGAAATGACTTCGTGCGCACGGGAGCAGAGACGGGAGAACAGAGGTGCAGGGAGCGGATATTGAGACGGCAGTCGGAGAACTTCATCGCCAGAGGTCACGCAGGACGGACAGCGAGCGGATATTTAGACGGCAGTCGGAATGGTAGCCGATATATTGCAGAATGCCCTCCGCTATTTCATTGCGGGTCAGCCCGTTGAGAGGAAGCAACATGGATTCCGCGAAGTCGTGCTCCAGCAGGAAGCGGATTTCCCGGAGGTGCTCCCCGGCAAAAGGCGCGAGGTCGGCCAGCGAGGGCGAGAATCCCAGCGCCACGGCAAACTCCAAAAGGAAACGCAGATGAAAGTTGCTGAAGTCCCCTTGCATGGCATCAAGCGTCAAGACAGAACGTTTGCACCAGTCGAAAAGGCCTTCTTCCAAAGCCCCGTCACGCACTGTCCGGTAGAGGACTTCGCTCATGAAGAGGGTCATTGTGTTTTTGCTGACGCTGGAACGGATGCCGCCAAGCGGGCTGACGGCCGAAAGCCGGCGTACGCGCCACAGGTCGGAACGCGGGTTCTCACTGACTTCCCCTTCCAAGATGTTGAGCGGCAGGAACAGAGCCATTCCACCGCCTGAGGGGACTGATGCGATGAAACTCCGCCGCCCCAAAGAAGGTGTCAAACAATGCACGACCAGACTCTTCTCTCCGAGTTTGGTCGTGCTTAGAACAATGAGTTCAGTGCTGAATGTCATCAATACTGCTGTATCCTCGGGCTGCGCAAAGCCTCCTTGAGGGCATCATCATAGCGGATGCGGATCTTGACGCCGGCCTGCTGATAGTAATAGCGGACCACGATCTCCTCTTCGATGAAAGGGACTATCTCGTCTTTCTTGAGGCACAGGAACTCTTCCTTCTCCATGTCAATGGCCTTGTCAAGCGCCTCTATCTGAGGTGCGAGAGTCTCCTTAAGCCCGTCTTTCTCAAGCTCTTCCTTGACCTTGTCGAAGTATGTCTTGGCTGAGGAGCGGTAGTCGAACTCTTTGCCACAGGCGAATTTCACGAAATCATCGTAGTCCGCATCGCTGAGGTGGAACTCGTCCACCGGGGGTATGCTGTCGTGTGCCCTGACATATTCCAGCGCATAGTACTCCATGATCCCGTAGGCCACAAGGGCATAGGTCAGTCGGCTGTAGTTTTTCTCAGCCAGCTTGACATCTGGGGTGATGCCGCCGCCGTCGCGCACCGTGCGCCCATGGGCGGTCTTGAACTCCCGGGTAAGCGAATCCGGTATCTGGCTGACGCTTCCGTCCTCGTTGCGATGGCTATAGTCAAGCGCCTGTACGCAGCGCCCCGAAGGGGTGTAGTATTTGGCCGTCGTGACCTTGAGCTCTCCCCCGTAAGGGAGGGATTTGATGCTCTGTACAAGGCCCTTGCCAAAGGTGCGCTGACCCATTATGGTGGCCCTGTCCATGTCCTGGAGCGCTCCGGACACTATCTCTGAAGAAGATGCCGAGCCCGAATCAACGAGCACGATCAACGGCATCTCGGTATCTACAGGATCGCGCCGGGTACGGAGTTCGTAGTTTGAATCAGCCTCGCGCCCCTTTGCCGAAACGACCAATGAACCCTTGGGCACGAAGATGGACACGATCTCGGCAGCCTCGTTCATCAGGCCGCCGCCGTTGCCGCGAAGATCAAGGACGAGGGTGCGCATACCCTGCTTTTTGAGGCTGATGACCGCTTCCCTCATCTCTTTGCCGACTCCTTCCGTGAATCCGGTCTGGGAGATGTACCCCACCCCGTCACCGATCAGCCCGGCGAACTCGATGTCCGGTATGCGTATCTTCTCGCGCAGCACTGTCACCTCGGTAATCTCGCCGCCGCGGATTTTCTTGACCTTGAACTTGACAGTCGTGCCCGGGTCGCCACGCATCTTCTCGCTGCACTGCTGGGATGTGAGCCCGACCACTGTCTGCCCGTCTATTTCCATTATCTCGTCCCCGCACACGAGCCCGCTCTTGGCTGCCGGGCTGCCCTCATACGGTTCGTTGATGATGACATTGCCCGAAGTCTCGGGCTTGTAGATCACCGCCCCCACGCCACCGTAAGTCTTGTGGATGAGCATCTGGAGGTCTTCATTCTCCTCTTCGGGGATATAAACAGTATACGGGTCGAGCCCGGAAAGCATGGCATCGACCCCGCGGCGCTCTATCTTGTCTACCGGGAGCGAGTCCACATAGGATCTGGAAAGTTCCTTGAGAAGAGCCGAATGTATCTCGGTCCACTTGCCGAGTGTGAAATTGCCGGACTGCGCCCCCGCACCGATGCAGAGGCAGAGGAGGGATATGAGTAATGAGGTTCGTTTCATGTATGCAAATATAACATTCATTCCGGCAAACGGACAAATTTCATTCCATATAGAGCAGATGGCGGCGGAGCACCAAGTCGCCACGATGCAATCTTGCCCGCTTGGAGATTTGCATGTGAACCGGGATTTTCATAGTTTTGCATAAATCGGCAATATTCTGGAAAACGCCGCATAAATAACCATTTCACGACAATGTCTATGACAGGCAAGGAACTGCAACAGCAATACCTTGCGACCTCCCCCGCGCAGGCCGCCTCTTTTATCAATGCCATCTGGAACGCCCCGATCCCCTCGCTGGAACTCATATCCGCACTCGGCAACATCCTTGACTCCGAGGTCCAGGACCGCAGAGACACTGCCCGCAAAGGTTCAAAGATGAGCAGCGACGAGCGGGCCGCCATGGAGTTCTCAGCCAAACTCACTGCCTGTATGCTTGTTCTGTTATGTGAGACACGTTCCTACGGAGAGGCCAGCACACGGGCACTGATATTCCTCGAATACGCCTCATACCTGAGCCGCTCCAACTATGACATAGTCAAACTGGCCGTGGACTGCGGCTCATATCCCCTGACCGCCCCGGGATTCACCCGATACATGGTCGAAAACGCCATAAGCACAGACATGCTCGTCTTCAAGATGCTGGAAAGCGCCACATTTGACAGGGGCGCCCGGCTCGCAACGTCCGAATGCCGTCAACGGGGATGCCTGAGGCTCGAAAACGGCAAACTCACCGTACGCTCATCAGCATCCGCAGAGACCAGAGCGTTCGAGGCGCATCAAGGAAGGGTCGAAGTGCTGAGCCGCAACCGCAAGGACGAGAAGCTCAAGGAAGGAAGGGCGGACGACTGCGAATCGCTGGAATCATTTGCCGAAGCATTCATAGAAGCACAATCCGATGATTCAAGCCAGGATGCATCAGTGAGGGAGAGGACATACACCATAGAATACAAAGACGGCGACGAGGACTACATCAGCTGCTCTCCGCTCAAAGCATTCTATGACGGGCGGGGAGAAATTGATGACGAAGAACTCTTGAAAGGCCTCAACACCGGCGAACTGGCCCGTTTCCTATATGACGGGGACTGCATCGAGGGAGCCGTGCTCGAGGACGAAAGCGAACCGCCTCTGTTCTCCATCAAGAAAGCATATCTGGACTTCGCCCTCCCGCTGGCAAAGGAGGACAAACGCACACACAGGCTTCACGAATCACTGGTGCTCAGCATTTTCCATGGCCCCACCCCGGACAAGGACAGGCTCAGGCTCATCGCCGACAAAGGCTACGCCGGCCTCATGCGGGACTCGGGGAAATACAAGCCGGGAGACATCATCGTCACATATACGCACTCCATCAATACCATAAACGGGGGAACCTACATCAACATGGACGAACCATCCTCCTATAGCGAAGAGCCTGGAAAATTCGATGCCGAGCACGTTCTGGACGGGTTCATCCTGAGCCGGGAGGATGCACTCGCCCGGCTCGGCAGGCCCGCATCGCGCACGGGAAACTCTCGGGAGGAGGTTTTCTGGAGTCTTGGAGTGATGCTTTCCCGTTCCAGAGATAAAAGTTCGACCGGAAGGTTGCGGGACCTGTTGACATCGGCGTTCATCTTCAATGCCCTCGGGGACGATGAATCCAGGGATGAGGTCCTCTCCGGGGCACGTTTCCTCATGGAATGTCTGCGGCTGGCAGAGGGGCACAAGGTTCGCGCCTGCTCCGTACCGGGATTGATGCGGGAACGCGAACAGCGCATCATCGAAACTCTTGCAAATCCCGATCAGATGAGAGGCACTGCTGACCTCGACCCGGAGGGAAAGGAGATTCTGGACCTGCTCAATGCGTGTGCGCTCGCAAAAAAATACCCCGACGAGATCTCGGCGTCCCCTGCCGTCATACGCCGCCGGATCTGCCGCATACTCGGAGTAGAAGACCATTTCCGCGAGACGGAAGAGCGGGGAGGAGGAAAATACGGACTCGGAGAACTCGCCGACGTGGAGTTCAAGTCATCGTATGTCTTCAGCAACCGTGACGGCAAGCCGGACATCTACCAGCAGGGGCGCGGCCAAGTGTGGGAGGCAGTCTGCGGCTTCCTCAACCGAGACGGCGGGACGGTTTATCTGGGTGTCAACGACCACGGCGACCCGATCCTGAACGAATCTTACGGACTGGGAGCCGACCTGTCATGGTTCCGCAGCAACTTCAACACGCTCGCGAACGAACGCCTGAAGCAGCTCGGCCACCCCGTCCCGCAACCAAAGGACCTGGACAGCTACTGCCGCTTCCTCAACGATGAGATGGAACTGTATTTCAAGCCGGCGATCAGAAGATGCATTACGGTCACCCCGACAAAAGACCAGGACGCCATCATGATAATCGCGAAGCCGTCAGAATTTGAAATCGCAAAACTATACACCGGCAATGACTGGAAAGACGGAACAGTCTATATCCGCAACGGAGAGGAGACCGTCCCGATGAGCACACATGCCCAAGAGCAGAGGCTCATGGAACTCCGCTCAGTCGGGAAAGTGGAAAAATTCATCATCGCCCTGGAGGAAGCCATCGACAAGCAGAGGAAAGTCATGCTGAAAGGCTATGCCAGCTCCAACAGCAACGAGATCCGGGACCGCCTCGTAGTCCCGGTCAATCTCGTCTGCGACAACGAAAATCTCTGGGCATATGACCTGCAAGACAAGGAGTTGAAAGAATTCAGGCTGGCACGTATCGGCAGCATCGAGACGAATATCGACGATCCGGAATATCCGCACGCCTTCCCGAAAGGCGAAGCCGACGTCTTCAGATGGATTAACCCCAAAGTCAACTTCCACATCAGGCTGGAGATGACCATCGCAGCCCTCAACAGTCTACGCGAGGAATACCATGACGCCTGCAAACTTCCTCCGGAAGAACTATATCAGACAGAAGCCGGAACATGGATTCTGGACACCCGGCTACATGGTCTCGGTGCCGCACGGCGTTTCTGCATCGGTCTTGCCGACCAGGTCAAAATCCTCGACACGGAAGATTCGGACGCCTTGAGGGATGACATCCGGAAGTTCATCACAATGCATCTGGGGAAAGTCGTGAGCGAATAAGAAGAAGGAGGGCTGCGGTGATGATGTTTGCCGGGACGGTGGGGCAGACGGGGACGATGGGGCAAACGGTGGAGACGATGGAGACGGCGGGGCAGACGGTGGCGGATAACATTCTGACAATCAAGAAGAAGAGCTTTCAGCCTACCTGTATATTGGCAGAGGCTTTTATGCGAACAATCTGACTATCAAAACATTATCCGCCACCTCCGTCTTTACCCTCCTTTCCTCCCTCTACCCCAAACCAGCGGCTTTGCCGTTAAAATTATTCTGTGTATTTTCACGGCTATTTCAAGCAATTTGCGGACACAGAGGACAAAATGAATGATAACATTACAGACAAGGCCTGCACAGGCGGGAAAATAGTAAAAGTATCGGATGCCGAATGGAACCTCCGGAGGATGTTGTACGTCCCCGGGCGTTACAAAGCATCAAATAATCAGGCAAGCGGCTTATTAGACGACTTCTCCCGTCTGGCAGACAAGTATGATTACGCCTACGATTCCGAAATTTCGAATCTCCGGGACATCACGGAAGACGTATTCCATACCGACCGGAAATGTTTCTATAACTTGCCGAATCTCGATAGAGATAGACAGTGCCGGAAATGGAGTGAATTCTATATAAGAATATGGGAGACATTCGACACAGGCAGGCCGTGGCCGGAATACGGTGCTATTCTTGTCCCGGATTTTGAGGGAAGAGACCTGATCTTCGAGTTCAGCGATTCATCGGCTGAAGACTGGCTGACAGGATTTGAGGAGATGCTGAGGGGTGTGCGGGAGGAGGTGGAGCAGGCAGAACCGGACATAGACGATTACGTGTTTCATACCGATTTCAGCGGAGAAGTCTCATCAATCCACATAGAGATACCAGAAAAAGATCCTAGGGACTTCGCCGATGACGAGTTCAGCTCTGAAGTCCGCCGTCTCACCGCTGAAATCGAGGATAGAGTCAAGAGGCTTCGGGCGTATGGTCTAGATGAAAGAATCATAGAGTCTATCTTCATGCAGAAGCCGCAATTGAGCCGGCTTGTGGTGACGGAAGACTTCCGAATCCTGCTCCCGGACTACAACGGGCTGGAAATCAAGATGGAGCCTCTGCAGAAAGCGGTGTATCTGCTGTTCCTGCGCCACCCGGACGGCATAATGTTCAAGTATCTGCCAGAGTTCAGAGCCGAATTCGAATCCATCTATATGTCCATCACAAATCGGGAGGACATATCCTCCATCCAACAGAGCATCGACAGGGTGCTTGACCCGACCAACAACTCCATCAACGAGAAATGCGCACGCATCCGCGCCGCGTTCATCTCCCGCTTCGATGACAGGTTGGCGAAAGAATACTACATCACCGGTTATGCCGGCAAGCCCAAGAAAATAGAACTTGACCGGAGCCTTGTCCAAATGGACTGTATCATCCCCTACGATGACCGGAATCTTTGACCCGCCCGGGGCGGTTTCGATGGGAATCATCCTGTCCGTTTTGTCCGGCAGAAGGCTGTTTCTCCGGACCCTTTATTGAGAACTCCTGCCGGATGCTTTCTGAGGCCGCTTTTACTTGTTAGAGCTACCACTGCGATTCAGAGGGAAAATGGTGTCGGCAGACAATAGGGAGAACCGGAAACAGGACATGATTCCACGTAGGAGATCAAGCGGTCGATTTCTTCCGGGCGGATGTACGCCCCCTGGAGGCGAGTCTCTTCTCCGCCGGTCTGGAAGATCATATCTCCGCCGCCGATAAGTTTTTCCGTGCCAGGAGTGTCAAGGATTGCCAGAGAGTCGGTTTTGGACGCGGTTCTGACGGCGATTCTGGTCGGGAAATTTGCCTTGATGAGCCCTGTGATAACCGTCGTGGACGGTCTCTGTGTGGCCAAAATGACATGAATGCCGACGGCTCTTCCACACTGCGACAAACGGATGATGGATTCTGCGATGTTACGCGACATATTCCTGGACTCCTTGTCGCGGCATACAGGAATGACCAGATCGGCATATTCATCAATGATGGCGACAATGTAAGGCAAGGTCTCGGAGATTCGTTTATTGTAAGTGCAAATGTTGCGGACATGGGTTTCCGCAAGCAGTTCATAGCGGTGTTCCATTTCCAGACATAAAGCCGCCAAGGTCTTGTCTGCATGAGCTGCCGTCTGCACAATAGGCGTCTCTCCGGGCATAGAGGCTATATAGTGTCCGGAAAGGCGCTCGTAGGCAGTGAACTCACAGCCCTTGGGATCGATGAAAACGAACTTCAGATCTGACGGGAGCTTCGAATACAGCAAAGAGGCGACTATGGCGTGGATAGCCTCCGACTTGCCTTGCTTTGTGGCTCCGGCGATAAGCAAGTCAGGAGCCCTGACCAAATCAAAGACCACAGCTTTGTTCCCGAATGTCCGCCCGAGAGCCACCGGCAGTTCTGCCTTGCAGTTCCGGAACGCATCGTCACTCAGAACCGAGCGCATAGGTACTTTCTCACGATGGCCATTGGCTATCTCGATGCCGATGGAGTCCTCCAAGTTCACGACACGTACGCCCTTCAGATGAAGGTCAAGTGCAGCGTTTTCCATAAGCAACCTGACCTTTGAGACTTTGGCATCCCGTTCCGGATAAACCTTGTAAAGCGTCACCGCCGGCCCCGGCATTGGTTTAATGTCCTTGACACGCACTTTCCCGCTTTCAAGAACACTCCTGATCGCCTCTACCCTACCGGTGATTTCATCTTCAGGCACATATTCATCAAACAACTCCAAAGAAGGCAGTTGGTAGTCAGTTGTGGTCATTTCTTTTTCATATAATTCATTATCAACATTTTACAAAATAAACCATCTCAAAATCGGAGGACTCCGCTTTTCCTATTCCGGGGCATATCAGACAGTCAAGACGTGGATATCCTTGTCTGTCAGATCGTAGCCTTCCTCCAGGACAGCCCCGTTGGAGAACACCGTCCCATTCCGCGTCTCAACTCCAGCGGCTTTATGAATGTGTCCGAACAGGTGAAGTTTAGGGCGAACCAGCATAATCCGCTGCCACAGAACGGAATCTCCGTAGTGAATCTCATCCGAGAGGTCAAGAATATCCTCAGGCGGCTGATGGGTGATAAGGACATCCGTGTCCGCAGGTATATTCATAAAATCATTTTCCACACGCCCTGTCACGGCATCCTCGAAGAACATCGGCACGCCATAGAACTTGACCCCCTCTATCAGGACTCCGGAATTGCAGAGGTAGTGGCAGTTATCGTCAAGCCCTTCCAGACTCGCTCCCCGAAGGCAGAAGTCGTGATTGCCGGCGATGAAGACCTTGTGCCTGTACGGAAGATCGCAGAACCATTCCATAAAGTCCAAAGCCTCCGCCTCTGTCCCCGCCATCGTGAAGTCCCCGGAATGAACTATCACATCGCCCTCAGGCAGCCTCTTCAGCTGCCGGTGTCTATTGTGCGTGTCCGAAATGTGTACTATTCTCATATCTCTTGGCCTAATGGTTTGTTTCCGCAAAGATAGGCCATCATATTGCCATTATGCGGCAGTGGCGACATATTTTTATGAATATTACGGAACGGGAACTTACGCGCATCAACCAATCTGCACACAGTCAAAGTCCGTCTTGCAGCAGCTTGACCGCTTGTAGTCGAAGCCATAGATGCGCGTATACGCCTCCGCGACTTCCGTCGCCCCATTGTTGAATGGATTGGCCAAATTGGTCGAAACAACGACTGACATCTCCGGTGTCAGCATCTGCCCGTTGGAATGCTTGATTCTTTTGGGAGTGATTTTGAATGCTTTCATAAAATTGTTTTAGTAAGCGGCCAAAAATAAGTTGCCGCAGATTCCCATAATTGTCTCCTTCCTGAATTCAGTCTATCCGCAAGGCTTGCGGAAATTCGGCCCGTCTGCTCCGGATGGAGTAACTTGCACGATACGGGGACGGGGCAGAACCTGCTCCGTCACGAAAACACAGTTCGCCGGCATGGCATAACTTTGTGAGCATGAACATAAAGACACGATACCCCACTGAATGTGGAAAAAACTTTCTATATTTGTGCCGCTCCCATGAGGGGGCGCTACATAATTTTGATGAAAGTGTAAAGCTTTTATCCTCGGATAGGAATCTAGCAAATTCAGACACACGGAGGACAAGCATTCTGCACTCATCACTCTTTTGGCCTGACGCGCGTACCCCGCGCTCATACCATAGGGTG
>CAKVDS010000057.1 GCA_934726455.1 uncultured Bacteroidales bacterium
TGTGCATAGCACTGGTGGCTCACGTCAAACACCAGTTTGTCCACAGGGGCATTGAAAACATAGTGGAGGGCCACGGTAGCCTCGACGAAACCGAGATTCGGTCCCACATGTCCCCCATGCCTGCTCACACGGCTGAGCACAGCCTGCCTTGTCTCATCGGCAACCGCTTTGAGCGCCTCAATATCCAGCCCTTTCAAGTCCGCTGGCGACTTTATCTTCTCTATGTACATGTTTACAAGTTTAAATATTGTTCATCACTTACCGGTTCCAGCCACTCGTTCGAGACTTCACCATCTCCAGTGGCAACATGGGTCGCAATATGCTGGAACCACGAATCTTTCTGTGCCCCGTGCCAGTGCTTCACACCTTCCGGAATGTCAATGACATCACCGACCTTGAGCGGAACGGCTGCCTTTCCCCACTCCTGATACCAGCCCCTGCCGCTGACACAGATGAGGATCTGCCTGGCTCCGTGGTGGATATGCCAGTTGTTGCGGCATCCCGGCTCAAACGTGACATTGCTCATCGGAAGGGCTGAGGGCTCTCCCGTGCCGAGATTCTTCGGGGAAAGCGGCGCAAGGAAACTGTCACCGGTGAAGAACTGCGAGTAAGCTGTATTCGGATTCCCTTCAGGCCAGTCTCCGGCGCAGGCGTCAGCAGCGGAGTCGCACTGGCTCAGGCCGTTCTCACTCAAGAAACGGCACAGTTCTTCTATCTGCTGAGGACTGTTGCCCATACGCACAGCTCCTGCCTTGTGGGATGCGAGCTGGGGAGCAACGCCCTTGAGTGCCGATAGCGCAGCGACGGTGACAATTTCACGGTCGGCGGCAGAGAGCAAATCCCCGGCAAAAATGTCACCGAACAGATGGGATTTGAGATAATAATCAATCTGAGGGCAGAAATCATAGGAAAAAGGTGCCCCGGACATGAGTGTCTGGTTCTTCACACCAAGCTCATAGGCTTTCTGTGCATCATCCCATTCAGCAGGCCGGACCCACTCACGTCCCTCGTTCCAGCCGGGATTGCCGTTTTCGAGAACCTTTGACAGGACACCGAGGGCGTTGAGAGAACGCGGGAAGCCTGTGTAGGCATACAACTGCGAAAAAGCCTCCTTGATCTCATTGATCGTCACCCCTGCATCAAGTGCATCCTTTAGTGCAGGAGCAAGCCTTTCCAAATCTCCCTGTGCCTCCAAGGCCGCAATGGTGCCGAGGTGCTTCTGACGATCAGTCAGAACTTGTGCGTGAATTGAAGTAGACATGGTAACTACAGTTAATATACTTAATATCAATGATTTCATATCAATGGTGTATTACGGAAATCAGATGGGGTGCGGCCGGTGCGGGCCTTGAAGAAACGGACGAAATGCTGTGGGTACTCAAAGCCGAGCCTGCGGCTGACAAGGGCGATGCTGAGGCTCTCGTCCTGAAGCAGACCCTTGGCGGCAGTGAGGAGACGGTCATTGATGATGTCCTTGGCAGTCCTTCCTGTCTCGGTCTTGACCAGTTCTCCGAAATACTTCGGGGAGTAGCAGCATTTGTCGGCGAAATAACCCACTGACGGGAGACCTTCGGATTCAGCCATACCGGCAATGTACTCGTCGAGCATGCACATGAATTTCTTGACAACCGAGTTGTTGATCTCTTCCCGGGTGATGAACTGACGGTCATAAAAGCGCAGACAATAGTTCAGCAACAACTCTATGTTGCTTACTATCAGCTCGCGCGTGTGTTTGTCAATCGAGTGGTGCAACTCCTGCCGGATCATCGACAGAACCCCACGGAAAATCTCGATCTCCTCAACAGAAAGATGCAGTGCCTCGTTGGAAGTATAGTCGAAAAACTCGTAGCGGGAAATGTTCTTGCCGAGATTCGTACGGTTCAAAAAGTCAGGGTGAAACAGCAGTGCGGTGAATTTAGGCCCGGGCACATCGGGATTCGGCTCCACCTTCACGCTCTGTCCGGGCGCGAAACTCGTGACCGTCATCTCATCAAAATCGTATGGAGTGCGTCCATACGAGAGTTTGCAGCCTTTGTTCTCCTTGAGAAACAGGGCGTACACCCCGTAGTGCAGGGTGTGCTCTTCCATCTGGTAAAGACTCTCCACCCGCGCGACAGAGACGAGAGGGTGAAGCGTCTCCAGGCCATAGATGTCATTGAAAGCCTGTACGGTATTTATGTAGATGTCTTTCATTCAACCGTAATTTTCTGCAAAAATACGGCGATTTTATGATTGCCGGTATACCCTCAGTCCGGAACATATTACCCCGAATCCGTTTTTGTCAGAGGATAAGACCATTGACCGGTTGGGCACGGGATCTGTTTATTGCAATAAACAATTTTCATCGAAATTTGTTTATCGTGATAAACAGTGCTATATTCGTGTCAAAAAATGAAAACATGGACTCGGCTCCCGGGTTACATCCTCAACCAGCGCTGCCGCTCCGGTTCGGGGAGTTTCTCGATGGCGTAGCGCAATGTGGTCCGCGACATCTTCCCGTGGTTCAATGACAGGTATCCTTCGAGCGCTTCCGGGCTTTTCTTGCCCATCTCCCGCAGCATCCAGCCGACAGCCTTGTGGATAAGGTCGTGAGGGTGGGGGAGAAGCATGTCAGAGATGCGTATCAAGTCATCAAATTCTCCTGCGCGTATCAGCATCCAGTTGGTCACAACCGCGATGCGCTGATCCCACAGGTTGTCGCTTGCGGCGAGGGAATAGAGTATCTGCCGGGACGGCATGGTCCCGTCGGGCAGCGGATTCAGGAGGAAATTGCCAAGAATCTTGGGACAGCTAATGTCGACAAGATCCCAGTTGTTGGCTTGATGAGAATGTGCTAGGTAAAAATCCGCCACTTCCTTTCTGCGCGCCGAAGCCTTGACGGACAATCGGGTTCTTTTCCCAAGACAGCCCTGCATCTGCTCGACCAGCAGGAGGAAGCCGCAGAGTCTTATCTCGTGCCATTCCGAGGCAAGCAACTCCTCTATGTCTTGCAGCTCAATGCCTTTTCCCACAGCCTTGACGACACTGCGGGTCTGTGGACATCTGATGCCGAGGAACTTGTCTCCTTCACCATATTCCCCGCCGCCCGTCTTGAAAAACCTCGAAAGGAACCCGCTCTGCACCGGGTCCCGCATCGAGGTCATCAAGTCGATTATTTCCTGCGCTTTTGTCATCGGTATTATCTCGCGCAAAGGTAGCCATTAAAAGCCTTCCCTGCAAACCGAGGACTGTCGCTACCGCATTCCTTGCAGGCCTTCGCCGGGCGTCTTCGCTGACGCGCCGCCGCTCTCCGGGAAATCGCTTTCCGACTTTGCGCGGTAAGTCAGGACAAACAGAGCGCAGGTAGCGGCGACGGATTTGCTCCTGTCGCGCGTGCAAGTTCTTGCAGAAGTCACGTTTTACGGAAAGTCAAATCAGGAAGAATGATTAACACTTCTTTCCGATTAGGCTCTTGACTGCCCTCCACAGATTCGTCATACCGCCAAAATACCTGAAATCTGACTTTGGCGTCAGTTGGAACATATCCTTTGGATGCCATTTTTGCGAGTTTCTCACGGAACGAGGCAGAAAATTTCAGAATTTTCCTGTGGTGTCCTCCGATTTCTGCAGAAAGAAAATCGCCATCGAGATCAAGAGCTGAGCCGGAATGCAGCCGTTGCAGGAAATCCTGATTGCTCTTGAACATATCAAGTACGACATCCCGATGGCAAAGCTGCATCAGGATCTCTTCTGGCGTTCCGTATATTGAATTGTCTTTGACCACTATGTTCCGGGAGACTTCATCTGTGAACATGTTTGTATCATCAAAATGCAAGGAGAGGTTGTTCTTGGCCCTGGTTATCCCTACATAAATCATACGCCGTTCCTTGTCGGTGACATTATGGAGCCCTTTCAATGAGATGTATACGTTGTCGTATTCGCAACCTTTGGCCTTGTGGATTGTGGAGACGACTACCTCTGAGTCTTCAGTTCTTGTGAAATCCTCAAGTTGGGACTCCAATAGATAATTTTCAAAATCAGTGATGTATTTACGGTCAGGATATTCCTCGTTGAATGCAGCCAGGCAGTTCTCAAGCAAATAGATGCATTCGCTGTCACAGAAGTGCCTGCGCACCAAATCGGCTGATTTTGACCATTCCGAGTTGCCAATACAGGCTGAATTATATTCCCGTAATGAGTCAAGAAAACATCTGAATTCGGCGATGTCTGACAGTTGAAAGCCTTCTTTGGATTGGACAAGGCGTGCCTTCCGTCCTGATTTGTTAAGCAGGGCCGAGATGATCAAGGCATTATCGTTTGTAGCGGTAAGTACGCAGACTGTCCCGGAATGTTTATCGGACAGAATCTCCTCTACAATTGCCTGTTCGTAATCGGCGGTGGTGTGCCTGACCAGACGCACGTATCCGTGTTCCTCTCTTTTTCCTATGATAGGGGCGGATTTCAGGCGGTTTGATATTTCCTTTACGTAGGTGTTTGCAAGGGAAATGACAGCTCTGGAACTGCGGAAATTATCAAGCATATTATAGACCGTGGCACCGTATTCCGTTATTATGGATTTCATGTTCCCGGAATCTGAGCCGCGGAACTCGTAGATGTTCTGGTCATCATCTCCGACAGCGATGAGCCTCATATCCTCATTGCATCGGATAAGTTCCTTGACCAAAGCAAATTCATGCTTGCCTAGATCCTGTGCCTCATCTATGACGAGAATGGACTTGGTTATCCTGCTCTTTTCCACAATGCCGGAACGAATCCCATCCACAGCATCTGCGACAACATGCTCAGAACTCTCTACCGAACCTTTTCTTCCAAGGATGTCAAATGAATATGAGTGAAAAGTCTTGATTTCGACATATTCAGCGGCATTGCCTATCAGATTCTTGAGTCTTTTCTTGAACTCTGCTGCTGCCGCCCTTGAGAAAGTCAGCATCAGAAGCTGTTCCGACTTGACATCCTCCAAAAGGATCAACGAGGCCAATTTGCGGACAAGGACGTATGTCTTGCCGCTTCCCGGTCCGGCCGGGACCACAATGAATCTTGACACGCTGTCATTAATTATGTCAGACTGTGTGCCGGTCAAGTTGCCGAACAGTTCATCGTACTTTTTGTCGCTGATGTTACGGTCGAGTCTTTTCGTCTCTTTCGAATCAAAGTATTTCTTGATGAAGGCTTTGAAATCCAGCATGAAATAGTCATGGACATATTCCATTGCCCGTCTTTTGTCGGACACCATCATGTTCGCGTACTTTCCGATGATGTGGATCTGCTGAATCCGCTGTTTATAGAAATCATCCAGATTGTGGTAGTCGTCTTTTTTGTATCGGCATTTGTTGTCTTTGAGCCGCTCTATCTGCAATTTGTTGTACAAAATCATGAAACCTCCTTCCAGATTCATGATGCCGGTCTTGGCAAGGAACAGAAGAGCCTCCTCTGCCATCTCTATATCTGCTTTCTCCAGAAAGAGATTGCTGCCATTGTAGTCTTCGATAAGGCCGGCGATAGAGAAACAAACTTTTACTTCTTCTCCTTCTTCCGGACTGTCGCCACTGAAACGGTTCATGACGAACGATGCTATGGAGTTCCGTGCAGAAAGCCGTCTTTCGAGGTCTGCAGATGGAATCTTAAGCGTGACTTGAATATAATCGTCTGTGACAGAATGTTTTTCAATATAGTGTCTTATCGTCCAGAAAAACAAGATTGTACGGATGTCCTTTACGGTGGATTTTGAAATTCCCGAAGCGATTGCTTTCTCGTTGAGCTCTTTTAAACTGAATTTATTGTACTCTCCGATGATAGTACGGGCAAGAAATTTCTCCAGCTGGACGTAACTGTTGAACTTTTTGAGTTGCCGCAGCCGGAGGTAGGCAGTCATATCATCGTCTTTTGCAAGGATTCCGGCCACTCGCATCTTCTCGACGATGCTGATTACTTTACGTGTTTCAATGCCGAGCATGTCCGAAAGATAGTCAATGCGTGACTCGGCTTCGGCAGTCCCGGCACGGGAACGGCTACGTTCCGATATCAAAGACTTGATGATTCTTTTTGCATCCAGTTTGTCATTTTCAGTGAAGTCAGGACATTGTTCTATCCTCAGTGAAGCCTCCTCCATATTCTTTGGGACGATACTCGTCGCGAATATCCTTGGGCTGTTCATCCCGCGCTTCAAATAACCGGCTGTTTCTAAAGCACCGATCGCGCTCTTGATTTTGGTCTCCACGTCCCTTATTTCTTCCCAACCTGCTTTTCTCGCTATTTCCAAAGCGGAGATGTAAATAGTATCGTGTTTTGCCGTCAGCTTTTTCACTGCGCTCCAGACTTGGTTTATCTCGCTCAAGGTGAGTTTCGTCTGATTCAGAAGAATAAAGTGCTTGTTAAGGTCATCGTCATTGTACAGGACATAGCATTCTGCTTGAGAGTTGACATCCCGGCCAGCCCTGCCGGCTTCTTGAATATAATTCTCCAGAGAGTCTGAGATCTCATAGTGTACCACAAGTCCGACATCGCTTTTGTCCACACCCATTCCGAACGCGGATGTCGCTACTATGATCCTGACCTTGTTGCTCATGAATTCGTCTTGCGCCTTGACTTTTGTATTTATTTCCATCTGGCCATGGAATGCCTTGGCGTTCAGCCCGTCTTTGCACAGTCTTTCCGCGATTTTCTCTGCTGACTTGGTCCTGGTCACATAAACGATGGAGGGACATTTTGTGCTGTCAAGCAAATTTCTTAGGGTATGGTATTTATCTTCATCAGATGCCCTGAACAGAACCGTGTAATGCAGGTTGGTTCTGGCAATGTCCGTAGTGAAACGTTTTAAAGTCATATTCAGGCGATCTCTGAAATAGTCGCAGATGTCACTGATGACTTTCGGTTTTGCGGTGGCCGTGAAGCATGATATCGGGATCGGGGTATCTATGCCCTTGCTCTTTTGAAGATTCTGGATGAACGCTCCGATGAACATATACTCAATCCTGAAGTCCTGACCCCAGGCGGAGAAGCAATGCGCCTCGTCTATAACAATTCTGACTACGGTTCTGGACAGAAGAACCTTTTCGATGGTTTTTGAGCGGAGTTGTTCAGGTGCGATGTAAAGCAGCGAGGCCTCACCTGACTCGACCCGTTCCAGAGCATCACGGCGCTCAACAGGAGAGAGCAGTCCATTGATATATACGGCTTCCGATATTCCTTTCTTTTCAAGGTTTTCAACTTGATCCTTCATTAGGGATTGAAGCGGTGAGATAACAACAGTCAATCCTCTTACAGTTTCTCCGGCCATCAACGCCGGCAACTGGAAAGTCAATGATTTTCCTCCTCCTGTGGGGAATATGGCGAGCAATGATTCACCCCTCACCGCCGACTTGACTGCATTTTCTTGCAGAGGCTCCCCGCCGAATGTCCGGAAATGGTCGTAGCCGAACCATTTTTTCAATGAATGTTCTGCATCCAGTTTCTGTGAGCAATACGTGCATCTGGGATCTCCGCAGTTTGTGGCGCGGAGGTTTCGGATAATATTCTCGACATTCGGGTAGTTATGCAGAATCCAGGCAGGAGTTATCGAATTTCTGTCATCCGTGTTTATCAATGCTGTCGCATAAGCGCATTCTACCTTATGTTCATTGACTAAAGACTCAATGTCAGAATGCACGCAGATTTTGCAGTTCAATAGTTCCCGGAGAAGATCGGCTGTGGATTTTCGGAAAAAGAATGGTTTTCTTGAAGGTGCATATCCAATGCTGATGAAGAATCCCGAAAAGTGTCCGTCCCCATTTAAGAGATCATAGTACAGCTGTTGTGAGTTCTTGTCCAATGCGTTGAATGCCCTTACCTCATCTTTGTAAAGTGATTGTGCTTTTAGGCTGTCATTCAGTGGGTTATTCAACTCTTCGGAAAGGATCTTGTCGTCCTTGAGAAGCCTGTGGTAAGGCTTGAGCGGAAAAAGAAGAGGCGACATGTAAAGGGTGTCAACAAGTATGTATTCCTTCTTGAGAAAAGGTCTGAGGTATTTGATGTCGTGCTCAACTATATTGTGTCCGCAGAGTATGTCGCAGTCTGAAATGAAATCGACAAAGCCATTGAGTATGGAAGAATGAAACCGCTGCCCGTCTTTCACTCCGCCAATGTCCAAAATTTTCCCTTTGCCATCTATTTCGAGGTCAATAAAGGCTGTTTTCGCCATAAGTATATTGTTTTCGCCAACCATTGTCAGAAGGTGATATTCTCCTGTGGAATGTCGGACTTTTCAATGCACATTATGTAATAAACTGGCATGTATGTGATGTCGTTTCTCGTATAGACCTCTCTTTCATTGTTCAAGACTATGCCTGAATGAATATTGTATTCTTTATTTTCGATAAAACGGTCCAGCGCTTTGTGCGTTGTGTAGTCTTTGCCGGACTTCACCTCTATGGGCAGTACAGTCACGTCGGCCGCATCGTTTATAAGGAAGTCAACTTCGCCCTTCTTGGCGTTGTCATAGTAGAAAAGATCGTAACCATGTGACTTCAGTTCTTGAGCAACAACACTCTCATATACAGAACCGAGATTGATGCTCTTTTCATCCTTCATTACTGGAGTGATGTTGTACTCATAGAGGCGGCCGGTAAGCAGACCTACATCGTTCAAATAGAGTTTGAGAAGGTTTTTGTGTGCTGATTCTGACAGAGGGTATTTGGGGTTTGAAATGGCATGTACGTCCAGTGCTATGCCCGATGATATCAGATATTCAAACTCTTCTGCATACCACTCAAAGCGGTCTCCTTTCTTGTCTCGGATATCTTTTGCCACTATGCGCTTCTTCTTGTTCTCCATCTGTGAGACGATCATGTCGTAGATGCGGCGGATCAAGAGTTTCTTGCTGGATTCCTTCTCGTATTTGGAGGCGTCTTCCTTGTAAAGGTATAGGATGGATTCTTGTATCTCGCGCACCCTCACTATATTATGGGTGCCAAGATATGTGTTGACCGCATCGGGCAGACCTCCCACCAGCAGGTATTTCCGGAACTCTCCCATAAGATTGTCATGCTGCGCCTGAGTTAGCGGCATCTTTTTCTTGTAGCAACCACGGATGTGATCCAGAGCGTCTTTTCCCCATCCTTCGGCCATCAGCCATTCCTCGAAATCCAGCTGGAACATCGGTTTTCGGATGATGCTGCCGATGGGGATTGAAGTTGTGTTGCGCAATGAGATGCCCAGCAGACTGCCGCTGGCGATATAAGTGAACCTGCCATCTTCCCGCATGAATTTCAACATTGTCAAGTACTGTGGGTAGTGCTGGATTTCATCGAGAAAGATCAATGTGTCTGATTTCGTGCCCAGCTTGCCGCCGGCAATCATGCTCAATGTCATGTAGAAATCTTCCAGCTTATGGATGTCTCGGAACAATCCGTCGGTTTCGTCATCTTTGACAAAGTTTATTTCAACATAATTAGTGTATAGGCTTTTACCTATTTCGCGGATTATGTATGACTTGCCAATCTGTCTGGCACCTTCGACAATCAGAATCTTGTCGCTGCCGGAACGTAGATGGGCTTCTATGTCCTTGCTGATTTTCCGATAGAGCATAGCGAATTACACTTTTAGCTTTTTTTGATCTGTGCAAAATTACACTTTTTTCAATAAAAAGCCATTGCAAATTTACACTTTTTCGTTCGCGAGAATCCGGCTTTGTACCAGACGCGAAAAGTAGACACGGAAAATAATTTTTAGACGTTATTATTTTCCAAAGTGGACACGGGCGATTTTTTTGCCGCGTATCTTTTTACAAAAGTAGACATTTTTCAACTTTTTTCAGCAGTTTCATTTCCAGAAGTGGACACGCCCTCGGAAGCTTCCTCAGTCTCAGCCAGTTGCCGTCTCTTCTGGACGAACTTGGGCTTCGGAGTCAACTTCCTGCCCTCAAAAGTGTTCTTCTTTGGGAGTTCTCCCTTGTTGTAGCGTTTCCGGTAGTTCTCCGGAGTATCATAGCCGATGGCGAAGCACGGCCGTTGGGTGTTGTAATACTTGACATAGCATTGAATTGTTTTTATAAAGTCTTCTCTTCCAAGACATAACTCAAGTTTGAAGTCCATGAAGAGTTCCTCCTTGATCCAGCCGTTCAGAGCCTCGTTGACGGGATTGTCCGTGGGCTTTCCAGCCCTGGACATCGAGCGGATGATGTTCGTGTCCTTTATCAGTTCGTTGTATGCCATGGAAGCATACACGCTGCCTTGATCTGTATGCAGTATGACAGGCTCCGCCGAGCCTTTCAGCAATTCAACGACATCTGCAAGCCCGTCGATGTACTGGTCTCTGGAGCCGCGTTTGTCCGCCACCTTGGCCGTCAGAATCTCCTTGGTGAACACGTCGAAGTAGAATGTGACCTCGAAGTAGTAGTACCGGATTCTGAAGGCCGTCATGTCTGAGACTATGACCTGTCGCGGACGGTCCACGGTCTCCCATGTGGTGAAGATGAGGTTGGGGTACAAGTCCCTTATTTTCCGGGCCTTATAGTGTGGGCGGTGCTTGGTTTCTGCCTTGATGCCCAGATGCCTATAGCACTTGTATGCGTAGTTGTCGCTGATGATCATCTGCATGTTGATTCGAATGTATGCCGCTGTCCAGCGGTAGCCGTGCGTGGGATGCTCCTCGTGGACCTGACCGACCGCCGCGACAACATCTTCTCGCTTGTTGTCACGAGGGGAAGGCTTGTGGGTCTTCCACTTGTAGTATCCTGCGCGGCTTACGCCCATCACCTCACAGAGGTCTCTGACGGCGTAGTCTCTGGACAGCAGGGACACTATTTCAAACTCTTCGGCTTTAAACGAACATACTCCGGTTCCCCATCCGCGTTCGTCTGAACGGCATAACTTTTTTTTAGCCGTTCATTCTCTATGCGGAGCTTCATAATCTCACGCTTGTATCCGTCCACGGACCTGTCCGGACCGTCCGGAAGGACATCCTTGAACTCGGCGTCCTGACGTGCCAGCCCTTCAATACCCTGAGCATCATATTGTTTGAGCCATTTGCGAAATGCCGCATCGGAAACATCGTTCGCGGTGCAGAAGTCAGACAGTTTCACTCGCGGGTTCCCTTTGAACCTGCGAATCAGAAGCTCCTTTTCAAGAGGATTCAAATGCTTTCCCATAATCGTTTCTCCTTTGAGGTAATGTATGATCAGGGTTGTTTTCGGGCCGCTGGAAGTTGCTCGTTCCGGTCGGGGCTACGCCCCTCCCTCCACGAGCAACTTCCGTGACAAGCACAAATGTACAACATTCAATCTTTTTCTACCTCTCCGTGTCTACTTTTACGAGAGCAGCA
>CAKVDS010000058.1 GCA_934726455.1 uncultured Bacteroidales bacterium
CTCGCGAAGCTTATAGGTGAGCACGAAGCGTCCTGTGACGGCTTATTCGTGCTTGGAGGCTCGATGGGCGGCACCGGTACCTGGTCGCTAGCAAACACATATCCGGAGAAGTTCAGCGGGATAATGCCCGTCGCCGGAAAACCGGGAACCGCCGGCGCTGCCAATTTCAGGTCAATGCGCGTCTGCACGGTGATGAGCGAGTCCGATGAGGTGATGAAGACCGCCTACAAGGATGTCATGGTATTCTGTGAAAGCATCAATGCCGCCGGAGGCAGTACAAACTGCACGATAGTCCCGGCATCCGAGCAATGGTCGCATCAGACGACGTGCGAGCAGGCATATACAGAGGAGCATCTTCGCTGGCTGTTTGGGAGGTAACTCATTTTAGGAAATACCATCACGGAATCATCCGCGCCTCACATTATCTTGAGCAACATCTTGACGAGGCACCGCTTTTCAAGAGCGCTCTCGCGGAGGCGCTCTGCAAATAAGGGACTTGAATATTCTGTTCCGGGTCATTCTCTTCCAATGTTGACGTAAGTCATTTTGGAGGGGAATGGCTTGATATTCTCGCGTATTCATTAATTTTGCATTGCTTTGATGTGACATATTTCCATGATGAAGAATATAATCAAGACAAGACGTTACGAATCACCATGCGGCACTTTGCAGCTGGGTTCATTTGATGACAGACTCTGCTTGTGCGACTGGCAGGTGGAGAAGCACCGGGATCATGTGGACAGGCGGCTGAAACGTGCGTTGCGGGCGGAGTTTGAGGATGGTACGTCAGACGTGATTGAAAAAACGGCTGCGCAGCTTGACGAGTACTTTGCCGGGAAGCGCAAGGAGTTTGATATTCCGTTGCTGTTCGTGGGTACGGATTTCCAGAAAAAGGTATGGGACGAACTTCTGAGTATTCCTTATGGACAGACGGTTTCATACGGAGAGATGGCGCGGCGTATCGGCATGCCGAAATCCGTCCGGGCGGTGGCAAACGCCAACGGTGCCAACGCCATTTCGATTCTCGCGCCCTGCCATAGGGTGATAGGCAGTGACGGGTCGCTTACTGGGTATGGCGGCGGACTTGCGGCCAAGAAAATGCTGCTGGAATTGGAATCGGACTTGTCAGAATAGATATATGAGAACCGGCCGGCCAGTCGTGGTCGCTATGTCTAATCAGTTATCCAGGACTCGATTGTGCGGGTCTTGGTAGAGATGTTCACTCCGACCTTTATGCACGTACCCTCAACCTTGAACGGAATCAGATACCCTTTCTCGTCAATCTGTTTCAACGCCTCACCCGCGGATCCGTCCACCTTGAACTCAAAGACATATACCCGATCCTTGGTTCGGCACACGGCGTCGGCCCGGCCAACCGCGGACTTCACCTCGGCCTGGGTGTAGAACCCAAGCAACGAGAAGATCAGGTAGATGATCGTCTGGAAATGCTTCTCGGACTTGTTCTCCAGATCGTACGGGATTCCGGCAAGGTAGGACTGCATCAGCGCCAGCGCCCCGTTGATGTCATGTCGGTACATCGCCGCATAGAATTTGGCAACAAAGCCGCTGCCGGTCATTTCCCGGTTCTTGTACTGTGACAGCAGTCCTTGAGTGAAGCCGATCTTTACCTCCTTGTTCGGATAGCCCAAAGTGTACAGCTGCAGTTCACGGTCATATTCCTTGATAGTCAGATAGCCTGTCTGGTATAGCATCGGAAGGGCATTGTCACTGATTTCCGGCGAGACATCGAAGTCGGATTCCGGAATGAGCGGTATGCTGTCCAATGTGGTCTCGTCAATCGGATTCTGCTTCAGACGTTCAAAGAGGAAAGTCGGTGTCCCACTCTCAAACCAATAACTTCCTATCTTCTTGGCGGCCAGTGCCTTCATCAGGCTGAACGGGTTGTAGATATCCTCAGACTCTTCACTAAAATGATACCCGTCGTAGTTGTCTTTCAGCAGTTCGCGCGCCTTCTCAAACGAAATACCCAGTCTGTCAGCCAGAATCTGAACAGGCTCATGCATTCCGTTGTCAAGTTCATTTTTAGAGATTCCACAAATCGCGGAATATTCCGGCATCATCGAGATGTTCATCAGATTGTTCAACTCACTGAATATGCTGAGCTGCGCGAACTTGGTGATCCCCGTGATGAACACGAACCTAATATACGGATCCAGACTCTTGATAGGGCTGTAGAAGTTCCTCATGATCTGACGCATAGGAACAAGCCGCTCCTTATCATTCATCACATCCAGAAGCGGAGCATCATATTCATCAATGATTATGACCGCCTTTTCGCCCGTCTGCCTCACCGCCCTGTGAACAAGTCCTTCAAACCGCTGGTTGATTTTTTCCTCGTCTTCACCTTTACCATAAACCTCCTCATAGCGAACAAGTTTGAGTCTCAGTTCGCTGACCAACTGCTCCTCGTTGCAATGCTTCGCCGTGGACATGTCAAAGTGGAACACCGGGTGCATGCTCCACTCTTTCTTGAGTTCCCCGGCCTTCAGCCCGTTGAACAGTTCTTTTTCCCCCTCAAAGTAACTATGGATTGTGGATGACAGCAACGACTTCCCAAACCTCCGCGGCCTGCTGAGAAACACGTATTTGTAATTCTCCGCCAAGTCCTGCACGAACCCGGTCTTGTCGATGTAGATGTACCCTCCCTCGACAATGTCCCTGAACGTCTGCACCCCGATCGGGTATCTTATCATTTTCGCCTCCATAGCTACTATCCAGTTAATGTCCAAGGTCAAAGATAATGAATATTTCCCATTACACGTCAATATCCTCCGCTCCCTTATGGTCTTAACGCTCCGCCCCTCTGCCACACCGGATGCAAATACCCGTCCTTTGCACCCGAAACTCCTTCAATCACCGTTTCGGGGTGCGAACTTCCATATACCGCACCCCAACCATCATAATCACTCAAGTTTTGGATACCTGTAAAGGATTATGAAAAATTCCTTTTCGATTTGATATAAGAAACATCAGCCACTGGACGATTACAAAAGAAATAACGTCGTACAGCGGCTACCTCAACGCACTGAAAATTAACGGTGGCTTTGATTATCAAAACCACCGTTGTTCGTAGGATGTTTAATTAATTGTAAATCAATCAATATTGTGGAGATGGGCGGAGTCGAACCGTTATTTTTCGGAGTATGATAGAATTTCGTAAAACATTGATTTATAATAAAATCGGTATAATGAAGTTTATCTAAATATACTTGCATCTTTGAAAATCTGTTTGTAAATTTGTTTGTATTTTTAAAGACAATAAGTATGCCTGTAAAGTTCTACCTGCACCCGAAAACCAACAAACACGGCGAGGCTCCGATAACCGTCTCGATCAACATCCGTCAGACCAGGCTCCTTACGACACTCGGCTTCAGTGTCGATCCGACTGCGTGGAATGAAAGTGGACAAGTCAAGCCACGCTATACGAACTCCAAAGGCATTCCGGCCAGAGTCATCAATAATCGTATTTATAAAATCCAAATTCACTTCTCCGAATACGAGACGAACCTGAAAGCGCGTCCGACATTGGATGAACTGAAAGAGGAACTATCCACCGCAATATCCCTTGGAGACGATTTGAAACCGATCGAGGCAGAAGATTCCGCACCTGTGAAATCAATCTTTGACTATCTTGATGAATTTGTCAAGGAGCAAAGTGTGCTGAACCAATGGGCATATGCGACGGTTCAGATTTGGAAGACATTCAGAAATCATCTGCTGTCCTTCGGGAAAAGACTTGAGTTCAGGGATTTCGATGAGAAAGGTCTCAGTCGTTTCATAATGCATCTGCGTCGTGTGGACAAACTCGAAGAGAAGACAGTGCAGAAACAATTCAGTTGTCTCAAATGGTTTCTGAACTGGGCCATCCGCAAAGGCTACTGCACGGAAGGAACCGTGAACAAATACCGCCCAAAGTTCAAAGTGCTTGAAAAGCCGGTCATATTCCTGACGAAGGAAGAACTTTTGAAACTCTACAACTATGAGATCCCGCAAAACGGAACTAAGGTCAAACTGACTGATATGAACGGACTTGAATATGAAAAGACAGTCCAGGAAGCCGGAGCGTTGGCCAAGACCCGCGACCTTTTCTGCTTCTGCGCCTTCACTTCTCTTAGATATTCCGATATGGCATCACTGAAAAGGACAGACATCGCCGGAGACAAAATCTACATAACCACGCAGAAAACCAATGACCGTCTTCCGATTGACCTCAGCAGAAATGCCCAGGCAATACTCGACAAATACAAAGATGCGATATTCCCTACGGGGCGTGCTCTCCCAGTCATCTCTAACCAGAAGATGAACAAATACCTCAAGGACCTCGGAGAACTTTGTGGATTCACAGACCCGATAACGATTGTCTGCTACCGTGCGGGTCAACGAGTTGAAGAGACATATCCGAAATATGCCCTCGTAGGCACCCACGCCGCCAGACGCACATTCATCTGTTTCGCCCTCTCCAATGGCATCCCACCGCAAGTCGTGATGAAATGGACCGGTCACTCCGACTACAAGGCGATGCGTCCCTACATTGACATCGCCGAGAAGACCAAGGCCAATGCGATGAAACTTATCGATGACGCTTGGGGAATGTGATGCGTGAATGTTCGTGAATTTTCAATAACTTTGCAAAAACGACACGATATGTTCGATAATATCTTCTATACAAAGCTGCTCGACTCTTTCATCGAACGCTATAAAAGTGAAAACAGGTTCATTGAGTTCAAAAGCAATCATCTTGAAGCAAAAGTCCTTGGGGAATATATTTCAGCATTGTCCAATGGAGCCTGCTTGGATCACGTTGATTTTGGCTACTTGTTCTTTGGCGTTGATAATGACACCTTGGAGGTTAAAGGTACGACTTTCGACCATGAACACACATATCTAAAGACAGGGCAATCTCTGGAGTTGTTTCTTCGATTGGGAGTGACACCGAAAATTCGTTTTGAGATAGGAGAATTCAAGTATCGTGACATGATTCGTGTTGTCGTTGTAAAGATCCCGGCTGCGGAAGGAGAACCGACAATGTTCCATAATGAGCCTTTTGTTCGGATTAACGAATCCAAGACTTCATTGCGCCCATACACGGACTGGATACGTGAAATCTATAACTCAAAGACCGACTGGAGTAAGGTGATTGTTGATGAGGCGACTATCGAAGACTTGGATCCTGAGGCAATAGCGGTGGCACGAAAAGGATTTCTGGAACGCTATCCAAAGTTGTCCTCTGAGATAACCAGTTGGAATGACGCTGTATTTCTTGACAAAGCAAAACTTACGATAGGTGGTGGAGTAACGAGGACAGCCCTGCTTCTGTTAGGAAAGGAAGAATCAGCTCATCTTTTGGGGCATATCGCACAGATTGACTGGAAACTTCAAACAGTGACAGAGTCGGCTGCGGAAGTATTCTCGGTTCCATTCTTGCTATCCACAAGTAAGGTCTTGGCAAAGATCCGCAACTACAGATTCAAGATCTACCCAAACAACACATTGATTCCCACCGAGGTATGGAAATATGATGAAAAGATCATCTTAGAGGCTCTGCATAATTGCATTGCCCATCAGCGCTATCAGTCGAATTGCCGCATCATAGTAACGGAGAAAGAAGATTGTCTGGAGTTCTGGAATGCGGGAGACTTCTTTGAGGGTAAATATGAAGACTATATCGAAGGAATCAAAACACCGAAGAAGTACAGGAATCCATTTTTGGTTCAAGCTATGGTCAATATCAAGATGATTGACTCTCAGGGTTATGGAATACATACAATGTTTGTCCGGCAAAAAGACAGGTATCTTCCGATGCCTGATTATGACCAGACGGAAGATGGTGGTGTGAAACTTACTGTATCAGGGAATGTGATAGACATTGATTACAGTGTCCGGCTTATTCAGGATGCCAGCATAGACCTTTCCACAGCAGTGCTTCTCGATTGTGTCCAGAAGCATAAACCGCTTTCAGACACTGCGATAAAAGCGTTGAGAAAGGCGAATCTTATTGAAGGTAGAAAACCTAATCTGATTATCTCCAAGTCATTGGCGCAATCAACAGGCAAAGAGATAGAGTATTCAAAACGAAAAGGGTTCAGCGATGAATTCTGCTGTGACTTGATACTTAAAGCTTTGGGTGAACACAAATCCTTGTCCCGCAGTAAGATAAATGAACTTGTCCTCGATTACCTTCCTGCAGACCAAGATTTGCAGAACAAAATCTACAAGATTGGAAATCTTCTTGCAAAACTGAAAAGAAGACAACAGATTTTCCTTAATGACAACAAAGAGTGGTCACTCAAAAAGTAAGTACGTGAAATTTACTCGTCTTTTTTGCTGTTTACTTACTCTATTTTATTGAAAACGGCTCTCTGAATGCTTTCTGAGGCCGTTTTTGCTTATTAGATTTACTCGAAATTTACTCGTCATTACTCGTGATTTTACTCCGCGTCAACAATTGTTGATAACTTTTTATCGTTTCATACGCTCAAGCAGAATATAAAACCGTATCTTTGGGCAAAACACATAATTCCCCAAGAGATACGGTTTTTACTATGCACGTGGACGACTTCATACAAACGTTCGCGGGAGAGCGTACCCTCTCCCTGCTCCGATGTATGGCAGTCGCAAACGGCAACCTATCGCTTGACTCCACATCAGTCACCCTGCAAGAAGCCAAAAGATACATCGTCACATACGAAACCGATGCGGACATATCCGATTACCACGACTGGGACGCACTCCGAGAGGAAATCTATACAGCTTTATACCGATGCGACTCCAATCCACACCGCATCAGGCGTTACATCTGCCGTATGCTTATGGATCTCAGAACCACAGCATCATACTTCCATAATGCCCATCCCGATGCAAACGCCAGACTCGTCAATGAATTTTTCTCCTGTATAGTCCGCTCGATGCGACAGGCCGTCAAGCTCCTCGAAACCGTAGGTTACGCCTCCGACCTCGGCACTTACAACCACAAGTGGAACAAGCCCTGCTTTCACGACATCACACGCATAGGAACAGCCATCGACAGGCTCGGCAATATGATTCAAGGCGGTCTCTACGAGAACGGCTACGCCACAACCATCTTCGAATACCAAAACCAATGTGGCGTGACGCTTCTCTCTGACATCACCCCGGAATCCCTTTCCGTCTCGATGAACTGGACAACCGATCTTGCCAGGTTCCACCTCGGTGCGACCGCCTCCACCCAAAGAATCGCACCATTGACCACCATTGGAGAACTGCGCCAAGCTATAAAGGACGGCAAGATCAATGACAAAGGCCGTCTCCTCTGCTCAAACAGAGCATTCGTCCTCTATTGCTATGACAATTTGATGTTCCTCCCGATGAACAAGACCGACTGGAAACGCATCGACAGCCTGCTCACCTCCGACAAAGGAAAGCCACTCACTGCGGAATCCCTCTCGAAAGTCTCCCAACAGCTCCGCAAGGAAGAATACATAGAAGACCGCATCCGTTTCGGCAAGAGCCATTTCGCTGAATAACAACCATTTATTGAATATGTCATATCCGCACCACTGAATCACCACCAGTGGTGCGAATGGTATGTATTCCCATTGACTCTGCCTTACTTTGCAAGCACGACACGGACAGGCGAAGTGGTATCACCAGTCCGGAAGCCGGATAGCAGCACCGAAGATGCTTACCACCATCAGAGACTGCCAGACAATTAAAGCAAAGTACAATGATAGGAATAGACGACAATATGCCCATCGGCGCGATGAACATCGGAGAACTCCGCTCCCTGATGGCCGAAATCCTTGAATCCTCTTCTCACGGCGGAAGCAAGACAAATAACACAGCTCCTAGACGTTATGTCTATGGCATAAAAGGCATCGAAGAACTCTTCGGCTGCTCGCACGCCACAGCCCAGCACTACAAAGACAACGTCATATCAGAAGCCGTCACCCAGAACGGCCGCAAAATCATCGTCGATGCCGACTACGCAGTGGAACTTTTCGGAAGGAGGAAGAATGATGGAAAATAACACACCATTCCCAACCGACTTCATCGGCAACCTCCTTGACGGCCAGGACATAATGCAGATCCTGCACATCAGCCAGCGCACTCTCCAGACCCTGCGGAGCAACGGAACAATGCCCTACACACGTATCGGCAACAAAATCTACTACCTCCGCAGCGACCTCGAAAAGCTCCTCCACGACAACTACACAATGTTCAAAATACGTGAACGCTATGACGACAGAAACAAATAAAGGCCCGGCATTCTCCCTGTTCAATGCCCCCATAACCAACAAATACCCCTCAGCCGAAGTCCACCTGAAAGACATCTTCGACTACATCACCTCAAGTCAGGCCGCCGACGCAACCGAAACCCTCCGTACCATTGAAGACAAGACAATGGCAAGAGCCTACAAGTCCACACATTTCAGCTACGCCACCTTCTCCGGAATATTCCGAAGCCGTGCCGACCGTGAACTCATCCTGCACTCAGGACTGATCTGTATAGATTTCGACCACCTCCCTTGCCCTGGAGCCACACGCACCAGACTCCTTGAAGACACCTACTTCGAGACGCAACTGCTCTTCACCAGCCCTTCCGGTGACGGCCTCAAGTGGATAATCCCGATAGACATCACAACGGCATCGCACGCGGATTACTTCCGTGCCATTTCCAACTATGTCCGCCAGACCTACGGCATCGAAGCCGACGAATCCGGCAAAGACATAAGCCGGGCCTGCTTCCTTCCGCACGATCCCAACGCATACCTCAATCCCAAATACCTCTGACAATATGAACAAAAAGATATTCAATCCCCAGGAATGGCTCCAGCCTGTGCCCAATCATAGCACGGCCGTTACGTCATCAACACCATCTGACGACATCGAGACCATAACCGCCCGCATCGAAACCGCCTCCATTGACATCGCCCCGACATACGCCCAATGGCGTGACCTCGGCTTCGCCCTCTCCGATCAGCTCGGAGAGGCTGGCCGAAGCTACTACCACCGCCTCAGTCGTTTCCATCCAGACTACACCCCAGAAACGACAGACACCCAATACGACCGCTGCCTCCACGCCCACGGCACCGGCATCTCCATAAAGACATTCTTCCAACTCGCCAAAGAATCCGGAATCCAAGTCTCCACCCATCCCGACATTATCAGATTATCAAAATTATCAACATCATCACCTGATAAACTTGATAAAACTGATAATGTGATAATCCCCGAGCCCGAAGAAGATCTCCCGACTTTCTCCGACAAAATCCGCGACCACCTCCCGGAATACCTCAAGAAAATTGTTGCCGTGGCCGACAACGACAAAGATGCCGACATCCTTCTTCTCGGCTCCCTGACCGCCCTCTCCGCCTGTCTCACCAAAGTCACCGGCATCTACGACAAACGCACAATCCACCCGAATCTCTTCACGTTCATCACCGCCAGAGCATCCGCCGGCAAAGGCCGTCTAACCCTTTGCCGAAATCTAATCGACCCAATCCACGACGAGCTGCGCCAACTCAACGAAGCCGAGCGCGAAGAGTACAAGTCCAAGCTCAATGAATATAACGCCTCCAAGAACAAGAAATCCCTCGAAAAGCCAGAGGAACCACCGCTCCGTCTCTTGCTGATTCCTGCCAATTCCTCCGCCACAGCAGTCTATCAGACCCTGAACGAGAACAACGGCATCGGCCTGATGTTCGAGACCGAGGGCGACACCCTCGCCAACACCTTCGACTCCGACTATGGCAACTACTCCGACGGCTTCCGCAAAGCCTTCCACCACGAAGCCATCTCCTACATTCGCCGAAAGGACAAGGAATATGTCAGCATCAAGTCACCCTGCCTTTCCACTCTCCTCACGGGCACGCCTCAGCAGGTGCGTTCGCTCATCAAGGATGCCGAGAACGGTCTTTTCAGTCGCTTCCTTTTCTATTACCTCAATGCCAAGAGCGACTGGCACGACGTGTTCGACAGCGGCTCAGGCATCGCCCTTGACGACTACTTCAAGCAACTCGGTGAAGAGTTCCATTCCCTTTATAAACTCCTTCAACCGATGCAACCAATCCGTGTAGAACTTACCTCATCCCAGATGTCAAGATTCAACTCCTACTTCTCCGCCATCCAGGCCAGACAGCTTGACAGCTACGGCGAGTTCATTGTGGCCTCCGTCCGCCGCCTCGGCCTCTCCACCTTCCGGATAATCCTGATCCTGACCGCCCTGCGAATCCTCGAAACTGGCGACCTCTCGTCACCCCTGACCTGTACGGAATCCGACTTCCGCACCGCCCTGACTATCTGTGATGTCCTTATAGTCCATATTGACAAGGTTTTCAGCACTCTCCCACAAGTCGAAGAGCCAATGGTTACAGCATCCACCAACACCCGTCAGCAAACCTTCTTCGACACCCTCCCGGAATCTTTTGACCGCCAGTCCTATCAGAAACTCGCCTCCACTCTCGGCATCCCGGCACCATCCGCCGACCGCTACATAAAGAAATGGATCGAGACCGGCAAGATCGAGAAGATTGAGTATGGGAAGTATAGGAAAGTTGGTAAAAGCGTTTCTTTGTAAACCTTCAACAAAATATCTTTCGAAGAATCTTTTTAAAGTATTAACTTTGTAAATTTCTTAAGAAGACTATCTTCTTATAGAAGAATCTAAATTTCGTGAATTTAACACAATTTTGTACAATTAACCCTCAAGTTTGACCGTCTTCGCCTTTGTGGGGCGTCCACGGTGCTTCGGAGAGACCTTTCTGGATTTGTATTCGGTTCCGCAACCTTCAGGGACTGCAAAGCCGAATGCCTCGCAGATATCTTTCTGGGCACCGATGAACGGGGTGATGAACTTGGCCCTGCCGTTGTGCTCTATGCAGCGGACTGAACGCATCTCGTCAAGGATGTCCTGGGTCGAGGCGAACTTCTTCCTGAGCCCGGTGGTTTTCCAGACATGGCGCA
>CAKVDS010000059.1 GCA_934726455.1 uncultured Bacteroidales bacterium
CCCATTTCTGGCTGAGCCACGGTGCGCCGGCACGGTTGAACATGTGTGCCATCCCGGTGCCCGGCTGGTTGCCGTAGTCGGTCCAGTTGTACTGTTTCATGTCAGGATCTGAATAACGGAAGAACCCTCCCGGCTCGCTGAGCCTGAACTGCTCGTCGAGACGCTTTATATATTTGTCCCGGCCGCCGAAAAGCTCCATCAGGCCCGGGACATCGTGCGGTACAAAGTGCGAATAAATGGCCGCGTTGCTCTCGCAGAACCCGTCCTTCTCGGAAATTTCGAGAGGGTCGAAGTTCTTGAAAAACTTCCCGTCCACTCCGCGTGCGTTCATGAAGCCCACGGACGGATCCCAGACATTGCGGTAGTTCCGGGAGCGTGCCATGAAGAACCCGTAGTCGTCCGTCTTCCCGAGGGCCTTGGCCAGCTGGGCGAGGCACCAGTCCTGATAGGCATATTCCAGGGTCATGGAAGCCCCTGTGGTGTGCATGGCTTTCACTCCCGGCCTGCCGTCCGGCACGTAGCCGCGCTCCTCGTAGTAAGCCATCCCTCCGGAAACTGCATCCTTGCGGTGGTCGTAGCCGGCATGGTCGCGGATGCCGCCGCGGAAAGCGTTTTTGCGGAGCCCCTCGTAGGCGAGCTGCGCGTCATAGCCGCGGATGCCTTTGTTGTAGGCCGCCGCGAAGAAGCTCACTGCCGGGTCGCCGATCATCACGTATGTGTAGTTTCCTCCGGACGGGCCGCGCGGGATGAGGCCTCCGTTGCGGTAGTAGTCCAGCATCGTGTTGCAGAAATCGTCCACGATTTCAGGGTATACGAGAGTCCAGAGTATGTCCAGCGACCAGTGGCTGCCCCACCAGGCGTCGAAATTGTGGTGGTTATACAATGGCTTCCCGTCGGGGCCGCAAGGGATTCTCCTGACGACGGGTGCGTCACCTGTGAGATCCATATAGTGTCCGTCGGCATCGCTCACGATGTGCCTGCCGAGCAGGGCATGCCAGAGGTCGGTGTACATCTTGATCTGCTGTTCGTCAGTGCCTCCGCTGATGTCGATCCTGCCGAGTTTCTCGTTCCACTCGTCATAAGCGGCCTTGCGTGTTCCGTCGAAGTCCCAGCCCGGGAGCTCGGCGTGCATGTTGGCTCTGGCGTTCTCCACACTCGTGTAGGAAATGGCCACTTTCATCAGCACCTGCTCTCCTTCTCCGGTGGAGAACCTGACGGCGAGGCCGGCATCCTTGCCGGACACACGTGCCGGGACGGTGTTCCTGATGATGCTGCCCTCGCGCCAGCAGATGACTTCGGAGGCAGGCTTTGAGAGTTCGGCCCAGAAATACACGGGTGTGTCTTTCGGCCTGCGTCCGGTGGCCTCCATTATTTCCCATCCGGCTATGGTGTGGTCATCCACCTGCCATACTTCAGAGTAGGAGGTCGGACCGTGGGCGAGGAAAGCCCCGCTGTCGAAGATGATCGTGCTTTCTCTGCCCTTCGGAAAGGTGTAGCGGTGCATGCCGACCCTTGTCGTGGCTGTCAGTTCGGTCGTGATTCCGTAGTCGTCCAGATGTATCTTGTGGTAGCCCGGTTTCGCGATCTCGCCTTCGTGCCTGAAAGCCGAGCGGTAGGCGTCCATGCCCAGATGACCCTTGAATTCGCCTGTCGTCGGCATCACAGCCACTCCGGACATCTGCCAGTTGTGGATGTGGCTGAAGCAGCGAACATGCAGTGAATCATATAGATAACCCGAACCCCAGGAGTGTGCGGTGCCGGTATCCGGGCTCAGGCTCACCATCCCGAAGGGGAGCGAGGCCGAGTCGAAGAAGAACCACCGTGAACGGTGGCTGTCGATGAACGGGTTGACCTTGTCCACGTACCCGTCCCCGGCAAAGGCCGGCAGGGCTATGGTGAGACAGGCGAGGGAATATAGTAATCTTCTCATTTTATGTTGAATGAACTTTTGAGTCTTATGTCAGTGGATGATGCTCCGATCATCACATCGAAGCGGCCGGGTTCGACGGTGAAACGCATGCCGGAATCCCAGAGGCCGAGGTCCTGCGGGGTGAGGGTGAATGAGACTTCCCGGCTTTCTCCCGGAGCGAGGCTGATGCGCTCGAAGCCCCTGAGCACCTTGGTGTAGGTGGTGACGCTGCTCACCACATCGTTGATGTACAGCTGGACGACTTCGTCCCCGGCACGGCTGCCGCTGTTGGTGACGGTGCAGCGGACTTCTATGCTGCCCTCCGGGGTCTGCTCGCGCGGACTGACGGAGAGGTCAGAGTACTCGAAAGTGGTGTAGCTCAGCCCATGGCCAAAAGGGTAGAGGGCGCCCCATACGGAGGTCTCGCATGATTCGTCGGAACCCGGTTTGAACGGGAAGGCGAAAGGTATCTGCCCGACGCTCTTGGGGAAGGTGACTGCAAGGCGCCCGCCGGGATTGTTGTCGCCGAATATGGTTTCGGCTACGGCCTGGCCGCAGAATTCTCCCGGAAACCAGCCGTGGATGATGGCCTTGACGTGGCGGTCGGCCCAGTTGATGGTCGATGCCCTTCCGTCGAGAAGAACCAGCACCATCGGTTTCCCGGTTGCCACGACCGCTTCCATGAGTTCCTGCTGCCTGCCCGGCAGATCCAGACTGGTGCGGGACCGGTCTTCCCTGACTGTGAGTTCGTTGCCGCCGAGCACGAGTATGACGGCATCGGCTTTCTTGGCTGTTTTTACAGCTTCTTTGAGAAGACGCTTTTCGTCTGCCGTCTTCTCGAAGTTCATGAGTTCGCTCTCCGGGAAATGCGGGTCTATGATCTCGCAGCCTTTCGCATAGCTGACTTTGCTTCCCGGGAGAAGTTCGCGGACACCTTCCAGCACGGTCTTTATCGGAGCTGCTGCCGGGCCGTAGCGGCATATGAGCTGTTCCCTCTCGTCGGCGTTCGGGCCGATGACGGCTATGTGCCTGATGTCCTTGGACAGAGGGAGCATGCCGCCCTCATTCTTGAGCAGCACCATCGATTCCCTTGCGGCACGCAGCGAAAGAGCCTGATGCTCAGGGCTGTGAACTTCCTTGAGGGCCTGATTGCCGTCGCCCCTGTACGGGTTGTCGAAGAGGCCGAGGCGGAACTTGACCCTGAGTATGTCGGCTACCCTCTCATCGAGAGTCTCCATGCTGACTTTGCCGTGACGGACAGCGTCCCTGAGCGGAAGTACGAAGGATTCCGGGGTGCGGAAGGTGGTGCGGACATTGAGGCCGGCGTTGACGCATTGTGCCACAGCGTCTTCGTAAGAGTCCACGACTTTATGTTTGTCGTAGAGGAATTCTACGGCCTCGCTGTCGGAGACCACATAACCTCTGAATCCCCACTGTTTGCGGAGCAGGTCGGTGAGGAACCAGCTGCTGCCGCTCACAGGGACTCCGTCGTAATCGTTGTATGAGCTCATCACGCCGAGCGCACCGGCTTCAGTGAAGGCCACGCGGAACGGGTCGAGGTAGAGCGTGCGCATCTCGCGCGGGGCCACCTTCGGGTCGGTACGGGTCTTGCCGTCACGCCCTCCGACAGGGATGCTGTAGACGGCAAAATGTTTCGGGGTGGACACGACTCCGCCCTTCTGGAGGGAGAGGATCATTCTCTTTCCGAGCTGGCCCACAAGATACGGGTCTTCTCCGTAGGTCTCTACGCAGCGTCCCCAACGGGGGTCTTGGGCGATATCCAGAATAGGGGAGTATATATTGGTATAGCCGAGCAGGTAAGCTTCCCGGGCTTCGACCTTGCCGATCTCGGATATGAGCTCCTTGTCCCATGTGGCTCCCTGTCCGCACTGGGCAGGGAAATATGTCGCTCCGACGCTGCACAGGCCCCTGATGCCCTCGTTGGTGAAGTCCACGGGGATTCCGAGCCTTGTCTGCTCCACGAACCATCTCTGGATGGTGTGGAGAGCATCGACATGCTTTGTGAAGTCGGCTGCGTACGGTGAAGACGGGTTATTGACCCCGTTGTGCTCCTCGTCTATGTTGCCCACTCCGTCCTTCCATATCTCCTTGCTCCATTCCGGAGTAGGCAGTTCATCCTTGAGCACGCGGCCTGTGCCGTAGAGAGTCACCATCTGGCAAGTCTTCTCTTCGAGCGTCATCTTTGAGAGAAGGTCTCTGACCCTCTCCTCTTCCGGGGCGGAAGGGTCTTCGTAGAGGTCTTTGACTCCGTTCTTGTTGAAGTCAATCCATCCGTCCTTGTAGATGCCGCCGTCCCCGAGCCAGAAGAGCAGGGTGCCGAATCCCGGATTGTCACAGGTCCAGGCCTGCCCCTCCGGGCGGATTTTCTCCAGGACTTGAGCCGTGTACGGCATCTTCAGTCCCTTGCGGGCGACGAAGTGGGCGTAGGCGATCTCGAATACCGCGCGGAACTGTCCGCGGCCATGAGGGCTGATCTTGTCCCACTTGCAGTATTTGCCTGTCTTGTCTGTCCATTTGAAGAACGGCATGTTGTCATCGCCCAGATTGTAGCGGGAGAGGTATTCGTAGCAGGTCATCAGCCTGTTGTCCAGGGCTGAATAGAGATCCTTGCCTTGTTTCCATGCCACTTCACAGATCTCCGCCATGCAGCCGAGGGCCAGCATGCAGTGCGGCTGGTCGCGTCCGCTCTCCTGAAGCTGGCCGGAAGGAGCGGTGTAGTTGGGGAGAGAGCCGTTGTCATAGCCGGCTTCGAGGTATCTTTTTATCGCATCTTCGTAGAGTGCCCGGTCATCGAGGAACACTCCCATCCCGATCATGCCCTTGAGGACGGAGAGCCCCCAGTTACCGTTGGTGTAGGCTGGTGTGGCGTGGAACTTCGTGAAAACAGGGATGAACGCCTCGCGCAGCATGGTCTCCATGGCGCGGGTGTCATCTTCCGTCCAGCCGTTCTTGTAAGTGCTTGAGGGATAGGTGTGGCGCATCAATTCGGCCGCGTTGGTGATGATGAAGCCCTGAAGCCCGGCGCACAGGGGATCGTCCCTCGGGGTGATCTTCCTCAGCACCGCCGAGTACTTACGGATGATTTCCATGGCTTTGTCGGCATGGGCCTTGTCGGCTGTGGCCGTCCATATCAGGGCATTGTAGTACGCGGCGTTGAAGTCGTCCTCGCAAGGCTTCTTGGTCCAGCCGTACTCGTCCGCCCTTGAGATGATCGGGAACGGTCCCTGGACCTTGTAGTCAGCTGATGATTTTGGGTCCGAGATGAGTTTTTCCCAGGAGCCGTACGCCGGCTGCGTCCTGTCTTCCACATACGTGCGTATGCGTGAGAGATCCTGGGCATCGTGCAGAATCCCGGGGTGCACAAAATCCTGCCCCGTGGCCGGCATCGCAGCCATTATGAGCAGCGAAAAAAGCAATCTTTTCAGTTTCATATCTACATATACGGACAGTGCCGTTGTTTTACTCACTCCATCGAAAATAAAAATTATTTGAGTATTTTTACGCTGTTGCGCGTAATATGAATAAAAACCTGTTTACAATGAAATTTTTCCTTACACTTGCGGCGGCCCTGTCACTTGTGCTGCCGGCCTCTGCCCAGCGCAGCTCTTTCAGACCGGGGGAAATCTGGCCTGACGACAAGGGAGTACATATCAACGCCCACGGGGGCGGGGTGCTCCTGCATGATGGAGTTTATTATTGGTTCGGGGAACACAAGACTGCCGGGCGCGCCGGCAACCAGGCCCATGTCGGGGTGCATTGCTATTCATCCACGGACCTGTACAACTGGAAAGACGAGGGCATAGCATTCAAGGTGAGCTCTGACCCGGAGTCCCCGGTGGCGGACGGATGTATACTGGAGCGTCCCAAGGTTATCTACAATGCCGGGACGGGCAAGTTCGTGATGTGGTTCCACCTGGAGCCGAAAGGTGCCGGGTATGGCGGGGCGATGGTCGGGATAGCGCAGGCCGACAATGTTACCGGGCCGTACAGTTTCATCAGGGCCACCAGGACGGTGATCAGGACCTGGCCTGTCAACGTGCTCCCGCTGCACAAGGTACGTCCGGAGGGGGCCAACTGGAGCGAAAGGCCCAACCTCGCCAAGGGGGAGCACCCGGACTCTGTCAACACTCTCGGGCGCGACTTCGAGAAGGGACAGCATTCACGTGATATGACCCTCTTCGTCGATGACGACGGCAAGGCCTACCACATCTGCTCTTCAGAATCCAACAGCGTCATCCATATTGCCGAACTGACTGATGACTATCTTGATTTCAGCGGCAAATACGTCCGTGCGTTTATCGGGGACAGGATGGAGGCTCCGGCCATATTCAAGAAAGACGGGCTGTACTATTTCATGGGCTCCGAGTGCACGGGCTGGAGGCCTAATCCGGGACACTCCGCCGTGGCCCCGTCCATCTGGGGGCCGTGGACACAGCTTGGCAACCCTTGCGTGGATGCCGACAGCGAGACCACCTACCGTTCGCAGAGCACATTCTTCATCCCTGTGGCCGGCAAGAAGGACGCCTACATATATATGGGCGACCGCTGGACTCCGGACAACGCCATAGACGGACGTTATGTGTGGCTGCCTGTGGAGTTTGAGGACGGGCGTTTCATCCTGCACTGGCGTGACGAATGGGATCTGTCGATTTTTGACAAGAAATGAGGCGTATTGCGGCCATAGCGTTGTCTTTTCTGCTCTGCGGTCTCTGTGTCCGCGGAGCGGAAAATCCGTATGTGTTCCGCATGCTCGATGCTTCCAAGGGCCTGCCTGAGAACAATGTCCGGGACATGCTGATGCTGCCGGACGGACTTATGTGCATCCAGACTTCGTCGTGGCTGTGCTTTTATGACGGGGCAGGTTTCAAGAACTGGCGCTGGGACCAGGAGATGGTGCCGTATACTGAATACAACGGGCAGGACCATGTCGTGTATGATCCCGGCAGCGACAGGGTGATTCTCCATGCACGCGATCATACATGGGTGTTTGACAGGAAGACGGAGAAGTTCATCTACGATATTCCGCAGTCCCAGGCAGCTCCCGGGGACACGCTCCGCCATATTTTCCGTGAGGGCAGTTCCAGCCGCACGCAGACGGCCAGGGCATCTTCGGGCAGGCGCTGGTTCATGTCGGACAAGCATCTGATGTGCTTTGACCCTGATGACGGCAAAATCTCCAGTGTAGAGGATATTCCGGAGGGCAGTGATGACCTTTTCACGTCCATAGCCGTGGACGGGCAGGACAATCTGTGGGTCGGTTCGGCCCGGTCCGGGGTGCGGATATTCTATAAGGACGGGACTGTGTACCGTTTCCCTTGTCTTGAGAGGATCGGGGCTGCTCCGGTCTATCCACACCTTGACATATCAAGGATATATGCCGATCCGCGCGGAGGCGTCTGGATCGCGACCCAGCAGGAGGGACTGCTGTTCTGGCATCCGGACATAGTCCGGATAAACACCGTCAACGGCTCGACTCTCAAAAGCGGCAGCATGCCTGACGAGAGTGTCAAGTGTCTGGCAGAGTCTCCCGACGGCAAGGTGCTCGTCGGCACCATACACGGTCTGCTGCGATATGATCCTGTGGCCCGGGCAATGGAGTCTCCGTGGCCTGAACTGCGGAATGAACTCATTATCGGCCTGTATGTGGAGGCTTCCGGAAAGATATGGGCGGGGACATTTTACAATGGGCTGTATTGCATAGATGGGCATCGGGTGCGTCATTATGTATGGCCTCAGCAGTTCGCCGTCGATGTCTCATATCAGAAAGCCTCTCCGAATCTCAACTGCGTACGTGCCCTTACCAGAGATGCTGACGGGCAGTATTGGATTTCAGTCTATGGCGGTCTGGGCCGCTTCGAGCCTGGGAGCGGACGGATTTCCCTTCTCCGGGATGGACATCCCGAACTTGAGCGCTACATGATGATCCGTGACATATTCATCATGGATGACGGTTCCATCGTCGCTTCGGGTGACAACGGGCGCTTCCGCTATGATCCTCTCTCGGATGAGGTCGTGGATATGAGAAAAGAGGATTCTTTTGCCTTTACCAACCAGATTCTCGAGGATTCTTCCGGCAGGCTTTGGCTGGCCGAGTCCGGGGGACTGTCCGTGAGGGAGGGCGCCTCGGGCTCCCGTCCGATAATCTCTTCCGGAGTCATGATGGGCATGGCTGAAGATGATGACGGGGTTATATGGGCGATGTCCACAAGCGGTGTGTCCAGTGTAAGGGTGGCTGAAGACGGTTCGGTCCAGAGGACGGACTATGGTGTCGGGGACGGTCTCGACTGCGGTTCTTTCTTCCCGAAATCCGTGCTGAAGCATTCTGACGGCACCATCTATTTCGGCGGGTCTTCAGGGATGTGCGTCATCGCTCCGGGGTCGCTGAGCATACCTGACTATGGCGTGGCTCCGAGGATTTCGTCTTTCACCGCCGGAGGGGAGCAGATGTCCGTTTCGGATGTCAGGCTGCCGTATGACAAGACGTCTTTGCGTTTTACTTTCACCAATCTCAACTATGCAAACCCGGAGCACAGCCGTTACCGTTATCGGCTTTCCGGTTTTGAGGAAGGATGGCGCATGTCGCCGTCGTCTCCTCTCGGGGTGGCGGAATATACCTTCCTTGAGCCGGGGAAGTATGTTTTCGAGGTGGAGGCTTCCAACAACGGTATGGACTGGAGCGGATGCACCAGCGTGCCGATCCTGATACGGCCTCCGTTCTGGCGGTCAACTCCGGCCCTGTTCGTCTATGCTTTCCTTGTGATGATCGGCATCTGGGGCGCTGTGGCGTTGTTCTACCGTCGGGCGCGGCGCAAGATGTCCCTGCAGCAGGCGGAGCGTCAGCGTCAGCAGGAGGAAGAGCTAAACCAGATGAAATTCAGGTTCTTCACCAACATCTCACACGAGCTCCGGACTCCGCTTTCTCTGATCATCCTTCCCCTCGAAAGCCTGATGAAAGACAAGGAGGGGACTGATGAATACAGCCGGCTGGAGACGATGCACCGCAATGCCAAATCCCTGCTGGACATGGTCAATCATCTTCTTGATTTCCGGAAACTTGAGATGGGCGGGGAGAAACTCCATCTGCGTCAAGGCAATCTTTCCGAGTTCGTGGCAAGTGTGCTGGAACCTTTCCGCGACGGTGCCATGAAGAAGCGTATACGCTTGAGATTCACCGACTTTTCGGACAACTGCCTGATGTCTTTCGACAGCGACATGATGCAGAAAGTTGTCAACAATCTGTTGTCTAATGCAATGAAGTTCACTCCGGAGGGCGGGGCGGTGGATGTCCGTCTCAGCAGGGCGGAGGACGGCTCTGTCCGCCTTGATGTGGAAGACAGCGGGATAGGCATACCCCCGTCTGACCTGCCACATGTATTCGACCGCTTCTACCGCAGTTCCAATGCCGGCTCTTCGACAGGTTCCGGAATAGGGCTGAATCTGGTCAAGCAGTACGTGGAGATGCATGGAGGGAGTGTGTCGGCCGCATCGGAGGTGGGCAATGGGACGGTGTTCTCCGTAGTGTTGCCGGCTTCTCTTGCTGTGGCGCCTCCTGCCGCTGACGGTGCTGAGGACAGCCCGGTGGCCATGCCGGCGGACGGGCGGAAGTGCATAATGGTGGTCGATGACAATGCGGATTTCAGGCATTATCTTCGGGATGAACTCTCTCGCGGATACAGGGTCTGCACGGCTTGTGACGGGGAGGACTGTCTTGCAAAATTGCCTTCCTCCATGCCTGACATCATAGTTTGCGATGTCATGATGCCCAAAATGGACGGCTTTGAACTGGCCAGGCGCCTGAAGGGTGACGTGGAGACGTCGCATATCCCGGTGATCCTGATAACGGCGAGGATGTCGGAGGACATCCGTATCAAGGGATACGACTGCGGGGCGGATGCGTATCTTTCCAAACCATTCAGGATGGAGATGCTCGAATCGCGCATCAGCAACCTGCTTGAGGAGAGGGAGAAGCGTATGCGCTCGTTCTCCGGCAAGGCGGATGTGTCTCCTATGCATGTGACGGTCACGACGGTGGACCAGAAGCTGATGGCCCTCATAATGGAGAAGCTGGAGGCCAATATGGGCAATCCTGATTATTCTGTCGAGGATTTGGCTTCAGATGTGTGCATGCACAGAATGAGCCTTTACCGCAAGATCCAGTCTTTGTACGGCATGAATCCGTCGGCGTTCATACGCACTATGCGTCTTAAGAGAGCCGCCCAGCTTTTGTCCGAGGATCCGTCTATAAGCATCGTTGAGGTCTCCGAGGCTGTGGGCTTCGGGACGCAGAAGTATTTTGCGAAGTATTTCAAGGAAATGTTCGGGGTCTCCCCGTCGCAGTATAAGAAGCGCTGATTTCAGGGGTTGCGGTTTTGCTGTTGGTTTTGCTGTTGGGGTTTGTGGTGTGGTTGGGTTGTGGGGCTGCTGTTGGTGCTGCGGTTTTGCGGTGTCCTCTCGTTTCCACGTTCCCTTGTTCCCTTGCCACCACGTTTCCCTTGTTCCCACGCCGGAGGTAGGGGTGTTTTTGGCGCTTTTTACCCCGACCTTCCTGCCGGCCTTCCTGCTGTGCAGCTTCGTCCGTGGCTGTTGCCCCGTTCAGGTGTGAGCCTTTTCCGGCATTTCCGCTCCTACCTGGCACTGCCGCCTGCCCTGCGGCCCCGTCTGTGGCTGTTGCCCCGTTCAGGTGTGAGCTTTTTCCGGCATTTCCGCTCCTACCCGGCACTGCCGCCTGCCCTGCGGCCCCGTCCGTGGCTGTTGCCCCGTTCAGGTGTGAGCCTTTTCCGGCATTTCCGCTCCTACCCGGCACTGCCGCCTGCCCTGCGGCCCCGTCCGTGGCCGCTG
>CAKVDS010000060.1 GCA_934726455.1 uncultured Bacteroidales bacterium
TCGAGGCGAAGGGCTACGACAGGCCGTTCCTCTCAAGCGGCAAGGAGATAATAAAGCTCGGCATCAACTTCTCCTCCGAGTCCCGTACCGTGGACGGCTGGAAAGCCGACAGAAGCTGAGGCACCCGAGTGCGCCGGCAGTGCTGCATTTCCCAACTTCTCTTTTGCCTATGCCCTGAAGGTTGGGGCATTTTCGGCTGTTTTCACCCCTAGCTTGCCCCAGCATCCCTCCAAAAAACTTTCCCTTGTTCTTGTCCGGCGCCGTTGCCCCCGTCCCCGCCGGCGCATCCCGTCCTTTTATTCCTTTTGACGGAAAGTTATATTTGTGGTTATGTGCGAATGAGAGTTCCTGATCGCCCACACACCGTCATTATCCTTACCTTCATGCTTAAGAATGCCCATCTTTTGCAAGACGGAAAGATCGCGTTCTATAGTACGTTGGCTCACCGATAATGTCTCCGACATCTGACGGCCGGTCATTGTCGGAGACTCTTTAATGAGAATGAGAATTTTTTTCTGACGATCAGTGAGTTTCGTCTCCGACACGTCTCCGTCATGGTCTCCGACATTCGAGGCGTAGGCAGAGGCGAAGATGGTAGTCTGAAACTGTGTCGGGGTTGATTTGAATTTTGGCTTCAGTTCATCCCTATAGCCATCCAATGCTCTGGTTTCATTACAGATGCGTGTAAGTCCGCTGCCTCGTTTCTCCATATAGTCGAGCTGGGCCATTACATTAGCGAGTATTGGATTGCGTCTTTCAGAAGAAACCTCTGCGATGTCTAAGTCCTGAATCAGCAGACCATTATACATCCCGCCTGGGGATGTTACGGTGAGACGGTCATCATATATATCAAGATGTACTTCGCCACCCATCACCGTGTAGTCACGATGGATAAAGTGGTTGACCATAGCTTCAAGAACGGCACGTTCAGCATATTCGGGTTTGTTCTTTCGTCTATCGGGCAGTTTCTCCCAACTTTTCTTGGTGTTGGATTTCACAAAGTTCATGGCCTCTCGAAGCAGCATGAGTATGTTGCCTGTGAACTCTGCATCGTTGATGGCATCACCCTTTTCCTTTCCATCCCATCGTGTGCAATATAGGCGAGATTGCCATAACGGACAATCATCGGCAAACAGTGCTCCTGCATTCGTAAGGTTGCCAGTACTGGTTTCCAGCCCGAACGATAATAGATACTTCTTATCCCATTCTTGTTTAGTACGGTCTTTGAAAGTATTCGCTATTATCGTAAAAGCATAGTCTTCAATCTTATAATTCGTATGAAGGGAATCGTAGGTTTTATTAGAACCTTTAAGTACCAAGCGTACCATTTGCTCTGCCGTGACAGGAAGACTCTCATCACCTACACGGACAAAGGCTATGCGCTGACCATCGCCGATGTAGTAATACGGAGTATAATGCCCTGCAACGACTTTGAGTTGCAAAACATGTAAACCATCTATATTACGGGGAATCATTTCAACCTCTGGTAGTGGATCCATGTAATCACGAATCTTACTGCTGATAACTTCGCAAACATGCTGCACATCATCAAGGCCTTTGACGATGCCGTCATTGTCTATGCCAAAGAAAAGTGAGCCACCTGAGCCGTTGGCGAAAGCGCTTACACTCTTCAACCAGCTCTTAGGCTTCTTTTCCTCAAGCATCAACTTAAAATCGCATGCGGTACATTCTGTCGTCAGAGTGTTCAGAGTCATTGATATTCAGTGTGCTAAAGTGTCTAAACAGCAATAGATATCTACCATGAACAAAGATAGGCAAATAGTTTTGGAGTTGTGCAATTTTTTGTGGAAAATAGTTGTGGACTCAACATGAAGGATAACAAGGCTCATCAGAAATACTTGCTGGTTTATTGGAGGTTCTACAACTACATCCTGTCTCATGCCCTCGGAGTGCTTGTGCGATCTCATCCCGTCTTTTCATTTTTCTTGGTGAAAGGTTATGACTTGCATATGCCGGTGGCGGATAACGGTTTGACTATCAATAAGAAAGCTCGTTTGCCTATACCGAAATTGCAGGAGGCTTATCGTTTATTGTGTTGATAGCCAGTGTGTTGTCCGCCACCGTGAAGCACACTCCGTGAACCGTACTCCTCCGTGAAGCGCACTCCTCCGTGAAGCGCACCCCGTGAAGCGCCGCCGGAGTAGAGCCGTTGCCACCGTGAAAGCCGCTCCCGACCTGCGCGGGAGAGTATATGCTGCATCGTGGCGTTATTCGATTTGCATTATGCGTTTTAAATAATTACATTTGCAATAAAACGTATATGTCATGGCCAAGAATATGAATCCGTTCATCGTTTCCGGAAAGATAGAACCGGAATATTTCTGTGACCGGGTCACGGAGTCCGCGCGGCTTGTAAAATCTGTCATCAACGGTAACAATATGGTTCTCATATCCCCAAGGCGTATGGGGAAGACGGGTCTGATACGCTACTGTTTCGGGAAAGATGAGATCTGTGACAGTTACTATACGTTTTTTATAGATATCCTCCACACCTCAAGCCTGCGGGAATTCACGTATGTGCTCGGCAAAGCAATATATGAGACGCTTCAGCCGCGCAGCCGCAAGATGGCTACATTCTTCCTCCAGACACTCAAATCAATCAGCGGTAAATTCGGATTTGACCCGGCTACCGGGCTTCCTGTGTTCAGCATAGAACTGGGGGACATTGAACGGCCGGATTTTATGCTTGATGAGATTTTCCGTTATTTGGAAGATGCGGACATGCCTTGCATCATCGCCATTGACGAGTTTCAGCAGATAGCCAAATATCCGGAAAAGAATGTCGAGGCACTTCTTCGCGGCCATATCCAGAATTGCGGAAACTGCCACTTTATCTTTGCCGGAAGCGATAGGCGTATGATGCAAGAGATGTTCCTCTCGTCGAACCATCCGTTTTACAGGAGTGCGGACGTGCTTGAACTGAAGGCGATAGCGCGAGATGAATATGTCCGTTTCATAGTCGGGAACTTCAGCAAGTTTGGAAAGAGCATTGCCGAGAGCGAAGCAGGAGCCGTATACGATTTCTTTGGAGGACATACATTCTATGTCCAGAAAACTTTCAACGAGTCGTTTGCCGATACTCCTCATGGGGATTCATGTACTATGGACACTATCCGTACAGCTATATGCGCGCTCATCGATTCATACGATACCGTGTTCCGGGAGATACTGTCGAATGTGCCGGAGAAACAGAAAGAGCTCCTCTATGCGATAGCACTTGACGGCGAGGCTTCAGCAATCACTTCTTCTGCATTCATACGTCGACACAGCCTGTCTTCGGCGAGTTCGGTTCAGGCTGCCGCGAAGAAACTTCTTGATAAGGAGCTGGTGACCATGAACCAGAAAACGTATTCAGTTTCCGACAGATTCTTCGGGCTCTGGATCGCGATGCAGACAGGTCCGTCAAATCCCTTGTCGAAAATCGGGTAAGCGCGGTAGAGGCGGCTGGAAGGCACTGTGGACGGGACATGTTACGGAATGTCCCGTTTTTTGTGCAATATTGTGACCGTCCGTCCGGCTCCATCTCCCCATCTTTGCACCACATGATTAATGGCACGATGGACTGTCACCTCACATACGCGGAGAAACGCGGGGAACTTGTGAAAGGCATCTACATGGAGATGTATGATGCCGTCCGGCGTTATATTCTCCGTCGTATAGGCGATGGCCGTCAGGCCGATGCCGAGGATCTCGCGCAGGATACTTTCGTCCGTCTGCTCACCTCGGGGGCGGAGATCGACAGGGAGCAGGCCCCGCGTCTGGTGTACACGATCGCGCGCAACCAGGTCATCGATTTTCTCAGGCATCATGCCAGCATACGGAAGGCACAGGAATATTTCGCAGAGCACGCGCAGCGCTCAAGCCGTGTCACGGACGAGCAGGTCGCGGCGGACGAACTTGAGCGCATAGAGGCCGACTGCATAAGGAAGATGCCCGCTAAGATGGCGCAGGTGTTTGTGCTGTATGTACAGCGCGGCTGGTCTGTGCCTAACATATCCGACAGCCTTGAGATAAGCCGCAGGACAGTGGAGAACCATATTTTCCGTGCCCGCCGGGATGTCCGCCAGACCGTAAAGATGCAATATAGTTAAAGAGAATATGAAAAAGATTCTGATTTTGGTTAATATTATTGGTTGGTTCGCCGCGGCGCAGGGGTGCTCTTCCCCTGTGCAGTCGGCGATAGATTACTGCGCGAAGCAGGCCGCCCGGACTTTGGAAGTTGTTTCATCTCCGGATTTTATTCCCAATTCGGTGGACGCCGGTTCGTCCACCTGGAAGTTTACGCGTCCGGGCGGCTGGACATGCGGGTTCTGGCCCGGGGAGCTGTGGTATCTGTACGAGGACACCGGCGACACCCTGTTCAGGGACAACGCATTGAAAGTCACCGATGCCATCGTGCCGGTCGCGTACCGCACGCCGCACAGCCACGATGTGGGATTCATGGTGATGCCGAGCATAGGCAGCGCCTACCGCATCACGGGCGAGAAAAAGTACCTCGATGCGCTGGTGAGTGCCGCCGATTCGCTCGCCACGCTCTACAACCCCACTGTCGGCTCGATACTTTCATGGCCTAACATGGTGAATAAGATGGGTTGGAGGCACAATACCATCATTGACAATATGCTCAATCTTGAACTCCTGTTCTGGGTGGCGCAGAACTGTGACCGCCCGGATCTCTATGAGATAGCTTTCCGGCACGCCGAGACCACGATGAAATACCAGTTCCGTGAGGACTGGTCCACATACCACGTGACCGTTTTCGATCCGGACACGGGAGAATTTCTCGCCGGCCACACGCACCAGGGGTGGAAGGACGATAGCATGTGGGCACGTGGGCAGGCATGGGCCGTGTACGGGTTCACCATGGCCTACCGTTTCACCAAGGATAAACGTTTCCTTGACACTGCCGTGCATGCCACTGAAACGTACCTGGCACGCCTCCCGGAGGACGGGATCCCGTATTGGGATTTCGAGGCGGGGGAACAGCTCCCTGACCAGCCTCGGGACTGCTCAGCGGCGGCGATAGTGGCTTCCGCTCTCATCGAACTGCAGGGCTATCTTCCGAAAGATCAGGCGAAACGCTACCTCAAGGAGGCCAAACGCACGCTCAAGACACTCTCTGCTGCCCCTTACAGGGCGGGCGACCAGTGCTCGGCCTTCCTTCTCCACGCCACCGGCCACAAGCCTAACGGCTACGAGATCGATGCATCGATAAGTTATGCGGATTATTATTACATTGAAGCCCTTACAAGGCTGAAAACCATATTAAAATAAACACAACAAAAACCAAAAGAGTATGAAGATTTTAATCAAGAAGGCTCTGGTGGCGTTCCTCTCTGCGGCGCTGATGCTGCCGTGCATGGAGGCGCTTGCGCAGAGTCCGCTCTCGGGCAAGGTCATCGACGCGGGAGGCAATCCCGTGGCCGGTGCAGCCGTGATAGTCGAGGGGACATCCAACGGAGTCTCCACCGATCTTGACGGCAAGTTCACCATCCGCGCAGCCGAGGGCACCCCTATTATTGTAAGCATCCTGGGCTATCAGGAAGCGCACGCCAAACTCAAGAACGGCATGACCGTCAAGCTCACCGAAGACTCCACCCTCCTCGAAGAGACCGTCGTGGTGGGATATGGTTCCGTGAAAAAGATAGACCTTACAGGTTCAGTAGGTTCCGTGTCCAACGACGCCCTTGTCAAGGGAGGAATGGCCGATGCGGTGGGCGCGATGCAGGGAACTCTCCCGGGAGTGCAGATCCAACGCTCCAACAGCAAGCCGGGCGGCGAGTACAACATCCTCATCCGAGGCCTCAATACCATCAGCGGCAGCACGTCTCCGCTCGTGGTGGTGGACGGTGTGCAGGGCGCATCCCTTTCAAGCATCAACCCTGACGACATCGAGCGTATCGACATCCTCAAAGATGCCTCATCTACAGCCATATACGGTTCTCGTGCCACCAACGGCGTGGTGCTTGTGACTACCAAGCGCGGCAAGGCCGGGGACGTGAAAATAGACTATAGCGGCTATGTGGGAGTGCGTCAGTATACGAACATGCCGGAGATGATGTCCGGCGACGAGTATGTGCAGATCGCCCGTGAGGCGAAACGCAACAAGACGACTTACGAGTATGCCCCGGACAGCGAGATCTTCACCGCATCCGAACTCAAGGCCATCCAGGACCACAACTACTTTGACTGGGTGGATGCCATCTCCCATCCGGCCACGATGACGAATCATACTCTCTCGGCATCAGGCGGAAGCGAAAAAGCGACATACTCCCTCTCGACCGGCTACTATTTCGAGGATGGAATGATCGACCCTCAGGAATACTCCAGATACAATGTCAGGGCTGCAGTTGATGTGAAGCCTGTGGATTATATCAAATTCGGAGTCAACATGTACGGTACGTACTCGCTCAGGAACACCGGCAACTCCGACCTTCTCCAGGACGCTGTCCGTCTCCGTCCTACCTACCATCCGACCAACCTCATCACTGGCGAGGAAGAGTGGGCATACTCCAACGGGCAGTACAACGCCCTCGTCACCCAGCAGAACGAGACCAACAGGACGAAGACTTACAACATGTTCGGAAACGCGTTCCTGGAGATCCTCCCGTTTGATGGGCTGTCTCTCAAGACAACTTTCTCCCCGAACATCCGTATCGCCGAGATAGGCCAGTACAGGGGCCGTTATACCAAGGCCAACAAGGGCACCAATGACGCCACCAGCAACTACGCCAAGAACACCACCACCGACTGGGTGTGGGACAACCAGATCACGTACCGCAAGGAGATCGGGGTGCACAGGTTCGACGTGTCCGGCATCTTCTCAATGGCACAGAACGAGTACGAGGCTCTTCGCGGTGTCGGCAATGGCTTGAGCTATAATTCTTTGTGGTACAACCTCAAAGGTGGGGCCAAGGAAAATTCCGCCACGTCCGGTTATTCCAAGTACAGCCTGATGTCCTATATGTTCCGGGCCAACTACATCTACGCGGACAAGTACTATCTTTCTGCAAGCGTCCGCTATGACGGTTCGTCCAAGCTGGCTTCCGGGCACAAGTGGGGCGCTTTCCCTTCCGTGGCCCTCGCATGGAGGGTTACGCAGGAGGATTTCATGAAAGACCTCTCATGGGTCAACAACCTCAAACTCCGTCTGAGTTACGGCCAGACCGGAAACGACAATGTCTCCCCTTATCAGACCCAGGGCTCCATCAGCAGCGTGCTGTACTACACTTTCGGAAATTCTACCGGCACAGCTTACGTCCCGAACAACCTGCGTAACCTTGACCTTGGTTGGGAGCGCACGAGCGAGGTGAATGCCGGTGTGGATTTCGGCTTCCTGAAGGACAGGATTTCCGGTTCCGTGGACTATTACAACCGTCTCACCTCCGACCTCATCATGAACAAGACCATCCCGTCAACCACAGGATACAAGTCTGTCAAGGCCAATGTGGGCTCGGTACGCAACTCCGGCGTCGAGGTTCTCCTCAATACCGAGAATATCCGGACCAGTGACTTCTCCTGGGTGACACAGCTGAATTTCGCCTTCAACCGCAACGAGATTGTGGATCTCCAGTTCAAGGAGGATCTCTCCGCCTACGGCGAGTCTCTTCAGGGAATGGAGGGGGACTACAAGAACCTCTGGATCATCGGACAGCCTATCGACATCAACTACAGCCTCATGACAGTGGGGATCTGGCAGCTTGACGAGGCCGAGGAGGCAGCCAAGTACGGTTGCACCCCTGGTCAGTACAAGCCTTTGGATCTCAATAAAGACGGCAAGATCACTGATGCCGACCGCGTGATCAACGGCAAGCATACCCCTGACTGGACCGGCGGTATGACGAACACTTTCCGCTACAAGAATTTCGACCTCTCATTCCAGATGTCTTTCCAGAGCGGAGCCAAGATGAGAAACCAGTTCTACGTCTCTTACGCTCTCGAGGGCAATACCCAGAACTTCAACAACCTGAAAGGGAATTACTGGACTCCTGAAAATCCTTCCAATGAGCGCCATCAGCCGAGCAATGCCGGTATCTATGCCAATTACCGCAGCGCCACCTGGAGCAACAATGAGAACATGGCAACGTCTTCGCATCGTCTCTCAAAGACCGATTTCATCAAGTTCAACTACGCTTCTCTCGGGTACACTTTTGACAAGAAAGTACTTGACAAGCTGAAACTCAGCAATCTCCGTGTATACGCGACAGTCCAGAATCCATATATCTGGTGTGACAGATACTGCTTCAATCCTGAACAGATGACGGTTTCAATCAATTCTTCGGATTTCATGACCTGCAACCTCATCTTCGGAGTCAATGTCGGATTTTAATTTCAGAATGAGATGAAAACAAAATACATTCTTATCGGTGCGCTTGTCGCCATGGCTTCCGCCTTGTCATCCTGCTCGTCTTTCCTTGATGAGGAGAATCTCTCCAACCAGTCTGCCGAGGCATATTTCGCTACTCCGGCAGGGTATGAGAGCCTTGTGCGCGGTGCCTACAACAGCCTCGCCAGCATATACAATACAACCACCTGGTACTCTTTGAGCCAGCTTGGTACTGACATCTCCACGCAGAACAACGGCAACTCCACCAACCAGCTCAACCAGTATGTCACATATTATAGCGACAATGCGACAGTGAGCGCTTATTGGGATGCCCTGTATGCCGCTCTCAAGAATGCAAACGCCGTCATCGGCCGTGCTTCTTCCGTGATTACCAAAGAGACGGATCCCCGTGACGGGATGGATGCGTCGCTCCTTGCCAAGAGAGTGGCTGAGGCGAAGTACCTGCGTGCGCTTTTCCTCTTCGAGATCGTGCGCAATTTCGGCCAGGGGCCTCTTATCCTCGAAGAGACCATGTCTCCTTCTACCACTGCGCAGCTTGACGGACCGGAGAAGTTCTACGACCAGATACTCGCTGATCTACAGGATGTTCTGGATTCAGACCTTCCGATGAAGCAGCCTGCTTCCGAGCATGGAAGGGTATCGAAGGCCGCCGCCCTGCATCTGCGCTCTCTGGTGTACCTGACACGTGGCTATCAGTCTTACGGCAAAGGCAAGAGCGACTTCGATCTCGCGCTTGATGATGCCGAGATGGTGATAGAGAAGTCCGGCCACGCCCTTCTTGACGACTATGCCATGGTACATCGCCAGAGCAATGAGGTCAACGACGAGATCATCTTCTGCCTCAACTTCAACAATGCTCCGGGCGCGTACACCAACATCTGGAGCGAGTTCTACCTCTTTGTGTACCGTGAGGGATGGCAGGACATAGCGTTCTCTTCCATCTACTGCAACGACTGGGCTTCCGTGATGCCTACCAAGTATGCCTATCTGCTCTTCGACTGGAAGAAAGACCACAGGGCCGAGGTGACATTCATGTCTCCGTATAACGGGGATGCGGCCACTTCGATTGACGGACGCCAGTATGGTGTGAACTATTTCCAGAGCACCAACAAGAACGGCAAGGTTCCTGAGGGCGACCCTGTTCTCCTCTTCCCGGTGCCGCAGGACGGCAAGACTTTCTCCAAGAAAGAGGGCTCAAGCGTCAGCTTTGACAACAACCACTTCTACACCGCTTCCGAGAAGAGCGCCGCGCAGGCTGAAGGCCGCTATATCTACAACTACCCTGCAGGCTCGCTTGCCGAGAAGTCCTACCGTGATGCCGGCAACGATGACTATTACATCACCGGCTACCAGAGCGGAAATTCTTCTTCCCGTGCATGGATTCCGGTGTGGAAGTTCAAGGACTGCTACACGCAGTTCAACGCTTCCGGTACTGTCTCATACGGCAGCAGGGACATATACCTCGCCCGTCTGGCCGAGACTTACCTGATTGCCGCCGAGGCTGCCGTCAACCTTGGAGATAATGACAAGGCTCAGAGGTATATCAACAAGGTGCGCGAGAGGGCGGCCTATGGTGCCCCGGAAGCAGGTCTCAAACTTTATGAGGGGACTGTCACCATCGATGACGTGCTTCAGGAGAGGGCTCTCGAACTCTTCGGGGAGGTGTCCCGCTGGAACGACCTTACCCGTACAGGCAAACTTGCCGAGAGGGTTCTCGAGTACAACTGGGATGTGAACAACATTTACGGGGGAATCATGAAGACCGACCTGAGCGCGGCGACCGATGCCAAATTCAGTCTCCGTCCAATCCCGCTCTCCTGGCTGAACTCCCTGTCAAACGGCAAGGAACTCAAGAATAATCCGGGCTGGGATTGACCGGCTTTTGATAGATGATATTTGCGACGGGCCAGATTTTCTGATCCGTCGCTTTCATGGTGTGCTTATGAATTCCAATCAGAAGGTCCATTGCGTACGTAATGGGTGACTTGCCGAGCGTCACATTAGCCGGCGAAGCTCGTCTTCTTGCAGCCCTGAGCATTTCTCGATGACATCGAGTGGAAGTCCTGCTCCTAGCATCCGCTTGGCGATGGCGGAGGTGGCTTCGATTATTCCTTCCGCGAGACCCTCTGCCTTGCCCTCTGCCTTTCCTCTTGCTTCTCCGATGGCTTCGCCCTGTTCACGCGCATAGTCGTATTGCAGTGCCAAATCAAGTTCTGTTATCATGTCTT
>CAKVDS010000061.1 GCA_934726455.1 uncultured Bacteroidales bacterium
CCTATCCTGTGCGATAACAGATTGATAATCAATGTGCGCCCGTTTTGACGGTCAAAAATCGACGAAGTCAGGAAATGCGGCCAGAGATGGCTGCCCACGACCGAGGCTGACGGATTTGTCCCAGACCAGCACCAGACAGCGCGCGACCGTAATCGGAACTGCACCTGCCCGGCAAAGTCGGAAAGCGACTTCCCGGAGGGTCGCGGCAGCGGCGCGGCGGAGCGTCAGCGAATTTGCGAAGCGAATGAGCAGCGGAGACGCCCGGCGAGGGTCGCCGAGCCGGCATGCCCCTGAAAGGGGCTGTCAGCGACAGCTGACTGGGGTTGAGAAAGCCGCGCTTGCGCAGCAAGCGCAAGAGTCTGAGGATATGCCTCAGTCTATAAAAGTCCGCATCAGCGGACCGCCCGGGGCCGGGATTTTGCTTCAGCAAAATTGGAAAGGCCCTTGAGGGCGCAGGGGTTTCGGGGATATGCCCCGTATAAAAAAGGGAGGCTCCTGGAGACCTCCCTAATTCCGAATACAAAATTATTAACCGCTAATACCCAGGATAATTTAAGTTAGGTACCGCTTCAGGCAACTGAAGCCAAGGACACCAAAACAAATTACCACAATGACAATGTGACCAAGGCCTCAACCGCCGTAAAGGTTAGAACTAAAAGCAGCAATGCAAAGGTATATAAGGCATCAGAAAAATTGGTATATTTGCATATTAAAAAGGTGGAATATCATCCAAAAGCATACCACACAAAAGTGGAATTGTATCATAAACTATAGATTGTGATAAAGAGGCTGCTCATATCGCTTTTACTGATAATCATGGCTGTATCATCATCCGATGCGGCTCCGAGACTGCAATACACCTACTATCTCAAAGAGCGCGGCCTCCCGAGAACCCTTGTGCAGGATATGATACAAGACAACTGCGGCTGCCTATGGCTGGCAAGCTGGTCCGGGCTGTACCGTTTCGACGGAATAAGCTTCACAGGATTCAGGGCAGACATCCCCGGAACACATGGCGAGAAGGCCAACAACCGATTCGACAGGATAGAGCGTGACAGTTTCGGATATATCTGGGCACTCTCATACGACGGTTCGTTATACCGCTTCGATCCGCAGAAAGGGAATTTCAATCCCATGGCATCCGGGCAGGGAATATCTCAAATCCACAAACTCTCGTCAGACGACTTCTGCTTCGTCACGACGGAGAACACGATCCTGCGCACAAAATACTCCGACCACGGACGGACATGTAGACTGTCAGAATATTACGCCATCGCCTCTTCTGACAACATCAACTGCATATACAAGGATTCGGAGGACAATATATGGACAGCAACGGACAATGCCATCCTGCGCAATAAAGAAGTCGCGAGCAACAACCCCGGATACTGTGTCGAATATTCTTCCGGAGCCCTGCGGTTCGGAAGCAAGGACGGCAAAATCATAGAATGCATAGACGGGAGAATTTTCGACATCGGGACAGATGTCAGGTATGATATAAAGTTGATAGCCAACATACCGGGCACAATCGACCTTGTCCTCGGCTCGGACGACGGGCAGCTTTCCCGGCTGAAGATGGACAAATGGCAACTGGAAAACATAAATGTCCCGCCGGAGTGCTGTCTGGGTCCAAGCCCGAAGTCATTCACTGACGGCAAGGGGACTGTCTGGATCTGGTCGCCGTCCGGAGGCATCAGCAGCCTCGACCCGGATCGCCTCAAGCTTGAACCCATGCGATACGAGGCAGGCGATGCGGAGGGTTGGAATGCCGAGAACAACATATATTCAGCATTCCTCGACAACCAGGGCAACATCTGGTTTGCCGGAAGCTGGGGCGGCATAGGCCGCGGAACAAGGAAAGACAGCAATTTCAACCTTCTCAGCTTCACCCCGGACAGCGACAGTCCGTCCCCGGCAAACAGCGTAAGGGCAATAGCCCAGAGCAATGAGGGAATCATCTACGCCGGCACAAAAGACGGCAACATACACATCCTCAGCGAGAACCTCAGCCCTATCACGGTCTGGAGGCTTCCCTTCCCGGCCTACAGCATAACAGAAGACAGGGAGGGACACATCTGGATAGGCACCAAAGGCGGCGGAGTCATCGAAAATACAGCCCCGGCCTTCGGCTATAGACCTGTATTCAGACCCAAAACATACAGGGGGCCCAATCAGAATGGAGATCTGGTATACTGCGTGTATCAAGACAGCACCCGCATGTGGACAGGCTCGTTCGACAACGGCACACAATTTATCGGCAGCAAAGACAAGCTCCGGTCTTCTGCAAGCCAGATGGACAAGATACGTTTCATCACATCCGGCCCGGACGGAAAGCTGTATGCCTGCGGAAGAAAGGGGATCTTCGTCTGCGAAAACCCGGACGCACCGGAGGATTCTCTGGATTTCAAAAGGCTGCCCGGCACAAAAGAGCAAGACATCCAGCACCTTCTGTTCACCGGAGACGGTCAGATGTACGCCTCTTCTTTCGGAAGCGGATTCATACATTGCCCGCTTGACGGAAACGGCACCCCGTCGGCAATCAGCACAGACGACGGACTGATGTCAAATTTCGTTTTCTCAGCAATCGAAGACAGGGACGGAAACATCTGGATTGCAACCTATCGGGGTCTGAACAAGTTGAACCCGGGCACGGGCGATGTCATCGGCTGGTCATACGACAGGATAGGCAAGGATCTGCTGTTCAATGAAGGCGCACCCCTCATCTCCAAAGACGGGAATCTGATATTCAACACGACCGCAGGAATCCTGTATTTCAACCCTGAAGACATCTCAAACAGCACTTTCACGCCGAAGGTATTCATCACAAACTGCCAGTTTGCAGGAGAGAGAATCTACCCTGAAGGCGGCAGACAGATAGAGATCCGCGGCAGCGGCAGACTTGACATCCGATTTGCGGCAGTGGACATGCATGGCCCCGAAAGAGTCATGTACTCTTGGAAGAAAGACGGAGACAAAGACTGGACGCAGCTCGGCAGCACACAGATCCTGAGTCTGGACAATCTGGGCATAGGGCGGCACGGGCTCCAGATCAGGTCCACCAACGCGGACGGAGTACAGCGGGACAATGCCCTCAATGTCATGGTAATAGTCCGGCCCGCCATCTCCAATTACATCCAGATGGGCATCATGACGGCCATAATCGCCATCATGATATCAGCATACATCATCACACGTAAAAGGAAAACAGAAAAGACCGCTCTTCCGGCCGCAATCGCAACCGCAGTCGCCGTCACGCCAGCCGGAGCCGAAGACCAGAAATTCACCAAAGCGTTCAAGGTCTTCCTCGAAGAGAATCTCGACAACGGTGACCTGAGCGCCGAAGACATGGCAGCCGCCCTCAACGTAAGCCGCTCCGCACTGTTTGAAAAGTGCAAGGCTATGCTCGGCAAGGCCCCTACAGAATATCTCCGCGACTTGCGTTTCAGCAAAGCCGCGGAGATGATGGCAAAAGGCGGTTATTCAATATCGCAGATAGCCTACAAGACAGGCTTCAACGACCCCCACTATTTCAGCAAGGCATTCAAGAAGCGCTTCGGCATGTCACCTTCCGAATACCGCAGAGGACTCAAAGATTCTTGAGCTTCATCATGTTGAGCAGGAGCTGCTGGCCGACCACATTGGCGCCGTTCTCTCCGCTCACATCAAATGTCCCGAGAGCCTCATACATCCCGTCCACCACGTCACCCTCACGGAGAGAATCCTGCGATGGGGCGTGAATGTCACTGATGCATGCCGGGATATCAAGCGATGTCAGTATCACCTGTCCCCGGCCGGCCCTGATAAGGCTCAGCACTGAGTAGACCTCCTTCTTGTGGTCGGCCACGACAGCAGCAAGAGTCTCGCCGTTCTCGCAGCGCAGACCGATGCGGCGGCGATTGTAGGCGGAGAAGCACTGGTACTCCCAATTGAAGACGCAGTCCTGCGGCAGACCGGCCCATACAGGGTGGGAGCGGTTGAAGTAATTGCCGCCATACCATGCCGTACCGACTTTCTTGCTTCCGCGATAGTCAAGCACTTCCTTGTCCGCCAAGAACTCAGCCCAACGCTCCGGCTTGTCCACGACTATCAAAGTATGCCCTTTATAGACCCACTCCATGATGTCGCTCATGCCGCTCCCCCACTGCTGCGGTTCAAACTCGCCGACGACAAGATAATCTCCCGAAGGAGTCCCCGACACATATTCAGCCGGCCTTATGCCGAGACTGGATAGGAAAGCCGCGACCCGACCGCTGCTGTCTGCCACAGAACCGTCGGAACTGATCCCCGAAGCATCAAGCTTTACGGCAAAGATCTCGTCGCCACCCTCGCACACCGTCTCTTTTCCCCGGAGAAGACGGGCCTCCACACGGCTGTAGCCAGGCTCGTCCACACTGAATTCAAACCCGGATGCAAGGCACTCTCCATACACCGTCCCGCCGCTGACCTTGACCTTGGCGCTGCGCGAATCAAGCAGGGTGCCGTCAGCAAGACGGTAATCAAGCACAAGAGTAAAATTACCTTTGAGCTTCTTCTCGTTGATTATGAACACGTCAGCCGTGGTCTTGCGTCCCACAGGGAGAACCTTATGGTTCAACTTCACCGAAAGTACCAGAGGGCGGTTGTAGCGGGCTATGAGTTCAGGATCACCTTTGAAATGACGGTAGTTGTCAACCACCCCGGAGTGGTTCTCCAGCTTCATGCTCTCCCACCCGTTGATGGCATAGCCGTCCACGACATCATTGATGCGGATATTCTCGATGATGCGTCCCTGATAGTAGTATGACACATTGCCCATGGCCACTGTAAGATCATCCACCGTAGGGAAGGCCTTGCGGAATCCTTTCTTGTCAAGGAATGCGTCATAGGCATCATACCAGGACAGATAGTCCTGCGCCTCCCAAGTGGAAGTCTTGCCGGAAGAAAGAATCTCGTCACGTATCAGCTGAAGCCGCGGAGGCGTGCCGATGGCCCCTTCTTCACCCCAGATCACAATCTCGCCGCGATTGGTGCTGCCGCGCAGGTATTCATCCTTGGAGACATAGAGAGCGTCATGGTATACTCCCGGACCGCCGGCATGATGGTTGTCCCACCAGCCCGTATCGCGGAAAGTCGTGTCAAACGGCATCAGATTGGTCTTGAAATGCGCGTCAGGCACAATCTCCGGGTTGTTTCCGTTGCACGAGTTGTATACAAGTATCCTGCTCGGATCGAGCTCGTGGCCCATCGCCATCTGCTCATAGTCCTGTTTCTGCGGCCACGCTCCCCGTTCATTATGCATATTGTATATCACCAGGCTCGGGTGGCTGCGGTCACGCATTATCATACGGCGGAGTTTCTCGTTCCGGTACGCGAAATAGAAGCGGCTCTGAAGGTTGTCATCATCAAACTTCGAAATCGGATACTGGTTTCCTCCCGGCTCCTCCCAATAGAGCAGTCCCAGCTCATCCGCCCACTTGAAGACGTCGCTCTGCCCTATTGTCCTGTGGAAATTCAGCATGTTCAGCCCCATTCCCTTGGCGGCCTCCACCTGACGGCGGGCCAGTTCATCAGAGGGCATGATGCCGTTCTCCGGCCAGAAACTCCAGGAGATGGACGTGCGCAGCACTATGCGCCGTCCGTTGAGATAGAACTGCCTGTCCCCCTTGACATCCCTCACCTCAAACCAGCGGAAGCCGAAACGGCGGGTGTCGCTGTCTTCCCCGAGACTCACTTCAAGATCGTAAAGATTCGGCTCATCCACGCTCCAAAGTCTGGCACCGGGCAGCTTGACGGCATACTCAAGAGTATTTTCCCCATCCTTGAGAGAGGCTGAGTATCTCTTGGCATATACCTCGCGTCCGCCTTTTTCCCGGATCGAAATCCGGACTGGAACATTCTCCGCAGCCTTTTCGGCGAAAGCGCCCACTTCGATCTTGACCTTGTGCGGATCAGGCTGATTCTGCACATAGATATCAGAAATGTATGTCTTTCCGGTGGCGGTCAGCTTCACCTTGCCCGTGATGCCGCCGAAGCCATGGGAAGGATTGGTAAGATACTCACCCCAGCTGTAGACCTGCGAGTCTTTCCAGTTGAAATTCCCGTTAGGATCGGTAATACGGACGCTGATCACATTTTCCTTGCCGAATTCGAGGAAGTCTGTAATATCGAAGCCGAACGGCGTGCTGTTGACCAGATCGTATCCGGCAAGTTTATGATTCACAAATATTTCAGCACGGAAACGCACCGCCTCGAAGTCAATGGCAACCCTGCGTCCCTCCCACGAGGCCGGGATATCCACAACCGTCTCGAACCAGGATACACCGACATAGTTGCCTGTCACGCCGAAAGTCTCCCCGTTCCAGCCCCAGAGGTACTCTTCCACCGTAGCAGGGAGATGCACGCCTTTCACGGACGGGTTCTCCAACAGGCCCCATCCGCCCGAAGGGATGTTCACCGGCAGTTTCTCAATATCGACAGGAGGCAGAAAAAGTTCATCATTCTCCCACTTGGCATCTTTGTCAAGAGTGATGCTCCAGTTGTGCGAAGATATATCAAGCGTTTCCCGCTGCAGCGGCGCGGCCGCAACGAGCATGGAAATCAAGAAATTAAGAATATTCATGGTCATTTGCTCTCAAGAGGGTTCCAGGTGTCGGAACCGGAATTGAACATGATATTGTCCAAGGTATAGTCCGCAGCCTGCGCGTCAGTCAGGACATGCGACCAGCCGACACGGCCGCCGGTGGCCGCACCCGGGCCGCTGCAATTGTACTCGGCATAGAAGGCCGTCTTCTCTTTGGCAGGGTTGTTCCAGTTGTGCCAGCCTTCGGGACGGATGTGCGGGCCCATCTCGCAGTTGAGATAAACCACTTTTGCATAGTCCCTCCACGGACGGCCAAGATAAACTTTGTCTATGCCCGGAGCCGCCGTCAGACGGCAACGGTTGAAGACATATCCGAACTTTTCCCCTTCGAAAGTGGACGCGGCAGTGATGTAGCTGTTACGCTTGGAGCGGATCTCGCAGTTCTCAAACCAGCAGCGTCCCGGGCCGAATATGAAGTCCGTAGTACCCTCGATCAGACAATCCACATAAAGACTGCGGCAGGTCCGGCCCTCCTCGCCATAACGGCCATAGGTATAGATAGTGTCCTGATTTCCAAAGATGTGGCAGCGCCGCAGCATGATGCGGTCCCCGTTGGTCATGAGAGCCACGGCCTGTCCGACCGGCCCGGCATCGTTGCGTATGCTCAGATCCTCAAAAGTCACATCATCCGCATCCACGAACACGGATGCGCTCCCGCTCGTGCCGATCTCATACTGGCTGTCAGGCCAGAGCTTACGTGCGTAATTGTCATAAGTGATGACCGAATTGTCAGCGCCGCAGCCGATTATCTTGAGATTGCGCTTGCCGGACGGGATGATGACGCGCTCCCTGTACACGCCAGGCTTCACCAGTATGGTTGTCTGGATGCTCTTCTGATAGTCAGGCACAGCATCCACAGCCTCCTGAAGGGTGAGAAAATCTCCCCGCCCGTCCTTATCCACGACAAAGTCATAACGCACAAGATGTTCAGCAAGCTGCGGAAGTTTGACCCGTATGGAATCGCAGACTATGTCGCAGTTGCGGCGGGCGCCGCGGGCATTGGAATGGGTGTCGTCCTGTCTTCCGTCCGGCATGGCAGGACAGGTGCCGGCGGCAACCCACATGAAGTATTCTCTGGAGGCCTCGTCTCCGGCCGCCTTGATCCAGTCTATCGTGGCTTTCTCCATGTCGATGAGCACCGTCCCGGTCTCGGCGGCCACAGCCTTCATCGCGGCAGGGTATTCGCCGTGTGTGGTCTCGTCAAGAGCCCCGTCCACAAAGCGCCTGCGTGCCACCGGAGTGAGCAGCACCGGGGTCGCCCCGAGTTCGCGCGCCGTCCGGATGAACATTCTCAAATTATCCTGATAAGCCCCCCACGGAGCGGCATAGACTTTCGGCTTGTTGGACTTCTCATCGTTGTGGCCGAACTCGATGAACACGTAGTCACCCGGGCGGATGTTCGCCTTGACCCTGTCCCAAAGGCCCTCGTCAATGAAACTCTTGGTGCTGCGCCCGTTCTTGGCATAGTTGATCACCCTCACGGAAGGGTCCACGAAATTCTCGAACACCATGCCCCATCCCCTCTCCGGGTTGCCCTTGGAGATGTCCTTGTCCGCCATGGTCGAATCCCCCATCAGATGCAGGGTAAACTTCGGGGTCTCGCTAGTCAGGCCCTCATTTACAGCAGTTTTGGCGCCGGCCACGAAGGACAGCGCCAAAAGAGCGATCGAAATCAGATTACGTTTCATCTACTTTTTTTCTTTGTCTACAAAAGATATGAGTGTCATCATCCTGTTCATGTACTCGCGGGTCGAGATGCACATCTCGCCGGTCTCGCAGCGATATGGAGATGTGTCGTACTCATCACCCACGTTGGTGCGGACATACTTTGTCTCGCTGCTCGGCTCTGTCGGAGCCCCCGGCTTGTACGGGTTGGAAGTTGTAGTGAGCGGTGTCAGCCAGCAGCCCTCTGCACTGAGAGACGAGATGATGTCCTTGACAGCAGCCTCGCTCACATCCTGCGGCATCCTCGAATAGAACCTTTCGAGAGGCACAAGCTCGTCGCCGGCAAGAGGTGAATTCTTGGTGAGTTCCTCGACAGGGGTGGCCATCAGCTCGTCATACGCCTTGCGGAGAGCCTTGGTGTCAACCCATGAAGCGGAGCTGTAGTGTCCGATGGTGCCGGAAATATCCTGATTGATAAAATAGTGTCCGTTATAAGAATTGGAGCCTACGCGATGCACATAAAGCGGCTTTCCGCTGTCCGGATCAATGAAGCGAGGTGCAAGGAAAGCGTCCGGATTGTTGGTCTTACGTTCCCATTTGGCGACTTCTGAAGCAGGAAGTTTCTGTGACTCAAGGAACTCGATCGCGGCAGGGATGCCGGCCATAAAGCGGGTGTCACCGGTGAGACGGTAGTAGTCCATCATCTGGCGGATCATGGATACGGTGGTGCCGGAATTGACTCCGCGCGGCTCATACGAACGTGCATGGGCAGGCTTGAGATCCGCTACGGTATACTGGTCGGCCCAGCCGGCATAAGGCGCACCCTGCTGAAGAAGGATGGTGCAGTGCATGGCCCTGTAGATAGGCTCCTTGAGCCCCGGGATACCGAGGGACTGGTAGCACTGGAGGAGGAAGTCACAGGCCTCCGGAATCACATCATCATTGAGAGTGATGAACGAACTGTAGTCCGCCTTGCCCTGGAAAGGATGGTCGAACATGAGAGGATACCTCTGAGGCCAGCCGCCTACAGGATACTGGCTGTCAAGCACGAACTTGATGGCCTTGTCGAGGGCCGGACGGAAGATCGGATCATATTTCTCCACATATATGCGAAGCAGGAACTTGGCGCAATCCGTAGTGGCGGAATCATCGAACGTCGCATTGCCGTAGTAGTGCTGGAACTCCTCAAGTCTCCAGCCGCTCTTGCCGACAGTGGCATACCAGTCTTTCAAGGAAGCCTCTCCGGCGAAATCGAAGCAGTAATTCCAGCCTCCGCACTCAAGCTGACCCCAGATAAGGGCAGAAGCCACTTTCTTGGCAGCCTCATAATAATATTCGTCTCCAGTAGCGTGGTAAGCATCGAGCAGCATGTGCCCTACCTGAGGTGTACCCGGATCCTGTGTCCAGACCATGGTGCGCTTGGCCTCCATCTCGCCCCACTGGCGGGACATGTCCGGGAGGTAGTTCCAGACGAAGCCGCCGTTATAGCTGACCTTGTCCATCATATACTGCGTCGCGGTCTTCATTGTCTCGAGAGCCTTGTCTTCAAGAGTCTTCGGTTTTGCAGACATTGCAAGAGGCAGGCACAGCGCCGCCCCGAGGATGATAAATCTGATTTTAGTGTCCATATTATTTATTGCGGTTATGAATGCTCAAAGATACGGATTTTCTATGTATATTTCCATCTTTGACACTTCCTTTTGGAGAGAATAGGCCCCCAGACCGCTGAGGAGGCGATTTGGGGGTCTGCGGTTTTG
>CAKVDS010000062.1 GCA_934726455.1 uncultured Bacteroidales bacterium
GCATAGGAGAATCGAACTCCTGACCTTTTGAATGCCATTCAAACGCTCTACCAACAACGGTATTAGCGCATCTGTTGATTGAGAACAACCAAATCGAAAAACATCAGTCTTGTCCTGCAGTTCTGCACATCACTGCTATGGCCACTTCTCAAATGTTCAAGTTCCTCATCGTCAGAAGCGAACAGGAACTCAAAGCCATTTCTCTTGTAATACTCAATCACATCCGGACTATTCAACGCATCGACTATCAAATACCTGCTTGAGGAATTGTTGTCCGGATCAATTGCTATCGTCTTGATGAGGTTCATCATTTCATCAGCGATGTTGTATCCGAAAGTCTTATGTCCAAAACCGTCGAACACACATAACTCGCCAATCAATATAGCCGGATACTGGAAGCGACGTTTGGCATTCGGAATTGAACGGTTAAGACGATTGCGCCTATTATTTGGAAGAATGTCTGTGCGTAAAGACGAATTGGACAAAGAAAAAGCGCAGACCATTTTCGGTCGTGTCGTATTGTCTTTTTCGTCTGTAAAGAAACAATGGGGTGTTCCCATCATCTCCAACCTATAATCACGATAATTGTCTGGTGTATTGTCATGAAAAAAAGAATCAATGTCAGCGTTTTTACTGCAAGTATACGGCTGACATTGATTAATGATTTCTGATGTTAATCTGCCGAACCGGCAGTTATCCAATAGATACCCCACGATTTACTTATTCCCCTCTTTCTTTTTCAATATTGCGTAAGAATTGGCTGCCTCCTTAGAAAAATCTACAGAGGCGCGTCTGCGAAGGTTTTCTTCGGACATCTTGACGAAGCGTTCAGCTGCTGAACCTCTTAACGTCGGGATTGCTTTTACATATACAGCCATAACAAACTCATTTTTGCAAAATTACATAAATTTTTCCTAACAACTGACATTCTTCTATGTTTTTTGTCAGTTATTAATATTTATGGATTCTTCAATATTTATTCCATACTGGAAAACGGCAACTTGCATTTTTCTCGGGTCCTGATTGTCATCTTGTACAGCCATTCCGTCTTCAGTATGCCGTTGTAAATCCCTGTCAACATTCCCAAGGTAGGGGAGAAAATGCTATGAATAAAGAAAAGAGCCTCAAGCAAAGCGCTGCTTAAGGCTCTTACGATGTCCTGTGGAGCATAGGAGAATCGAACTCCTGACCTTTTGAATGCCATTCAAACGCTCTACCAACTGAGCTAATACCCCGAATGCGGGTGCAAATATAGCGAAAATATCTTTTTCCGCAAGCGAAATCGCGCTATCTTCGCGGCATGAAATGGAAACTTGTCATTTTTGACCTTGACGGGACGCTGATCGACACCATAGCCGATCTCGGCACAGCCGTCAACCACGCCCTCGTCCTGCACGGGCTGCCTCTGCATACTATAGAGGAATATAAATATATGGTCGGCAACGGTGTCCGCAACCTGGTGTGGCGCGCCATGCCGGAGTCCCTTAGGGGTGACACACAGCTCCTTGATGTTCTTCTCGCGGATTTCCTTAAATACTATCAGGCTCATATCACCGAGCATTCAAGACCATACGAAGGCATCCCGCAGTTGCTCTCCTACCTTCAAAGTGAAGGCGTCAAGATGGCGGTAGCCTCCAATAAATTCATAGCCGGCACGCAGGCTCTGATAGACCGGTTCTTTCCCGATATCCGCTTCGTATCAGTGCTTGGAGGTCGCGAAGGGGTGCCTCTTAAACCTGATCCTCAAGTGGTTGCGGAAATTGTCAAGGCCGCCGGAGTCAGCAGGGAAGAGACTGTGATGGTGGGGGATTCCGCGACCGACACCTCCACAGCCTCCAACGGTGGAATCAGGAGCATCGGCGTAACCTGGGGCTTCCGTTCCGAGGATGCAGCACGCACTGCTGATTACGTGGCCGGCACCGTGGAGCAGCTCCGCTCGCTTCTCCTGCCGCAGGCTTGACCGCTATTGCTTCTGCCGGATGAACAGGAACGCCGTCAGCGGCAGGGCGATGATGGCCATGGTGGCGCTGATCGGGAGGTAGATGCCGAAGTTGACATATTCCACCACCAGATATGTGATGAGCAGCAGTCCTACACCCATCGCCGAAGAGAGGAGGTAGTGCCTGCGGATGTCGGTGCTCCTGCATATCACCCGGCTCAGGTTGGGCACGCCGAGCGAGATGAACCCTATCGGCCCGCAGATGCTCACTGCCGAAGTCACGAGAAACATTATCATCAGCAGACTCACCGCTTTGCGGGTGTTTGACAGCTCAATCTCACCAAGAAAATGCCGGGTGAGATCCCGGTGTGTCCACAGGGCGGCTCCCAGTCCCACGGCGAAGAGCACGAGCGAGAACACTATGTCGCCTCCGGTCACGCCCTCCAGCCTGAAATTGGCCGCACCCCAGAGGTAGTACTGCTTGAGCAGGTCTCCGTTGGGGGCGTTGGTCACCACTATGGTGCCGAGAGAGCCGATGAAAGTGCCGAAAATGATGCCGAAAGTTATGAGGTTCTGTGTGGAAATGCGCAGTGTGACAAGGAAACACACCAGCGTGCATATCAGGGTGCAGATGAATGATCCCACCGTGAGCGAACACCAGCCGGACATCGTGGCCGCAGCAGCTCCAAGGCAGGCGGCGGAGCCCAGCCCGAGGGAATACACATCCCCGAGCTGGTTGCGCCACAAGTATTGCATCTGTATGCCTCCAACGGGAAGGGCGATCCCCGAGAGCAGCACATACAATAGGCTGAGAATCATCGTGCAGCCACGGTTATCGGGTTGATCCCCTGTGAGTCGAACTTGTCGTAGAGCTTGCCGTCCGGAGAGAACACATACACGTCTCCGTTGGTCTTGTAGTCAGAGCATCCGACCCACACATATCCGCCCGCAGCGGCCAGAGAATATGCTTGCGGCAGGGTGGTGCCGTCGGTGACGAACTCTCCGATGGTGGAGTTGGTCTTGGCGTTGTGCTTGTAGACACTGCCGGGGAGAGGGTTCCAGCTGCTGTCGTAGCCGCCGCACATCACATAGAGCATTTCGCCTTCGAGGGCGATGGCGGTCGGGCTGCTGTATTCCAGATCTGTGACTTTCAGGGTCTTTGCGTTGAGGCACTGGACTTTGGACGGGGTCGCGCCGTAATCGCCGAGGCTGAAGACATAAACATTGTCTCCGCAGGCTTCCATGGTGGCCGGGTTGATGTTCACCTCAATCTTGGATGTTTCCTTGAATGAGACAGGATCCACTACGGAGACGTTTTTCTCGTAGTTGGGGTAATTGGCTCCGCCGGAATTGGATACGAAAATTTTTCCGTCAGCCCAGGCACAGCCCTCCGGGCTTGCGCCCACTGCTGTGGTGCTGACACTGTAGCCATCCGGGTTGATCTCCCCGAGGTAGCCTTCATAATAGGTGACGTATACGCGCCCGTTGCCGCCCTTGGTGAGGTAGCGCGGGGAGAGGACGGTGCCGTCCGGGAGGGTGGCCCGGATCTCTTTCTTGATCTTGAGGTCCTTGTCTGTGACGAAGATGAGTCTGGAGACATTGACTGTGATATAGACATCGTCCCCGTCCACGAGGATGTCCTGGGCCGTGTCTCCGAGGGCTTTTCCGTTGACTGTGGAGAACATCTGGCCCACTGCCGTCTTGGTTTCTGTGTCGTAGAGGGTGATTTCGGAGTTGTTCATGCCCATGGAGCCGTTGTTGAGGACATAGCAGCCGGAGGCTTCTTCTTCCGGCTGTCCAGGGTTGAGAGGCTGTTTGTCGCAGGATGCTGCGGCGAGGGTGAGTGCGGCTGCGAGGGCCGCGTAAATGATTTTTTTCATCTTAGTATGTGAGTTTCATTGTGATCCGTAAATTTCTTCCCGGCATGGGGTAGTATCTTACTATTTCGTAGTTGTTGTCGCTCAAGTTCATCAGATCCGCGCTTATGCGCAGTGTGGCGCCGCGGACGGTGAAGTTGTGTCCGGCGGAGATGGACTGGTCGAAGTAGGCCGGCATCTCGTTGGCGGGGATGTTCTGCGGCAGGCAGTAGCGTCTGCCGACGGCATTGAGGGTGCAGGTGCAGTCCAGCCACGGGGTGATGAGGCTGAGCATGATGTTGCCGGCGTTGCGAGGGGTGTACTGTATCTGGTGGCGGTAGATTTTTGAGTCTCTGTCTGTGATGTCCACGGCATATCTGTATGACCAGTTTGCCCGGAGGTTGAGGCTGGTACGGCTGGCGATTGCGGCACTCAGGTTGACTGCGATGTCGGTACCGGTCATCTGGACCCTGCCGAGGTTGCGCATCTTCCAGATGAACATTGTAGGGATGGCTATAATCTTGTCTTCTATGGAGTTGTAGTAGATGTCGGCAGTAAGTTCGGTGTTTATCCGGCTTCCGTGCCAGACCCGGGTGAGGCCGAGGTTGAGCTGTCTTGCTTTCTCCGGCTTGAGGGCGGTGTTGCCTACGCGCGAGTAGTAGAGGTCGTTGAGGGTCGGGACGCGGAATCCGTCTTTGTAGCTGGCGCGCAGGCGCAGAGCCCCCGTGAGAGCTGTGGAAAAACTGATGGTCGGGGTAAGGCGGAAAAGCGGTTCTGCCGCTTGACCTGATTCGGTCTTTTCCCGGGCTGCTGTAGCTCCAAGAGATGCCGTGACGGTGGTGCGGTCATCTTTCCATTGTCCGGAAACGGCTGATACGGAAGAGAGCCTTGAGGGTTGCGGGCATTCGGGGATGGTGGCGTGCAGGGTGTTGGTGAACAGGTCTTCGGCCAGGGTGAAGCGGAGTTTTTCTGAGATCCTGTATTCGATGATGGTGGACGAACTGAGCCCGTGCTGCCGGTAGCGGTCGTCTTCAGGCTCAGGGAGATAGGAGGTGGCGTTGGTGTATCGGGTGTAGCTTCCGTTCCAGTTGAGGTTTTCCTGTAGACGCCATTTTCCGGACAGCCTGGCCGTATAGTTGGCCGAGAGGCTGGCGTCCCGGTTGCTGAGGCGCTCTGTGGGATCCTGGATATAATAGATGACGGAACCGGGCAGTCCGCGGTCGGAGTTGTAGTATCTGGCTTTTATGTGGAGGCGGCCGTTCCGTCCTATTCTGCCGCGGAGGTTGACTTCAGTGTTGAGGGTCTTCACGTCGCCGCCGAGGCGCTTCTCTATTGTAGTTTGGTTGCCGTTGACAAGGGTGAATGGGTAGTCGCCGTCGGAACTGAGCCACTCGGCATTTGCGCCCGCGCTCCAGCCCTGTCCGAGGGTTTTGTTTATGGAAAGGGACGGGTTCCAGGTGTTGAACGAGGCGTAGCGGATGCGGGCTTTCAGGGCATCGCCGTTTTGTGCGGTGCGCAGGCTCAAGGTTCCCGCGGCGCTGAGCAGTCTCGCGCTGCGGAAGATCTCATCTGATGCTCCGGTCTCTATGGATACTTCAGACAGGTCTTCGAGGCTGAAGCGGGATATGTCTACTTGGCCGGTCTGCGCATCTGATACGACGGCTCCGTCATAGCAGACGGCCGTGTGCTGGGCGCCGAGGTTGCGGACCGAGACTGTCTGCAGTCCTCCTATGCCGCCATAGTCGCGGACGCTCACTCCGGCGAATGAGCGGAGGATTCCGCCGAGGTCGGTGGCCGCGCTCCGTCCGATGGCATCCTGTCCGATGGTCTGGAGAGGAGCTGTGCTTCTGGCTGTTCTGTCACGTTCCGCCGTGATGCGGGCGACTTCGAGGGTGTCGGCTTTCGGTCCGGTTCCGGCCTGTTTCGCGGCCGTTTCCGCGATTGTTGCTGCAGCCGTTTCAGTGCATGGTATGACATGGCAGCCCGGTGCAGCATCGGATGGCTGCCGGGTAAGGTCTGACGGTATGGCACAGAGCCACAGCGCAGACAGTATTGCTGCGATGTTCATCTATAGCTTCGTTCAAATGGCGGCTTGCCCCCGAGCCTCCGGATTTGACTTGATTGCGGCAGGTCTTCTGGCTTATCCCCAGTCACGGGCCTTCTCACCTCATTGAGCGTCTGCTCTTTGCCGGCAATGGCATGTTCCGTGGCCGTTAAGGGATCTACAGCTGCGGGCACAGCGCCGGCCTTTGACCGGCTTCCCTCTTGGAGAAACTGCCCGGCCCCCATGAGTTCAGCTCTCCGGGCCCGTGGCAACTTCTGAAACCGGGCCGCTTTCACGGGCCGGTTTACCGCAATCCGGGTGCAAAGATAACATTTTTATACATTCCAATCTTACTGCCACTTTTTGGCATTGAGCCATGCTATTTTTGCATCGTGAAAATAAGAAGTTGTATGAATGATTTTGAAAAATTCGCGGTTTGCGGCAGGGGGCTCAGTTCGGCGGGGCTGGACTCCTACAGGACTTTGTCCGCTTCGATGATCAATCCCTGCATCATTGAGGAGAAACAGTTGAATGTGGCGCAGATGGATGTGTTCTCCCGTCTGATGATGGACAGAATCATATTTCTGGGATGTCCGATAGACGATACTGTGGCCAATATAATACAGGCCCAGCTTCTCTATCTCTCTTCTGTTGACGGCAAGGCGGACATTCACCTGTATATCAACACCCCGGGCGGGCAGGTCAGTTCAGGTCTCGGGATTTATGACACGATGCAGATGGTGTCTCCGGACATCGCCACTGTCTGCACCGGCACAGCCGCCTCGATGGGAGCCGTGCTTCTGTGCGGTGGCGCAAAAGGCAAAAGGTCGATACTGCCTCACTCCCGGGTGCTTATCCATCAGCCTCACGGCGGCGTTCAGGGGCAGGCGAGCGATATCCTCATAGCTGCCAGGGAGATAGAGATGTTCAGATCGGAACTGTGCTCGATCATCTCAAAGCACAGCGGGCAGCCGTCGGACAAGGTGATGTCTGACATGGACAGGGACTTCTGGATGTCGTCCCGCGAATCAGTGGAATATGGAATAGTTGACAAAGTTTTATAGATTATGGCACGTACTATCATTCAGCTTATCAAAGCCTGCGCACAGCGTCTTCGCGGCAGCAAACTTGCCCGTCTGGGCGGAAAGGAAATCTCTGAGGATCTCGACAAACTTGTGTCCAAACTGGCGCTCAAAAACAGGGAGGAGGCGATAGTTTTCATTGCAGTGTTTGAAAACAGCTGCATGGGCAGGTCGGCCGATCTTGACGACATGTCCAGGTACTTCGACTGTACCGTTCTGGACATGATGGAGTATACCCCGGCCCTGCGTTCCCTTATGCAGAGGGGCCTCATCGCGCTGTGGGACACGGGTGAGTGCAATATCGTCAGCCAGAACTTCACAGTCCCGTCACCTGTGATGAACAGCATTCTTGACAACCGCATGCCTTCTTATGAAAAGAGTGAAGATGTCAAGGGGTTCGACCGTTACGATTTCTGCAAACTGGTGGACAACGCAATCCAGGATAAAAACGTCTCCTCGCTTGCTCTGATGCAGCTGGTCGCAGACATGGAGAACACGAATGCCGGGATGGAATTCGTCCGCAATTCGCAGGCGGCGGTTCCGGATATACGCGACAGGGCCTTTTTCTATGATATTTGCTTCGATTTTTACAACGGTGCGCGCCGCAACCAGAAAACGGATGTGGACTCTACCCTCGAAGACATGTACGCCTCGTTCGGGGAGCGCATCTCCGAGAGGAAGAAACTTGTCGATGGAACCAGTCCGCTGATAGTCAAGGGGCTGGTGGAGATGAATCTTGAAAATACTGAGGCCACCCTCTCCGAGGAGGGCCGCAAGCTGTTGCTGGAGGATGATTTTGACTCGTTCGGCGAGAAGCTTGAGAGTTCGGACAGGTATGCGTTCATCGATATGGTGTGGAGGAAACTGCATGATGAGAGTGTATATGATTCATCCGAAATGGCGTCCGTACACAGGCTGTCCCTTCGGGTCTTTATGATGGAAGGCGCTAACATGCATCTTTCATGTGTGGCAAAACTGAGAGGCGTCATCAAAGAAGAAACAGACAGGGCCGTTTTCTACTTCGCCTGTAAGGAGCCTTCAGAGGGTATCGACCTGTCGAGGGAACTCAGGACGCTTTTCCCTGAAAGAGACCGGCTTGTGGAGGCGAAAAAATACCGGGACGAGAAAAGTGTCCTTCAGAAGCTCGGGCTTGTGGAAGTGCGCAGCGAGAGCAGCTTTTTCGGAGAGCAGACCATGTTGTGCCTTACGGACAAGGGCAAGGAACTCTTCTTCGAGGAGGACGCCGAACTGTTCATCGAGCAGGTGTCCGCAAAGGACATGATCCGTCCGTCCGGCATCGTTGCCAAACACCTGTTCTTTGCAGATGGCGAGCAGCGCCAGCTCTCGACGGTCGCAGAGTCTCTCAAGGAGGAGAATTACAAGTCGCTGACGGCGCGTCTTGAAGCCAAGGGTCTCTCCAAAGGTTTGGCTGTCCTGCTTTACGGAGCTCCTGGCACTGGAAAGACTGAGTCCGTTATGCAGTGGGCGCGGGAGACAGGACGGGACATTGTGCACGTGGATCTGAGTGCGTCCAAGAGCATGTGGTACGGGGAGAGTGAGAAGATCGTCAAGGGCATATTCACCCGCTACCGCAATCTCTGCAAGCGCAGCACCCTCAAGCCGATACTTCTTTTCAACGAGGCCGACGGCCTCTTCTCCAGGCGCAAGGACATCAGTGCCGGTTCGGCAGTTGACCAGACGGAGAATACTATCCAGAACATCCTCCTCGAAGAGATGGAGAAGCTGGACGGCATCCTCGTGGCTACGACAAACCTTGAGGGCAACCTCGATGCAGCATTCGAGCGCCGTTTCCTTTTCAAGATAAAACTGGGCAAACCGGGACTTGAGGCCAAGAGGAGCATATGGCAGGACAAGATGCCGTCCCTGTCAGCCGAGCAGGCCGGACAGCTCGCTTCGGCATACGACTTCAGCGGCGGCGAAATCGACAATATCGTCCGCAAGGCCACTTTGCAGGAGGTTCTTGATGGTGTCGCGCCTGATTTCGTCTCCTTGGAGCGCCTCTGCTCCGAAGAAAGGATCGGCCGCTCCGGCAGGGTGAAAGTCGGATTTTGATATTATATCATCGCGACGTCCCATGGCGGGGCTGCCGCTGCCTGCGGTGCTATTGTGTGGAACATGTGGTGGCAGCTATGTCATGGTGCGGTGGCGGATAATATATTGAATTATAGCGTGTTATATGATAAGCCTTCTGCAAATTCAGTATGGGCTGATATGCTTTCTGCTTGACAGTCTGTCTGTTAGCCGCCACCCTTTGAAATGCTAATCCCAAAACTTTTGTTATTTTTAGGATTAAGACGTTTGTTTCTATGATTGGGAATCAATCTTCCAAGATTCAAGGGTGCGTGTCTGGGAGGAGATGTTGACGCCGACCTTGACGCAGGTTCCGTCCGCCTTGTATGGGATGAGGTAGCCCTTGTCGTTGATCTGTCTTAAGGCATCCTCGGCGGAGCCGTCGAGCTTGAACTCGAAG
>CAKVDS010000063.1 GCA_934726455.1 uncultured Bacteroidales bacterium
GAAGGCGACAAGGCAACTCTGACCGCGACTGTCCTTCCGGAGAACGCGACGAACAAGAACGTCAGCTGGACATCGAGTGACGAGAAAGTCACGACGGTCTCCGCCACCGGCGAAGTGACGGCGGTAGCACCGGGCAAAGCCAACATCACCGTAACCACCGAAGACGGTGCAAAGACCGCCAAGTGCGAGGTAACGGTGAACAAGAGAATCTACCCTGTAGAGTCCGTCTCTCTCGACAAGACATCCCTTGAACTCACCGAGGGCGACAAGGCAACTCTGACCGCCACCGTCCTTCCGGAGAACGCCTCCAACAAGAACGTCAGCTGGACTTCGAGCGATGAGAAAGTCGCAACCGTCTCAGCCTCAGGCGAAGTGACCGCCGTCGCCCCGGGCAAAGCCACAATCACCGTAACCACCGAAGACGGGGCAAAGACCGCCAAATGCGAGGTCACAGTGAAAGCAAAAACAATACATGTTGAGTCCATCACGCTGAACAAGACAGAACTACGTCTCGAACCGCTTGACAAATTCACCCTTACAGCTACGGTCAAGCCGGACAACGCAACCAATAAGGAAGTAAAATGGACCAGCAGCGATGACAGTATCGTAACCTTCTTTTTTGGAGATATTATGGCAAAAAAAGCCGGCACAGCCATAATCACAGCAACAACTGTCGATGGAGGCCTCACTGCGACCTGCAAAGTAACCGTAAAAGACTGGGGAACCGTTGATGTGACAGGCATTTCCCTGAACAAAAGCAACACTACCCTTTTCATTGGCTCGAAAGAAACTCTTACAGCCACAATAAAACCAAGCAACGCCACGGACAAGACCGTAACGTGGGACTCAAGCGACCCGGCAGTAGCATCTGTAGAGAACGGAGAAGTGACTGCCCTCAAAGCAGGTAAAACCACAATAACCGCCACAACAAAAGACGGAGGATATACTGCTACTTGCGAAGTGACAGTCTCTGACCAATCGCCAGAAATCAAGATAGACAAGGACAACTACACCGTCGCATACACCGGTGAGACAATCAATCTGAACATCACCGCCAATGTCAATTACACAATCACCACAAAAGACAAATGGATCAAAGTCAAGGACAACAGTCTGATCGTTTCAGCAAACAACAGCACAAAAGAAAGAACCGGGGCCGCCACGATTTCCAATAGCGAATACAGCATTTCACTGACTATCACGATAAAACAGGACGCTTCTCCTAACGGGTTTGACAACGGCAACCCTATCGTGACCCCTCAATCCAACAAATAGAACTATCATGAAAAGACATATAACACTATCAGTCATATCGATCGCACTGCTGTGCAGCTGCGCGAAAGAGATTGCACCCGACAACGGGAACACTATTGAAAACAATCTTGACCGCATCACCATAACTCTCGGAGACGGGACCAAGACCGAATATTCCTACGAAGACCAACAGCTCAAAACCCGCTGGAGTGCAGGAGACATCGTGTCCGTCACTCCTGATCTTTGGAGATACTTCTACGCAGGCGAATATGAAGTGGAGAACCCGGGAAACAGCACCTCAACATTCAAGCAGAAGACGGCGGTCAGCAAAGAAGCAGAAGACAACATCTACGGCATTTTCTACCCCGGCACGAAAATCAAGAGCACCGCACAGTTCACAAAGTTCGAGTATTCAGGCCAAATCCAGAAGAAGAGCGATCCGATGGCGCATCTCGGTGCATTCCACTGCCTGCGCACGTCAGTTTCGGACTACAGCACCATCAGTTTCGCCGGAGCCGACCAGTCTTCCTGCATGAAATTCGACCTGAGCGGAATGACATTCGACCACCCGGTGAAAGTTGAGATGGAGATAGTCGGAAAAGGGAAACTGTATATCAACAATGCCGTAAACGAATCTTTCACTTATTCGGTTCTTGACAAGCCTCAAGACCTTACCGAAGCACCGCGGCTCTCAGTAAACCTGGAAGGATACGGATCTGAGACTTCTATCGAAGCCTGGATGATGATGTCGAATGCCCCTGTTGCCCTATATTCCGGAGATACGCTCAGAGTCTATGTGTATTGTGCGGAAGGTGTACGTTACTATTCAGACATACCGGTATCGGAAACCACAATTCTGTCCGGAGGGCACTGCCATCACTTGACCATTCAGACCGGCTGGAAATTAGGCAGCGGAGACTTCAGAGCTTATGACTGGGACGGCGAAGTCGTCACCCTTCAGGAGGGGAAAGGCAAACTCGACCTTGTTCTGATGGGAGACGGGTTCATCAAAGAGGACTTCGACAACGGCACATACGAGTCGATCATGAAACAGGCCTACGAGGAGTTCTTCAGCATCGAGCCGTTCACCACACTTAAAGACGGGTTCAACGTCTACTACGTCAAAGCCCCGTCCCCAGAACGCATACAGGCGACCAATACCGGTGCCAACGGAGCGGTCAACACCGGCCATATCACAAAATTCTCAACCACTTTCACTGCCAACTCCACCAGCATGGAAGGCGATGAAGATCTGGTAAGGGAATATGCCATGAAGGCATTCTCAAGCGATGCCGAAGAACGCATCAAAGACGCCACCATCGTGGTTATGGCCAACCAGGAATGCCGGGCAGGCACCTGCCTCAACAGCTGGTACAGCAACAACGGCTTTGACTACGGTCAGGCAAATGCCATCGCCTACTGTGCCCTCGGCACAAGCAAGGAAGAGAGAGTGGAGATAATGCACCACGAGATTTGCGGACACGGCTTCGGGAAACTTGGCGACGAGTACTATTACTCTTGGAACACGTCAATGAGTTCTTCTCTTCTGTCAGATCAGGACAAGTATCACAAGACTGGATTGTACCGCAATGTAGACAAATACATTGATCAAGATTTATATGACCAGCTGAGCGGCAAATATCCTCTTACAGACAAGAGCAATGTCTACTGGCACGACCTCTTCGGAACTTCAAACAACTACGAATCCGACACCGTCGAATCACTCGGCATCTTCAAAGGAGGAAGCACCTACTCATTCGGATTCTGCCGACCTACAGAAGACGGCAACAAGAGTATTATGAACCAGAACTCAGGAATATTCAATGCCATCAGCAGGCGGGCCATTTACTACAGGTATCGCAGGCTCGCCGGAGAAGTGTCATCAAATATCTGGGGAACCCAAGAGGAACTTGACGCGTTCCTGAAATGGGATGCGGAGGTGATCATGCCAAAGCTGAATCTTCCGCTCAAGTCAAGTTCCGAAGCGCCGGCTGGCATATCTGCCAAGAAACCGCTTGCTCCGCCGGTTCTCAAGTCAGGATACTGGGAAGACGGCAGGTTCCACGAGACGGACAATCAGGCAGCCTCAACATTGCGATGAAGGATGCTCCATCTATGACCATCACCGTCAAAATCTCCGACCGCTCCGAGAACAGCGGTGTCGGGGTCGAGATAGACAGCGATCCGATGACCGACGGCGACAGCTACACGGTCGAAACCGAGTAAGTCATTAAACCCCTGCTGCTCCACCGCAAAACGGAGCAGCAGGTTTAATCTTATCAACCCTGTAATGAAACTTCATAGATGACACTTGGAGATGTAGAAAATGTGTAAATTTGTTTCCGTAGTTGACGAATATTGATGCGTATGAAAGAGAAACTCTCCACAATGTATAATGATGCTGTCAAGCAAATAAAAACTGCCATTTTGCAGAGTCAGGCGAAAGCCTTAAAGGGTATAAATCAGGAACAACTGGCTTTGTACTATGGCATTGGAAGATACATATCCCAAAACAGTCGTGAAGGTTTTTGGGGAAAGGATGCGATATCGACAATAAGCCGTCAACTCAGCATTGAAATGCCTGGGCTTAAGGGATTTTCCCCTCGAAACCTTCGCAATATGAGGCTTTTCTACGAGGAGTGGAGATGCTTCGACACTAATTTGGCAGATGCGTCTGCCAAATCACATTCCAGGGAAGAGTTGGCAGATACGTCTGCCAAAAAAGAGAATGGTTCAGGTATGATACCTTTGCTGTTGGGAGATATTCCTGTTGTGGCCTTTTTCAGCATTGGTTTTTCACACCATGTTCTGATTTTGTCAAAAGTAAAATCAATGGACGAGCGTAAGTTTTACATCCAGCTTTGTGCGGATCTCAGCCTGTCCGTTGATGCTCTTGAAAGAAAAATCTCCGAAGATGCCTACCATAATCAAGGCAAAATGCCGAATAACTTTGGAGTGACAATTCCAGACTACAAGCGAGCATTTCAGGCAATACAAATGTTCAAGGACGAATACTTGCTGGACTACATCAATGTCGAGCAATTGGGCGAAAGGGATGAGGATATTGATGAACGTGTGGTAGAGAACGAGATAGTCCACAATATCAAGAACTTTATTATGACCTTCGGGCGCGGCTTCTCATATCTTGGCAATCAGGTTCATTACGATAAACTTGGACACGACCATTGGGTTGACCTCCTATTCTTTAATCGGGTTTTGAGGTCGCTGGTTGTCATTGAACTCAAGAAAGGCTCTTTCAAGCCGGCATACCTCGGCCAACTTGCAGCCTATCTCCGAGTCCTCGACGATGAGGAACGTATTGAAGGCGAAAACCCGTCCGTCGGAATCGTCCTATGCAAGGATGTCGACCGCGCTTACGTCGAATACGTTCTTCAAGATTACACCAAACCGATGGGCGTCGCCACCTACAAGTCGAGTCAAGAACAACTGAAAGAAGTTCTGCCGGACGAGGAGGAGATGAAGAAACTCCTATAGGTAGTGCCAACTATATCTTTCAAGGACATAACACAATGCATCTAATGTTATCGGCAACAAGAGTACAGTATTATTGGTGCCCCTGAAGGAGCGGCTAAGGCCTCAAGCAGCCAATCGGCGCTACCCATATTCCATCTCTCCGTTTATACGCGAACGACCCGGTCCCGGTAAGGACCATAAGAAACAACGGCGCTTTCATTCTGTCCGTATCAATCTTCCGGGCCAGATCAGAGAGCGTTTTCGCTCCTTCTGCAATAAGTTTCTCCCCTCCAAGTTTCACTTCAATCAGACCATATTTCCCATTGCGAAGATGCATCACGGCATCACATTCCAAATTGTTCTTGTCCCGGAAGTGATAGATGCTGCCGTCAAGCGCTTCGGAATAAACCCTCAAATCCCTGACACACATCGTCTCGAAGAGCAAGCCCATTGTGTTCAGGTCACCAATCAAATCATCCGGACCTATGCCCAAGGCTGCCGCAGCGATGGACGGGTCAACATAATAGCGAGTGTCAGATGTACGGATGGCGGTTCTTGACCTCAGATTCGGATTCCATGCAGGCGAGTCTTCAATCACAAACAGACGCTTAAGAGCCGATATGTAGGAGGCTATCGTCTCCTCTGTCATTGAACTTTCCGCATTAGACTTGAGATCCTGATAAATCGAAGATATGGGAGCCTGCGCCCCTTGGAACCGCGCATAGCTTTTCATAAGGCGAAGTGCAAATTCACGATCTCTCTTTATACCGTCAACCTCCGATATATCGGCACCGGCAATAGCATCAATATAATTGAAAGACTGCTTGAGAGCACCCTTCCTGCTCATTGACAATGCCGCCGGCCATCCCCCTCTGCAAATCAGCCAAGCCAACTCCTCTATCCCCAGCTCATTAGATTCATAGGCTTCTTCAGTTTCTCCGGCAAAGAGGGAAGCGAAACTCAAAGCCCCGTTCGATTCCCCTGACTCCCATAGACTCATGGGCCGCATAACCATCCTCGCCACACGTCCGGTGCCGGTGTGTCTCAGTTTTTCACGCTTCTCGGCAGGAATTACAGTAGAACCGGTGAAAATAAACTGCCCGGTCTTGGCATCCCTGTGATCCGCCTCGAATCTGGCAGCATCCCACAACTCCGGCGCATCCTGCCATTCATCAATCAAGCGAGGCGTATCACCCTTAAGAAGCAGTTTCGGGGCCGTCTGTGCCAATTGGACATACGATTCCGAATGCTCCGGATCATTCATATAGACAATGCTTCCAGCCTGCTGCTCGGCCGTTGTTGTCTTGCCGCACCATTTCGTGCCCTCGATAAGGACAAGGCTCGCAGCCTCAAGATTATCCTTGAGCTGCCCGTCCGCAATTCTGTGCCTATAGATTCCCATAACTGCGGCAAATATAGGTTCATTCCGGCAAACGGCCAAATTTCATTCCGGCGTTTGGCCAAATTTCATTCCGGCAAACGGCCATTATCCATGTCGACTATAGTTGCACCGTAACGAGCTCACAACCACCACCGTCAAAGTCTGCGACCGTTGTCAATAATTCATCCGGATCCACTCTGAAAAGAAATAATCGTAGATGCGGTAACTCTCGCCTCTTTTCGCGACGAGGTCTTTCTCCACCAATGCCGCAAGCGCCGACTGCACTGAGCTGGCCGATCCGAGCCGGTGTTTTGAAATGAATTCCGTTGAAGTGACGTTACCGGTAAGCCCTTCTTTCGCAAAAACCTGAATCAACTGCTTCTGACGGAAAGACAAGCTTGACAGAATCTCACGGTAACTGTAATCCTGCACCTGGATTATATTGCGCTTTGCCCCGTCAATGTACGACAGCTCACACGTTTCCCCCTTTCCAGTAATGGAATACAATTCGTTCATCATCATCTGGACGAACCATGTGATGCCATCAAATCCATTGTAAACTGTGGATATGACACCCGCATCGATGTCCTTGCCGCCTTCCTGAAACAGTCCCTTGGCGAAAGATGTGTACTTTTCTAAACTTATGGCTTCCAGTCCCATGGTGATCACACTTTGGTAAAAAGGCTTCGCCGGAGAATGGAACATGTTGCTCATCAGATGCCGTTTGCTGCCCGCAAAAACAAACTGTGTCTTAGTGCACTGCTGAATTTTTGTCCTCAACAATGCCTCGACATTCTTCTCCCGGTACTCGCCTATCTGTTGGAACTCATCTATCGCAACGACGCACTTTTTCCCGGACGCTTCGAGATAACGGAAAATTTCATCCAGCGTCGTTTCCGGAGCCTTGATGTCACCCACGCCGACATCCAGACTTGGCTCCCCGCTTACCGGATCCAATCTGAAACCGAACTTGAGAGATGCCACGACACGGAAAAAACTTTCCATCCACTTGGTTTTTTGTGGCTTGAGCTTCTCAAACACGGCCTTGCCAAGCAGGTATGCAAACTCCGCAAGATTCCCCGTCGAGTATATGTCCACATAAAAAGTATCATAACTGTCACAGAGCCTTTTCTGGGCAAACGTGTGCTGGATAAGGCCGCTCTTCCCCATCCTGCGCTCGGAAATCAACGCGACATTACGCCCGTTGACAATCTGTTTCACAAGGAACTCCGTCTCGGTCTCCCGATCACAGAAATATTTGTCGGAAACATATTTACCGACAACAAATGGATTATCAAATTCGACACCTCTCATACCTGCAAATATAATTATCGTATTTGTGATTATCAAACTTATGATAATCTGACCTGACAATGCCCATCTCCGCAAGGCTTGCGGAAATTCGGCCCGTCTGCTCCGGATGGAGTAACTTGCGCGATGCAAAGACAGGACAGAGCCTGCCCTGTCACGAAAATACAGTTCGCCGGCATGGCATAACTTTGTGAACATGAACATAAAAGCACGATACCCCACCGAATGTGGAAAAAACTTTCTATATTTGTGTCGTTCCCTCGAAGGGACGCTACATAATTTTGATGAAAGTGTAAAGCTTTTATCCTCGGATAGGAATCTAGCAAATTCAAACACACGGAGGACAAGCATTCTGCACTCATCACTCTTTTGGCCTGACGCGCGTACCCCGCGCTCATACCATAGGGTG
>CAKVDS010000064.1 GCA_934726455.1 uncultured Bacteroidales bacterium
GGCTCGTAGCTCAGTTGGTTAGAGCGCCACACTGATAATGTGGAGGTCCGCGGTTCAACTCCGCGCGGGCCTACGTAATGGGGGTATAGCTCAGTTGGTAGAGCACCTGCTTTGCAAGCAGGGGGTCAAGAGTTCGAATCTCTTTATCTCCACAAAAAAGACGGTTGACCGGAAGATGGTCAGCCGTCTTTTTCTGTTTATGAGCTTAAGCCCGCCTTCTCAGGCTTCTTTATTGACCGAGTGCTTAAGCACTTCAGCATCTATATAGTAGACAGTCTGTTCCGCGAGATTATTGATATGATCCCCCGCCCTCTCAAGTTTACGGAACAGGGCGGACACTTCAAGGCACAGGCGCACACTCTGCGGATGCGCTGTAGCATAATCTGTCAGACGGTCGAGAGAGTCGCGGTTGATCTCATCTATGGCGTCATCGCGTCCGAATACTGACTTGGCCGCCTCGATGTCATGGTTCTTGAGGGCTGTGAACACTGTTGAAAGCATATCAAGCACCATGTCGTACATTTTAAACAGACCCATCTGCGAAATAAGTTCCTTCGCCTGCTCGTCCACCTCATTGCGTATGACAAAACGTGCAATACCTTCAGCGTAGTCACCGAGACGCTCAAGATTGTTGGCTATGTTGAGCATCGCAAGAGAGAAACGAAGGTCGATGGCCACCGGATTATACAGGGCGATGAAATCCTCTATATCACTGTCTATCCGGAGCTCAAACGAGTTTACCCGCTTCTCCCGTCCTATCACTACTGCGGCCAGGTTCCGGTCTCCGGAAAGCACAGCCGTACGGGCGTTTTCGAACTGCTTATGTACCAGTTCCCACATGTCATTGACTTCCTGTTTTATAGTCTGAAGCTCGTTTTCTACAAATTTTACCATGATCTTAAATTATCGTTACACATTCGATGTTCTCTTCCAAAAATCAGCGGCTAACCGAAACGCCCGGTAATGTAGTTCTGCGTTGCTTCTTTCTCCGGATTGGTGAATATCTTCTTTGTATTGCCGTACTCCACCATCTCTCCGAGGTAGAAGAATGCAGTGCGGTTGCTGACGCGTGCCGCCTGCTGCATGCTGTGGGTCACGATGACCACTGTGGTCTTGCCGCTGAGCTCGCAGATAAGCTCTTCGACCTTGGAAGTGGAGATTGGGTCCAAAGCGGAGGCCGGTTCGTCCATAAGCAGCACTGTCGGCTCCACTGCCATGGCTCTTGCGATGCAGAGGCGCTGCTGCTGGCCTCCGGAGAGGTCGTAGGCCGACTTCTTGAGCTTATCTTTGACCTCATCCCAAAGAGCGGCGCCGCGGAGAGCCTCCTCTACTTTGTCATCGATCAGTTTGCGGTCACGTATACCATTCACTCTCAGGCCATAGGCCACATTCTCGTAAATGCTTTTAGGAAAAGGATTCGGCCTCTGGAAGACCATCCCGACATTGCGCCGGAGCGCATCCACATCCACATCCTTGTCGTAGATGTCGTTACCGTCCATCAGCACCTGCCCATCGAGATGCGTGTCCGGGATAAGGTCGTTCATCCTGTTGAACAGTCGGAGAAAAGTGGATTTTCCGCAACCGGAAGGGCCTATGAAAGCTACCACCTCCCCTTTCGGGATATCGATGCTGATGTTTTTGAGAGCGTGGAACTTCCCATAGTAGAAGTTCACATCGCGGGTTACTATCTTGTTTTCCATCTAAGAATTTTTTTCAAAATGCCTGCGGATCGCCCCGGCTGTAAGGTTCATCAGCAGAACGATCACTATCAGCACAAAAGCAGTGCCGTATGCTATAGGGAGTTGCGCATCGATGTCCGTGCCGCTCGTAGCCACGACATACAGATGATAAGGCAGCGCCATGCACTGGTCGAAGATGCTATGCGGGAGCTTCGGCAAGAAATAAGCCGCACAGGTGAAGAGAATCGGAGCGGTCTCCCCGGAAACACGCCCCATAGAGAGGATCAGTCCCGTCATCACCCGTGGCATCGACATCGGGAGGAGAACCTTCCAGATGGTCTGGAACTTGGTCGCCCCGAGAGCCATCGAGCCTTCGCGGAAACTGTCCGGGATGCTCTTGAATGCCTCTTCCGTGGTACGGATCACTATAGGCAAAGCCAATAGGCCGAGCGTCAGGGAGCCGGCCAGAATGCTGTCTCCAAAACCGAGACGGTTCACGAAAAAAGCCATTCCGAACAGGCCGAAAACTATTGACGGGATGCCGGAAAGGTTGTTGGTCATCATCCTTATAAAATTGACCAGCGCGCCCTTGGGGGCATACTCGTTCATATATATGCCGCTTATGACCCCCACCGGAAAAGCGAACAGCGCACTCCCGAGCATGAGGCAGAGAGTCCCGACTATCGCAGGCATGATGCCGCCGCCGGTCATCCCGTCAGTCGGGGACTTGGTGAGAAAAGACCAGCTGATCGCCCCCGCGCCCTTGAACAGGATGAATCCGAGTATCAAAAAAAGGATCGCAACCACAAGCACGCTCAAACCCTTGAAGCACCCGAAAACCAAAGCCTGCACCCGGCGGCGCCGGACAGAGCAGGATTTATCGAATTTTATCATAATTAACGTCCCCTGTTTTTGTTGCGTATGGAGACAAGTTCCACGCAAGAATTGATTATCAACGTTATGAAGAACAATATCACGCCAAGGAGGAAGAGGGACTCATAATGGGCTCCGCCTGCCGGCGCCTCCCCGAGTTCCGCGGCGATGGTGGCAGGGATGGTGCGAAGAGGGTCGAGAATGCTGTGTGGTATCACGGCAGCATTTCCGGTAACCATCAGCACCGCCATGGTCTCCCCTACCGCCCGTCCGATCCCGAGCACGGCGGCCGATGTGATTCCTGAGATTGAATATGGTATCACAACCTTGAAGACCGTCTGAAGCCTGGTGGCACCAAGCGCGAGACTGGCCTCACGCATAGCACGGGGGCAACTGCGGAGGGCGTCTTCAGACACCGTGATGATGGTAGGGAGCGCCATGATGGCAAGCACTATGCTGCCGGCAAGGCCGGACTCCCCTACAGGCAGATTGAAGGTGCGCTGAAGAAGCGGCACTATTACGGTCAATCCGAAAAATCCATAGACCACGGACGGGATGCCGCCCAAAAGTTCGATGACAGGTTTGAGGAGTTTCCGGATGCGCTCCGGGGCACATTCGGCCATATAGATTGATACTGCCAGGCCGAACGGAAGAGCAATCAGGATAGCAAAGAAACTTACCCATAACGTACCGGCCACCAGCGGCAGGATGCCGAATACAGGAGCCGGTGTCGCAGTAGGATACCATTCGTCACCGAGGAACACATCCTTGCCGCTTATGGTGCCCTCATGCATGACCGAGATGCCTTCGGCTCCTTCCAGAAGCGAAGACGGCAGAAAAGCCACGATGCCGGGAACGGCTGCCACCTGACGCCCGATACAGGCAGCGGCATGCTCATATTGCGCGCCCAACTCTTCTTGAGAATAAAGCTTCTCAAGATCGGAAAGACGGAGTATGACTATCTTCTCATCAGGGCCGCCAAGCTCTTTCCAATTTGTGATGTCCTCATCAAATATCTGCTTGAGCTGCCGGGCACTGAGTTCCGACACGGGGTTTGACGGATTGACGACTACGGAGTAGCCGTCCTCGACCACATTTTTGCGGAAGAGTCCGGCGGCTTCCCCGAAGAGGAAAATGATTATCAGCAGTATCACGACACTCGTCGTGAATCCCCCGACGGTGAAAATCCACCTTGCGACTTTGTCGATTATTCTTTTCATCTTGGAATAAATCCGATTTCAAGCATCTTCTCCCTTGCCTGCGGAGTGGCGATGAACTCAAGGAATGGAGTCACCACCGCCGCCGAGGCCTGGTCATAATAATAATACAACGGGCGGACCACCGGATATGTACCGTCTATGGCCGTCTGGACAGAGGGTGCGGCGAAGTGCTTGCCTCCGTCATAGGATACGGACAGGGGCTTGACGTACTTGTTGAGGTAGGCCAGACCCACATAACCTATGGCTCCACGCGTCTGGCGTACTGACTGTATCACAGCCCCGGTGGCAGGCATGGACAGAACCCCGGCCGCATAGTTCTTGTCATGCAGCACGCTCTCCTTGAAGAATTCGTATGTCCCGGAAGATGTCTCACGCGAATACACTATGATTTTCATGTCTGGTCCCCCGACCTCCTTCCAGTTCTTGATATGCCCGCGGAATATCTGTTCAAGCTGTTCTCGGGTCAATTCATTGACCGGATTAGAGGGATTCACTATCACGGCAAGCGCATCCCGGGCCACTATCGCCTCCTTCAGTTCGCGACCCGCCTTCTTCATTTTCATTTTTTCTGTGAACTTGATGCTGCGGGAAGCCATCGCGATGTCCGTGGTTCCTTCCAGAAGGGCGGAAATCCCCACGCCGCTTCCTCCGCCCGTCACCGTCACCGTAGCCTCAGGATTGCTCGCCATGTACATTTCCGAAAGAGCCTGAGTGAGAGGCAGAAGCGTATCGCTGCCCTTGATTCTCTGGCCTGACGCTGGAGATGCGCAGACAAGGACAGCCGCAGCTGCAATAATTGATCTGAGTTTCTTCATTACGGGAACAAATGTAAGCGACAAGTTTAAACTTAAGGTTACACCGATGTTACATTTTCATTAAATGTGCAGCGTCTCTGCCCGTCAGAACATGGAAGTTCCCGTCAACAGCATGGAGATATACAGCAAAATATACGAAAGACTGCCGTGCGCACGCGGCTAATTCTGTGCGCACCAGACCTCTTCGTGCGCACGGCAAAAATTTTCCGTTGGTTCCGTGCGCACCAGACGGCTTTTTACGCACGGAATCAGCTTCGTGCGCACGGGACGAAAGCGACCTGCGCGAGTGTTACGTAGCGGCAAAAACTTGAAGGATTGGTCGATTCTTTGTTGAATTTCATTATCCTGTATTTTTACAGCTGTAAAATTTACAGCTGTTGCAAAATAGGACGATCCCTCGGGTTTTACAAATTTTCACCGCTTGGCAATTTTGTAAAACATATTTCATAAATTTGTAAAACGTATTTTACAAAAAGCAAGAATGTGACTATGTCCTTCGGAAAGGGCAATCTCTTGTGGCTATCGAAGTCAAAAGCGGCAGCACGGACAACACGTCCGGATTCGAAAAGTTCAAGGAACTGTATTCCGACAACGTGACTTCCGCATTCATTGTCGGGCCTCAGGCGCTGCCGCTCGAAGATTTCTTCGCCATGGACTTGAACACATTGTTCAAGAAGTAGCGGTGTTTTATCATAATGACTACCTTTGCAACATGGAAAACAAGACACCGCTATGGCAGCTGTTTCTCATCTTCTTCAAGATGGGAGCGTTCACCATCGGAGGCGGATATGCGATGATCCCCCTCATAGAGAAAGAATTGACAAGCCGCAACCTCATAGGCAAGGAGGATCTTGACGATGTGATAGTGCTGGCACAAAGCGCACCGGGACTGCTCGCCGTCAACATGGCCATCTACACCGGGTACAAGCTCGGCGGCCTCAAGGGAAGCATCGTCTGCGCCCTGGGGGCGGTGCTGCCGTCGTTTGTCATCATCCTGCTCATCGCCATGGTGTTCACCAGTTTCAAGGACAACCCCGTCGTGGCACGCATCTTCCAAGGAGTGAGGCCGGTAGCCGTGGCTCTGATTCTCGTCCCGGCTGTAAACATGGCAAAGCAGGGCTGCCACAATTGGTGGACCTGGCTGCTTTGCGCAGGTACACTGTTCGGGGTGGCTTTCCTCAAGATCTCCCCTATATGGTTCATCCTCGTGACGATTGCCGCCGCGGCGGGCATCTCTTCGTTAACATATAACAAGAAAAAACAATGATTGCACTGCTCTGGCAACTGTTCTCGACGTTCTTCGTCATCGGACTGTTCAACTTCGGCGGCGGCGGGGCGATGCTCTCGCTCATTCAGGCACAGGTAGTGACCGAGCACGGCTGGCTCACGGAAAAAGCGTTCACGGACATAGTGGCCATTTCCCAGTCAACTCCTGGGCCGATAGGCATCAACTGCGCCACCTACGTGGGCTTCCAGGTCCTGCACGATGAGGGATACAGCAACCTCATCTCCATCCTGGGTTCGGCTTCCACCACTCTGGCTATTGTACTGCCCTCGTTTCTGGTGTTTTTCGTCATCATACGCATATTCAACAAGTTCCACCAGCACCCGGTATTTGCTTCCGTGATGGGAGCCCTGCGTCCGGCTGTGGCCGGGATGATAGGGGCAGCGGCACTGGTGTTGATTGTCGGAATCTCGTGGAGCGGGAGCACCATTTCCATGCACATCCTACAGGACAATTTCCCGGACTGGAAGGCCTGGATTCTTTTCGTGGCATCGTTCATCCTCTGCTACACCAAAAAAGCCGGGCCGATCACCCTCCTGATAATTTCCGGAATTCTCGGTTTTCTCTTATACTGACGGACATGAAACAATTGACAAGCTTTCTGACATTCTTCCTGCTCTCCACACTGCTCTGCATGGGAGGCATAGTCCCCGAACCTGCCGGCATGACAGCAGGGAAAGGAAACCTGAAAATCAGCGGTGCGGTATTCAAATGCGACCCGGCTATAGACTCGGCCGCGATGGATGCAATCAGCCGTTTCGCGGCAAGGCTCTCGCTGGTGAGCGGCAAGACGAGCAGCGTGTCGGCCCCGTTCGGGCTCAAAGCAGCAGTGGACGGCGGCGCGGTCAAAGGCATGGTGTTTCTGAAAGACAATACCCTTGAGGGAGAGTCATACCACATCAGCATCGGGCAGAAGGCCGCTGTCGTCAGGGCCGGAAGCCGGGAGGGACTCCTCAACGCGCTGCAGACACTCAAGCAGATGCTTCCCGAAGAAATCTACGGGGAAGAACCCGCCGAAAAGCAGAAATGGATGCTTCCACGCTGCGAAATCACAGACTCCCCCGCCAACGGCATACGTGGCCTGAGCATAGACAGTTGCGAGAATTTCTGGAGCATCGACCAGATCATCCTCTGCCTTGACGAGATGGCCAAGTACAAGTTCAACCGCCTCCGATGGAACCTTGCCGGAGAGAGGGGATGGAGAATGGAAGTCAGGAAGTATCCTCTTCTCGGTCAGGCCGGCGGATACCGGATGGAAAACGGTGTCCGATATGGAGGATATTACACGACAGAGCAATTGACAAGAGTCGTCAGCCATGCCGCATCACTCGGCATCAGCGTGACCCCTGTCTTGAACATCAGCCAGAGCATAATGACTCTTCTGAAGCCAGAAGACACACCGGCACGACAGTTCATCGGAGATATAGTCTCAGAAACGGCCGGAGTGTTCCCGGACAGATATGAGACCATCTCCTGCTCCGAGGAGTTTTCCGTTGATGAAATACTCAAGGCATGCGGCAAAGAGCCGGCTCCGGAGGCGGAATTTCCGGAGGTCAATCCGGCATCCCCGGACACCGCCCAACTGCGCATGTTGGCAGAGAAATTGTGGTAAAGGAGAAAAATTATTAAATTTGTGAGATTATCTAATCACATAGCACAATGGCAAACGTAGTAATAATGCCCAAACAGGGCCAGTCAGTCGAGAGCTGTATCGTCACTGAATT
>CAKVDS010000065.1 GCA_934726455.1 uncultured Bacteroidales bacterium
GCCTCGGCATAGATGCTCACACTCCAGTAATATACTGGGACCAGATTCCCCGAATAATCAATCAGTTCGAGACCAGAGTCCTCTCCGAAAGCCAGATACAGAGCATCTATAAGCTCTTGCTCGCAAACAACAACGGAGACAAAGCCGCCAAGAAGCAGCATATTTCCAACGTCCGTCACAACGAACTCAAGCGTGACATTGCCGTTGCCAACGGCTATTGTCCGCTATGCGGAGGAACATTGACACTACGTCAAGGCAAGTATGGCAAATTCTACGGCTGTTCAAACTATCCACGTTGCCGGTACACCACACCATATAGTTGATTTTTGCGTGACCGCAAAAACACCAACCAAAACGCCGCAAAAACACCAACCAAAACGCCGCAAAAACACCAACCGCCACTTGAACTTGAAAAAAACTCGCTATATTTGTGAGGTCATTTTAACACTGACAATATGGATTACCTCAAAAGAATAGCTGATGAATTTTTGAGTCTGCAGTTGGCTTCATCTGGAGCGGTACTTATAGAAGGTCCTAAATGGTGTGGGAAGACAACAACTGCCGAGCAACAAGCGAACAGCATTATTCGCCTTCAAGATCCTGACATGCGTGACAAATATCAGGCAACAATTGCTGTTAAGCCGTCCCTTCTTCTCTCTGGTGCTACACCCCGACTGATAGATGAATGGCAGGAAGCCCCAATACTTTGGGATTCTGTCAGGACTTTGGTGGATGCCAGAAAAGAATTTGGCCAATTTATTCTGACCGGCTCAAACACCATTGATCCGGAGAAGAGAAAAGAATTCATCAAGCATTCCGGGAGCGGCAGAATTGCGAAAATGCAGATGCTCCCGATGAGCCTGTATGAATCAAAGGAATCAAATGGCCGGATATCCCTAAAAGACCTTTTTGACAAGCCTGACATGGATATAGATGGCATAGCCTCTGACAGATCCATAGAAGAATTGATATTCATTGCTTGCCGTGGAGGGTGGCCCGCTTCACTCAAAGCCAATTCCGACAAAGCGAAGCTGCAGATAGTCAAGAACTATGTACGTTCTGTATGTGACTCTGACATTTCTACAATAGACGGGGTAAACAGAAGCTCCAAAGTTGCAAACGCTATCCTTCGTAGCTACTCTCGCAATATATCGACATTGGCTAAAAAGAGTGTGGTTTTCAACGATGTCAATGAGCATCTGGAAGGCATAAGTCTCACGGCTTTCGACACATATTTGGATGCGCTTCAACGGCTGTTCGTCATACAGGATATAGAGGCCTGGAGTCCTGCCATACGTTCTGCCTCCGCCATACGTCGTGGCCCCAAGAGAGAGTTTACAGATCCGTCTATTGCCGTTGCGGCGTTAGGGTTGTCTCCGGAAGCCCTCTATACCGATTTGAAAACTTTCGGATTTCTATTTGAGTGTATGGCGATCCGTGATTTGAAAACCTACTCGCTGTCTCACGGAGGTACAATTTCATATTATCATGACAGATATGATCTTGAAGCGGATGCTGTCCTTCATCTTGAAGATGGCAGATATGCACTCATAGAATTTAAATTGGGTAGCCGGGATATTGAGGCGGGGGCTGAACACTTGACAGAAATCAAGCAATTGGTGAAAGAACATAACAAAGCAGAGCCTCAGGTCAAACTCCGCGAACCGGATCTGATGCTGGTCATCACTGGGGGAGGAATGTCATACACCCGTCCTGATGGTGTCAAGATAATACCGTTGGCCTGTATGAAAGACTGACCTGTCTTTTCCTGTATTGCAGGTGTAGTGTGTTTTTTATTGAACGAGACATTCCATGCCCCGCACAGAAAATGCCCCGTTTTCTGTACGCGAGGTGCTTCCGGGAAGGCCCCGTACAGAAATCGCCCTTGTGCTGTACGAAATGCTTTGTGGGGCGCAGGGACGGCCAGCAGCTTCCAGTGACCCTCCGGATGTAGGGGTAAAAAGTGCCGTAAATACCCCAACCTTCAGCCTCTGGCGGGTTCAGAGGCCCGTCCAGAAGGGGTAGTACTCAAAGGTAGGGGCAGAAATCCTCAAAAACACCCCAACCTGTGCGCCGGGCTTGCGTGGCCCCAATCCGGGCATCGCCTTGCATGGGCCATGCTGGGAAGTGCTACAATTTCAGCATTTTGAAGACCCTGCCTATGAGAGAATCAAGACGTTATGATCGATTGGCTACTTGTTGTCGAGTGAATTGAGAATTTCAAGCATTTCGTTTGGGGTAACAACTCTTCTGACTGATGGAAAATGTCTGATGTTTCCGGTGATGAGGTAGGAATCCTCCCTTGACATGGACACCTCATAGAAGACCACATCTTTCGGGTCAATTACTTTACCGGAGCTGGCCACTCTTTCAGATTCAACGCCAGCTTCAATAAGTGCGTCAATAGCAAATCCGATTGCATTTTCGGAGAAATTGAACTTTGGACGCCGTAGTACCTCATTGTATTCAGCGATGATCTCCTCATTGTACATGGGGATGAAATCCCGACTGAACAGGCGGTCCATAATCTGTACCGGGGCCGAGTCTGTATGTTTAGCCAGCAGGGCCGATACGAGAACATTGGTATCGATGACTGCGTAGACCTTCATTGCTTGGACTCTCTGGCAAGCCTGATTTCCTCATTGATTTCGTCAAGAGTCATATTCTGGATGCCGGCATCAGCGGCGGCCTGTCTCATAGAATAGAATGCTGCACGGCCCTTGGACATGACGTCATCCTTTGTGGGCGCCTCGATAGAGAAGGGGATACGCCGGCTTCTGACCACTTGGCGCACGAAGATGTTGAACGCCGTATTGGTGCTCATGCCGAATTCTTCACAAAGACTGTCGAACTTCTTTTTCAGGTCGGCGTCCAATCTGATTGTAAGTGCTGACTGTGCCATGATTATAGTTGTTTTTGCAAATATAGCAAAATGGCTGCAATGTGCAATCTTTTTGCAAAAACACTTAATCGGAGGATTATATGTGTCGGGGTTAACAGTGAATCTTATCAGTCAGGTCGGGCATAGCCGTTTTGTATTTTTCGACTTCGCCTTCAGGGACGATTATCTCTTCGAGAGCTGGACAGCCAGAAAAAGCACCGGCGAGATTCTCGGGACAAGAACAGAGGAATGTCGCGGTTTTTAGACTCGGACAGTTGTTGCAGAACGCCTTTCCGATTGTCTTTACTGATGCGGGGATTACGATTGAGCGGAGGTTAGGACAGTTGTTGAAAACGAAAAAATCAATCTCTTCCAGCGTTTCCGGAAGTTTGAAACCCATAAACGGCAAATTGGAAAACTGCCATCCTGCTATACGCTTGTGTACACGAACATCACAGACAATATGCGCCAACTTCTCGGAATCCTTCTCTGTTATCCAAGGTGTCTTTGTCGGGGTAGCCTTGAAGTATTCTTCCAGCTTTCGTTGCTCTTCCTCGGGGTCTATGTCTCCATACTCTTCAATATCAATCCGGTCTTCGAGTTCCCCAATCGCATCTTCGGCATCGGAAAGCCGGGCTGCGAGATTCTCGTTCTTGTCCTGCAGGTCCTTCACCTGCTGTTCCAATGATTTGATGCGTTCCTGAAGTTGATTGAATTGTTCGTCGGTTGTCATAATGTATCTGTTTGGATTCCATTTGTTATACTGGCAAAGTTATAAAAAATATTGTTCCCGCAACGGTGGAGCGTTCTGGGCCACACGGTGCAGCAATTTCTAGATGCTTCCGGGGAGCTCCTGTACAGAAATCGCCCTTGTGCTGTACGAAACGCTCTGTGGGGCGCAGAGACGTCCAGCGGCTTCCAGCGGCTTTCTGGAGGTAGGGGGTAAAAAGAGCCGTAAATGCCCCAACCTTCAGCCCTTGGAGGGCTCATCCGGCAGCTCATGTCAGACCTTGCGGAGTTCTTCTCTGCCGACCTCGATGAAATCTTGGCCAACACCGTCATTCTCAAACCTTATCATATCAGCCAACTGTAGGAAATAGTCATTTGACCATATTTCCAGATCCCTTTTGTCGACAATATATGGAAGGACATCCTGTTTTACCGCAGATATGTCTGCCACACAGATGCGCCCCTTGAGCATCTCCAAGAACGATTCCTTGGTCAAGTCAATGCCATTGAACTCCTTGGCCCGGGTCTGAAGATGCCCGAAGTCCAGCGGGACCCGGTTCCTGACATACCATTCGAAATCATACCAGTCGCGTCCCTTGACCCGATTCTTCCATTGCCTGAATGTAAATGCGTGCATCTTTCCGGCATAAAGATCAGGAAGGGTGAAGCATCTGGCCATGAACGAGAAAGGGGTCATCAGCAGTCTCTGTTCCGTCTGAAAGCCAAGCGGAGGCTGCGTGTCCACCTCGATCTTGATTTTAAGGGATTGCTCTGTCTGGAAGGATATGTTGTACACATCGGTATTGTCCTTCAGGAATGCCGACTCGACCTTCCCGAAGTTCCTTTTGTCTTTCTTCGTGATGCTGACCTCACGCCCCAGACTTCGGCATTCCTCTATTATGGCGGGGAAATATTTTTCCAGACTGAATTCCGGATCTTTTTTCAAGAGGGAGAAATCCATATCCTCTGAGAATCTTTTCAGCCCGTGGAATATCCTCAGGCAAGTGCCACCATAAAATGCGGCCTCCTTAAAGAAGCCTCCACGATACAGACCGGCGAGAATCACCTGCTGCATAACTTCATAGACGGCGTTCCGCTTGTCATCAGATGTGCGTATCTGATATGCGGAAAGCATGGAATCGAAGATCTCGCTCATATACGTTCCTGTTTTTGTTGAGTTTTCAGATAGTTCAGGAGTGCAGATAACGAACCGGATTTGCGTCCCAGCGCTGAGCATTGCTCAATGATCCGCAGATCAAGGCCAGGAATCGCATCAGTGTCGAACCGGATATCTTCCTCAAGGAAGAGCCTCACGTCTTTCATAAAGCGCAATGTCACCTTGTTGAAGCAGATATAGTCGCACAGGGCTTTTTCTGGGGACGCTATGAGATAACGGCAGTCCGGTTCTCCCTTGATTGTTATCCCTATCGGGAAATAGCTGGCCGCGCAGTTCTGGTAATGAAAAGTCCCCAGAGCGTTGCTGAAATCCCGTGAATGCTTTGTCGTGACGGATTGAATGAGATCCACGCGTTCCGGAATCAGCCCATACCATCTGAGAGCCCAGCTCATCGAGACATAGGACGGGCCATATAAATGATTGGCCACCAATTCACGGGACAATTCGCCGCCATTTGCGTCAGCCATATACAAACCTTTCTTTAGTCTGATGATGCGCCCTTCCGCCTCAAGCCTTCTGGCCTTGTCCGTGATCTGCTTGCATCCTGGATAGGCAGACTGGAGGACATTGATGTCAAACGGCACTGCGCCTATTTTCTGCAATAGCTCCATCAATAATCTTAATTTGACCACAAATATAGCGATATTCCGTACAGAAAAACGAATGATTGTCGTTTTTCCGTACAAGATATTACTATTTTGCGCTATTCTGGAGAAGGTTTCAAGTACTGCGGCCTCCAGTGGCTTCCTGTAGGTAGGGGGTAAAAAGAGCCGTAAATGCCCCAACCTTCAGCCCTTGGCGGGTTCAGAGGCCCGTCCAGATGGGGCGGTGCTCAAAGGTTGGGGCAGAAATCCTCAAAAATACCCCAACCTGGTCAACGCCCGGTGGCATTTGTGTGCCCTGGTGTCTACTCCGATTTCAGCATCTTGAAGATCCTTCTTGTGATCGAACCATGCAGCGGAGCCGTGTGCAGGCTTCCGCATTTCGGACAATAGACTGGACAGGAGGCGGCAGTGCAGTTCCATTCCATGTCCATTCCGATGAACTCTTGCCCGCAGTCCCTGCAGATATATTTACCTACGTATCTTATCATAATCTCTTATTATTAGTCACTTTCTCCCATTCTGCCCATGGTGTAATTTGCGATGGCGACCACGGCCCCGATCGCGATGAGTCCTACAGCCGCAATCTTCGATGTCTTCGAGACGTTCGGATCCCGGAGGAAGTCAATCCCTTTTTCATCAGGATTGACCCATTACTGTTCGCAATACTGTCCATTGTTAAAAAGTTATTTGACTTGTTTGCCAGTTTTTTGCTTTATGCTAGGCAGAGTGCTCGAACCTTCAAGAATCCTTCCGGCATGATGCAAAATTATGTCGTTTTACTGCTGAATTCCGGCAGAAACAAGAAAATTTTGAAAGTTGCAATAAAAATTAATAAAATGAACCAACGTGGACTTGACAATGGGGGGGGAATATTTACATTTGCGGTGTCAGATTGGATTTAGTTTTTGTTATGTGCTACGAAAACTGATTGAATCGCAAGAGAATATTGTCACATATATAAGTTGTAATGAGAAAAATTGCATTGTGGATTTCATTATCCTTTGTGTCTTGCTTACTTTGTGCGCAACCTGCCTATGTCATGAGCTCCGTAAGTAAGGAACAAGTCATGTCTTAAATGAGCTATTCGTAGATGTTGTTGGTTGCTGGAAAACGTTAAACGACTAAAGAAACACGATGAAAATGTTAAGAGGTTTTACCGTATTCCGTTGTTCCGACTGCGGCCACATCTTCGAAGCCCCCCTAATCGAAGGCAACGCCACCGCCAGTACTATGCCTATGCCTTGCCCCCACTGCAGAGCTAGAGTGATCCGGTCGGTATATTAGGTTGCTTAAAATTTTTAGGAAGAAAAATTTGGAAATTCAGAATAATCTTTAGAACAATAGTTATACCATGGAGAAAGTACAACATTTTATTTCTTTAGTAGAGAAAGCCTATGACCTCGCTATCGAGAGCCTTAATAATCAGGACTCTATTATTAAGGCTGGTATGGACAAGGATAGCCTTGAACAAGACCTGAACAATCACGCTTATGTCAAGGTCCCGTTTGTGGGTGATTTTAATGCCGGTAAGAGTTCGTTGATTAACAGTTTCCTTGGGATAGAATTGTTGCCAACGAATATATTGCCGGAAACTGCCGTGTCTTATGAATTATATTATTCAGAGCATGA
>CAKVDS010000066.1 GCA_934726455.1 uncultured Bacteroidales bacterium
CTGTCCTTGATATCGGATGCGGAGGTGGAGAGAACATCAAACGGCTTTTAAGACTGTGCCCGGAAGGAAAAATCTACGGAGTAGACATATCTGAGGAATCCGTAAGATATTCGCAGCAAAACAATGGTGATGAGCTCGGAAAACGTTGCTTCATCAGCCAGGCCGGAGCCGACAAGCTGCCTTTCGAGGACGGAAGTTTCGATGCAGTGACAGCTTACGAGACTATATTTTTCTGGCCATCTCTGGACAAATGCCTTTCAGAGGTATACCGCGTCTTGAAACCTGGCGGGGTATTCACCTTCGACAGCGGTGAGGCGGACAACAAGACAATGCAGTTTTTCGCCTCACGCACTGCGGGAATGCATCTCAGGAGCAAATCAGAATTTGAGAGCCTCCTTGAAAAGGCCGGGTTCTCTCGCACGGAATCTTCTGTGTACAAAGGAGAAAGCATAAATTTCCGCGCTTTTAAGTAATCGGCAAAAAAAAATAAGTTGCCGCTTACTAAAAGAATTTTCAACATAAATCAAAACAACTTCTTATATTTGCATTGCGTAAATATTCGCAATCTACTGCGTAAAATGTAAAGTAATGCATAAAAGAGCTGAATACCAGACAATTAAAAGCCGCCTTGAAGAGCCGCGAAAGTTCATTCAAGTCGTGATGGGTGCCCGTCAGATAGGAAAATCCACCGTTGTAAAGCAGGTCTTGAAAGACATTGACCTTCCATATCAGTTTTATTCTGCCGACAATGTTCCGGCTTCAAACACGGCTTGGATTTCAGATTGCTGGGAAGCTGTCCGCAGCCTAAAAAGGAACAACAACTGGGAAAGCGCCATCCTTGTAATAGATGAGATACAGAAGATCGCAAATTGGAGCGAGGCCGTAAAAAAGGAATGGGACGATGACTCCTTCAATGACAGGAACATAAAGGTCCTGCTTCTTGGAAGCAGCCGTGTCATGCTCGAGAAAGGCCTTTCCGAATCATTGGCAGGACGCTTTGAAGAGATAAGGATGAGCCATTGGAGCTATGCCGAAATGCGGGACTGCTTCGGCTGGTCGCTTGACCAGTACATATTTTATGGAGGATACCCGGGTGCTGCGTCTCTGATAGATGACGAGGACCGTTTCCAGCAGTATATTCAATCGGCCATCATAGACGCAACTATAAACAAGGACATCCTTATGGACACGCCTATCGGGAAACCGGCCCTTCTGCGTCAGACGTTTGAACTTGGGGCGTCCTATTCCGGAGAACTTCTGTCATTGAACAAGATGCTCGGATCATTGCAGGATGCCGGAAACACATCGACACTTTCCGGCTATCTGAATCTTCTGGCTGAAAGCGGTCTGCTGTGCGGGCTTCAGAAATACAGCGTTGATATGGCCAGACGGAGAGCCAGCATCCCGAAACTTCAGGTCTACAACAATGCATTGAAGATGGTTTACAGTCCAATGACATTTAATCAGGCCATCATTGACCGCAGGTCGTGGGGACGCACATTAGAGTCCGGAATCGGCGCGCATCTCGTCAGTCAGGCATTTGTCCACCGCTTCGACGTTTTCTATTGGCGCGAGCGCAATGACGAGGTGGATTTCGTACTTCGCAAGAAGAATTCATCAGCTGCGATTGAGGTCAAGAGCAACGCTGAGAAACGTACCGGAGGCTTGGATAAGTTCCGCGAGCTTTTCAGGCCGACATCATCATTCATTGTCGGTGACGGTGGAGTCAAGGCGGAAGAATTCATGACCATGGACTTGATGAAACTGTTTTGAGACTTGACCGGCAGTAGCACAGGCCCGGGTATTGTGCTGCGAAAAACTGCCGCGCAGCTCATGGATATGTGCGCCCCGCCGGCCTTTCCCTACACCGGGCCCGCGCCTTGTACCCCGGGCCCGCGCCGTACTGAAAACGGCCTCCTGCTGTACGGGAGGCCTCCGCGAAGCCGTCGCGTACAGAAAACTGGGGCTATCTGTACGCGAACCGAGACAGACGCGTCCTCGCAGTCTCGGCCAGATAGGAGCCGATTCCGGGCTTTCCGCTCCCACCTGGACACCCAACCTGCGCCACACGGCATTCTGAGGCACTCCCCCTTTCCAGGTGTGAGCCTGTTTGACGAAACATGCTCCCACCTGCATAACCTATTCCACCAATCCTTCAACCATCATCTCGCGATGATTGATGAACATCTCAGTGATTCTGTAACTTTCCGTCTCCTCATAATCTACATAGCGGATTCCATAAGAATCAAACTGGATGATGTCGGCATCGGGAATGGCCATCAATATCGGAGAGTGCGTCACGATGATGTACTGAGAACCCTCACGTGCCATTTCTGATATGCGTGAGAATAACGATAACTGCCGCTTGGGAGACAGCGCCGCCTCTGGTTCATCCATCAGGAATATGCCAGTCTTTGTGAAAGCATTGATAAAATTCAAGAAGCTCTCACCGTGGGACTGCTCATGAAGAGTTCGGTCGCCATACATCGGCTTCCCTCCATATTTTTCATACTCAATCGCCTTCGTAGAGACATTATAAAAGCTTTCAGCACGCAAAAAGAATCCGAAGTTCTTGTCACGAATACCACGGGCGACCGTAATGGCATCACAGAGTTCAGAGTAATCATCATGGGTGGAAAATTTGTAGTTGAGCGAACCTCCCTCCGGATTAAAACCGTAGGCTATTGCGATGGCTTCCAGCAACGTGGATTTGCCGCTTCCGTTTTCCCCAACAAAGAATGTGACAGGTTTACGGAAGATCAATTTCTGCAACAGACAAATGGCCGGAATCTTTTCAAGATACGAACCGACATGGACCTTATCCCAATCAATGTATATGCTGTCAATATACATCAGTGCAATATCTTGATTTCCCGTTTATAGTAACGCCTGTTCAGACAGCGCTCTGCCGTCTTCTCATCGTAATATCTGCCCCCTTTATCCGCCCAGCACTCTTCTTCCTCTCTTTTGAGTTCAGCAATAAGAGCCTCGGCATCATCTTCGGTGGCACAAATATCAAGATAGTCCCACCGGCGTTCCCCTCCATCCCCCATCGGATCTTCTTCAAGGGTCAAGATGTAGGCACACTCTCGCCCACCGACCTCCACGTTTTCTCCGACAGCGGCATACTGGACACGAAACGATTCCAATCTGGAGGTGTAGTCCAAGAATGTCTCCGGGTTGAGAATGACAACCTCCTTATCTTGAGGCAAGTCTGACATCCTGATTTCACTGATCTCTGTCAGCAGCATGGCATATTCCTCTTTGACCTCCCTGATGCGGTAAATGCCCGGCTCCTCGACCCTGCATTTTTCCATCCATGCTTCTGTATCCACTCTGTCATAACTTCCAAGAAGGTCAATCCACTCACCGTGCTCATTCTTCTCCAAATTGTAGAAAGTTCTCTTGAACATGTTGATATATTTTATTTTACATTCTGCGCTTTCACCTTTACCCATCAGCCACACGTACATCTTGAACACTCTTTCTTCATGAAGAAAAATTTCACTAAACGCGCGCTCAGATAGCACCATGTTCGATGCAGACACATAAAGTTTCGCAAAGTTATGCTTTGATATTGACAAGTTTTGACAATTGCTTGATTTTTGTGGCCCGCATCTACGTCATGGAACCCAAACGTACAGATGCCCAAGAGTCTCTATGTATCCCGCGTCCACGTTATAGGGTTTTTCGTTGATTCTGCTATAACCCAGAACCGAAAACGCCACTGGAAGGCGATTCACCGGTCGGGTTATAGTATTCTGCCGTATTTTTGCTATAACCCGTCTGCATGTCTCGCCAGTGCCCAATGCATGCCCCACCAATACCCATACTGCATGGCCGCACAGTTCGCGGACACATGCGCCCCGGCAAGCTTCTTACTTACCACAGGCCCGCGCCGTACAGAAAACGGGGTCCTTTCTGTACGGGAGGTGAGTCATCTCCATACAATTCGCAGAAGGTAGGGGTGTTTTTGGCGGTTTCCACCCCTACCTTACGGAGGAATGGGCCACTTTGGACAGAGGCAAAGGCAATTAGGGCCAGAGGCAAAGGCCGCATTGCAATCCACCGGGGAAAGAAGTATCTTTGTCATAGGTCACAACAGTAATGGAAAAGATAGAGTTTCACCTTTCCTAGTTGTGAATTGCTTTCTTTTTGTATCTTTGTCATAGGTCACAACAGTCGTCTCAGTAATCATAGCCGTTGTCCTCCCGTTGTGAATTGCTTTCTTTTTGTATCTTTGTCATAGGTCACAACAGTCCGTAGAACATGGTGTTGTAGCAGGATGATGTTGTGAATTGCTTTCTTTTTGTATCTTTGTCATAGGTCACAACAGTACAACCTACGCAAAGACCTATAAGACAAAGTGTTACCTATAGCAATAGGATTAAGGAAACTCGACATGATGTGTCGGGTTTCCTTTGTTTATACGGAGTTCCGCTAGGCGCAAAAAGAAACGGACGAGTATCCGAGCACCATGCTGCCACTGTCAGGTGGGAGCCAGTTCCGTTTTTTCTGCTCCCACCTAGACACCCCACCTGCCCCACACGGCGTTCTGTGGCACCTTTCCTTTTCAGGTAGGAGCGAATCTGGACAAATACGCTCCTACCTGCATAAATGACCAATGAATACTGGGCATCTTACGAACACCGCAGCAATGAGAACCGACCTCGCACGAGCCTACGACATCCTCATCAGAAAAGCTCCAGCTGTTGCACGACAGACGGAAGTTCAGCATTCTTCCGGCCGATAAAAAGTTCCATAGTGGAGAATTGCTTGTCCGTGATGCACATCACGCCGACCTTACCATACTCGGGGAGCAGACTCTTGACACGGCGAACATGCACTCCGGCATTTTCCACAGACGGGCATTGCCGGATATAGATAGAGAACTGGAACATTGAGAAACCATTCCCTATCAACTCTTTACGGAAATTGGCAGCGGCTTTGCGTTCTTTTTTGGTCTCAGTCGGAAGATCAAAGAATACAAGCACCCACATGACACGATATTCGCTAAGCCTGGACACAGCCTACATCTCAGGATACACGATCTTCCTCAACTCTCCCCCGAAACACTTCGCCAGCGAGGCCGTGGTCTGACTCGCAGCCAGCATGAGCGGACTTCTCCGCCCGTCAATCACTACATCCAGCACCGGAATTCCAAGAAGCCTTGCCTTGATCTCACGAGTCAACTGCGGGCACAGATTGCCGTCGGACATAATATCAACCACAAGCCGGTCAACATAAGGACGGTACGGTTCCATGACATCATCCCGCCATAGAACTCAAGCGTCTTGCTGATAGTGTCTCCAAAAGTGTGTCTGAGAACCTGAGATGAAAAAGGTCAATAACTTTTAAGATATTTGTAAAAGGAAACAAAAAAAGAATCTTAAAATTTATTGACCATGGAGTTCACAAAGGAACAAATTTCCGAGATAATGTGCAAGCACTCGGAGCGAGAAAATGGATTGCACGACCTGTTGGAGATAATGCTGGAGAGCATGATGGTAGCCGAGAGAGGCGAATATCTGCGGACCGCTGGAGAGGGCAACAAAGGCAACGGCTACCGTCTGGGGCATACATACGGGCAGGGGCGCAAGCTGGAGTTCAGGATACCCAGAGACCGTTACGGCAACTTCCATCCGCGCATCCTTGCGTTCCTGAAGAACCAGGAGGAGGAATGCGACCGCCTTGCCGGTGCGCTGTACTCAAAGGGACTGACTCAGTCCCAGGTGGGCGATGTCTTCGACGAGATATACGGAGAGCACTACAGCAAGTCGAGCATATCGAGGATGATCCAGTATATGCGGGAAGATGTGTCCAAATGGCTTGACAGGCCGCTTGAACGATATTATCCGGTAGTCTTCATCGACTGCGTGTTCATCAAGGTCAGGCGAGCGAGGAGCTGTTCCGCGGAGGCCTTCTATGTGATCATGGCCGTGAAGGAGGACAAGACCCGCGAGGTTCTGGGCATATACAACAACCCGGAGGAGAGCGCCTCCGGCTGGGGTGAGATGCTGAAGAAGATCAAGGGACGGGGTGTCGAGAAGATAGGGCTGATAGTGGCGGACGGCCTCAAGGGTCTTGACACGGCCGTGGGTGACCCCTTCCCCAATGTGCCGCTGCAGAGGTGCACGACGCACCTGAAGCGCAATCTTCTCGGCAAGGTGCGGCACGGGGACAAGATGTCCCTGGCGGACGACCTGCGAGACGTGTTCCGCACCGGTGACAGGAGCTACACGCGCGATGACGCCTGGGGTAGATGGCAGGAGCTCTGTGACAAGTGGGGAGCCTCATACCGGTCTTTCAAGGCGATGAGGGACGAGCCCTATTACATGGACTACTTCACCTACCTGGACTACGACAGCCGCATACAGTCGATGATATACACGACTAACTGGATAGAGCGCCTTCAGAAGGACTTCCGCCGTGTGACGAGGATGCGCGGGGCGATGCCCAACGACGAGTCCGTGCTGACACTTATGGGAAAGACGGCGATGGACAAGGACAGTTACGGAAGGCAGCTCCCGAGGATGGACTGCGACAAGACGCTCTTCCCCGACTGAAAAAGTCAAGGCGGGCTAGCCCGCCTTGACAGAAATATTGATATATTTGCAGAATCTTAGAAGTTGATGGACCTCTATCCAGACACACTTTTTGAAACAGTACCCCTCCGTTTCCTTTGGCTTATGTTCCGAGAATAATTCCATACTCCCGAACTGCTTGTCAGTTATGCACAAAATCCCGACCTGTCCAAAATCCGGAAGAAAAGACTTCACCCTGGCGATATGAGCCTTAGCATTCTCTGATGAAGGACAATGGCGCATATAGATGGAGAACTGGAACATGACAAATCCATCCTCAATCAGACGCTTTCTGAACAAGGC
>CAKVDS010000067.1 GCA_934726455.1 uncultured Bacteroidales bacterium
GTGTCAGGCGCAACTTCTCCAGTACGGCTCTCGATGAAGCGGTAGCAGGAGACTATATTGTCGGAGTCCCAGAGGGTCTCGTCCTCGTGCGACAGGGAGTAGTTGAGAATGCCAACGATATAGACCGGCTTCAAGTCATCCTTGTATGTATCTCCGCTCAAAAGTCCTGTATGGTAGACTCCGGCACCGTAGTAGACGCACCTCTCGAAGAAGGAGTTCTCCTGCCTGCGCTGCATCTCCACTATGAAGGTTCTGCCGTCCTCGCCGCGACAGACAAGATCCATCCTTGTGGACTTGCCGTCGAGGAAGTCCGGCCCTGTCTCGCGGTCGATATATTCGAGTATGTCTTCCACTTTTGCCTCCGGCGGCAGGAGGACGTTGAGCAGGCCGATGAGCTGGGCCTTGTTGCTCCTGTCGGCGAACACCTCCGTGCCTGTCCATTCTGTCATCTACGACCACACCGGGTCCCGGCATCTCTTTCGCTTCACCTATGTCCCGTGCGGAGATTTACGCTCAGTCCTTGACCTCGTCCCGTGCGTAAAAAGGGCTCTCGTGCGCACGGCGATGTTCCACGGACGGCAATTGTTCCACGCCACCACGATGTTCCTACCACGCCTCCCAATTGTTCCATGGACTGTCGGGATGACAGCCTGGCTGATCAGATGCCTGCCTGCGCCCCGTCTGCCAGGTAGGAGCGGAATTGTCGGAAAAGGCTCACACCTGGATGGGGAGCAGGCCGCAGAGGGCGCTGCAGGACACATCGCCTTGCCAGGTGGGAGCGGAAACGCCTGAAACGGCTCCTACCTGGACGGGACAGAGCGCCTATGCGGGAAAGTGGAGAGGATCGCAAGTTCCCCGCGAGTGGCGGTGAGGCCGTCCGGTGCAAGGAAAGCCGTCCGGGCCCCGGCTCCCGTCAGATTATCCAGTGGGTCGGCCAGCGGCTCTGAAAAGTCAGACTGCCGGCCCGTCAGATCTTCCGGATCTTCATCGTGAATCCTCCTGAAGGGATCAGGTCGAAATCCAAGGTGGACTTCGATGAGACTCTCTTGCGGCTTATTTCCACGCTTCCGTCTTTCCCGTCTTGATATATGGTGGCTTCGAACTTGCCTTTCCCGAGGAACGAACAGCAGATGGAGAGTGCTCTCGGGTTGGTGTTGGTGATGCCACCGACATACCAGACATCGCCTTTGCGACGGGCCACAACGGCGGACTCTCCGATCTCTCCGCAGAGGAACTCCGTCTGATCCCATACGGTAGGGAGATTTTTCCAGAACTCAAGTTCAGGGCGGAAGTGATCCTCGCCGAGGCGTTCGTTCCAGAAGAGGAACTGTGCCGGACTGTAATAGATCACGGCGAGGGCAAGGCGGTGGGCGTAACTTGTCTGGAGGGTCTTGCGGGCGAATCCCGGGGTGAAGTCTCCTGCTCCGATAGTGTAGCGAGTGTAGGGGAGCATTGTCGAATGGTCGGCGTTCGGCTCCTGCTCCGTGCCGTGGATTCCCTCCTGGGTGAGAAGGTTAGGCCACTTGCGGCTGAGCCCGTCAGGGCGGTATGCATCGTGGATGTCCACAAGAAGGTGGTATTTTGCTGCTTTTGCCACGAGCTCCTCCGTCCATTCCTGCCACTCCTGCGTGCCCACGTTGACAAACCCCGGTTTGATGCCCTTGATTCCCCATTTCTCGTAGAGAGGGAAAATCTCGTCGGCATATCTCTCACAGCCCTCATGGTTGACATACAGGAAGATGCCGACATTGTGCTCCTGACCGTATTTTATGATGGCCTGCAGGTCGAGGCCCGGGTGGCCTGGGCGTGGCTCTCCGGTGGACGGGTTGGTGACGTTCACCTTGCCGGGATAGGATTCCTGGGAGAATGCCTTGCCGTACCATCCCCAGTCGAAGATCATATAGTCTATGCCCATGGACTCGCAGTAGTCTATCATCTTGTAGGCTTCCGGGGTGGAGATGGTGGTCTCGCGCATGGCGGTGCCCGGTTTGATCCAGTCCGTATCCTCGATTGCGCACGGCTCGCTGAGATTGTAGGTCAGGTAATTGTTGATCATGAGGTCTCCCGCTTTGTCGGAGAGGCTCACGACTCTCCATCCGCTCTTGAGTCCGTCTTCTCCTTTGGCCTCTCCGCGCAGCCTGATCTTCAAGGTGTTGGAACGGCTGTAAGGCGCGTCCACATAGGCTCTCGGATAGTGGTTGCAGCCGGCTTCAAGGATTGCTCCGTATACTCCGTCAGCAGTCTTGCAGGTGAGCGGAAGTTCGCATCCCGGACTTACTTCGGAGGGATACTTTTTGTAGTATTTGCCCTCATGGCCGTGAGATTCCCAAACTGAAGAGAATTTAGGGAATGAGAATTCCGTATTTTCGCCTGTCAGCACGATCTTCTCAAGACCCGGCTGGGCGGGGATTTCGTAACGGAAAGCTGCCCCTTCGTCGTATGCGCGGAAAACAATGTCAAATCTGCGGCCGGGGTAGAGCGTCTCCTTGAGGGAAATCCGCATCTCGTTGTAGTTGTCAGGGTATGAAGACTGTTCTCCATAGACTGGAGACCAGCTGCCGCGGTGTTCGGAGAACTTGACATCCTCTACTGCCAGATAGTGCTTCAGTTCAGCTGTCCCGCCGAGGTCGAAGCCGAGGTGGGAGGGGAGCAGGAACGGCTTGCCGTCGTACCTGATCTCGTAGAAAGGGGAGTCTCCCGGGTAGACAGGGCCTCCTGAAGGGGCCTGGCGCAGCAGGGAAAAACCTATCTCCACCTTCCCGTCGGGAGAACTGAGCTGTTGTGCGGCTGCCCCGGTGCACAGGCAGGCGAGGCAGGCCATAATCAATGTCTTATTCATAAATCAAGAATGTTCTTCTTACTGGTTCGGCTGTTTTTATAGGGTTGTCGCCTGTCCGTCCATATTGCCAGGCTACGATTGAAACTTCTACTGGATACTTGGTCTTGGGCGGCATTTTCTCGAAGACAAGCTTGTTCCCTTCCACGCGTACCGGGCCGCATTCTGCATAGAAGCCGACCTTGAGTCCGCTGTCCGAGGAAGCGGTCAGCGAGATGGACTTGACACCTTTTTTGACATTCTCAACAGGGGCGAAAGTGATGGTCTGGTCTTTTCCTTGAGTGAGCCGTATCGGCAGCGTTATGCGTGCCTGCTGCACGGCAGGACGATATTCGCTGTCTCCGTCATGTTTGATGCAGAAGTCCACAAACACCTCTTTCTCTTCCCATGTCGCCATCCGGTTCCATGACAGGGTCAAGGTCGTGTCGCTGGACACCACGGCCGGAGCAGCTATTATTTCAAGATATGGCTCTCCGGATGCATGTCCGATCGGAGTCCCAGGTTCCTGGCGGCTCCACATCTTGTGTCTCGGGCTGCCGCCGTCCACTTTGTCGTAGAAGAACGGCTTGAGGTTCAAAGTAAGCCCGTCCTCTTCAGTGCGGAGTGACGGGTGGAGCTGCATGTGCGTATTCTGCTGTCTCACCGGCACGCCGTCTTGCATGACTCCGACCAACTGCCTTTTTAGTCCTCTGAAACGTGCACCGTATTTCATGGTGGCCTGTGCCATATCTTTGTCGAAAGTCCAGAATGCCTCTGAAGGGTCGCCCTTGTATTTGCCGACTGGTGCTGGGCTGAATGACGGAGCCTCATCTCCTTTCCATCTTTCGACGAGCCAGCCTGTCTTGGTAGGATCCTGGTGTCCGTACTTGAGGGCCTTTTTGATGAAGAGGGCGATGAATGCGTTCTTCTCCTTTGATGTCGCGAAATGTCCCTCTCCCGGGCATGCCAGCATGCCGAGTGGAGTCAGAGGATGTTCTGAGCGCTCTTTCAGCCCGTTGAACGCCCAGTTCTGTGCCGATTCGTATTCACCCATTGTTTCGAGGCAGGGGATTGTGTCAATGGTCCGGGAGCCCCAGATATCCGGACAGAAGTTGCCGTCGCGATGATACGGCCACTGCCCGCTTGTGGAGATGCAGGCCAGGACCCTCTCCGGGCGGGATGCCGCCATATAGTATGGTGCGCTTGCCGCGGCGGAGTGTCCGAGGCCGATTATGGGAGCGGTCATGAGCTCATTGTACCCGGAGATCTTCGCAAGATCCCCCAGAGCCTGGTCGAGCCCCTCCCATGCTCCGTCGGTGAAGTCGAAGAAGAGGTTGTAGCGGGGGCAGATCCAGAGTTCAGCTACGCCGAGGCGGCCCATCTCCTTGCGGAAATGCTCGTCTTCGAGGATGCTGATCTCTTCCATGTTGTGCTGGGCCACGATGACGGCCTTGACTTCCCGGCAGTTCTCCGGGATCCACAGGTACGCCACCGGGTGCTTGTATTTCGGGGCCCGGGATGTGTTGTGCAGGTCAGTCTTCCACTGCCATATTCCATCCTGGGCAGAGGCTGCCAGACAGGACAAGGCGAGGACGATAAAAGCGATTATATGTTTTCTCATAATGCCTGATTTTTATATTTCTTTAGAGATTCCGCACTTCCCGCGACCGGCACTATCCTGACTGCCGCGCCGCCGCTGTCGCGCAGGCTGAAGCGTAGAGTGTCGCCTGAAGAGACCAGATACTTTGACACGCGGACCTTGGTGCGGGTAGGGACGGACTTGTCCCCGTCGGTGTAGATCTCTGCCACGAATTTGCCCTCCGGGAGGAAGTCGAGGCTTATCTCAGCCTGCCTTCCGGCGTTCGTGATGGTGCCGATGAACCACTCGTCCCCGTGTCTGCGGGCCATGGTCACATATTCTCCCGGTTCGCCTTCGAGCACCTTGCTCTCGTCCCATACGGTGTAGACATCGTCAAAGAACTTGAGTTCCGGCTCGTTCTGGCTGTCGGACGGCTTGTCGTACCAGTACAGGAGCTGGAGCGGGCTGTAGTAGATGGCGGCCAGGGCCAGCTGATGTGCAGGGGTCGTCTTGATGGTCTTTGAGCGCGGCACCCCATGGGCATCCTCGTCCGCGGCGAGCTTCCCGAAATCCTGACGGTAGTAGCAGATCGTGTAGTCCGCCGGGCCGGCCACGTATCTGGTGAACGGGAGCATGGTGTTGTTGAACGCGTCCGGGAACTCCTCGTTGCCCCTCACTCCCTCCTGGGTCATGAGGTTGGGCCATGTGCGGCTGACACCCGTAGGGCGGTACTCGTCATGTATGTCCACCATCAGCCCGTATTCGGCGCACTTGCGCACTGCCTCGTGCATCCAGCGTGTCCACACCTGCGAACCCACCTGGACGAAGCCGAACTTCACTCCGGCGACTCCCCAAGACTTGAAGAGGGGCAGGATCTCGTCGAGCTGCTGCTGGAGCGCCCGCTGATTGACGTACAGCAGGACACCTATCCCCTTGGAACGGGCGTAATCGATCACGGCCTGCAGGTCAAGCGCGTGCGGGTCGGGGTTGCGGCGCGGGTCGAGTGTCACGGTGGTGGCATCCGAGGTCTTGTCATATTCGAATCCATACCAGCCGGCATCGAAGAGCACGTACTGGAGATTGTGCTTCTCGGCGAAGTCAACCACGTTCCGGCCTCCTTCCGTGGTGAGCGTCACTTCCCTCATCACCTTGCCCGGCTTTATCCATGTCGGGTTCTTGATGGCGCAAGGCGGGTTGAGGTTGTAGAGAAGATAGTTGTGCTCAAGTATGTCCCCTGCCTTCTCACCGTACATCACGAACCTCCACGGGGCATCGTAAGGCGCCACGTCCTCGACCGGGCCGTACATCGCGGCCTTTATGGTATTGGCTTTGTCGGGGGAGAGTTTGAACTTGGTGCGGACATAGTCCACTACTCCGGCCTCGCCCAGACAGGCGAAACTCCCGTCGGGAAGTTTGAGCAGAAGAGGACGGTCCGACTCTCCGTCTCCTGGCCAGTCTCGCAGCGGCAGCACGGAGTATTCCGTCTGGGCGCGCGAGGTGAAGTAGGCGAGCGTCCCCTCCGGGAGGGTGTACTCGGTATACTCGTCAGTCACCTTGAAATAGCCGCCGTATATCCGGTAGCGGAAGGCCATGCCCTCATCGTAGGCCCTCACGATGAGGGTGAAAGCCTTTTTGTCTCCGGAGTTGACATCGAACTCCCAGCTGTTGTATACATCGGGAATCTCCGCCCTCTCGCCATATACGGGCCTCCAGGAATCATTGTGCTTTCCGAACTCCCTGACATCGGCTATCTTGAGTCCGTCAAGAAGCGGTCTCCCGACTTCCAGACCGAGCGCGGAAGGCTGCACAATCGTCTTTCCGTCCCAGGAGATGCTGTATTCTATTCTTCCCGTATCATCCTTGACCGTGAGCACCCCTTTCCCGTCGGGTGAGGTCATCGTCACGCTTTCTGCCAGCGCCGGAAGACTCACCGCCGCGCAGACTAACGTAAAAAGTATCTTTTTCATTTTGTGAATGTTTTTGTTCCCCATTTCTTGTTTGGCCTTGAGCCCATGTCAAGCACCAGAGTGCCTCCCTTGACCAGAAGCGAGTGCGGCACGGCGCAATCGTTCCACACCTCGCCGTTGAGCCTGGCACTGCGGATGTACATGTTTTTCTCCGAGTTGTTCCGGGTCAGGATCTCGAACTTCCCGCCCGGGTAGTAGTCCGGGTTGAGGGAGATCGTGACACGGTCAAACACCGGGGAGGTGAGCTCGTATGCGGGGCTGGTGCTGCATCCCCCGTCCACCTCGAACAGGCCGATTGCCATCAGCACCCCGAGTGCCCCCATCTGCCCCTGATCCTCGTCGTCACGGTAACCCCCGTACGGGGTGATGACCCCGAAGGCGGCCTTGACCTTGCGCACCCAGTTCT
>CAKVDS010000068.1 GCA_934726455.1 uncultured Bacteroidales bacterium
TCCTGAAGTATTTCTTCATCAACGTCAAGACGGGCGAGAAGTCCGGCGAGATGCTCGGGGAGATTTCGCTTTAGCCTTTGAAGTAATATCGTTCATCGCCCCGTCACTTGGATTGTCGTCAGGAATGGCGGACTCCGGTGGCGGGGCTTTGTTTTGCTCTTATGATTAAGAAATCAAGCAAACAGAAAACACTCAATATTATGAAGGCAAGCGAAAAAGCATATTCATTGATACGGCAGTTCGAAGGACTGAGACTGACGGCTTACAGGTGTCCTGCCGGAGTCTGGACTGTCGGCTATGGACATACTTCTAGAGTGGTGCCGGGTATGGTCATCACGAAAGAACAGGCGGAAGATTACCTGAAGCGGGACATTGCGACGGTAGAGAATATCGTCAATGCTGAATGTCTGAACCTGCGACAATGCCAGTTCGATGCCCTCGTATCGTTCGTGTTCAATGTCGGAGGCGGAAACTTCCGCAAATCCACTTTGTTGAAGAAAATCAAGGCGAATCCGGACGATAACTCCATTATGGACGAATTTCTGCGGTGGATATATGCGAATGGCGTTGTCCTGCCGGGACTACAGAAGCGCAGACTTGCAGAGATGAGACTATACTTTTCGGAGGGCTGACGTATGGAGACATTGACATTTATCGGGACTTACATCATTCCATTGTTCACGGCAGCTGTCGGCTGGATTGTAGGTTCACGCAAGCGCAGGAACGACTTTCTGAAAGACCTTCAAGCGTCCATTGACCTGTTGTCATCGGAGAACCGGAAATTGCTTGCGGACATCACGGCAGTGAACTCGGAGATTGTGGCCGTCAGAAAGGAAAACGAGGAGTTGAAGGCTTCTGTAGATAGGCTATGCACGGAGAACTCTCAGCTGAAGGACGAGATAAGACAACTTCGGGAACATATTAATCAACAGAAATGAATAAAGGCAGGTCATCGTTGTAGCTGATGCCTGCCTTTTTCAGACGCTTGCGGTCATAGACCTTTTTCGACTTGTGGGTGATTGACCTCATCAGGATCTGTTTCCCGTACCTCTCGATTTCCTCTGCTCTCGAAGCCCTGCGATTGGACAGTAGAAAGTCCTTTTCTGTGATACGCAGTTTCTTGTTCTTCATAATTGAATCTATTTTCAATCACAAAGTTAATACAAATAATTAAACATCAGCATAATGAAATCCAAAATCATACTTTTGTCCGCATTGGTCGTGGCTTCCTGCTGCCCGAAACTATATCCTCACAAGACGGGAAACACCGAACGCGCCATCACCGTTACCGAGATCGTCAGAGATACTATCATTCAGGTTCAGCCGGACTCTTCCATCGTTCAAGCCTTGATTATGTGTGATTCCACTGGTCGAGCGCGATTGGAGGAGATTCGCATGCTTAAGGAATCTGCAAGGATTCAGCAGCACATATCTCTTATGGAACTTGACTATGAGGCTTCAGCCGTTTCAGACTCAAATTCGTCTGGACGACATGAAGTCCCTGCAACTGCTTTGACCATTACCTCAAAGGTAGATTCGCTTGGCATCTATCTTCAATATAAGGAGCGATACAAAGAGGAACGGCAAGCCCAGACCATCGAGACTGTCATTGAGAAAGAAGTCAATGTCCTCAAATGGTGGCAGAAATCCCTTATGGTCCTCGGTCTGATTTTCAGTATAGCGATTGTCGGAAAAGTTCTTCTGAAATTGATGGAAACAGTATAGTGAAATCTGCTGTAAACTGATAAGGTTTTACAAACACGAACTTACAAAAAGTGTTTGTAAATCTGTTTGTAAAACCTCTAAATCGCTGATATTTAATCAATATTGTGGAGATGGGCGGAGTCGAACCGCCGTCCAAACATCGTCCCGATGGGCTTTCTACACGCTTATTCCTCCTTTGGTTTTCAACCGCGACCTGCCGGAAGACGGGCCAGCCGCGGCTTATCCTCTGGGAACTTAAGGGGACTTAGAGGCGTCCATCCCCCGCATCCGGTTTTGATGATACCCCTTTATCCAGACTGAACCGGCCTAAAGCTGGAGGGATATACGTCAGAGCCGCAGCCTTGGCGGCGCTGATTGATGCTCAGTCTCTTGGAGACTAGCAAGCGTATGAGTAGTTGTAGTTGCCAGTTATGGCTTGAAGACTGGGATTAACGGGCCAGCCCCCTACGCCCGACGTGCTTACCGACCAAAATCAATGCTGTCAAAACCAGAACATCCCCATTCAGTCGCTTGCCTGAGCCCTCACGAGCGCAGACACCGCAAATTTATGCAAAAATATGGAACAGCGCAACAGCAGGCACGGATTTTCAATCCTCATCGAGCCTGAAATCCTGAACGGGCCCCTGATAGTCAAACTCGTAGCTGCGGCCCCCTGCCTCGACTACGGCATGCAGTACATACCCGCCTCCTTCCGCAAGCCTCACTTCCAATTCCCCGAAACTGAGCGGCAGCACCCTCGTTTCCCCCGTATCCGGAAGCCTTTCCGCCACAAAAGAAGCCTTGTCCCCTGTAGATGAACATATAATGGAACGGCTATCCCCAACATCATCAGAATCATACTCCCCCACCGGCAGCAGACCGGACGACTGCGGAGCATGGAGCTTCAAAGAAAGCGCCGCCCCGGGAGAGGTGAAACTGAAATCATCGTCGGTCCTCCCCTGGACAAGTACAAGCCCAAGGCCGCAGACGCCCTCCCGTGAAACGGGATAATCATACACTGCCGCCCACGTTGGTTCGTACAATATGGAGTCAGCAGCCCGGTCCATTTTGCTGCAAGCAACGAGAGCCAGAACTACAGACAACATCAGTGCCGTTCGAATATTCTTCATACTGTCTTAAGATGCAAGTCCATGGCAGATTATTGCATTTGGACGGGGGAAATCTACAATTTTCAACTTTTTTGAAAATTTTTCAAGAAAAGTTTGCGGATTCCGATTTTTGTCGTACCTTTGCATTGTCCAAACGAAACGGGACAACAAAACATCAGAAATCGCTCGGGAGCTTAGCTCAGTTGGTTCAGAGCGTCTGCCTTACAAGCAGAGGGTCGGGGGTTCGACTCCCTCAGCTCCCACAAAGAGGATGATTTTCAATCATCCTCTTTTTTTGTTGTTTAGCCCCCTCAATATAGGGATATAATTGCTAAAAACGGTCGGTAATTCCTCTATAAGTCATTTGTTATAAGGTAATTGCTTAAATACGCACCGATGAGGGTCGCGGGTGTGGGGACCTCCGTCCCCCGCATCTACTGCCTCCTTCGGCTACCTCCGGCAGAAAATATGGAAATCCAGAGACTTGCTAATACTCCAGCTTCAGATCGTCAATCCAGAGCACGGAGTCGGGGCTGCCGGTGAAATAATCACCGAGCATGCTCGCCGCACATGAGACAATGATATGCGTAGGTTTACGCGATGTGGAGACATATTCCAGAGGGATCTCGACCTTGGTCCACTCCCCGACACTCTCCCCCACTATATAGCGGCCATAGGCAATCACACTCTCCCCTTTCGGGTCGAAGAATGTTGAACGGTCCGTGGTGTTGACCTCCACAGGAGAATCCTCGCTGCCGCCGTATTTACGGTAGTCCCAGTCGCCGAGGGCTATCCATACAGAAGCGCGGTCGTTGTCCCCCACATTGACAGTCTCCCCGTCAGGGACTCCGCCGAGAGTGTTCTTTTTGATCTTGCCGCAGTCATATTTGAGCCAAAGCGTGAGTTTGCGCGGGCGCAGCGTAAACGGCCTGCCCATGCGGATCACACCGCCGGAGGTGCCGATAGTCTTGTAGTATTCGCCTGAGAAGACATTGCCGGCCGCAAACTTGATGATGACATAGCGTGAAGCCATCTTGAGCGAAGCCTCGCCTTCGACTTTGGTGGAGAGGTCAGGCATCGTGATGGCGTAACTCGCGCCGACCGTGGTCGAACCCTTGTTTCCGCTGCCCCACCATTTGGACTGCAACACAGGATCAGAAGATGAAGGATCGTAGAAAGAATAATACTTCCCTGACTCAGCATTGCTGAATGTCTCAAACCCGGCATTAGGCAACTGAGACTCGGCCTCTGTCTCAAACTCCACGGATTCAGTCTTGTCAGCACCGCTGAACGCATAAACTTCGTACACGGTCAACGGCTCCAGACCATCAGCAGCTGCACTGAATGAACCGTTACCCCGTTCAATTTCACCGGCATCAATCCAGTCAGCATCCCCCTTACGGCGCAACTTGAAACCACAATCTCCGTCACTTGCCCCACTGGCATGAAGCCATGCCACGCGAGTCCACGCATCCACGCGGCCCATGCTCACAGCAAGTTCCACCTCCTCCACGGAGATAAGCCATTCCTCCTGCACATCCCTATAAGAGACGAGCACGGTGCAAGGCTCGGAAAAATCGTGAAGCGCTGAAGCCTCAGGAAAGTACGTGGAAATATCGGCAGGTCCGAGTTTCATCGAGGTCACTGTCAAGGACTTCAGGCCCTTGCCCCCGGGGTACTTCACCAGCACACGATGATTCGCCTCATCAATGACAGAGGCACCCATCTGTCCGGCAATCGTAAAATAACGTTCAACAGGCTGCTCAGCCCTTATCGTCCAGACCTGTTCTGAATAGACTGTGAGGGTCACGGTCAAAGGCATAGACAAATCCCTCACGCCCGTCAATTCTTCAGAAGCCCTGACACGGTCATCGTTAAAAGCGACTGACGTTATATTGACTTTCCGGATATCCGCCGTCTCCTCAAGCACGACAACGACTTCCTTTGCATCAGAATCAATCTTCACAGACTTCGCGCCTTCAACAAGCATCTCGGCAATGCCCGCCTGCACGCGAGGATATGGAATATCATTGCGAATACAAGATACCAAACACACAAGGCCCGACAGTACAGAAAGAAAACGTCTCATGAATCAGAAGTGCAAAGAAAGTCCGTATGAGATATCAAGTATATCCAGCATGAAATGCACTTTGGAATATTTCCTCGTGCCGACGACCTCCCCGTCCTTGAGGTAGTCCACATGCGTATAGCTCGCACCGCCGATGCCTATTGAGACATGAGTGCTGAGATTGTTGAGCACAAACACCATGAGCCCCGGATGCACGGAGATCCGGTACTTGTTGGTAGATGAACTGGTCGGAAGAGACTCGGCACCATAGGAAAAACTGGTGCTGGAGTGAGCCCAGGAAAACGAAAGATCCGTGAACACACCGAACCTCTTCCTCTTGTCAAGCGGGGCGTATGAACGGTGGAAAATCTCTGACTGGATGGTCCGGGAATTGGCGCTCACATCCTCTATCGACATCTCCATCCCTTCGTTGAGCAGGGAAAAATCAGCATTCGAGACACCACCCCGGGCATAGGAGTACTTGGAGCGCACCCCGACAGCACGGTTGTCCCGGTAAGTATAGTCAAAATACGGAGAGAACGACATCATCGAGCCCTGCGCATCAAGATGCTGGAGAAGGAGCATGACCTCGCTGTCGCTGCTCCCCAGATCCAGATAGAAAAACTGCACTCCGGCGGAAATGTCACCCTTGGGCATGAAAACCCCGACCTCACCGCGCTCATCCGGCCCGGAAGACGGAGCCATGTCCTCTCCGGCACGCAGCAGCACCGTTGAAAACATCAGAAGCAAAATGATCGCAGCCTTTCTCATATATAATAATACAAGCTGAAGCCTATGGCCAGCAGGTTGATCTTGAAGTTGATGAAGGAGATGTTCCGCTTTCCGTGAGCCACCTGGTTGTGGGTCTGGTCAGTCCAGTCGAAATGAATGCCGAGCATATTGACATTGACGTCAAG
>CAKVDS010000069.1 GCA_934726455.1 uncultured Bacteroidales bacterium
CTGGAGAAGTCCATGTCGGAATGCATATCCGAGTTGCGTTTTCTGACAGAGCAGCTGCGCAAGGCGAGGTCTGAAACTGAAGAGAGGATCAGGCGTCTGGAGGCGGAGCGTGATGTCCTCCGAGAGAACAACGAGATAGTGGAGAAATACTTGAAAAAGAGGTCTTAGCTATTGCGTAACTCGTTAAAATTTAGTAACTTTATAACATGAAAACGATGCAGGACATAAGCCGGAAGGAGTACGGGATACTGGCGTGCGAGAACGTGCGTCTGACGAATCTTGCTGCGAGCCAGTCCGCCAGAATCCGTTTCCTTGAAGAAGAGAACGGCTGTATTGCATCGGAAATGAGCGAGAAAGAACGCCTGTGTCTGGAGTTTGAAAAACAAGCGCAATATTGGAAGTCCAAGTACGAATCGGAACACACTGCTCATGAGGCGTCCCTCTCCAGAGAGGAATCTTTGAAGAGGGAGAATGCCGAACTGAAGTCCAGGCAGTCGAACCTCGAGTCGTTGGCGAAGGACGCCGGGACTGACTACGAGTCCGTGGTGAACCTTATCCGCCGCAGGGTGTTCAACACCAACAGTGACGCCACGCGATACCTCAACGGGGAAGTGGGCGTGTCGGACGCGCGCCTGTCGGGGCTGAACCTGAACGACCTTGTGAAGGAGATAAGGCGCAGGTATGTGGATGAGGAGCAGGCGGAGTCCCGCTCGGAAGGAGAGATAAAAGTGACCTCCGGACCGAAGCGTGGCCGCGGCAGCGTCAAGGGCGTGAAGAAGCCGAGGCGCGTCTATACCGGAACGCTGCTGTCAAGGATGGGTATTGACGCGTCCGATCTGCCTGCCGGATCGAAGCTGATCCGCAGGCGCAAGAAGGACGGCACGGTGGGCTACGATGAATGGGTCGTGGTGGTGTATGACTATATCCCTGGTCAGGTAGGCCGCCGTGAATATGTGGTGGGTCGTTTCAATGTTCCCGGGGATGATCCGAAAAACAGCAAAGGTCCTCAACTGGTAACGGAAGGGGCATACGTCAGTGCCGCATTCGCCCGATTTTATTTTGTGTCGAAGATAGAACTGGGAATGAGCGAGAACCGCATACTGAGCGCATTCAAGTCGATGCATGCGGAGATACCCCAGTCGACATTGAACTGTTGGATGCACAAGGTGATGAAGTGTCTCAGAGAATCCCTTCAAGGCCATATGCTTGAAGAACTGAGGAAATCGACATACGTGCAGAATGACGAGACGCGTATAGACGTGCGAAGCGTGTTGGACGGGAAAGAGGAATACCGCACGGAATACATCCACGGCTGCATATCGACGGAGCGGCGGCTGGCGGTGATGCTGTACGAGGAGGGGAGCCGCAGTGCGGAGGTGCAGCTGGAAAACATCTTCAAGGGGTCGTCAATAGAGGCTTTCACCTGCGACAAGGCGGCGATATACGGTACAATAGAGCGTTGCATGGTGGAATATGGGGTGATGCGTGCGGCGTGCTGGTTCCACGGCCGCCATTATCTTGTGGACGCATACATCTCGGACAAGCGTCTCGGGCCGGTGATAGAGATGGCGAACACGCTGTTCCTGATAGAGCGGGAATGCGTGGACAAGCCGGCGTGGCTGCGTTTGAAATACCGCAAGGAACATAGCCTCCCGATAGTTGATGCGATAATGCGACGTTTGAAGGCGATGCGCGGGGACAGCAGTTACGGGACTTTGGTCCAACGTGCGGTGAACTATATACTGGACGATGAGCAGTCATTCAGGATGTTCCTTACGGACGGGCGGATAATGATGCACAACAACACAGCGGAGCGCATGTTCCGCCACATAGCCATGGGGCGTCGGAACTGGCTCCACAGCGGGAGCCATGATGGGGCGTGCAACATAGCGTTCATGTACTCGCTGCTGGAGAGCTGCAAGCTGAACGGGCTGGACTTCGGCGATTATATCGAGGATGTGATGAATCGCATCTCGGAAGGCGATACGGACTATCAGTCGATGATAGCATGCAACTACAGGCCTCGGACGAAGGCGGCGGTGTCGTAAATCGCCTTGACAGAAAAATAATCAGGAAAACATAAAAACCGAGCTCCGTAACGTCTTGAAACTGAACAGGACGGTAGGATGGTAGTTTACAAAAGAATCGGCGACCTTATCTCTGAGGAATCCATGTCGTCAGAAGATTATGTGGCATTCGAGCGGGAGTATGCGGCAGAACTCCGATGGGAGGCCGAAGCGGAAGCCCGTTTGCAAAAGAATAGAGAGGATTATGAATACCGGAAGAAACTTGGCAGGAAAACGTTGGGATATGTTCCTGATGGCTTAAAGCTGGATTATAATAAGATATATGGAGACTATGCAGACAGAGTGTTCAAGTGGCATCCCAGAAATGCAGATGACTTCATGTATCAGGTCCGTTCGCTTGAGCGTATATGTCAGGCCTCCGCAGCCAGATGTATAGATAATGGACGTCCGGATGCTGCTTATGTGCAGGCTTATGAAGTTTGTCGCAGGTTGCCTGTGTGGATGTCCGGCATGGAGTGCGGGGAATATGTGGATGCATATCGGAACCGTTTGCGAAAAACAGTTGTGGAATGCTATTCCGGTGCTGTCAATGCTGCTCTCGCATGGAACAACATTGAAAAGTTGAAGGAAATCAATGCTTTGATATGCTCGCATAGTGCCCGATATGCCGTCCTTGGCCTTAAGCCACAGAAAATCATCAGCTTGTGTGGAGATGAAAATATAAAAGGTGAGCCAACCGAAGTTAAACGTAATCCTAATAGAGACGAATACTTGGAGCAATTGGCGCAAGCCAGATATGAGCAACATAGAGTTGCAGAAGCAGCAGAACGCAAGTCGTTGATTCCGCTTAATGAAGATTACGAAGCGAACATATTTGGACGGTTCAAATATGATTGCGACTATATTGCCGCGCTTATGGCAGACGAGGAACGGAGAATTCATTCCTTATGCGAAAATAAGCAGTATGCTGAAGGTGCACTGAGGCTGATGCAGCTCGTCAAATCCATGTGCCGGCATTTCGTGATCGACGAACATTATAACTACTTTGACGATCTATATGCCCCAGAGTATGTCATTAATGATCTTGTGCGTTATTTCAATGAACTGATCCAAAAGGGAGTCATTCCCGATGAAGTCTGGTCTTTCTTACGGTCGTCAAGCGAAGAAATAATGTCTTCGGAAGCCGCGAAAGAATATGGTATTCCAAGAAGGTTGTTTTAATCGGCCGGCATAAGCCCTTATTCGGAGTGCATTGACACCGCAGGGAGGCGTCCTCTTGCGAAAACACCTCCCCTTGGCCGGATGAACGTTGCCACAAGCAGTCATCCGGTAGGTCAAAAAATACAGAGTACCCATTCATGATAGAATAAATACTCTGTTTTGTTTTGTCAACGTTTGTGAGGCGCTTATCTCTCACTCTTGATAATTTCTACACTGCGAAGTTAGTAACTTTTTTCTGATTTGCAAACGCAAATAGAAGTCCCCAACCCATAACCCATGAAAGGCATAGTACTGGCAGGTGGGAGCGGTACGCGACTGTACCCTATCACCAAGGGCATCAGCAAGCAGCTGATGCCGATATATGACAAACCTATGGTGTACTATCCCGTCAGCGTCCTGATGCTGGCCGGGATACGTGACATCCTGATCATCTCCACCCCTTATGACCTGCCGGGATTCCGCCGGCTTCTCGGTGACGGCTCGGACTACGGTGTCCATTTCGAATACGCGGAGCAGCCGTCCCCCGACGGTCTGGCACAGGCGTTCACGATAGGGGAGAAGTTCATCGGGGACGACTCCGTCTGCCTGGTTCTGGGCGACAACATCTTCCACGGCTCGGGCTTCACCGGCATGCTGAGGCAGGCTGTCCGCACGGCGGAGCAGGAGGGGAAGGCAACGGTGTTCGGCTACTGGGTGAGTGACCCGGAATGCTACGGGGTGGCCGAGTTCGACGAGACAGGCAACTGCCTCTCGATTGAGGAGAAACCTTCAAAGCCGAAGAGCAACTACGCAGTGGTGGGCCTGTACTTCTACCCCAACAGGGTGGTGGAGGTGGCGAAACACATCCGGCCGTCGGCACGTGGAGAATACGAGATCACCACGGTCAATCAGGAGTTCCTCGGCTGCGGCGAGCTCAAGGTCCAGACGCTCGGTCGCGGGTTCGCATGGCTGGACACCGGCACGCATGACAGCCTGGCGGAGGCCTCGAACTACGTGGAGACCATCGAGAAGCGCCAGGGGCTGAAGATCGCCTGCCTGGAGGGGATCGCCTACCGCAGCGGCTGGATAGACGAGGCGCGCATGCTCGAACTGGCTAGGCCGATGCTGAAGAACCAGTACGGCCAATACCTCCTGCAGGTGATAGAAGAACTGAAAGAGACGGGCAAACCAAATCTTGACTGATACCATGGAAGTGATAAAGACAAACATAGACGGCGTGTTCATCATCGAGCCGAGGGTGTTCAGTGACGCGCGCGGATACTTCTTCGAGAGCTTCTCCCAGAGGGAGTTCGATCAAAAGGTGAGGAAAATTAACTTCGTGCAGGACAACGAGTCAAAGTCCAGCTACGGGGTGATGCGCGGCCTGCATTTTCAGGCTCCGCCGTTCTCGCAGAGCAAGCTGGTGCGCTGCGTTCGCGGCAGGGTGCTGGACGTTGCGGTGGACATCCGCAGGGGAAGCCCCACCTACGGGCAGCACGTGGCCGTCGAACTGAGCGAGGACAACCATCGCCAGTTCTTCATCCCAAGAGGCTTCGCGCACGGCTTCGCCGTGCTGAGCGAGACGGCGGTCTTCCAGTACAAGTGCGACAATTTCTATCACCCCGAAGCCGACGGCGGTATCAGCATTCTGGACAGCAGTCTCGGCATCGACTGGCGCACCCCAACGGAGCACGCCATCTTGAGCGACAAGGACACGAAGCACCCGTTGCTGAAGGGCTTCGCGAGTCCGTTTTCATACGACATGAATCTTTATCCGGAATTATAGAAATATGAACATACTTGTGACAGGAGCCAACGGCCAGCTCGGCAACGAGATACGCCTGATGGCCAAAGGCTCGGAGGACAGCTATGTCTTCACTGACGTGACGGAGCAGGAGGGGGTCGATACGACAAGGCTCGACATAACCGATCCCGATGCAGTCAGGAGGATCGTCAGAGAAAAACATATAGACGCCATCGTCAACTGTGCGGCATATACCAATGTCGATGCCGCAGAAAGCAACGAGGCTCTGGCGGAGAATCTCAATGCCCAGGCCCCGAGGAACCTCGCTGTAGCGATGAAAGAGGTTGACGGCTGGCTGGTACAGATCTCCACTGACTACGTCTTCGGCAAGGAGCCGTACAACACACCGTGCACGGAGGACCGCCACGGGACTCCGACTGGCGTGTACGGACTAACCAAACTCCACGGTGAGCAGATGGTGATGGTCACGGGATGCAAATACATCATCATCCGCACCGCTTGGCTGTACAGCGAGTTCGGGAAGAACTTCTGCAAGACCATGCTCGGCCTTACCGCGACGAAACCGTCTCTCAAGGTCGTGTTTGACCAGTGCGGCACCCCGACATACGCCGGAGATCTGGCTGCTGCGATCCTCACCATCCTGAAGAATCCGGTGAAAGGAATATACCACTACAGCAACGAGGGCGTGTGCTCATGGTACGACTTCACCAAGATGATCGCCGAGTACAGCGGCCACAACGGATGCGACATACAGCCGTGCCACTCGGACG
>CAKVDS010000070.1 GCA_934726455.1 uncultured Bacteroidales bacterium
CAGGGATAACGACGAAAAGTCAACTAAAATCAGTTATAAAAGACAAAACCGAGTCAACCTAAATCAGGAAAACACATCCCGTGCGCACCAGAGGCCTTTCCACGCACGGGATTGACTTCGTGCGCACGGGACGGGCGTCAAGTACCTGCCGTACACCACGACTCCGTTTTCTGTACCGCACGTGCCCGCTCCGCGTACGGGACGGCCTGACATTCGCCGCCGCCGATAGGCCCAATCGGAAGAAAGAATCGCCGAAGCATTGCAGAAGCATGGCCTCCTGCTACTTTTGCTGTCCGAAAAAATAGAAAGTCATGATACTTGAGATTTTAACGGACCAGATCAGCGAGAGTTCTGCATTAATCATCGCTGCCTGCGTGCTGCTCTCAGCGGCAGCGATGGCTCTTGACTCCTTGTTTGAGCGCAGGCACTCAGAAAAAACGTCCGCCAAAGCGGACTTGAGCTGCACATGGCACAACGGCAGCGACGGCATAGACCCGGAAGGCGTCCCTTTCTCCGGACTTGAGCCTCAAACAGCCGTGCCGGTGCTTTCAGCACAGACAGTCATCACTCCGGACGGAGTGCCGTGTCTTGACGGGGACGGATTCATCGACCTGTCAGAGAACGCGGACATACTGGAGAGAGGAACAGATTTTCATAATGTCCAAGACGAAAGATCCGAAAGACAGCATGGCCTCGCTTAGGGATAAAGGAGAGTTTCTGTGCCTATACGCCTCGACCCTGTATTCATGCGGAGCCACTGCCATGCGGATAGACAAGAACCTGCAGAGAATCGCCATGACTTGGCAGTGCTCCGCTGACTTCTCCGTATCCCCGACCTGCGTACTCGTGACCCTGCTCGACTCTGACGGAGGTTCATTTACCATGTCCCGTTCCATTCCCAAGGACAAGATAAATTTCGAGACCATCACGGCACTGAGCGCCTTGAGCTGGGAAATCCACGATGAGGGGCTCAACCTTGCCGAAGCCCGTGAGAAATTCGACTGTGTCATCTCGCGCAAGAGGATGGCCCCGAGGCTTGTAACCGTACTGGCAAGCGCGGCCAACGCTTCTTTCTGCGAGTTGTTCGGAGGGGACTTCATTGCGATCCTGATCGTCTTCATAGCCACATTCAACGGTTTCCGCCTCAAATCCATTCTGCCCAAATACGGGCTTGACCAGAAACTCGCCACTATAGCCGGCTGCACTGTATCGGCGATCATCGCCTGCACAGGCTTTGTGTTCGGGATAAGCAGCACTCCGGAAGTCGCCCTCGCCACAAGCGTGCTGTACTGCGTGCCGGGGATACCTTTCGCAAACGGCATCAGCGACATGCTCTACGGGCATCACCTGTCATCACTCAGCCGCATGCGCAACGCTCTTATCACCACAGTATGCCTGTCGGTCGGACTGTGCCTGGCCTTCGTCATCCTCAATATCAAGTTCGTATGATGGAAATTCTCTGGAACATATTGAAAGACGGTCTGTTCTCCGCCATCGCTGCAATGGGTTTCGCCGCCATCAGCAACCCGTCCCCAAAGGTGCTGCCGTGGTGTTGTCTGGCCGGCGCATGCGGACACATGTCCCGCTATCTGCTGATGAATCTCGCAGGATGGCATCTGGCCATCGCCAGTTTCGCCGCCTCATGCGTCATCGGCCTGATCTCGCTCCCGATGGCCCGGCACATAAAGACCCCTGCCGAATTCATCTCTTTCCCGGCCCTGCTCCCGATGGTTCCCGGGATGTACGCCTACAGGGCTGTGCAGGCGATAGTGTACTGCATCCATATTTCTGACGAAAGTTCATTCATGCACTATATGTACCTGCTCATGTCCAACGGCATAGTATTCATCGTGACCATACTCGGCATGGTAATAGGGGCAACTCTTCCTATATTTGCATTCAACAAGTATTCATTTTCAGTGACCAAAAAGTCAAACTAATGGAACTCAGGCAGATAAAGTACTTTCTCCAAATAGCCGAGACTTCAAGTTTCTCGGAAGCCTCCCGGCAGCTCTGCATATCGCAGAGCACAGTGTCCCAGCAGATAAAGCAGCTCGAGGATGAACTCGGAGCGGAGCTTTTCGTCCGGGACTCGCACAGCGTAAGACTCAGCGACTATGGTCTGCAGTTCCTCCCATACGCCAAGCGGATCGCCGAAGACGTACACTCGGGCATCGCACGGATAAAAGATGTCGCCGACCTGTCGGTAGGAACAATCAACGTGGGGGCCACATACACGTTCTGCCCTCTCATGGGCAAGACCATCGAAGAATTCATGAAAAGCCATCCCGGCATCTCCATAAAACTGACATGCAGTTCTATGGAAGAGCTGATGCAGATGCTTGAGAACGGGGAACTCGACACGGTGCTCTCCTACCGCCCGAGCAGGATGTTCGACAACATCGAGTCGCATATCCTGTTCAGCAGCAACCTCTGCGTGGTTGCGGGCCGCGACCATCCGCTCGCCCGCAAAGACAAGGTCAGGCTGGTGGATCTGGAAAAATACCCTCTCGCCCTCCCGTCACGCGGGCTCCAGGCGCGCAACGAGTTCGACCGCCTGCTGTTCGGACAAAACTACAAGTTCGACGTCAGACTGGAAGTCAATGACCTGAATATGCTGCTCGATCTGGTAAGCCGCACAGAACTCATCACATTCCTATCAGCCGCCACGGTCAAGGAAAAACCGGAGTTCTGCACCATAGCCATCGACCACAACGAAACGGAGATGGTAGGCTCCTACCATCTCCTGAAAGGTCAATATATAAAAATGGCGACGAGGGCATTTCTCAAGAGTCTCATAGAGAACAATGCCTTCATGATCTCCATGGACGCCCTCACGGCATAGGGCTCAACCCCTCCCAGCGGACATCCCAGCTGCCGTCCTTAGGGAATCCCGGGTTCGGCTCGTCACAGCCGTCCCAGCCGGCACACATCATCCCCACGGCGAGGAGCAGTCCCCCGTTGCCCGGAAGATACATCCTCAGGCGCTCCGTGCGGTAATTGTTGCCGCTCGGCAGAAGCAGGTCGCTGCGGCCGTCCATCGTGGCCGCGCGTACGGCAATGTCGGTACGGTGCAGGCGGGTGGCGTTCATCATCAGGGCCGGGTAGTTCCAGCTCCAGCTGCCTCCTTTCCATCCCCAGTTCTCCGCTGCGCGGGTCACCGTCTTCTGCATGTTTTCCTCGTTGAAGAGCCTGCACCCGGGCAGCATGCCGTATGCAAGGAGGTTCTCCGAAGAGGTCGCACGGACATAGAACGGGTCGCGGCCATTTGCCGGGGCAGCCTTGACGGTTGTCGGCTCTGCTTTCGGCCTGATGCCGTTGAAATAGCCTCCCGCCGGTGCTGCCGGGCTGTTGTCCAGTTCCACGGTCATGTTGACAAAGTCCGGAATGCCCGGGCCTTTCTCGGCCGGAAGATAGATGCCGTCCGGGCTTGTCGAGAGAGGGGCGAGTTTGTCCATTATCTCGTCCCATCGGCTGACCCGTTCCTCGCCGAGACGTTCCCTCCACTCCTGCGCCACTTTCAGGCCGAAGTGCCAGTAGGACATCTCAAATGCCGGGTTGACAGTGCTGCGCTCGTTGTAACTCTCGTTGGCGGCGCAGGCACCCTCTATGATGTAGCGGTCCGCTGACTTGTCATAGCTGACGAACGAGGCCATGAACTCGGCGGTCTGCTGGATCATGCCGGCGTATTTCTCCAGCACCTTGCGGTCTTTCGTGGCACGGTAGATGAGTTCGGCCATGTATATAGGATGCGGCTGCTGCCAGATGATGAACGATCCCACATCGGACGGGGTCTCGGCCCCCGAAGGGTCTGTCATCTTCATCCAGCGCACACCCTGAAAGCCCTGCCTCTCAGCGATTTTGCGCGCCTGTGGCATCACACCGAGATACCAGTCCAGCTGTTTTTCGAGGAGTTCCGGCTTGTTCCAGGTGGCATAGTGGAAACTGTGCCACATCACCATCTCGAGGTGGAACTTGCCGAACCAGGTGTTATAGGTCATCCCCGTCTCGGCAGGTGGGAAATCCTGGGCCTCCTGCACGCGCATCAGATATTGGGACAGGACAACCCGCCTCTCAAGAAGCGGCGCGCGGGAGTCGGTGCAGTGCGAGAAGTCTATAACGCCGCTGGTCTTCCAGTAGCCATTCCAAAGCCTGCGTGCCCCCGCGCGGGCCTGGTCATAAGTCTCGGCCTGCCCCTGAGGGAGTTTCTCAGAGAACGAGGCGCAGAAACTCAAATCTCCGCTTTCAGGCTTGAGAACCAGTCTGTTGCGCCCCACCATCTCAAGGCTCGCCCCTCCGTCCCAACGGATTGTCACATAATACGTGCTCGCGTCAACCGTGCGTTTGAGGACGGCCGACGAGGCATCGTGGGAGACGAATTCCGTACTGTGCCGATTGTCGGCATTCCAGTCGGAAGCATCATCACTGTGCTGTCCGGTCGGATACGGGAATCTTATGACTACCGGAAGAGCCTTATCGGAAGAAATATGCGCCGCATAGAGGTCCTGTCCGTCTCCGCCGCTGACAGTCTCGACTTTGACAGGGGTGCCGTCCCACTTGAAACTTGAGTGCAGGACACCGTCCCACATGTCGAGAGTCTGGTCAACATCAGTGATCTCCTCGGGCTTCATCCCGGCGAAGCCGATATTGCCAAGATGCATACGGTGGGGATTGGAGCGAACCCACTCGGCAGCGGCGCTGCGTCTCGGGGTGGGGTTCAGGCCTTCCTGGACGGAATATATGCCGTGAGGATGCCCAGGAAGCGGATGATCCTCAAGGGTTTCCTCTATGGTGTAGCCCTCCGGATCCGGAAAAGAATGCCAGCCCCACTGGCTGTATGTTCCGAGCGAGAGTCCGTCTTTGTAGTATTCGGGGAATGTCTGGAGTCCCGTCGCGTCAAGCGTGATGGTGAAAGCCCCGTTGCCGAGGTTCAGGGAGTGCAGAGGATTGACCTCCGTCACATAGGGATTGTTGCGCGTCACCAGCGCCTTGCGGTCGATCTTCCCCTGTCCGGAGCAAGCGCCCAGAACCAGGGTCGTCACGGCCAGGGCAAGTGCCGCCGTCGTGGTAAAATGTGGTTTTGTCATATTGGTGTATTGTTGTGGTCTGCAAATTTACGGATTTTCCATGATGTGTACACGATCCTTGGGCGCAGAACGTATCTATCTGTATTTATGTAATTTACATTATTCGCTTAGAGTTTGGCACAGTGTATGCTATAGATGTGTCAGCAAATACCGTTTTGATTAAACAATAATAGGATACTGAACATTTTTAAAAGTGCCGCGGCCTGTGAAGGTAGCGGCACTTGACATTCTGGCCCACCGCAGTATGAGGGCCTCGGTTTATTGGACTTCGGGAAGATGGTGAGAACAAGCCATCCAAGGTATGTAATGTGCTGGCTAAGGCTGTGCCAGTTTCAGCACATCTTTCTTTGTGAGTCCGGAATATTTTGCCACGGTCTCCGCCGGGACACCGTCCTCCAGCATCCGCCGGGCAATGGCGGATTTTTCTTCCGCTTTTCCTTCCGCCCGGCCCTTGTCCAAAGCGTAGTCGTAGCGCAGTGC
>CAKVDS010000071.1 GCA_934726455.1 uncultured Bacteroidales bacterium
AGGCGGAGCTCAAGAAGACCATTCCTGCCAAGAGATTCGGCGAGCCTGAGGAAGTGGCAGATCTGGTGGCGTTCCTGGTATCGGACAAGGCTGCATACATAAACGGCCAGACCATCTCCATAAACGGAGGACTTTACGAGTAATCAGGTCCGATCTGCATAGTCTGGGCGGCACCCTAAGCGTCTTGTTAAAGGTATTAAGCTTAATATTAATTACTTACGTTTTTCAAAATAGCACAAACGACTATTTTTGGAATCGTTAACTCGTTGATAGTTAATAATATATTTAAAACGAAAATACAATGGGAAAAGCAATAATCGCTGCGTTGGCATTGACCGGGATGCTTGCCGGCATGCCGGCATTTGCGGAAAGCGTAAGCGCTCCGCTTTCAGTATCGGCTTCTACAGCCGGAACCGACGCCATCATGGCCAAAATAGAGAAGGCTAACTCCACGATGAAGACTGTCCAGTGCAAGTTTCATCAGGTCAGGACAATAAAGGCCTCCGGCAAGAAGAACATGGCGGATGGTAATCTATATTTCAATGTCGATGGACGTCTGGCTATGCGTTTCACGGCTCCGGAAGGAGAGTACATTATCAGCAGCGGGAATAAGTTCTATGTACATAGAGGCCCGAAAAACGCTGTGTTCGACATCACCAAGAACGCTACCGTAGCCAATATGTCCGGAACGCTTATCGGCTGCGTGAAGGGCAATCCTGCAGAAGTGGCAAAGCGCAGCGATTATCAGATAGATGTTGCTGAAAAGGCTGAAGGATATGTGGTTACGTTGACTACTGACAATGCTGCACGTCGTGGATATTCGAAGATTGTGCTTACGTACAGGAAATCCGACTGTGTCCTTGTGAAGATGATAATGGACGAGCCGTCAGGTGTCAGCACCTCTTATGAGATGAGTGACATAAAGAAGAACGCCGCTTTCCCGGACAGCGTTTTCATCGTACCTGCTAAGCAGAGTTCCGCAAAGTAATCTCTATTTTTCAGCCTCGGCCTTTTTCGTTGCACCCTCTCCATTCAGCTGATACTGACGTGGAGAGCAGCCTGTGGCTGACTTGAAATATTTGCAGAAGAATGACGAGTTTGGAAAACTCAGCTTGTCACTGACCTGCTGTACTGAATAGGACTTGGAAATAAGCATAACCTTGGCCTCCAGGATTACATTGTCCTTGATTACATCGCCGGGCTTCTTCCCGAGCATCTCGGTGATTATTCTTGCAAAGTATTTAGGGGACAGGAAGCATCTTTCCGCATAGAATGACACACTGCGCTCTGTGCTGCAGAACTCGTGCACGTCGTTCAGGAACCTCAACATAATGTCCTTCTTGCGCGGGATTGTTATGGATTGGTCACGAATCCCTGATTTGACGAGCCATGAGGAGAACATAGCCATTGTCGAGTGAAGAAAGCTCATCATTATCTCCGGCCTGAAATCCTCCTCTGCCAGCGAGTATGCCTTCCTGAAGCACCGGTATCCGGTGACTAGGGTGCTGCAATACTCCTGCGGGAGATTAAGTACAGAAGGTGCACCGTTCTGTATAAGCCATTTCCGTAACGTGGTGGAGCCTTTCATAGGCGACTTCCCGAAAAGTTCATGCGAAGTAGCGATAGCTATTATCTTGCAGTCCTCCGACATGCTTATCTTCTCGGCGATGAACCCGGGCATTGCAATCAGACAGTCATTCGCTGACAGATGATAATCTTTCTGGTTCAATGTGAAGTCCATACACCCGTTTACGCAGATGATGCTTGGGGCTACCATGACCTTGGTCGGCAGAGGCCTGTCTATCGGTGCTCCGATTTCCCTGTCATTCATCTGCAAGTCCAGATTGTCATCTATCAGTGCCGCATTGCCGAATGTTATTGCGTGTTCGGAAGGCTGGAGCATTCCTAGCTTTATCTGGGGAAGTATATCTGAGTTTTTCGTAATCTCCATCAGAAGGTTTTTTAATGTTGAAAACTTCAAATAAGACTTTCTCAACGAGTAGTACTATACGATGCCCCATCTATAGGCATATCTGAGGCATATTCCAGAAATCTTGCTCCGTCTACGGCCGGAAGCCGTTTCCGTTCCCTGAAAAAAGTTGCTTTCGGGGGCGAAAAATGTCGACAAAAAGTTTGCAAAATTCAAAAATATAGTCTAATTTTATATCTAGTTAGACTATATAGAGACATGCCAATCCCTGCTGATATCCTCGCCGTCGAGCGCCCCAAGAACACCGTGGTCATCGCCTACGGGAAAGACAAGAGCCTGTATGCCGTCCGTCAGAGAGTCGGATGCAAGAATGTCGGAGGCCGACACCTTCCAGTGAACGGCCCGACCATTGGCCATATCATCGACGGGAAGTATGTTCCCATTGTCAAGGGTGAGCCCAAGCCTGTGAGCCCCGCGTCTGTGGACCTGAAAGACTGGGCGGATATCGTCCACGCTGACGCTGTATTCAAGGACCTTTTGGATGAATTGACGAAGGTATATGCCTCATCTGATGCGCTCAAGGTCTATTGCATCGCCATCCTGCGCGTCTGCAATCCCGGCATCAAGGACAACGAGCTGAAGGAGGCGTACGACAACAGCTTCCTGTCGGAACTTTATCCCGGCGCGGCCCTATCCAAGAATACCGTGTCCACATTCCACAGTAATCTGGGGAAGAACTGCTCCCGCATCATTCACTTCATGCGGAACCGGGCTGCCGCGGTAGGGATGGACCATCATCTTCTCATTGACGGGACGTTGAAGTCCAACGAGTCCAAGGTGAACAGCCTGTCGGACTTCTCCCGCAAGGCGGCCGTGCGTGGAAGCCGGGATATATCCGTCCTGTACGCGTTTGACCTCGACACGATGGAGCCCGTGTGCTCCAAGTGCTTCCCGGGCAACATGCTGGACTACACCGCGTACGAGTCCTTCATCTCGGAGAACAATATCACAAGGGGTCTCATTATCGGGGACAAGGGCTTTCCGGCATCCGCCGCTGAGTCCCACTTCGCGGGACATCCGGACCTGCACTACCTCAATCCGGTCAAGCGCAACTCCAAGCTCATTGAGCGTCACAAGATGCTGTCCTTCGAGGCACTGCTTCCGGGTCATGAGGGCATAACCTATAAGAAAGCCAAGGTGCAGGGCAAGGGCAAGTGGCTGTACTCGTTCCGCGACACGGCGAAGGCTGCGAAGGAGGAAAAGGACTACCTCAAACGGGCCAAGTCGGAGGGGGCTTATGATGACAAGGAGTTCAAAACGCGCCAGCAATCGTTCGGGACCATCGTTCTGGAATGCGACCTGGATCTCGCTCCCGAGATCGTCTACAAGGCCTATGCAGAGCGCTGGGAGATAGAGATTGTCATGCGCTATTACAAGTCCGCCTGCGGCTTTGATGAGACCCGCGTCCATGATGACTACTCCGTCATCGGGAGCGAGTTCTGTGACTTCCTGTCCACGCTGCTTACCTTCCGGCTCATCAAGTCCTTTGACAAGGCGAAGGTGCTGGAGAGGATGACCTACGGCAAGGCCATGTCCATCCTGCACAGGGCGAAGAAGGTCCGATACGATGAATCCGGATGGAGACTCCTGCGCATCAATCCCTCGCATGAGGTGCTCCTGCGAGATATCGGTCTACTCCCCAAGCCGGCAGAGGCACCGAAGCGTCGTCCCGGGCGACCACAAAAATCAATATAGTCTAACCGATTGGGAAAGTATTATTCAAATATAATTGTTTTTAACCGGATGGCGTGCACTGGAAGCAAGTTTTTGCTCAGGGCTTCGATATTATGCGCGTTTTTCGTAAATTTGTGTTGAATGGACTGGTTATGGAACTGAATCTGTTTAAGGAGATACTTGATATCGAATCCACGAGCGGACAGGAGCGGCGCATGGCGGAATTCCTGGAGCGGCGCTTTCCTGAAGTGGACGAGAGGTGCAGATGCTCAAGATACGAAGTAGGAGACGGGACGTTGAACCTGCTCTTCAGATGGGATGGTGGCATGTCAGAGGACACGCTGCCGTCTGTGTTGTTATGCTCGCATCTTGATACCGTCCCTCCTTATATCGCCCCGGAATTCAGCAGTATAGATTCCGGTACATTGCTCCCTGACGGAAAGACGGCATTGCAGGATGATGTGCTCATAACAGGACGCGGCAGCTGCGATGCCAAGGGGCAGTTCTTCTCCATGTGGACAGCCTGCCGAGAGCTTGCCTTGGAAGGACTTCATGATGTGGGACTTCTTCTGCTGGCTGGAGAAGAGACTGGTTCATACGGGGCCAAGGCATTTGACCGGGACTGCCCTGGATCCGACTGGATAATCGTCGGGGAACCTACCGGCAACAAGATGGTCTCTGCGTCCAAGGGAACCAAATCGTTCTTTGTCAATGTCCATGGCCGTGCGTGCCATTCCGGCTATCCTGAACTTGGACATAGCGCCGTGGATATCTTCATTGACCTTATGGAAAAGCTTAGGGCTGTGGACTTTCCGGAGGACCCGGCATTGGGGCGGACGACGTGGAATATCGGCAAGCTTGTCTCTGACAATCCTCAGAACATCCTGAGCCCTCAGCTGAGTTTCCGGATCTATTTCAGGACGACATTCGCATCGGATGCCATGGTGCAGCAGCTTATGGCTGGCCTCGCTTCGGAAG
>CAKVDS010000072.1 GCA_934726455.1 uncultured Bacteroidales bacterium
ATGTTATACAGATTGTTCCTAAATGTTCCCATACCGTAGTTAACGAGTGTTCCCAAGAGATATTGAAAGAAGTTCGTCTGCTGCACTCTTGTATTTGAATACTGACGGAGTCTCGCCTTTATTGAGCGAGGTTGATTTGTAGGCTTTAGCCGTAGTCTCTGGCAAACCAATAGACTTGAATACTACTGAACGAATGTGGTTAAGTGTTCCTACTAGCGGTCTGCCAAATACGGACTTATTCATTAGAAGAAGGATTGCCGCTATGATTACAAGGTGTGGTTTTTCATATTCATTGTCATTCAGAATTCTTCTGAAGTTGTCGTATAAGGCTCGCTTTTGTGAAGTCAAAAGAGATTCTTTCTTGAAAATGGAGCAGAAGTCTGCATAATTCTGGGCTTGTTGTAGTTCGTCCTCGTTGAGTTCGTCTTTTGGAAGAATGAAGGTAGGGTGTATTTGTACGTTTTCGCGAGTCTTGGCAGCACATTTGAACTGACGGAGACTTTGGCCGAACTCATAGGCATTGATTAGCAGTCTTGCCTGACGGCTAAGTCCGATTTCTTCTAGGTAACCTGCTACACTTTTAACTGGAGATAGTTTTATGAACTGGATTTGATGAATCGTTGATTTGTCTCCAGAGATATTGAGGTTCTCAAAAAAGCGCTGGATATTGTCTTTGCATAGAATCTTGTTTTTAGGGAGATTGTCGTTATGTCCTATGAGAGGTATACAGTATATTAGAAGACTATCTACAATCTCCTTGAGCGGCTTGGGCAGCACTCCATCTAGCGGTAGATTGTTTTCAAGACCAGATTCAGCCTCTTTGCGGTAGTCGTATTTTTCAAGTTGCGGCAGAACTTGGTTTGCCACATCGGATAATTCTTGCAAGGTGTCGAGTATTGTATCCATCTTATCTGTTGATGTGTAGTTGCAAAGCTACTAAAAAATGGGCGATTCATATAGCTTTGTCAGAATCTTATCCACCATCTTTTCGTTAATCAAGCAGATTCGTCATTTCTCTGATCATATCGTCATCGATGTCCCTATAACGGGCGAATGCCTTGGAGCCTTCGCAATGTCCAGAGAGTTTGCCGACGAGGTTCGGGTCTTTGACTTTCTTGTAGAGGTTGCCGATGAAGGTGCGGCGTGCCATGTGGGAGCTGGCGATGTCGCAGATGGGGTGTTGTTCGGATTGTTTGGTGACGGGATTGACGGTGGTGACGACTCTGGTGATGCCGGCTCTTTTGAGGGCGATGCGGATGAGGTCGTTGAGTTTGCCGGTGGTCATATATGGGAAGAGTGTGTCTTTCGCCTTGCCTTTGTTGCGGTTCATTATCTCGATGGCGGTGGGAGCGAGGTAGACTTTGACGACTCTCGGACGTTCTTCTTTGGTCTTGCTCGGTATGTATTGGACGGATGTGCCGTTTTCGGTGGTGATGATGTTGTCAGGTGTGAGGGCGAAGAGGTCGCTGATGCGGCAGCCAATGTAGCATTGGAATATGAATATGTCGCGTGCGAGGGCTATTTCGTTGTCAGTTCCGAGGTCGGCTTTGAATACGGTGTCTCTTTCTTCTGTTGTGAGGTAGTACGGGGTTCCGAATTTCTGGGAACCTACAGAATATTTACGGAAGGGGTCGTTTTTCGTGTAGCCCATATCGATGCACCATCGCCAATAGGCTCTGATGGCACTCATATAGGTGATGATGGCATTGTCGCTGCGTTCAAGCGGTGTGCGTTCGTGCTGGGAGTTTTCCCAGACATATTTGTATTTCCTTACGGGTTTGAGGACAGTGCGGTATTTTTCTTTTTTTGGCTCGAAGAGTTTGTGTTCGTTGCGGAAGAAGTCCTCGATGGCGAGCAGTGTTTTGTTGTCTGATTTCTCGAGGCTGATTGGCTTGCCGGTGTAGAGTTCGTAGCGATGGATAATATTGAAGATGCAGCGGTAGCTTTTGTGCCGCTGGTAGGAGATTTTCTTGAATTTGAGGAAGTCTTCGATTTTGTCGAGGAAGTAGATTTCGTCGCTTTCCGCCTGCCGGTAGTTTTCGGGGTAGAGGAGACGGTCGATGGTGTCTTGTGCCCAGTCTTGCGTGAAGTCTGATATTGGTTTCTTGTTGCCTTTTTCTGTGATTTGGTTTACTATGCGGTCTATCTGGGCTTTGGCTTCCTGGGCTTCACGAACTTCCGGGGTGACGATGCGGTTCTTGATGACGATTTCTCCGTCTGCGAAGAATTTAGGGAGGATGAATGTGTGGGTGTGGGCGCGGAGGGCGACTTCGCGTGTGTTACGGTAGCGAAGGAGGATTTCGGCTTTGCCGGTGTCTTTGTTTGTCCGGGCGGAGAGGGTTAGGGTAATCGTTGCCATAGTTCGGTGTGTTTAACTATGGCAAATTTACGAAATACGGGGGATAAAATCAAGCGAAATTGTCCCCCTAATTGATGATTAATGAAAACGGGTGAAAATTAGGTAATCGGTATTCATAGTCGTATATTGTTGTTGGATATTGATTTATGACTATCTTTGAAAAGAATTGTTTTCTTCTGATTTCTGCGGATTTCGTTTACTATTTCCCGACGCAGAAATTCCGAAAAATATTTCCAAGCACCTCGTCCGTAGTGATTTCACCTACGATGGAGCCGAGATGGTAAAGAGCCTCGCGGAGGTCCTGCGCGATAAGGTCCGGAGGCAGGGGAGTGCCAGGCGAAAATTCCACGGAAGCATTGTCATGATCCGAGACACCGAGTCCCTTTCGTACTCGTTTCAGCGCAGCAGCGGCATTGACCAATGCCTCATAATGCCGGGCGTTTGTTACCAGTGTCTCATCAGTGTCGCCTGTAATCTCGCGACCGATTTCAGCCAGTGTCGAGGTCAATGTTGAAAGCCCTTGACCGCTTTTCGCAGACATGAAAATCACTGGGACACTAAAGCCCTTAATATTAAACCGAGAAATTATATTGTTATATGCATTAACATTTTTGTTAGAGGCCTCTTTCGAAGTGGCGTTAGGCATCTTTTCAGACAAAGCATCGCATTTATTTACCAGAAGCACCGGCCTGCCGGCTCCTTCGGCGACCCTGCCAAGAATATATTCAGCATCCGCTACTACGGCGTCCTCTCCACGAGTCAAATCCGTCATTCCCAACACGATGGCAGCCTCATCCATCTTTCTGAATGTCCTCTCGATGCCGATTCTCTCCACAACCTCGTCAGTTTCCCTGATGCCGGCTGTGTCAATGAATCTGAACATTAAGCCGTCAATGTCCAGCGTCTCCTCGATGGTGTCCCGTGTCGTTCCAGCGATATCTGAAACTATGGCTCTATCTTCGCCCAGAAGGGCATTGAGCAGAGTGCTCTTTCCCGTATTCGTTGCCCCGACGATAGCCACCGGCACTCCGTTCTTTATGGCATTGCCCCTGCTGAAAGAATCCGTTAACCGGCCTATATGTGACAATGTACTATCGACTAGCACACTTAGCTCCTCACGGCTAGCGAACTCCACATCTTCTTCGCTGAAATCCAGCTCAAGTTCCAGCAACGAGGTCATTTTCAGAAGCTGCTCACGAAGTTCCTTCAGCTCCTTGGAAAAGCCACCTTTCAGCTGGTTCATCGCCACGCGATGCGATGCCGCACTCTGAGATGCAATGACATCCGCAACGGCTTCAGCTTGTGCCAGGTCCATCTTCCCGTTCATAAAGGCGCGACGCGTGAACTCTCCAGGCGCAGCGACACGTGCACCTGCCTCAATCAGTTGAGCCATAATGGCATTGACAATATACTTCGACGCGTGGCACGAAATCTCGACCGAGTCCTCTCCGGTGTAGGAATGTGGTGCACGGAACACGCTGACCACGACGTTGTCGAGAATAGTACCATCGGTCTCCAGGATTGTCCCATAGCGCAACCGGTAACCTTCCGTCTCTGCCAGTGGAGCACCATTGACGCGTATTATCTTGTCCGACAGTGTCAATGCCTCTTTTCCGCTGACTCTAATTATGGATATCGCACCTGTGCCTGGAATCGTGGCCGGAGCGCAGATTGTTCCTTCCGTAAGCTGATAATTCACCATAGTACGTTATCCCAGAATCTGTTCTGCGTGATTTTTCGTATTGACCTTGTCAATGATTTCTGTCAATGTTCCTGTCTCGTCGAAGATATATGTCTTGCGCAGGATTCCTTCATAAGCCCTGCCATACAGCTTCTTCTCGCCCCAGGCTCCGAACTCCTTGATAATAGCCGCATCCGGGTCTGAAAGAAGAGGGAAGGGCAATGCATATTTAACGCTGAAGTTGCTCTGCGCCTTTATGCTATCACGGCTTATGCCGATTACATTATAGCCAAGTGAAAGGAATCTTTCGTAATTATCCCTGATGCTGCAGGCCTCTGCCGTACAGCCAGGCGTATTGGCTTTCGGATAGAAATATATAACGGTCTTCTTGCCGCTCAGAGAGCTGGATGAAATGATGTTCCCATCCTGGTC
>CAKVDS010000073.1 GCA_934726455.1 uncultured Bacteroidales bacterium
ACGCACTCGGCGGCGCTCTTGGTGAACCTCTCCAACTCCGCAAATATACACAAAATAGTGTCAGGCGCAACTTCTCCAGTACGGCTCTCGATGAAGCGGTAGCAGGAGACTATATTGTCGGAGTCCCAGAGGGTTTCGTCCTCGTGCGGCAGGGAGTAGTTGAGTATGCCCACGATGTAGACCGCCTTTAGGTCATCCTTGTATGTCTCTCTGCTCAAAAGTCCCGTGTGGTATACTCCGGCGCCGTAGTAGACGCATCTCTCGAAGAAGGCGTTCTCGTACCTGCGCTGCATCTCCACGATGAAAGTCCTGCTGTCCTCTCCCCGGCAGACGAGATCCATCCTTGTGGACTTGCCGTCGAGGAAGTCAGGCCCGGTCTCGCGGTCGAGATACTCGATGATGTCCTTGACTCTGGCCTCCGGCGGCAGGAGGACGTTGAGCAGGCCGATTAGCAAGGCCTTGTTGCTCCTGTCGGCGAACACCGCCTTGAAACCGGCGTCTATCGTCAGGTCCACGTATCGTCCCGGGACTGCGGCCCCGGACTTCCTGCTTTTGCCCCCGCTGCGGCCCCCGTTGCTGCTCATGTTACCGCTCGAATTTCCGCTTCCCCCACACTTCTGCCCTGCGGCCTCGCAGCCGGCAGAATCTTTCTTCTTGAAGTTCTTCATTGATTGTTCTGAGTTTTTACGCCTGCAATGATAGCGCATTCCCGGCTTCCGCGCAATAAAGAAACTTCAAAAGACGAAAGAAACAGAAAAATCTGCGTGGCGAGTCTGCTTAAAGAGGCGGCGCATTCCGTACAGAAAGGGGGCTTCTCTTGTACGCGAGTCTACCGCAGGCACGTCCGGTACATAAAACCGGTCTCTTTCTGTACGCGAGCCATCCATTTGTCCTTTTGGTACAGAAAACGGCCTTTTGCTGTACGGGAACTACTTGTAAGGCCTACTGGGACAGGAAGCGTTGGAGAGATATGCATACATATTGGGACAATAGAGTCATGCGCGCTCTGTGGCCATTCCTTGATTATAATAAGAATGTCTACGTTTTCAGAGAAGGTACGGCACGTGAGAACCTGTTTGATGGGAATTATCAGATAAAGTGGTATTACGAGAACATCCCATCGTCTGAGATATCAAAGAACCCGGCACTGTTGCCGAACTATGGATATTAAAATTTGAACAAGATGAAAAAGACAATACTGCTATTATCTTTCGTATGTACGCTTTTTGCGTGCAGCAAAGTTGACAACTATGATGCTCCGAATTCGACGCTTTGCGGGGAGGTCATAGATGCTTATACCGGTCAGCCAATCCTCTTGGAGCAACCGCAGGGATTCTATATAAGGTACAAGGAACTGTCAGACAAGTATCCCGACGCAATCTACAGATCTTTTTGGGGCAAGGCGGACGGAAGCTTCAACAATACGAAACTTTTCGCCTCCACCTATGAGGTGTTCCCGTATGATGGAGCGTTCTACCAGCCGGAGGCCCAGAAAGTGACCCTTGAAGCCGGCGGTACCGCCAATGTAAAGTTCAGTGTGGTGCCATACCTTGCCGTCAAGGATGCCAAAGTGGAGTTTGACCAGACGGCAAAGATCCTGCACGCCTCTTTCATTCTCGACCGTCCGGGAGAGAGCTCTGCCAAGCCCTCCAAGGCATTCGTGGCTCTTACCTGGAATCCGAATGTAAGCTATTATTGCCACGGTGATACTGGCGTGAGCGGAAATCTTGTTGCCAAATCTGTGTCAGAGGCTGATCTCGGCAGCCGTATCTCCTTTGATGTAGATTGTTCGAAACTTTCTGCCGGACATACATGGTATGTGCGATTGGGTTGCATTTCCAACAAAAACAACAACCGGGCGAACTATTCCGAGACATTTGACTTCAAGTATTAGTATTAAATTTCTATATTGTCATGGAGACGGCGGCTTTTGACCGTTGTCTCCATTTCTTCGTAGAGGGTATGAAAAAAACAATTTGTTTTATCTGTTCAGTGTTCATTGCAATCGTCATGAATGCTGCCGGGCCGGAGACTGTTGAACACTGGGAAAAAGTGAGCCGGCCGGAGCTGCTGCAACTTTTCCGTACCGGGATGTACGGATGTTCACCAGATGACTGGTCGAAGCTGAAGTATGAGGTCTTGGAAGAAGACAGCCTTGCACTTGGTGGAAAGGCTACCCGCAGGCAGGTGCGTCTGCTTTGGGAAGGCAGTCGGAATGGGCAATATACTGATGTGCTTATATATTGGCCGAATTCTGTCAAGGGGAAGGTGCCGATGCTGCTCGGGCTGAATTTCGAGGGCAACCAGACAATAATTGATGATCCGGGCATCATCATTTCAGAGGCTTATGCCGAAGATCCGAATTTTTTCTTCAAATGTACCGGGGTCGTAAACCATAAGGCGACAGAGGCGTCCCGTGGCAGCAACTCGGATGACTGGCCGGTAGAAAAGATTCTGGACCGGGGGTATGGCCTTGCGACCGCCTATAGGGAGGAGATAGCCTCTGATAATGAACCATATTTCTCCACAGGTGTCCACCTTGTGTATCCGGAACTTCAGGAGCGTGAAGACAACTTCTCCACTATTTCAGCCTGGGCATGGGCGCTCTCACGGATTGCGGATTATCTTGTCGCTGATCCGAAGACAGACACCGGCAGGCTTGCGGTCTTCGGTTTTTCGCGGCTTGGAAAGACGGCGCTTTGGGCAGCAGCGCAGGATGAGCGCTTCACCGCTGTCATCAGCCAGATGTCGGGGGCGGGAGGAGCGAAACTTTTCCGCCGTTTCATCGGGGAGGACATCCACAGGCTATGCACCGTGTTCCCACACTGGTACTGCCGCAATTTCAGGAAGTACATGGGCAAGGACGGTTCCCTGCCGTTTGACCAGCATCAGATGATGTCCCTTATTGCTCCGAGGGCACTATATGTTTCCAGCGCGCTGGACGACAAGATGTCGGATCCTGAAGGTGAATATCAAGGGCTGATGGCTACGCTGCCTGTGTATGAGATGTACTCAAGACATCCCAAAGTCGGATACCACATACGCCCAGGCGGCCACGATGTGCTCCCGCTCGACTGGGACAACTATCTCAATTTTCTTGATATGGTGTGGCGGTGACCCATACTCGGTCTGTCTGATGATTTGTAGGGTCAGTATCTGATATATGAGCCAATGGGAGGGGGTCAAGACTTGAGGGCAAGTATATGTTTGGTATGCAGGGGCGCAACTCCATGGGGTTATAGCAGATTGTTGAATAAATGCTATAACCTAGGCATGAACCGCTGGAGGTTACATCAGTCGATGAAGTTCGTCTTCTTGCAGGCCGGAGCACTCGGCGATGACATCCAGCGGAAGTCCAGCCTCCAGCATCCGCCGGGCGATGGCGGAAGTGGCTTCGCTCATTCCTTCTGCCTTGCCTTCCACCTTGCCTCTTGCTTCTCCGATGGCCTCGCCTTCCGCGAGCCCCTCAGCTTTTCCTTCGGCCCGGCCCTTGTCCAGCGCGTAGTCGTAGCGCAGTGCCAAATCAAGTTCTGTTATCATGTCTTCTTCGTATAAAATCCTCTTGTCGGCGGAGAAGCCAGCTATCTCGCAGGCATCGGTGACACCCTCGGCCAAACTGCTGTGCCTCAGCTCCTCCGGCAGCTCTTCCATCACTCCGCTGTGGCGGAACAGCCAGAACAGCGCATCCCGGTCGTCCGTGCACTCGGCGGCGCTCTTGGTGAACCTCTCCAACTCCGCAAATATACACAAAATAGTGTCAGGCGCAACTTCTCCAGTACGGCTCTCGATGAAGCGGTAGCAGGAGACTATATTGTCGGAGTCCCAGAGGGT
>CAKVDS010000074.1 GCA_934726455.1 uncultured Bacteroidales bacterium
AGTGACTCGGCAACGACATCAAATTCAACCTGTTCCGGTTTGCCGTTCTCATTGAGGACAGTACCCCACCAACGTTGTGCCCTGTCATATACAATCCCGTCCACAACATTTCCGGACACAGCATCCCGGCACATACGCTCCCATTGCATACCCACATACCCGGTGAAATGGTCGTTCAAAGCCTGCTCCACCGGCAGACGTCGTCCAAGTTCAATGAATGACCGGTTTGGAACGACAAACCTGTAATAGAATGCCATGAACGGATCAGCTATACGATAAAGGCTCTTCTTGGAATTTTTTTCTTCCGCTCCGTAAGGGATTTCCTTTTCCAGGAATCCCAGATCTACGAGTTTTTTCAATGGACGGGACAGATTTGTCGCCGGCTCACCGCATCTTGCGGCAATCTCAGAAAGCCTGTTAGACCCGGTCCCCACATAGGACATTATTGTTGAAACCTTAACAATATCCTTGACATCATCCTGAAAGAGTTTCAAAGGCTCCTCATAAAGAATTCCATTTGCGGAAAGGACATTATGCCATAACGCATCATCAAGCGAAACCCTGTTTTCCCTCAACTCCCAATAACGCGGGACTCCGCCCCATACGGCATATTCCTCAATGGACTCCTCCACACTGAGATCCAATGCATCCAGAATATATGGCAAACGTATCGGTGCAAGTCTCATCAGTTCATCTGCACGACCATAGAGAGGAGCCGTCGAATCCAGAAACAATCCGTACATCATAGTCTGTGATGAGCCGCAAAGCACGAGATTGTACATCAGGTTCTTCTCATCGATAAGTTTCTGCAGAACTGACGGAAGCTCCGGAGACTGCTCCACCAGATACGGAAATTCATCAAGACAAAGTGTAAAACGCCTTTCCGCACGGTGATTGGCTTCACGGAACAGTGATTCCCAGTCCGGGTACACCACCTTATCAAAATCCGGCAATATCTGCGCCGTCACTTTCGAGAGCAACGCCCTCTGATGCCGGCTCTCCGAGCGGTCAGCAAGGAAATACACATCATTGCCGGTCAGCACCCTCTGTATGAGTGTCGACTTACCAAGCCGGCGCCTTCCATATATCACGATCAGCGAGGATTCATCTCTGGAAAGAGCCTCTTTCAGACGCTGCGTCTCATCTGTCCTGTCAACGAATTTCATCCCTAAAAAAATTATGCACGGCAAACATAATGTTTTTACAGCATAATTCAAAATGCCGCACGGCCGGTTCACAAAAATTCTTTTGCCGCGGAAGAAGTGCGAAAGCAAAGAAAAATTCGTATATTGGCCTCGCTTAGCTAGCCCGGAAACCGGACTTGAGACATCGGGTCTGGTTGAAGGGATGGGCGGGCAGACATATTCAAGACGTTACTTGACGTTTATCTTCTGACTTCAAACTTGGCAATTTGAAAATCGTAAGGAAGAAACGGCAACGGGAGCGTCCACCATGTGATGACAATCCAGTCACCACGCTCTGCGAGCGTTGGACATACTGCATATCATCTCTGGCGTGGGCTAGCTGCGTTGCTTATCCTTTTGTGATGGCAGCCAAGGCCTGAGTTCAGGATGAGCAAAAGTATGACTCCCACGTCTTTTTTTGTACCCGTCCAGGCAGGGTGTCACCGGACAGTTTGAACTTGAAACTCTTCCTCTATGAGAAAGATTATTGTGATAATTCTATCCTGCCTGCTAAGCTTGAACGCTTCAGCCCAGCGGCCCGAATGGACCGGACTGACATACAATGTCCAGAGAGCCATGGAGCATATAGACAAGGGGGACTATGCATCCGCCAAAGAGTCGCTGCAGGCCGAAATCAACGAGAACGGCAAGAACGGCTACGCATACCTCCTCATGACCATGATCAACTCCCATGACGAACAATACGGAGAGGCTCTGACCTCTGCGGACAAAGCCATAAAATACCTCCCGAAGAGAGATAAAGAATCCAGGGCATTCGCCTACTACAAGAGAGCCGGAGTCCATTATGCCACAGATGAATACGACAAAGCGCTGGAAGACTTCGACAAGGCCATCTCCCTGAACGGGAAGAATGAGGACTACTATTCCGAAAGGGCTCAGATCTATTATGAGCGGGAACAATATGCCCTTGCAGAAAAGGACTACCAGGCGATGCTCAAACTGGATCCCAACAGCGGACTGGCCTATATGGGCCTGGGACGTATCCTTATGGCGACAGGAGATCTTACTGAGGCACTGAAGAAATTCGACCGCGTAGTGACACTATATCCCGACTACTCATCAGGATATTCTTTCAGGGCCAAGGCCAGGATGAAAGCCAAAGAATATGCGGAAGCATCCGGCGACATCGTAAAGGCTCTGAGCATTGATCAGGACGAAAAGGCCTTCTATCTGATGCTGAGTCTGGCGGATTCATCATTTGTACACATCAGCACAAAACTGAAATCCTATGCTGTAAACGAGCCGAACGAACGCTATTGGCCATATTGTCAGGGCGCTATAAACGAATAAATCGGCAATGACAAAGATGCCATAGACTACTACATCAAAGCCTCAAAACTGGACAACAGCGATGTGATTTTATATAGGATCGCGGAATGCCATAAAGAACTGGGCAACTGGAAGCCAGCCATGGAATATATCGACAAGGCCATGAACCTTGATCCCAAAGACCAGCAGTATATCCTTGTCAAGGCCGACATCCAATATAAATCCGGAGACATTGAATCGGCTATCAAGACTATGGACCAGTTCATTGAATCCAACCCGGACTTCTACTACGGATACTACCAGCGCGGATGGTTCAAAGACAACCTCCGGGATGCAGACGGCGCCATAGAGGATTATTCCACATGCATAGCCCTTAATCCAGATTATACCTATGCCATCATGTCAAGGGGAAACATGTACTTGCTGAAGGGCGAGAAGGATCTGGCCATGAAAGACTTTGAAGAGTCCGTCAAACGCGACACTGTCCCAGATCTCGGTTCTGCCGCCCAATACTCATTATTGCAACTTGGTCGGGTCGATGAAGCGAAAGCATGGATGCAGAAGATAATTGACAAGCACCCGGAAGACAGTGGAGTCTATTACGATGCAGCCTGCCTGTATTCGCTGATGGGAGATGTTGATTCTTCATTGGGATATTTGGAGGCGAGCCTCGGGAAAGGATATCGGGAGTTCCACCACATTGAAACAGACGACGATTTGGACAATATCCGGGACGATGCGAGGTACAAGGAACTCATCTCCAAATATTCAGAAGCGGCAGAGGCCAGCCCCTCAGAGTCCGGGGAGAGCATGGAATATGTCGAGAAGGTCTCAGAAGTTCCTTTCACGAGAACCGGAGGAGTGACCAGTGTGAAGTGCGAGATCAACGGTCTTCCCCTGCACTTTGTCTTTGACACGGGCGCAGCCGAAGTGGCAATCTCACGCATAGAGGCGACGTTCATGTTCAAGAATGATTATCTCACGGCTGCAGATGTCATCGGCAAAGCCAGATACATTGACGCCAACGGGGACATCTCCATCGGCACGGTAATCAACCTCCGCAAAGTGACATTCGCAGGCCTTGAACTTGAGAATGTCCGCGCCTCTGTCGTGGACAGCAACAACGCTCCCCTCCTCCTCGGCCAGTCCGTCCTGAGCCGCCTCGGCAAGGTAGAAATCGACTACGAAAAGGGCGTGCTGAAGATAACGGCGAGGGAGAGGGTAAACAACTAAATAACCAACCTATAGATTTTCAACATCAATAATGATTAATCTTTAGATAATGCCAAAAGTAGCACTACAATTACGCGAGCATGACCTTCCGGCGGAAGTCATTGATTTTCAAGCTTG
>CAKVDS010000075.1 GCA_934726455.1 uncultured Bacteroidales bacterium
GCCCCCCCCCCGTCTGCCAGGTAGGAGCGGAAACTGGGGAAACGGCTCACACCTGGACGGGGCGCAGGCCGCAGAGGGGGCCGCATGGCACACGCCTCTGCCAGGTAGGAGCGGAAATGCCGAAAAAGGCTCACACCTGGACGGGACGCGGGCCGCAGAAGGGGCCGCAGGGGGCTATGCAGATCCTGATTCGCACGGCGGAGATTGGCGTCGTTCTCTTCTATGTCGATGTTGCTCTCTCCGCAAACGTAGTAGCCGATGCATCCGACAGGCTCCACGGCCGCAATATGAATCTCTCCGTTTCCATCACTACAAGTATCTTCTGACTCTCCGGCAGTATTCTTCATATTCCGGACCGAAAGCATTTCTGCAAAAAACTTCTTCCTGTCTTATCTGCAAGTGCAGCATCATGACGGGGAAGAGTGCGAATATCAGGTGGAAGATGTTCGGGAACGCCATCAGCAGTCCGATGTACATCAGATCGAAGCCCACGAAGGCCGGATTGCGGCTTATGCGGTATATCCCCCTCTGCACAAACGCTGTCTTGTCGTTTTCCGGTATGCCTGCTCTCCAGCTGTCGGCCATGGTCAGCATGGCAGTGATAAAAAAGCAGACTCCGGCTGCCGAAATCGCAAGTCCGGCCCATTGGAGTGCGCGGCAGTTTTTCAGGCATTCCAGAAGTGTCAGCTTCGGGTAGAGGATGATGCTGGCAATCTCGACCGGGACGACTATTAGGGTCGCCAATCCCATGAGTTTTTCGATGGTCAGAACTCTCTTGGGCTTCGTCCCTCTCCCTATCTGGTTGGTCGTGATGCCCTGCTTGCGTTGGGCGAGCTTCTTGCTGAAGTACGCCGCGTAGAATATTGCCATGATGGCCAGTGCTGTTATCTGTGCTGTCATACTACTTGTTTGAGCTTAGCCAGGTTTTAGGTTTGTAGTCGCGCAGGCGGTCGCACTGCGATGCGACGGCCTGCCCGGCGCGGGTGTCGGGGAAGCGCTCTGCCGCAGTCTTGAACTGGAATACAGAGGCGTGGGCCCGTGCGGAGGCCTCTTCGTCCCTGATGGTTTCGAGGCCACGCCGGATGTATAGGTCGCTGTCCAGAAGAGCCAGCCTGCGCTCCTCTGAAGTCAGCCAACTATCTTCCGCTCCCTGATGATATTGTGTAAGAGCCCAGCAGAAGTCGAAAGATGAGCGCAGCCCTATGCCGAACCGTACCATGGCCTCTCCGCTGACATCCGGGTCGGAGGATTTCATCTTCTGCTGGAGTGAAACCATCTCCCGGGCGAATGCGAGTTTGTACCCTTTTGCCGGGGCCTTGGCCCGTAGGAATCCGTATTCGAAGGGCAGCCTGTCAAAGAAAGGATGCACGTTGGTGCGGAGTTCATACTTGGATGGAACTTTGGCGAGGAACAGGGCCGCCTGCCTGTAATCTCGCAGCCTGAGATACCTTGTGCCTATTATCTCCCGGAGATAGTCATGGTCAATCCATCCTCTGTCATCGAGAAACCTTTCCAGCTCGGAAGCGCCTCTGCCGGCGCGCTGCTCATATTCCACGACGCTGCTGATGTCGAGGGTGTCGAGACAGAGAAAGAAGTCGTTGGACCAGTCGAAATCGTTGTGGATGTCTGGGGAATGCCGGTATTGCTTGAGGGACAGGCTCTTGTCTCCGACGATGCGGCGATCGGCGAGGGAGAGGAGGCGGTTGTCCGCCATATTGCGGAGCCGCAGCGCGAGAACCGGGTCGGAATTGTCCATCTTCGGTGCCACGTAGCCGAGCAGGATCTTTCGCAGCATGTCGTTCCACCAATAATAGCTGAAATTCTGCTGCAGCATCCAACTTGATGCGGTGAGGTCTTTGATCTTGTCATCGAGCTTGGTACATATCTTCCCGTCGAGCCAGCGCAGCTGGGACAAAAGCCTGGAATTGTAAGCTGTCCCAGGAGTAAAAGTCTTGGCGTCCAGGTAGATGCGCATCACTCTGACCGCATCGGCGATGAAGTCGCTTTTTGCGGCTTTTTCGGCTTTTGAGAGCAGTGCGTCCGCATCGGCGCCTTTGAGGTCGGAGAGGTAGGCTGCCGTGTAGTACCATATTCCAGGGGCCTTCGAGTTGGCTGCGGCTTTCAGGCTTGCTGCAAGGTAGCGGTCTGCAGTATTGGTGTCCAGTTCTCCGTATTCCCAGCCCTTTGCCTCGTGCTCCAGGCGGATGATCGATTCCTGCAGGATAGAGGGGATTTGCGGGTTGTCGGGACAATGTGACGCTGCGAAAGCGAGCAGGTCCGCCGTGCTGGAGTATTCGGGGTAGAGATCCCTTATGGACAGCAGGTCGTTGCTGGCGAGGTACTGTTTCAGCGCCTGGTCTTTGCGGCCCGTGTTGTACAATGCTCCGGCCACGTAGCCTGTGGTCATGTCCCGGATGATGCCGGGCTTGACGCTGCCGCCGCGCTTCTGCCAGAGCGAGTCGATGCTGGAGAACATCCCGAGGGAGAACATGGCCCGTACCGCCTGGAGAATGTACCTGTCTTCCAGACGTTTCCCCTTGTATGACGCAGCCGCTGTGATGACATTTTCCAGCCTGGCAGCGACTTCATCGTCCTTGGCAGGGTAGTACCACGGATCGGCCATCTCGGCTCTGGCGAGTTCGCAGGTCTTGGCCAGAACCAGAAACTCGGCTGTCTCCTTGTCCTGGCGCCGTGCTATGTGGCGGACAAAACTGTTCGGTGAATTCTTGTCTTTCAGGAGGTTTTCAAGCTGCGGCAGGTTGTATTTGTATACCACCTGCCGTATGTCTTCGACTGTGGCTGCGCCTCCGGTCAGGGCCTGCCATGCCTTGCAGTTGGCCTGGTCGGACGGCTGCTGCTCCTCTTTGTCGAGCACACGGTACATGTAATAGTCGGCAGGGAGGTATCTGCCTGTCCAGCAGCAATGTGCCGGCACTGCAAGGGCGAGTGCGAGGATGCTAGCGAAGCATGTCTTCAATTTCTTCATGGCTGTATTTTGACAGGTTCAGCAGATCGAGGTGGAATATGATGTTCGGGATGCCGTCGCCAAGGGTCTTGTCGACGAGCTTTTTGACTTTGGCTATCTCGGCGTAGTCTGATGCCTCGGGGCGGATGGTCTGTCCCCGCTGAAGGGAGAACCCTTTTATGTCGCAGTCTTCCGTGACTTCGTGGAGCCCTCCCGGCCTGCGGCTGATCTGCGGAATGCCGTCAAGTTCGAGGGTGGGGAGTATCCCGTCGAAACTGCCGTCGCTTTTGAACGCCACGTTCCATGAGAATGCCGGATAGGCCGCGGCTATGACGGGGCAGTTGGTCTCTCTGGCCTTGAGGAATCCGGCCACCTTGTCCTCGGGCCAAAGGTAGGCGTGGACGTCTTCGTAGCTGATGATGGAGTTGCGGGAACGTGGATCTTTGACGGCTCCGGTGTTGTAGAGCATCAGGACTCCCTTGTCGAAGGGGTATTCGGCCTGCGCCACCTGATGCAGGCGGATGGTTCCGCTCAGGAGTATCCCCTGCGGGTGCAGGATTTCTTTGGCTGCGGCGCACAGACGGTCGAACATGCCACGTGTGCTTTGCGTCCAGTCGCAGTCGAGCTGGAGTTCCCGGACTGGGCCGAGGTCGTTGTAGGAGCACATGTTCAGGGCACGTTTCGTGATGCGGCGG
>CAKVDS010000076.1 GCA_934726455.1 uncultured Bacteroidales bacterium
GGAGCGTGTCTCGCCCTGTGAGAATGGACTTATTCAATTGTCTCTCTTTTAGTTACAATTCGCCGAACTCACGTTAACTAAGAATGAAGACGGCTGACGACAAGGAATACTAGGACCGTTTCGTACGGGAGAAGGCCGTTTCCCGAACAGAATGCGCATGGGGCGGAGGGTGGCTGGGGCTCAACACAAAAGCCTCGTCCCTGCGCAACAATGAGAGCCGCGTACAGCACAGAGCCGGTTTCTGTACCGAACGGACTGACAAGCACCTCCCGTACAGCAGAATGCCTGATTCTGTACCGGAGAGCAGGTGGGAGCGGATTTTCCTAAAAAGGCTCCTACCTGTCGAAGCGATATGCCGCAGAGAGGCTCGCATGGCATGTGCCCCGTTCAGGTGTGAGCATAAATGCCAGATTTCGCTCCCACCTGTCTATAAGTAATCGTTAAGTAAGCGGTAACTTGTTTTTTTCCGATTACTAAAAAGAAAGTTTATGCTCAGCTCCAGATGTTCTTCCTATTACGGGCTGCGACAGCTGCGGCTGATCGATCACCATGAACCGGAAAGCATCCGCTTCAGGTGCGGCAGCCGCCCGGGAGGAAGGTTGAGGGAGATGCGCCTGATCGAATTCCAGAAAACTGCTCAGCTCGTATTTCCAGTCTGCGCCCATCGCTACGCTCATGATCCTTTTGTAGATGGCTTCGCGAGACGGGGCGTTAAACCCGTGACGATTGTGGAACATCATGCTGTCCTCTGTCGGACGCCATGCGCCATGCAAATATCCGCATGCCCCCTCGTAAACGCCAAGTTTCTCTCCAAAGGCATCAGTCTGCTGATAGCGGCTGTCGCTCAAAAGATGTTCCCAAAGCACCTTGGAAGAAGAGAAAGACACATTTGCACACCAACCATAAGCTTCTTGCAGCGCACTATACTGGTTGACATATTTCACCGGCACACTTGAGTCGTTAGACTCATAGGCGTATTCGTCCAGCAATTTGGCAATCCCGTGTCCCAAAGATTCGTGGCACAGGACCGACCGGAAATCCTCTCCCTTCGGATCGTTATCTATAAGAGGGACGTAGGCTATGGCGAAATTACTCATCACGCCGTCAAACGATATGCCGAAATTCGTTGTCCCGGCATGCTGAGGCGTATTGAGTATCACGATGACCAGCGCTTCATGAAGGCTCATCGCATCACGCATGTCCTCCACATTCTGCGCGGCGGCGACTATCTTGTCGAAGTCGCCGATGATGCGCGAACTTCCATCGCCTTGCATGACACAGTCAAGCGCTGTCTTGTACCGGGAACCGAAAGCATTGTTCTCCGACACCATGTTCACTTGCCAGACATCGAAATATTCCCGCATGGACTTGACAGGCTCTTCCGTAAAGAGATTCTCCATCGTCTGCTTCATTACTTCATCGTAATGTCCTGAAGCATGCTCAGTATCGACAAATCCGTCTCCCATCAAAACGACCGGAAAACCCGAACCTGCACTATGGAGCTGGAGGCGTTTGACAGTATTGTTGCGAGAATAATCGATCGAAGTCTCCACCGGCAGGCCAGACTGCTCTATACAGAACTGTCCGGATGTGATGTAGACTTCGTTGTGATTCTCCGGATTGACGATATTGATATAGAACGAGCATGAGCGGGTCTCATGAGTATCGTTAGGACTGACTGAGAACTGGTATTCGTACTCGTGGAGTGAATCGCCAGGGCCCGATCCGGCATCCTCCGGCGTGTTGGCATCTTTTTTACCGGTAATCCATGTCGGCTTAGCGGACTGGGAGACCATCAAGACCTTATAGCCAAGGACGTTGGATGAAAACTTTACGTTCACCTGGCCCCCGTCAGTGCCTACAATATATTTTGTGTCCTCCAAATTCACCACATCCGCTTTGGCCTGCGTGAAGACAAGTTCCTCTTGATCCGTACTTGTGGAGATATTGAGACTTCCCTGTCTGACTGAACCGCTGTTGTTGAATGTCTTGGATACAAGACTTATTGTCTGTTCTCCGCTCAGGCCTGTCATGGGGACCACCGTGGCCCAATCGACATCCACGCTTGCTCTCCATGACTCCCTGGCCGTGAAAGTGATGTCCAGACGGCTGTTCTTTTCGCTGCCCAGGGTGAGTTGATCCTGCCGGGTCGTGATTTCTATGGTCTTCTGTTTTTCAGACGTGCAGCCGGCGAAAAGCAAAGGCAGCATCAGCAAAGTGATAAGTCCGGATTTCATGTGACGCGTTTTTTATTCTACTGGTGCTGTCATGTCAAAGCGTTTGAGTTCGGTCGTCTGGATGCCGCTGTCCGTCACGCCGATGACGATGGCATGGTACTTTTTCCCCGGATTTATGTTGGCATCGAGGCTCACGCCCGTGGCATTGTTGGCAATAGTGATTTCACCGGAATGAAGCAGGCCCGAAGCCCCCCAGTTATAGTTTTTCACCGTTCCCATTATCTCAAGGTCGCCCATGCGGCCCATCATCAGAGCAAAGTCGCTTCCGTTGTATTTCTCGTTCACATATTCATCCTCAGCGAATGCGACAAGGTACTTCTCGCGGCTGCTTGAAGGCGTGACCTTGATTGTCGATACGACCTTGCCTCCCTCTATGGTCTGACTGACAGACGCTACCTGGAATGTTGTGCTGCTGGTAGGTTCGAATTCCGGTGCCGTGAACCTGGTCTTTATCAACGGGGTGGAGACAAGCACAGGAGAAGCCGTGTTGTCTGTCTGCATCTTAACACCGTAGGCATAGAATATATAGCTCGTTCCCGGGGTCAAGATACGTGTCGTCCAGGAGTATTCTCCCTTTTTGAGATCACCTTCCATCTTTGCATACCATGGAATGTAAATAGGAGGTATCTGCTTGTAGAAGCCGAAATCGTAATCCTCGATGAATTCCAGGTCCGAACCGTATTTTGCAAACTTCTCCCACTCGGTCTGTGCTGTAATGTATGTCAATGACGGATCTTCTGCGACTACGGTGAAAGTCGCTCCACGATAAGACAGGTCGGTGATGGTCATGCTGAACGGAGCCGGTGATGTAGTCACTTCGCAGGAGGCCACGTTCGATTCCGCAAGGGCAGACTTCGCCTTGACTGAAAAGACATATCTGGTGCTGAAAGATAGAAGAACATCTTTACTTGATGCTACAGACCAGCTTGTCTTCTCAGTACTTCCCTCTGTGATCACTGATTTTGTCTCGTCTTCGACTGCTGCCAACTCATATTCGTAACTGTCGGCTCCTTCGACTGCGGCCCAAGAGAAAGACAATGTGACAGGATTATCTGAAATCTGTTCACTTTGGACAATCTCCGGAACAGCCAGTCCCGGTTCTTCTTTTTTTGTGCATGACACAAGTGTAGCAGCAATTGTACAAGCCGCTGCAATAAAGCATAAGTACTTCTTTTCCATACTGATTTGTGTTGTTTATAATAGCGGTTTGCAACCGCCGGTCTACTAACTGAGGCATAAAGGTAGCAACTTTTCACAGAATCAGCATCGCTATTCAGGGAAATATTGCCTCGCGTACAGAAAAGACCCCGTTTTCTGTACGGCACTGCTCCGAGGACGTGTCCCGTACAGCAGAATGCCCGATTCTGTACCGGAGAGCAGCACAGTCCCACATGAAA
>CAKVDS010000077.1 GCA_934726455.1 uncultured Bacteroidales bacterium
TTTTTGGGTGGTTATGCTCCGAAATAATCACTGGATTTTCAGCCGTGAGACTGGGTGGTCATGCTCCGAATTTTGTATATTACAAAAATTTCAAGCTCGGTTTCATCCCGCGTGATTCCAATCAGGAAATCAGCAAATACCTCGATATGGGTTGGGACGATCTTTACGAGGTCCGGGTGACAAGAATCACTCCAGACGCGCATCCAGAATCACAAGTGGAAGTTGTCGTGCATATCAGGCGGAACACTCAGAAATAAGTGCATCACATCTGATAAACTCTGCAATTGCTTAAAGGAACGTTTCTGGTAACCCCACATGAATCAAGAATTTTCTGTCTGTCCCTATTCCATAGACAGAATATCAGATATCATCTGTTCTTGCATCGCCTTGCGTTGATCTTGCCTGATAACGTTTATTATTGACGGAACGGCCTGACAGGTATCTTGTGCGACACAATTCTCATCAGGCAGGCCGAAAGTCGGTGCAGCACGCCTATGGATATGACAGGAGTAGAGCTGGACGTGTAAGGAAGTATGCCATCATTTTAGGTTGACCGTCTTATCAACATCAAGTTCCGCTTTGCAGACGGATTCGATTTCTTCAACGATTTCAATGCAGCGTTTCCGGCTTATGCGGATGCCTGTGCCGGCGGAAATGATGTCTTCAAGGCTTGGATTGCCCGAATATTTGACCGATGTCGCATGTTCGCCTCTGGTGCCCTCCGGGGAGTAAGTGATGTCGTATGCGGGGGCAAGTGACCATCTGCCGTCTTCGCAGAGGAAACTGAAGTTCTTGGAGTGATCGTCCTTGTTGGCACATACCACATTGAATACCATCCTGCGGAACATCTGTTCCACCTGTATCGGGTCTTGGGTAAGATAACCGGTCAGGGCAAGAAGATTTATGTAGTCTACGCTTTGAGTGCGGAAATCAGACTGCAGAAGAGCTGCCGCCGTGAGCGTGTGTATGCGTCGGCCTTCCTTTATGTCGAACCTTTTGATTGAAAAGTAGCGATCATCGAAAAGGCAGATTTCCGGGATGTCAATTCCACATTTATGCGCCGTTCTCATGTATTTGAATTCAATCCGCCCGATGTCTGACGGGTCGTAGACATGTCTGAACTTCACAATCCAGTCCGAGCCGTCAGCAGCCTTGTACACAGCCTTGGGCCTCGCTCCTCCCGAATTGCGGCTGTTGTAGTACAGGAAAGACGCATCGGCATCGCTTTTTTCAGAGAGTACATCAAGAGCCTTGCGCTGGAGTTCGTCAAAGTCGCTGTCCGTGATGGCGGCGATATGTCCTTTGGACGCTTCTGGCTTATAGCAGAGTGCTCCCATCCCGGAACCGCCAACCAATGACAATCTCTGAAGAGGAGACAACTCGTCCAACGCACTGCCTTCACGACGGAGCATTCTGTCGAGCAGGTAAAGGCCATAGCCGTCCGGCATACTGTCTTCGAATGTGGCAAATCCGCCACCGAAGCTGTTCTCCTTTGAGTATATAAGGCCTGCCTGGAGAGGCAGTTCCCATGGGGAGATCGAGAATCCGGTTGCAAGCCACCCCTTGTCGTACTCGAACACACACCGGTCCCTTTCTGGTGTCATCTGCAAAGTGCCGACAGTGCGCTCGTCCAATGAAACTTTGATTTTCAGAATGTCCTTCATCGTCCTTTCTGCCTTCCTTGGTTCTTGTTTATGGTTTCAAGCTCCTCCCCTGTAGTGAACTTGCTTTTACCCATAATGGCACTCATCTCGTCAAACCAGCCGAACTCGACAACCAATTTAAGGAATGCCTCAAGGGAAATCTTCCCTTTGGTCTCAAAACGTTCGAGCGTAGGCTCCGGGATGCCCGTCATTTCAGAGAGGCTGCGCCTGCTCAGCCCCCTGTCTAACCTGCGCTTCCGGCAGTTCGCTGTCAGTATCGCCGCCAGGCGCTCGGGATTCTTGTCGAATATATCAAAACTGTATTCCATAATATATTATGCAGTATCTGCAATAAATTCAACTATCACATAAAATAATATGCCAAAGATAATAATTTTCCTGCTCATAGTCAAGAACATTTGCTTCATTCACGTCAATTACATATTTAAGTTTCGCAAGTAAATCAGGCGGACGTTTTCAGTTGCAGGGCCACCTTCATTATGGCGTCAAGTTGGGATCACCTGGGAGCAGGTGAACTTGCAGTTGGGCCTCTTTTCGAAAGCCATCTGCCTTTCCGTGATGTTTATGGTGCCGAGCCCGCAGCCATTTTCCGTGAAAAAAATTGCGCAACTCCGAAACTATTTGCCTATCTTTGCTCATGCTAGGTGTATATTGTTGTTTGTTCACTCTAATATACTGAAAATCAACGAAACAACCAAATGTTTCGGGGGTTTTCGACCTAGCTTTTTTCGGCTATTATTTACTTGCGAAAATTAAAGATGTAATCAATAAGCCGTAAGTAAGAAGGCCATATATAGAGGCAACGTAAGCGTCTCGCCATCACGTCCGATATTGTACTTGCCCAGCTTGATGGCGCTGTTCACGTGATATACGTTCTTGTTTTTCAGGATGGTCTTGGTGCTCTTGATGTTGCCCGTGGTGGACTTGACCTCGACGAGGGTAATCTGTCCCTTGTAACGCATCAGGAAATCGACCTCCAGCCCGGACTCCTTATGATAGTAGTACAAGTCCCGGCCCATCTTGGAGAAAACGTCTGCGATGATGTTCTCAAAGATAGCGCCCTTGTAACCGAGAAGATTTCCCTGCAGGACATCAGACTGTGTGCCTTGCTCCAACATGGAGAGGAACAGTCCGGAATCCCGCATATAAACCTTGAATACATCGTCCTGCGCATTGCCATCCAGCGGCAGTTCAGTCTGGGTGAGATTGTAGCATCTGGAGATGATGCCGGCATCCTCAATCCACTGAAGGCTGCCAAGATACTCCGATGAGCGGGCACCCTTGCGGATGGTCGCATACTGGAACTTCTTGTTCTCCTTGGCCAGCTGGCAGGGAATTGACTCAAAGCATTCGCGGATCTTGGGCTTGTCCACATCGTCGGCATACTTGACCATATCGTCCTTGTACTCGTCCACGATGTTGCGCTGGACCTGAAGGACCTGTCCGATGTCGTGGTTCTGCAGGAAGGTGCCCACGGCCTCAGGCATACCGCCAACGACGATGTACTGCAGGAAAAGGTCATTTATACGGTTGTGGATAGCCTCGGGGACGGGGATTTCCTTCTCCAGACACTCGCGGAGCTTGTCGATGATCTCCGGCGTGATACCGTTCGCCCAAAGGAATTCTTCAAAGTCCAGTGGGCTCATGTCCACGATGGTCTCGTAACCCACAGGGACGGAGGTGCCCTTCTCCTGGTCTTTCTTCTTTTTCTTGGTTCCGTAGCCGCTGACACCCAGCAGGGAGCCGGTGCAGATGACATCGTACCGGCCGTCGGTCTTGAAGAACTTCAAGGCAGTGCGGGCCTCCGGACATTCCTGCAGTTCATCGAGAAGCAGGCAGGTCTCTCCGGGACCAAACGTGGCCCCCGGA
>CAKVDS010000078.1 GCA_934726455.1 uncultured Bacteroidales bacterium
CACCCAGACCATGGAAGCGCTGTCTTCGAATATCTGTTTGACCAGGCTGCTGGTCAGCCCTTCGTCAGTGGAAAATATCTTATAATCTTTCGCATAGCCTGATACGGACACAGCAAAAGCAAGGATAGCCGCAGCAATCTTTAGTTTCATTGTCATCAATCTTGTGGTTTGACAGATGCTAATATACAAATAAAAATGCTATATTGCCACGATTTGAATATGAATATGGAAAACAAAAACAATGAAGTCCCGGTACTTCTCCTTACCGGATATCTCGGAAGCGGCAAGACAACTCTCGTAAACCGCATATTGTCAAACAGGAAGGGAATCAGGTTCGCAGTGATAGTCAACGACCTCGGCGAAGTCAACATCGACGCCTCACTCATAGAGAAAGGCGGGGTCGTCGGAAAAAAGGACGAGAGCCTCGTCGCGCTCCAGAACGGATGCATCTGCTGCACCCTCAAGATGGATCTTGTAGAACAGATCTGCCAGATCACCTCCACGGGCAAATTCGACTACATCGTGATAGAAGCCAGCGGCATCTGCGAACCGGCCCCGATAGCGCAGACAATATGCTCCATCCCCTCGCTCACTCCGGAATACGTCCGCGGCGCTCTGCCGAAACTCGACTGTATCGTCACAGTGGTCGATGCCTTGAGGATGCAGACCGAATTCAGCTGCGGCGACACTCTGCCTCTCCGCAATTTCGATGAAGACGATCTTGAAAGCCTTGTAATCCAGCAGATTGAATTCTGCAACATCGTCATACTCAACAAGGTCTCCGAGGTCAAGAGCGAGGATCTCGGCAGGATACGCAGCATCATCCACAAACTCCAGCCAAAGGCTGAAATCATAGAAAGCAATTTCTGCGACATAGATCTGGACAAGATTCTCAACACGGGGATGTTCAATTTCGACAGCGTGGCCACATCCGCATCCTGGATTTCCGAAATCGAGGGCGATCCGCATGAGGAGCTGCACGATGAGGAAGAGGGCGAAGCTGAAGAATACGGAATCTCGACTTTCGTGTATTTCCGCAGAGAACCTTTCGACATCAACCGCTTTGACGAGTTCGTTGCCAAGAGATGGCCTAAATCCATAATCAGAGCCAAAGGCATCTGTTACTTCACTGATGACACCGACAAATGCTACCTCTTCGAACAGGCCGGTGTGCAGAAATCCCTCAAGGACGCCGGTCTTTGGTATGCCACCATGGATCGGGAAGAACTTGCCGAGATGATGCTGCGCGACCCTTCGCTCGCAAGAGACTGGGATCAGAAATGGGGCGACAGGATGGAGAAGATCGTGTTCATCGGCCAGCATCTCGACAAAGAAGCCATCACCAAGGAGCTTGACAGCTGCCTTGATGATGGCGTGACACTATAGATATGTAAACAGGCTTCTAGTACTTGGCGTTCTCAGGCTCGAACTCCGTCCAGCCGGCTGTCCAGTCTTCCGTACCGAAAGCGCCGATGTAGTTCACCTTGTCGAACCAGCTGTCTGCTCCGTCGAAAGATGCGGCAGACAGCAGGGCGCTGCCGGAGAGCGGCATATAGCCGTTGGCGGCCACGAGATCAGCCCAGGACTCAAGCGCCTTGTTGCCGTTCTGCTTGAGGAAGAATGTGCTTGAGAAAGACTTTTTGGTCTTGTCATAGATCGGCTTTGACTTCTCGTCGTAACCGGTCACAAGCACGTCCTCATATGATTTGTTGGCATCACTGCCGGTGACATCCATACCGGCGAACCAGATGTTCTGAAGCTTGAGTTCACCTTTCTCGGCAGCACCCTGGGTGTCACCCTTCTGGTTGTCGAGGATAAGGCCGATCGGGAAGCCGAGGGCGAAAGAGTTGATGCAGTTGAGACGGGAGTTCCTCCTTATCTGCATGGCAGACTGGAACTTGCCGAGAGCCGAGCCGTTGTTCGGGTAGAGTTCGCCGCCATTGATGTAGGAAGGATCGTTCTGGAACTGAGCATCAAGCTTCGGACCGACAAAAGTCACATTGGAGAAAGTGGCTGTAGTATAAGGAGATGTGGCTGAGCCGTCAGCGTTGTTGTCGCTTTCGAAGCCGTTGCTCTGTGAGACATCGGCGATACGTGAATCCCTTACGGAAAGAGCATACTGCACTTTGCCTGAGAAGCCGTTGTCGGTATCGAAGTCATCATCCCAGCCTTTGTATGCTATGATGTACTTGGCATCCGGGCATCCTCCGAACCACTCGAAAGAGTCATCGTTGGAATATGAGACCTGGATGTGGTCGAGCTTGGTGCCGCTGCCCACGGAGCCGAGGGTGAGACCGTTGATCTCCTTGTCGGTCTGGAAAGGATAGCCGGCGAACTCGATGCGGACATAGCTCAGCACACCTGAGTTGTCACTGTTGGAGTCTCCGCCATGCTTTGAGCGCGGGCCGCCCTCGATCTGCATCTCGCCTTTGTTGTTGGCCGCCTTGCCGCAGAGGATGACTCCACCCCAGTCTCCAGGCTTCCTGCTGCCCGCTTCCGCTTCGGAGGTGAAGACGATAGGAGCTCCCTGCTCGCCCTGGGCGATGAGTTTGCCACCCCTCTCGACGATGAGGCTGGCCTTTGTGTCCTTGTCACCCTTGATCACGGTGCCCGGTTCTATTGTGAGCTGAGCCCCGTCTGCTACATACACCCATCCTTTCAGAAGGTAGGTGCCTTTTGCAAGAGTCTGTTTTCCGTAGAAGACGAACTCCTGATCTCCGTTGCCGATCTCCTTTCCGTCCGGATCTTCTTTGCCGTCAGTGAAAAGGATGTGGTCGCAGGCCTTGAGGCCTCCGTCGGTCTTCCAGACATATTCTTCTGTCTGCGGAGTTGCCGGTTTGTCTTTTTCGCAAGCCGCGAGTGCGGCGATTGCACCGAGGGTGCAGATGCACGCCCCAAAATTGATTTTTCTCATTTGTTTGATAATAAAAAGGGAAATTCTATAAGGTATAAGTAATTTGCAGTCCTATGTTGCGGCCCGGATTGTAGGCTCTGGTTATCTGTCCTATCTCACCCTCGAACTGCTTGTAGGTTATCCCCTCTCCGAGGATGTTCCTGAAGTAAAGCTTGAGGTCAAGATTCTCACCTATCTTCTTGGAGAGCGTGAGGTCAAGGCTGTTGCGCGGCATCTCGTAGCTGTCGGGCACTCTTGCCTGGTCCTCCCCTCCTATCGCCCCCTCGGTGCGGCCTACACCGATAATCCTCTTTCCGATCCGGTTGTAGAGCAGGGCCGCGTCAAGTCCGAGGTTCTTGCTCGAATAGAAGAGCCCGCCGTTGATCAAGTACGGGGACTGGCCCTGCATCGGACGGTCTTCCTCCTTGGAACCTTCCTCGAAATGCACCTTGCTGTGGATCA
>CAKVDS010000079.1 GCA_934726455.1 uncultured Bacteroidales bacterium
ATTCAAATTACTCCGAGATGCTGGCCGATTCCAGAAAGCGCTGCAGCCAACTCGAAGCCGAATTGACGCAGGCAAACAGCAAAAAGAGCAACAACAGCCTCCTGATAATAGCCGCACTGCTCATCATAGCATTGCTTATCGCACTTATTCTCAAATAGCCAACATAATGCAAACAAACAACCCCCTCCTCACCTTACTCATCGCGGCAACCACCCTGACGGCCTGCCGCCCGTCCGTCGGGGCAGGCAATGAAGCCCAGACAAACCAGACAACGGCCCGGACAGCAACAACAACCGTGCAGGCCTCATCGGAAACAACGCGAACCGGTCACAACCCGATGCTCTACTGCCTGACTCCGATCCCGGACCTGATCGAATACAACCTTGACAGCTGCTATATCTCCACAATACGGAAGCATGTCAATTTCGGGAAAGGGCTCGAAAACGGAGAGCTCATCATCAATTTCGAAAACGTTAGGCAGCCGCATTTTATAGTCAAACTTAAAGGCAAAGAAGTGCTGAACGAGCCCCGCGGCAACGCCGAATCCACGCTCGCGGCATACGACTTCGACGGGGACGGGCGGAAAGAGGTCTTCTACCAGAACGGAGACGAGTTCAGCCTGACCGTGTACAGGTTCAAGGGCAGGAAACTGAAGGAACTCGGCTCTGTCACATGCAACAACGGGCTCATCATCACCGATGACGGCCTGTGTGCATCAAGGTACGGTTCGCAAGGCCTGTGCGACATGTTCAGGATCAAGGACGGCAAGATGGAAATCTCCAAAGACGAAGACATAGACCCGTTGCTGTTCTCATCCGATGATTTCAGAAACCTCCGCTACTCATTCCAAGACACGAGCAAGGAGGACAGGCTGCCGGATCCTATGTTTGACGCGGACATATACATAATGCCCGAAAGCCCTTACGGCGACCACGCTCTCAATGTGGATCTCGACCATGACGGCAGCCCGGAGCAATTGTACTTGGGAGATGATGCACATGGCTACATCTACCTGAGGTTGCAGATTCCGGGCAGCAGGACGTCATACGACCTTATAGATCTCATGGATGAGGAAGATACCGTCGCATTCCGCTCCGACGGATACGACCTCAGATTCAAGGACAAAGTCCAGCTTTCAGCCAAGGACACGGACGGGGACGGCATGCTCGAAGTCATCGTCACTGCCGGGTCACACGTGAAGAACTCAAACTACATCTTCAAATACACCCGGGACGGGGAGCCAACACTCATCAAAAAGTATGTCCAGAACTGAAAGCAGATTCGTGCACACTTTTCAGTCCCTCACCGGAAACGGTGGCCGACTATCCGCCGGAATATCTACTTTAAAAGCAAACATCCGGCATTTGCTGTTCTCAACACATTGACTATTTTTGCATTTTACCATGAAACATACAGCATACACGGAAGGCGACATCGACACACCCGCCTGCAAAACCGGCGGGATCTTCGAGACGTACAAGCCGGAAAAAGCCTCAAGTGAGACCCTTGGCAGATTCATCCTGGCGCAGGAGCGCTTCCACACATACGAAACCGCCTTGCAGGAATTGCGCAACGGACGGAAAGAAAGTCACTGGATATGGTTCATATTCCCACAAATCAAGGGTCTGGGAAGATCCGGAATGTCGGAATACTACGGTATAGACTCGCTGGACGAAGCCAGACACTACCTTCAAGACCCGACCCTCGGCCCTCGTCTACGTGAGGCCACGCTTGCCATGCTCGCCCACGAAGGCCACCGTGCCGACAGCATCCTCGGAGTGATGGACGCGCTCAAGTTCCGCTCCTCGATGACCCTTTTCGACCTTGTCTCCCCGGACGACATCTTCGCCGAGGCCCTCCAGCGTTTTTTCAACGGAAGCCGGTGCACATACACTGCAGAGTCAGAACGCCGGAAGCCATAAATCCACAAATTGCATATTAAATTCGCCATATTTTGTATAATATAGTCGCCACAATTTGCATATTATTATGTAATTTTGCCTATCGTGCAATTATATGGAGATATTATGACAGACTATAAACCACGCATAGCCGACCAGATGCTGAAGCGCCGTCTCATGGGTGTTGGTGCCGTGCTGCTCCAAGGCCCCAAATGGTGCGGAAAAACTACAACGGCAGAACAGCAAGCCAACAGCATAGTCTACATGGATGACCCGGAATACATGGAGCAAAACATGGAATTAGCAAGCCTGTCACCGAAGAAACTACTCACTGGTACGACACCACGACTGATAGACGAATGGCAATTGGCTCCACAATTATGGGACGCGGCCCGCTTTGAAATTGATCACAGGGGCAAAGAGGGCCAGTTCATATTCACAGGTTCCGCTGTTCCCGCGGACACAGACAAGATCCATCATTCGGGGGCAGGACGCTTCGCCTGGCTGACGATGAGAACCATGAGCTTATATGAATCAGGAGAATCCACTGGAGAAGTCAGTCTGAGGGATTTGTTCGACACTCCAGACATGGACATATTCGGGACAAACACACTCGATCTTGACACAATCGCCTGGCTGATTTGTCGCGGCGGATGGCCAAAGGCCGTCACCAGTGACAGGGGAATCGCACTGGATATGGCGTTCAGATACTTCGAGGCTGTCGTCCAAAGTGATCTGTCACGTGTAGACGATGTGAAGCGCAACCCTGAACGTGCAAAGAGGATTCTGCGATCCATAGCAAGGAATCAGGGTGCGCAGACTTCAATCAGCACAATTTGCGCGGACATTGAGAATAACGATTCCACAGCGGCGAACCGCCTTACAGTCTCCTCTTACTTGGAAGCCCTCAAAAAAATATTTGTACTTGAAGATTCTCCCGCATGGAATCCAAACCTGCGAAGCAAGACCGCAATCAGAAGTTCGGAAACAAGATATTTCTCAGATCCATCCATCGGGACAGCGGCTTTGGGCATCGGCCCCGATGATCTTGCAAACGATCTGAACACGATGGGATTGTTCTTTGAAACCATGTGCATAAGAGTGCGGATTTCAGTGATGACCACCCAGGCATTTCGGCGATAACCACCCACTTGAGTTAACGTTTCAAGCCTGTTTTG
>CAKVDS010000080.1 GCA_934726455.1 uncultured Bacteroidales bacterium
TTCTTGAACGAGTCGAACATCCAGAAGTCCTTTGTGTCGCCTGTATATTTGTCGGCATAGCGGTACTTGCGGTTCTTGACCTTCTTGCTTCCGTCCGTCCACGGCTTCCCGACACTCTGGCGGTTGCACTGCCAACCCATGACTCCCGTTCCCTGCAGCACATCGTCAGGGTCATAGTACGCAAGCCAAGCCTCTCCCCATTCGGCATCACCGGACTTCCATCCCCACTTCGAAAGATACTTGTCCTCGGCAGTCGCCACAAAGCTGTTTCCCGGCTGTCCATTTATGGTGAGCCATTCATTCGAGTAATGGCACAATGCCGTGCCGGTCTCATCATATACGACTATCGCCACCGGAACGAAGGCGAACGGGGCGTTATTCTTCACGAAATCATAATTGCCGGACTCATTGCCGTCACCGGAGTCTGAGAACGGATTGTATCGGGGATCGAACAGAAGCTCCATCTGGATCCGCAGATAACTGTTCGCGGCGTCAGCGGAACTCATCTCCGGAAGATAGGCACGCGCCATCCTCATAGCCAAAGTTTTCGGATGCGAGGACGGATGCAGTCCCTTTCTTTTCGGAAAGCCGGAAGATAAAGATCCGTGGCCACCGGTATAGAATCCTCCGACAACGCCCTCAGTCTCATTTCCTCCGAGCATAGGCTGAATCTTAAAGAAAGAGTTGCCGCTTCCTATTTCCGCAACCCCCTTGCATTTGTCTTTGTCCCAAGACTGGAAAATAGTGAAGTCAATCAGCGCATAGTCCCAGTCGTGGTCGTGCCTATGACTTTCGTCATAGTCGATGTAATATGAATAGCAGGTCGGAGCGGACTTCACAGCTGGGACAGCCCCGTTATTGTACTTGACCCCTGAGCTGTCTGATGTGAGGTTTGTCCATTCAGGACCGAACACATCATCATAATCAAGCTCACCGTCCGCGACGTCAGCGGAGGAATACGGTGAGAATGTTATCTTGATGTTGTTGTACACCGAATCGGTGCCAAGCGATGAGTCCGAACCTTGCCAGTCTATCTCCGATGCTGGGTTCTTACTCGTATACAGACCATTGATGTCATACACATAGATATTTCCGGCACGCTGTATCATACGTAACCCTAGAGGTTGGAATATCCCCTCGATAACATTCTTGAACGATGACGCCTCCCCGTCCTCATCATAGAAGTTCTCCGATGCCATCATCAGAGAGGACAATGTCAGTCGTGTCCCATCCGTGAGCTGTGTCGATATCAAGGACTCATCGACTGATGTATAATTCAGCCTTGACTTGTCAAGTGCGATGTCAAGCAGTTCCTTCAATGTCTTGCGCCCGGAACCGTCATAAGGCATCCTGTCAAGGATACCGAAATCGGAGAAAGTAAGGCTGACCTCATAGTCGGATGTGCTGTCATATGGCTCCTCATAGAATTCAGGATCAAGGCAGCCGCTCCAGAACAAAACGTCATCCCTGTAAACATCAAGCCGGATCTGCCCGACCTTTATCGAATAGAGGTCAAGATAAGTTCGGTCACCTGGGGAGACGATAGTCAGTGTCGCGGTACTCCCGCATATGACCTCCTCCTTGGCCGTCTCATTGTATTCAATCACAAGAGGCTCATCATCCGGGAATTTCAGGCGTTTGACGGGAAACGCCACGTCGGACTCCTGGAGGATTCTGCACCTCCAGACAACGCCCTTCCTTGAATAGAAGGCTCCCGTATATCTTACCATCATTCCCATGCTATGATCTTCTTCTCCTGTTATTTTCTCTTCTTTCTATGCCGACCAGATTCCGGCCTTTGATTTTGAACTCCACTTTTCTTCTGCCGCCGTCTTCAACTCCGATGATGGATTTGAGCCTGTCAAGAGGCGCGACCACCTCCGGGTTGTGACTCGCACCAGAATACTCTCCGAACATACCTATGGTAGGTCCATAGGCTAGGGCACCATCCGCATATTTCGGGATGGAGGCAACAGCCGCACCTACCGCCGTCATACTGGCCGCCAGCGATATGAGGTTATACGGGAAGGGCACACTCTGTGACTGGGCAGCAGCTCCGGCAAATGCCTGTGCGATATTTCCACCGATGATAGACGCTATCGCCGGGAGAGCGGCGGCCACGGCTGAAAGGACATTCGAGCCCCAGGAGAGCCAACCGGAAGCATTCTCTCCGACAACTCCTGACAGGCTGTTCGCTATCGATGACATATTCTCAAGCATGCCCGTGGTCTTCTCACCCTGCGTCTGTGTCATGTCGAGGCTCGCGGCATACTGGGACCATTGGCTGATCGCCTTCTTTATTGACGCACGTTCCTCCTTTGTCTGGGCTACCGCCGCCATCTTTTGGAGTTCCTCTATCTTCGATTTGGCGACCTCGACACCGGTTATTCTGGCGCGCAAACTGATTTCAAGGTCACCGCCCACACCAAGCCCGTTCTGCACCATCTTCGAGAGGTCTTCCATCCCTACAAGCTGGACGGACTCCTCAATGGCATCCTTCTTGGCTTTCCATTGCGTTATCTGTCTCTGGATTTCACCGCGTTCCGATTCCCCGGCCTTCTGCAGTCTTGTCTCAAGGGCAGAAAGAACCTTGCCTATATCTTCCAGGCTTTTAGGGTCAGCAGGGACATCAAGGGCCTCAAGAGAGGACTCGATAGCTTCTTTCTTGCGCCTGTATTCGTTTATCGTCTGCTG
>CAKVDS010000081.1 GCA_934726455.1 uncultured Bacteroidales bacterium
CCTTCCATCTGCCGGCCCCTCCCGGCAGGATGCTCCGGTCAAATTCTTCCATTGCGTCTTGGCTGAGGTCGTACAGCATGAGTCCGTGCCCGTCTGAACCGAGAATGAAGTGCTTGCCGTCCTGGCTGAAGATTCGGTCCTCTATGATGGCCGAGATGCTGCCGTTCCGTGCTTGCCGGTCTGAACTGCGCCGTACAGCCTTGCCTGGCGCATCTTGAATCAGCAGCCCTGCATCTGAGCTGCCTATGAGCATGGCTCCGCTTTCCTGGTCTTCAAAGAAACAGTTGACATGGGGTGCGGTCGGGATGGATTTTGACAGCGGTATATTTGATACGGCACCGCTCTTTCCGTCTATCACGCAGAATCCGCCCTGCGAAAAAGCCACCCATATTCTCCCTCTGGAGTCGGGGTGGAGCCCGCTTACCTGCAGTGATGGCAGATGTGCATTGACCATGGCTGTTCTGGCGCTGTCCGGCTCTCCGCTGAGGGCATCTGTTATCAGGATGCCGCGGGTGTCGCTTCCTGACCAGATTTCGCTTCTGCCGTCTTCACCGCTCAGGTATTCTGCCGCAGTCCCTGTGTAATCATCGGATATGGTTCTGAAAAATCCTTCCTCCGGGTCGAATGTCTGAAGCCCGGCAGCCGTCCCGACCCACAGGATGCCGTGGCTGTCGTTCACCAGTGACAGGGCCTGGCTGCCGGCTATGGAGCCGCTTCCTTTGACTCCCGGCTGCATGGTCCTGAAAGTGGTGCCGTCGAAGCGGGAGAGTCCGTCCTCGCCGGCAATCCAGATGAACCCGGCCCTGTCCTGCCGTATGTCGGAGATCCGGCTGCCGGGCAGTCCGTCGGCAGTGTTGTATGTTCGTGATCTCTGGGCCGATGCGGTCAGGCATGCGGCCAGCAGGAGAGTTGATGCCAGGATTCTGAAGAGGAGATCTTTCATAGTGTAAATATAGACATTATTTTTCTTTCTGCTCCGGATTGAGTATATTGCAGCCGAAAACCCTTATTTTTAAAACTTTACGCTTATGAAAAGAACGATTACTGCCATTTTCCTTGCCGGGGTGATGATGACTCTCAATGTCTACACCTCGTCCGCCTGTACCGGTATCACTCTCAAGTCTGCCGACGGCTGCACAGTCGTAGCCCGCTCCATCGAGTGGGCGGCTTCCGACAATCACGGGCGCTATGTGGTTGTTCCGAGGGGCTATGAATGGCGCTCCATGATTCCCGGAGGCGGCACGGGACGGAGCTTCGCAGGGCGCTACGGCTATGTCGGGCTCGCTGTCGAGCAGGACGAGTTCGTGGTCGAGGGCCTCAATGAGAAGGGACTGTCCGCCGGACTTTTCTATTTCCCGGATTACGGCCGCTACGAGGAGTATAATCCGGAGTTCAGAGAGAGCAACATCTCTGATTTTCAGTTGGTATCGTATATTCTGGGCCGTTGCTCCACTGTAGCCGAGGTGAAAGAAGAGATAGGCCGGGTGCATATTCATGGCTTCGATCCTCGCTCCTCGACTGTCCATTGGCGTTTCGCCGACCCGAGCGGTGCTCAGATAGTGCTTGAGATAATTGACGGTAAATGTGTTTTTTATGACAACACCGTCGGGGTGCTGACCAACTCTCCTTCATTTGACTGGCAGCTTACCAATCTCAACAATTATGTGAATCTTCAGCCTGGAAAGGCAGGGGAGAACAAGTTGGGAAATATGGATCTGCGTTCTTTCGGCGGCGGCAGCGGCTTCCTCGGCCTGCCTGGCGATGTCACTCCTCCGTCACGCTTTGTGCGTGCGGCTTTCTATCAGAACACCGCACCTGTCCGTCCCGATGCTGACGGGGCGTCTCTTGAGGCGTTCCGCATACTGAGCGCGTTCAACATACCGGTCGGGATACAGTTTGCAAAAGGCGAACAGGCGGCCGACATCCCGAGCGCTACTCAGTTTACTGCCGTGAGCGACATGTCGGGGCTGAAACTCTACTACCGCTCGATGTGGAACAGCGAGATCCGCTGCTTTGAGCTCGGCAAGATCGATTTTGCCAAGGTGAAGCTCGTCTCTGCTCCTCTTGATACTGTAAAATCTGATCCGATACATTACATCAGGCCGTAGCCCCTCTCGGGGTTGGGTTTTGTCTGCCTCTGGCCCTATGCCGGGGCATATCTGCGAGTCGGGGTTTGTCCACATTGGCACCCGCCCTGTCTGCGGCCTCGTCTGTGGCATGTGCCCCGTCTGCGGCCTGCACCCCGTCCAGGTGTGAGCCTTTTCCGGCGAATCCGCTCCCACCTGGCTCGGCCACCAGCCCTGCAGCCCCGTCTGTGGCCGCTGCCTCGTCCAGGTGTGAGCCTTTTCCGGCGAATCCGCTCCCACCTGGCTCGGCCGCCTGCCCTGCGGCCCCGTCTGCGGCCTGCACCCCGTCCAGGT
>CAKVDS010000082.1 GCA_934726455.1 uncultured Bacteroidales bacterium
AAAAGCAAAGCTGAGACTTATGTGATTGACGAAATTGACAGGAGCTTACATCCATCTCTGGTAAGAGCCCTTGTCTCGCGCATAGTATCAGACACCACTATGAAAGGTCAGCTGATATTTACGACACATGATGCCGGATTGCTTGACGGGAAATTGTTCCGAAATGACGAGATATGGTTCGCCGAAAAAGACAGAGAGTCGCAGGCCACTCATCTATACACGTTGGATGAGTTCAAGCCACGGGCTGATCTGGATATCGAGAAAGGGTACCTAAATGGACGCTTCGGCGCTATTCCATTTCTGACGAAGTTGGACGAACTTAATTGGGAGTGATATGGGATTCAAGGCGAGAGGATACACAAGAGATGTCCCTCAAGAGAAGGTACGGGACTATTCTCTGTTCGCGATTGCGAGTGAGGGAACAGAGAGAGAACCGGAATATTTCAGGCCATTCGATGGTATTGACAGAATAAAGGTGGACATCATCGAGAGCGGAAGAGAAGACGAAAATGACGGCAAAGAACACCGTCAGGGGTCGTCGCCGTCAAGCGTGCTCGCACGTGTAAATGAGTACATAAGCCAGAATCAGCTGAGTGCAGAGTTCGGTGATTCTTTGTGGTGTGTTATCGATGTGGACAAATGGCCGATGGAACAAATTGAAGAACTGCACTCTTTCTGCTGTCAAGAAGGCAACCGGCATCTTGTAATCAGCAATCCATGCATTGAGATATGGCTGCTATATCACAAGCGGCCTGATTTATCTCATTTGAACATAAAGAACGCACACGATGCGAAACGCACCCTGCACGAAATCGAGAAAGGGGGATATTACTACATCAAATATCTTCCGTTGATGCTTGATGCAATCAAAAATGCCAAAGCAAACGACTCTCACCCTGATAAATATATGCCCAAACTATTGGAGACAAAGGTGTACCAGTTGGGACAGGCATTGTATGACCGAATGGGAGCAATGAGATTTAAAAAGTTCATAGCAAGTCTGCCTCAACTCGAACAGGATATTTTAAAGGATGGACAATATCAAATCCCATAGCCTTATAAGCGGTCATCATAGGCAGTGGTTTGTCGGAAATCACAAGAAAATATACTAACTTCGCGTACATGTCAACGATGAGCAAATATCAGATTCCTTACACAAACGCCTGCATAAGAGCGTTTGGACGTCGGTTTGCCATCAGCACAAAGGATGCTTACCTATATTTGCGCAAATTCCGGGGAATCGCATTCTTGGTTGAATTCTATGAAGCCGAGCACCTTCAATCAATAGAAGACGCTGTTGATGACCTCATCATCTATTGCCGGAACAATGGAGGATATTTGTCATGACTCTCTACCACGGCACATTCATGGATTTTCAGGCTATCGAATTGGAAAAATGCCGTCCATACAAAGATTTCGGCAAGGGTTTCTATCTGACTGACCTCGAAGACCAAGCCATAAAAATGGCTGAGAAGAAGGCAAAAATCTTCAACGGCTCACCAGTAATCCTAAAATATAACTTTGACGAACGGCTTCTGGCAAGCGGTGAACTCAAAGTTAAGCAATTCAGCAAGCCGGGCCAGGAATGGGCGGAGTTCATATATAAAAATCGCAGCCGCTCATGCGCCTTCCAACACGATTACGACATTGTCACCGGGCCCATCGCCGATGACGGTGTCGCTTATCTCCTTGACCGTTACGAAGAAGGCACACTCACGCTTGAGCAGCTTGCAAATGAGTTGGAATTCAGAGACCTCAACAATCAATACTTTTTCGGCACTGAAAAGGCACTGAAACATCTCAAGCGACTATGATTGAAGAAACACAAAGACAATTTCTGGCAAACTATGCCATTGACAAGCTCACAGCCTTCCTCATGGAAGACCGCAACTTCTCATTGGAGCATGCACTTGACACAATCTACGCCTCCCGAGTATATGATCTGTTACAAGACAGGGCCGCCGACCTTACAGCCGACAGCCCTGCTTACATATACGAACTCCTAAAAGATGAATTGAGGGATCAGCAACCCTAAAACATCTCGCCGCCGTCTTCGCCGTAGCTATCCTCGGGCGAAGCCCCCCAAAAAAAATCATTTTTCTATGGAATCAGCCCTTTCTCACGAAGAACTCTCATCATAGCAAGATCTTCGTGAATTTAACACAATTTTGTACAATTAACCTTCAAGTTTGACCGTCTTCGCCTTTGCTGGGCGTCCACGGTGCTT
>CAKVDS010000083.1 GCA_934726455.1 uncultured Bacteroidales bacterium
AGCTCCTTGTCTCCGGCGAAATAGCTGTGGATGGTGGAGGAGAGCAGGGACTTGCCGAAGCGCCGCGGCCGGCTGAGAAACACGTATTTATACGTTTCTGCCAGTTCGTGCACGATTCTGGTCTTGTCGATGTAGAGGTATCCTCCCTCGACAATGTCCCTGAAAGTCTGTATCCCTATCGGGTATTTTATCCTTTTCTCCTCCATAGTCAAATGATGTCCGGCTCCAAATATAACGAATATTCAGGAAATCAGCCTGTCTATTTCCCTGAAAGGATCATGAATACTATGGCGCTTATGCAGATCAGAGCTCCGATGGCCACGTTGGCGGTAAACGGCTCTCCGAATGCCAAGGTGCCCACCGCTATTGCCGTGATCGGCTCGAACACGCCGAGCACAGCTGTCTTGGTCGGTCCGATGCTTTTTGTTGCCACAGCGAGCGCAAGCAGGGAAATCATGGTAGGTACGAGTCCGAGCGCCACAAGGTCCAGCCAGTCCCTTTTATCATTGATCCCCTGAAGGAATGCCCCTCCTTCGATAAGATGCTGCGCGAGAAAAACCAGTGTGCCCGTTGCCAGAGCATAGAAAGTGATCGTGTGTGCGGAGAGGTTTTTCATCTTCTCGGATCTGTTGACAATCACAAGATAGGTTGCGTAGCTGAGGGCCGACAATGCTGACAAGATGGCACCTGTCATGTTGAAAGTGGCGCTTTTGAGAGGATCCATCAGGATGAAGACCCCTATAAGGGTGGCAATGATGGAAATCCATACTTGACGGCTCTGCTTGACCTTGAGCATCATCATTATGAGAGCCGTGAACACGGGGTACAGGTAGACCACGGTGGTGGCAAGTCCGGCGGGGATGTAGTTGTATGCATCGAAGAGGAAGAGGCTGCTGCCGCTGAACAGAACTCCGAGTAGGAGAAGCCTCCATGTCTGGTTGCGGTCTGCATGGAAGCTTTCACGCTTTGCCAGCATCAGGAGAGCCATGAATACTGTGGCGAAAAGGTAGCGGAACAGCAGTATGCCTGAGACTGGAGCCCCTCCGGCGAGAAGTTCCTTGCCGAACAGGGGATTGGTGCCATAGGCGGCTCCGGCTATGATGCCGGCCGTGTATCCTGTCACTGTGTTGCGCAACTGTGCCTTGTTGTAATCCATATTGTTGATCTTTTGTGGGCTTTGGCATCAAACTGCATTGCCTGTCCACGATTCGCGGGCGCGAAGATAATGTTTTTTCGGCAGTTGAGACAGTTTTGGCGGTATATTTGCAGGGACATAAAAAGAAAACTCTCGATATCACATCGAGAGTTTCAGTTCTGATTCTAACCAAAATTTAACCTATGAAAAATCTATTCGAAAGAAATTATTACAATCATCGTGCCAAAAATTGAGAAAACGAATGCGGCCAGATTGCTTGATGCCGCAAAAATCAGTTATGAACTGATTCCGTATGAATATACGGAAGAGGATCTGTCAGCGCAGCATGTGGCGGCAGAACTCGGGGAGGATATAGAGACTGTCTTCAAGACCTTGGTGCTCAGGGGAGACCGTAATGGCTACTTCGTCTGTGTGATGCCAGGAAACTTTGAGGTGGATTTGAAGGTGGCTGCCAGAATTTCCGGCAACAAGAGTTGCGAGATGGTGCATGTCCGGGAACTTTTGCCCTTGACCGGATACATCAGAGGCGGCTGTTCTCCAATCGGCATGAAGAAGCCCTTCCCGACCTTCATCCTTGAGTCGGCCCTGCTCTACGACCATATCTATATCAGTGCCGGTGTCCGGGGGTTGCAGCTCAAGATAGCACCGCAGGATCTGATTGACTTTGTCGGGGCGCAGATTTATCCGATCTGACCGATGACGCGAAAAGGTTATAGAGTATTGTACCCTAAATGCTATAACGTGGACAGAGAAAAGCTGTCTGCTGGTGTTTTCGTGTTCGGGTTATAGGAAAAAGACGTCCATTCTCTATAATCTCGGACACCTCAAATGATTCACCGGGGATAAGCCCCGTCAAAAGCCACAGAAGGTCAGCCGCAACGGCAGCAAGTCCGCATCAGCGGACCGGCGCGGTCGCGGGACTTTGCCAGGCAAA
>CAKVDS010000084.1 GCA_934726455.1 uncultured Bacteroidales bacterium
CTGCCTGTTCTGATTGCGAGGCTCTGCCCAACTGGTCTTCAAGCACTGATATGACCGTTGAATACTCCTCTAAGGTCGTTGGAGATGTCGGTGCCGAGACCGCTTTCAGACTGTCTTCAATCGCCTTTCTCTTTTTGGAATATCCGTTTATCGTCTTCTGTATCTCCGCACGCTCCTCACTGCCGGCTATTTTCAGAAGCTTGCCATAGTATGTTATGGCCGAGTCAAGTTCCTGGATCGTCTTCGGATCAGACGGCACACTCAATGCCTCCATCTCAAGATTCACAGCATCGAGTTTCTTCTGCCAGGCGTTTATGTCTTTCTGAAGTTCGGCACGCTCCGATGCCCCGGCTGCCTTCATCAGAGCAGTAAGAGCCTGTATCTTCTTCTCGATGGCATCTATGCTGCCGGCCTTGCCGGTCGGGTCGCCAGATGTGGCCGGTGACATTCCACCCCCTTTCAGAAGTTTGTCAGCCTCATCGTTGTATTTGTTTACGATGGAGAAATAACGGTCGCCCTCGGACATTTCCTTTTTGGCCGCGTCATTGTATTCCTTCGCCCTCGCCTCACCATAGGTGGTGACATTGCTTTTATAGGCGTCACCGATTATCTGCGTTCTCTGCCCGCTTACCTGGCCACGGCCAAGTACTCCGCTCGCTGACGCCATCCTGCCTTGATACACGCCCTCCGCGTAATTGCGGGCGTTCTTCCGGTCATCATCCGTGACCTTTTTCGCATTCTCCGCCTGAAGCATCTTCTCGATTGCCGACTGGTACTTCTTCGATGCAAGCTCCATTGCGGCTGCCGCCATCGCCCTGCGTTTGAGGGACTCCACGAATGCCGATTCATTGTTGACCAGGACATTCTCAGCGTCCTTCACCGAATTGATCCTTAGGCCAAGATTCCTGAACTCGTTGGCGTTGTCCTTCACGAATTTCTGACGCCTGGCGATATCCCCGGAGAGTTCCTTCCACGCCTTCTGCAATTTTCTGTACGACACAAGCTGTGACGCGATACTACCTGCAACTGATGACTGGATGCTCTTCTGGTCATCCTCTTCCTCTTTCTTGGCTTCCTTTTGGGCTTCGGCTTTCTCCCGATATTTGGACACCAGCTTGCTGATCGCCGTTATCACCCCTGTCACTATCAGAGAGGCTCCCAATGTCATTGACGCAAGCATCGCCTTTGATGCCGTCGCGGACAGACGGAGTGCCACCGTCAGGCGGTTCTGTGCCGCTGTCCACAGCTCCGTAACCTTCCTGCAGGTCACGATCCTGAATGAGCTTGTGGCATGAAGGGTGTTGGACATCTGCTGCACACCCATCATCACCGCCATCACGGACTGCATCTTCGTTTGTACCGCCATCAGTCTCTCGTTGTCCTTGACGAACATCGACACGATGCCGGAACCTGCAGAATATGCTCCCATCAAGCCCTGCACGCCATTGATGATCCCGCCTATCTGCGTGGCACCAGTGGAGAGCGCGGTCTGTTCGGTGCGAAGCTCTCTGTAGGCCGTTCCGAGACGTTCCATCTCCTGACGGCGCTGCTCATATTCAGCGGTGTTCTGCTTTCCTTCAAGACGGAGTCTGGCCATCTCCTCCCGAAGGGCCATCATCTGGGTACGGATGCCGGTGTTGGACTGCTTATAGCCGGCCACCGCGTCACGCATGCCGGCAAGCGCCCCTTTCTCCTGATTGAGTTCATTGAGCAAGGCGGACGTCTCTGATGATGAAGCCTTGGCGGATTTCAGCTGCTGATACTTGGCAGTGAGGTCTGCTACGACCTTCTTCTGGTTCTCGATCAACTGGACATACGAGGCGACATCCTCCTCACCACCCGCAAGAGACTGCCTCACGCTGTCATAGGTCTGCGTGTATGTTGATGACAGTGATTCAGCCGCTTTCTTTTGCGCCTCAATCTCGGCGTTCACCGATTTAATCTTGTTGATCTGGAATCCGATCTGACGCAGCTGACCGTCGATGTCGAAAGCTTTCCTGTCATCTCCGGACATGTAAGCCTCTGTCTTGGCCTGTTTCA
>CAKVDS010000085.1 GCA_934726455.1 uncultured Bacteroidales bacterium
CTGTATGCCTATTGGGTATCAAGATATCTTTTCGAGGATAAAGTAAACCAGATTCTTCTTCCCGAGCGCAGTGTATAATAAGCATGAAAAAAAATCTTATTTTAACATAAGCTTGTAAACTATTGAAAATAAGTAGTATGTGAATGTAAAATAATAGACTGAAATACATAAAATTCAGTAATCAGAGTCTTAAAGTGCTCCATGTGGATTATCCATTCTACAAGAAGCACTTTTTGTGTTTTTCCTCGGGACTCAATGAATTGAAGCCATCTTTCATGAGGTGAAGTGCATGCGCATATCCTTCTTTTCCTGAGGGGAATCCTTTCCGCAAAGTTATGACCGGCCCTTAATCGCAAGGGCCGGCTTTGCCTTTTATCCGTCAAAACGGACACTGCCGCATCAGTTTTTACGTCACCCTTGCCCTGGTTCCGTCCTTGTCTCGGCGTCAGGATTCCCCGATGTGGGGCAATCGGACTAATACTATTATGAGGTAAATATGACAACTGAACAGAAAATTGAGATCATTCAGAAAGACTTCCTTCAGAGAACGGGAGAGAATTTCACCAGTGCGCGGACCTCAGGGAGACTCGGTTGGGAGAATACACTCCCATCAGGCTCGGCGTATTCGGCGGCGATGCTCTCTCCTAAGGATGACGCGGAACTGCACCGCATAGCCTACAATCACGCCCGCGACATGATTGTCGCGATGAACACTCCGTTCAAAGTGAAGATAGCCTTGACTCCCAATGTGTCCTGCACGGACAGCAAGGTCGTGAGTGTCGCCACTGATATGTTCGACAACCCGGCATTGTCGGTAGGACAGAAGATAGACATCTTCACGGGGCTTGCCATTCACGAGGGCAGTCATCTTCTTTATACGGACTTTCCGCTGATGTCACGGTCAAGGAACCGCGTTATATCTGACCTTTTCAACATTGTCGAAGACGAGCGAATAGAGAGGCTCACAGGGAAAGAACGTCCGGGACTTGCCGGTTTTCTCGGATGCGTCAAGTACTACTACTTTGACAGGCATTCGGCGAGGATGCGAGGGTCCGTATGCAAAAGCCGCCCTGCGAGGCTTCTGAACTCCATTCTTGCCATGATACGCTATCCGAAGGCTCTTGGCATTGACGACGCTTTGGAATTCGCCGACACTCTTTATGCTGTCCGGGAAGTGGTCCTGCCTTATCCAAAGACCTGCATGGGTGCTTTGGAAGCTGCTGTGCGCATATATGAACTGATAAAATCCTTCTTCGAACAGGAAAAGAAGAACACTCAGAGACAATCTCAATCAGAGGAACAGTCTCACGGCGAAGGCAGATACGGCCAAATCGGACAGGTAAACACCACTTTGGATTCAGAAGTCGAGAAAGCATTGAAACCAGTGCTGGAATCACTTGAACAAGATGTGGCACAACAACCCTCTGACGGCCGATCATCTGCACAACTTAATCCGCAAAGGATGTCGGAGGAAATAAAAAAGGACTGCAACCGTCTAGGGAATGCCCTCGAAGGAGAATTGGAGATAGGCTTTACGGACGGTGTGAACATTCACTATCCGGGATCGGATAGGCCTGCATACGAGAGGTCTCTGTCAAGAGTGCGGCGGTTCATCTCGGCTATGACAACGGTATTAAGATGTAACGGCACGGACAGATGCCTTGATTTGCGAGGACTGCGGAACGGTCGTCTGGATACCTGCAAATTGGCGGAGGCCTTTCAAGGAGTGGAGAACATTTACCGTCAGGAACGTACGGTGAAGGCCGACCGGATGGCGGTGTGCATATTGGTAGATGAGAGCGGATCTATGGATGGCGAGAAAATCGAAGCCGCAAGGGATACGGTCGTGCTGCTCAATGAGGCGCTTTCCGGAGTAGGGAACGTGGACCTGTATATCTATGGACACACTACGGAGAACGGTTCGTTCGTCAAACTCAATGTTTATCGTGAAGGGCGTTTGCCTAAGGACAAGTATGTTCTTGGCAGCATTGACGCGGACT
>CAKVDS010000086.1 GCA_934726455.1 uncultured Bacteroidales bacterium
GCCTGCCTTTTTCAGACGCTTGCGGTCATAGACCTTTTTCGACTTGTGGGTGATTGACCTCATCAGGATCTGCTTCCTGTACTTCTCGATTTCCTCTGCTCTTGAAGCCCTGCGGTTGGCCAGAAGAAAGTCCTTTTCCGTAATCCGCAGTTTCTTGTTCTTCATAATTGAATCTGTTTTCGATTGCAAAGTTAATACAAATCTTTTACAGCAATCGTGCGATCTTCGGGATCAATGTGATGTCCGCAGGGAGCCATTCAACGGTATTGAGCTGGTCGGCAGAGAGCCAACGGGCGGCTTCGTGCTCGACAAGGTGAAGATTTCCGGAGAGGATCTCGCAGGCGTAGCACTTCATCGAAAGGTGGAAGTCGGGGTAATCATACTCAATGGTGTCAATCAGTTCTCCGACTTGGATATCCGTTTCCAATTCTTCTCGGATTTCCCTTCGGAGTGCTTCCTGTGGGCTCTCCCCCGCCTCGACCTTGCCGCCGGGAAACTCCCAACCGTCCTTGAACTCCCCATACCCGCGCTGTGTCGCGAATACCCTGCCGTCTTTTATCATCACGGCTGCCACTACGTTTATCATTTTCATTTTTTCTATATCATTAAAAATTAGACATTTGCTGATGTGATGTAGTCGAACAGATTCTTCTCCACGGCGGTCGCGTCCGTGTTCGGCATCACAAATTCCCTGAGGATTCCGTCGGCATTGTGTCTTATCCTGCCAAGGTAATAAAATTCCTTGGATTCCTCATCATCTTTGTTTTTCCGGACGCACAGAAACATACTCACGCCAAGAGAGTCACTGTTCGCGGCTGTCCGGACGTCTTTGGAGCTCAATGTTCTCTTGCTTTTTGAGATCGCGATCAGGGTTGACTGATCCAGGAAATGGTCCCCGTATTTTGTTGTGTCGCTGATTTCCTTGCTCTTGTCGTAATTCACGAATTTAAGTTTCGCAAGTAAATCAGGCGGACGTTTGCAGTTGCAGGGCCACCTTCATTATGGCGTCAAGTTGTTTGTTTTTGCATATGATGTTGGTCAAGATTTCATCGAAGTCGGCAGAGAAGAAGTCCGCAATGGCGGACACGAGCTGCTGAATGAGTCCCCAGATCTTCTCGGTGATGGAAAGTTCGACTGTCTGGGCCGTTATTTCACGGAACATGCCTCCGATGGTCTCGTATGACTCGAACCTCTTGACGTATGACAACAAGTTGTATTGCAGTATGTTGAGTGATATCGAGGCTATCTGTGAACCGAAGTCTCTGCACTGGCACTTGCCTAGGCCCAGCAGTGACTTGCATTCGTGGAAGGAGGCCTCGATGGACCAGCGCATGGAGTATATCTGATAGGCCCTGTAGGGTGTCAGGGCCGTGTCGGTTGACAGCAGCGCCTTCCAGTCCCCCTTGCGTCCGAAACGGTAGAAGAACAGTTTGACAGCCTCGCCGGCGAACACGGCGCCGGTCTCAAAGTAGTAGAACTTATGGGCGCGTGAGTACTTCACCGCCCTTTTCCTGGCCGTTGCGGAAGCTATCGCCCTGGCGGTCATGTCATCCCCGGCAACGGTGTACTTGGTCTTGCCCATCTTGATCATCCCCAGCAGGTGGTGCAAAATATGCCACAATGACATAAAAACTGTCGATTTTACAAATAAACGCCAAGTACTCATCTGCCAGATTGTCAAATATCACAGAAAACACGTTATTTCTTAGAATAAAATTTATCTTTTCAAGATTTATTACTACCTTTGCAGCCCGGAAACAATCATCATTATGAT